>JBNJEJ010000022.1:0-39644 GCA_051745735.1 Pseudomonadota bacterium
TAAAAGTTGCGTCAAGGACGCAACTTACACCATATTCACTAACATGCTGATGGGATCTTCGAGGAACTCCTGCCAGCGTTTGTTAAAGCGGGCAATGGTGCCACCATCGATGATGCGGTGATCGCCGGACCAGCTTACGGTCATGATCTTACGTGCAACCACATTGCCATTGGCGTCAAAGCGTGGCAGTTCCTGCACTTTGCCTAAGGCAACAATAGCTGCTTCCGGCTTATTGATAATCGGCGTTGCTACTGTGCCGCCAATAACCCCAATGTTGGAGATACTGATGGTACCTTGCTTCATATCAGCCTGAGGCAACTTGCCTTCCCGCGATGCTTGAGTCAGACGCGTTACTTCATTAGCCACATCAATAATGCTTTTGTTTTGTACCTGTTTTACGTTAGGTACTAACAAACCAATTTTGGTATCAACAGCCATGCCAATGTTGTGATCGTCAAAGTAGGTGATTTCAGTACAGTCTTCATTCACTTGTGAATTCATCACCGGAAATTCTGTCATCGCCAGTGACAAAGCCTTGATAAAGAACGGCATGACGGTTAACCGAATGCCCTTCTCTTTGTATTGTTCTTTCAGCTTTTCACGCAGTGCAATTAAGTCGGTAACATCAAATTCATCGGCGTAGGTGAAATGCGGTATTGTACTGACCGATTTCATCATCTGTTTCGCCATTGCCGCTCTGACGCCACGAATCGCTTCGGTACGCGTACCACCGGCTTTCTGGCTTGTGTCGGGGGCACGGGCGACTTCAGCTTGCGAGCCGGAGTCAGCGGACACAAAATCGTTAATGTCTTGCTTAAGCACGCGCCCTTTTTTGCCGGAACCATCGACCTCTGCAATGTTAATGTCGTTTTCGCGAGCCAGACGACGCACCGCCGGGCTGGCAACCGCTTTGCCCTGACGGGCTTTCGCTGGTGGTTCGGCTTCTGCCTTGTTATTCGCATCGGAGGTACCAGCCGGGTCAGAAGCAGCAGCTTGTTTAGCCGAGGTGTCCTCTTTGCTCGCTGCCGACGAGGTACCAGCGGCTGGCTGCAAAGCGAACAACGGCTTGTGCACTTCGGCAATATCACCTTTTTTGTGATACAACTTAACCACTTTACCGTCGTCTTTAGCCGGTATCTCAACCGTTGCTTTGTCTGTCATGACTTCAACAACCGGCTGATCCTCTTTCACTTCGTCGCCTTCTGACACCAGCCATGCAACGATTTCACATTCAACAATACCTTCACCAATATCAGGCAGAATGAAATCGGTGGTGTCAGCGCTGTCAGCAGCGCTTGTGCTGTTGGCGGAACCTGTGGGCTTTTCTGGTGCTTCTTCACTCGCGTCAGGGACGCGAGCTGCGTCTTCATCCGAAGAGCCATCAGCGGGCTTAATTGCAAACAAGGGCTCGTGTACTTTAGCAATATCACCTTTTTGGTAATAGAGTTTTTCTACTACGCCATCGTCTTTTGCCGGGATTTCAACCATGGCTTTATCGGTCATAACCTCGACTACCGGCTGATCTTCTTTCACCTGATCGCCTTCGGCAACCAGCCACTCAACGATTTCGCACTCTACGATCCCTTCGCCGATATCGGGCAGAATAAAATCTTTACTCATGTCGATGGGTCCTTAGTAATTCATTGAGCGTTTGATCGCTTCATAAATTTTTAAATGATCCGCCATGTATTCTTTTTCATGACATAGCGGATACGGAACGTCGATACCACTGACTCGGGCAATCGGCGACTCCAGGTATAAGAAGCACTTGTCCTGAACCGTTGCCGCTATTTCGCTGGCAAAACCGCCGGTAATCGGCGCTTCCTGACTGATCACCAAACGACCGGTTTTTAAAACTGACTGGGTGACAGTTTCAACGTCCCACGGCGAAATTGTGCGTAAGTCGATGACTTCGCATGAAACACCGTCTTCTTCGGCTTGCTTGACCGCTTTCTCGGTCATTTCCATCTGCGCACCCCAGCCCAGAACGGTAATATCGTTACCTTCTTTGACCACCTCGGCTTTGCCCAGCGGAATGGTGTATTCTTCTTCCGGAACTTCGCCCGTCGAGGCGCGATACAGACGCTTAGGTTCCATGAACAGGACTGGGTTTTTATCAAAAATTGCGCTCAGCAGTAAACCTTTTGCTTCGTATGGGTTACGCGGCGTTACAATTTTAATTCCGGGGGTATGCGCGAAATACGCTTCGGGTGACTGCGAGTGGTAATGCCCACCAGCAATACCACCCCCGTATGGGGTACGAATGGTTAATCCACCGACATTAAACTCATTACCTGAGCGATAACGGAACTTGGCCGTTTCGTTTACAATTTGATCAAACGCCGGAAAGATGTAATCGCCAAACTGAATTTCGGCCACCGCGTAGCTACCCTGCGAAGCAAGGCCGTTGGCAAAACCAATAATGCCTTGTTCAACCAAGGGGGTATTAAAGTTGCGATGTCTGCCGTACTTTTCGGTTAAACCAGAGGTTGCGCGGAATACACCGCCAAAGCCGCCGGTATCTTCACCAAAACTGTACACGTTGTCGTGCTTGGCCATCGCCAGGTCTAATGCGCTGTTGATGGCTTGTAGTAAATTCATTTTAGCCATTAGTCCATTCTCCCTGACGTTTTGCTGTAAGCATCCGGATATTTACGAATGTGTTCTTTTAACTCGTCTAACTGCTCTTTCAGCAGGTCAGTCGGTTGGTCATAGACATCGTTAATCAATTCATCAATGTGCGGGACCGGAACTTTTTCAGACTCTTTTAAGGCCGCCAGAACGTTGGCTTTAACTTCGGCGTGATGCTCTTCAACGTGCTCTTTATCCAGCCAGCCTTCGTTCGTCATCCATTTTTGCAGACGATCCAGCGGATCTTTAGCCTGCCAGTCAGATTCTTCGTCGCGGGTACGGTAGCCCGTTGGATCATCCGACGTTGAATGGCCTGACATGCGATACGACATGGCTTCGATTAACACCGGTTCATTCTCTTCCACGGCCAGGCGACGTGCTTCCTGCGTCGCTTTGAGCACAGCAAATACATCATTACCGTCAACCCGGATGGTCTTCATACCATAACCAATACCGCGTGGTGCGATACCGTCACCACCATATTGTTCACCCTGCGCCGGTGTCGAGATGGCGTAACCATTGTTACGACAGAAAAAGATGACCGGAACTTTATATACCGACGCCATATTCAGGGCGGCATGGAAGTCACCTTCGGACGCAGCACCTTCGCCAAAGTAGCAAATAGTACATTTTTCGGTTTTATCCATTTTCTGGCCAAAGGCATAGCCTGTCGCCTGCGGAATTTGTGTTCCCAGTGGCGACGAAATGGTCATAAAGTTTAACTCCGCGCTGCCGTAGTGAACCGGCATTTGGCGGCCTTTGCCCAGGTCTTTTTCGTTGGAAAACAGCTGGTTCATAAACTGTTCAACGGTAAAACCGCGGTAGGCCAGTGCGCCTTGCTCACGATACTGACCCATGATCATATCGCCCGCATCGAGGGCTGCTGCCGAAGCCACACTTTCTGCTTCTTCGCCGCGTGAAGCCAGGTAAAAGCTGATACGCCCCTGCCGCTGCGCTGCAATCATGCGCTCGTCAAGAATCCGGATAAATTGCATGGTATCGTGGATTTTAACGATCAGTTCTTTATCGTAAGCCGGCATGTCGGCGTCTTTATGAAAACTGCCATCTTCTTTTAAGATTTGCAGCATCGGAATTGTGACCGATTCTTTATCAAACCACTTGGGCTTGGTCACAATTTCTGTGTTGTGTTTTTTATCCTTGGCCATAACCTTCTCTTCCGGTTGTTAGCAGAGTGGAAATTTGCGGCTACTTTACCTTTACGTAAAGTGTGATGCAAATGACTCACCCCCGAATAATACGGGGCTGAGTGTAAATAGAAACAAACAGTATTGATTGTTACTTTTGCTGTCAGGTCAAATCAAGTGACTGCGTTGGTACCCGAACCACAGTTAACAGGGCCCTTTGTCCCAGTGCGACATGAGCATTAGGAAATATAATGTGTTCCTCGTCGTGTTGTGCCCGAATTTTCTCACCTTCTTCGATGGCCAGCACGTCCCCTTTTGCAAAGGAGGTAAAGTTAGCGACATCGTCATCAAAATTTAGCTGAAAATTTTCACTTTCGCGGTTAATGGTCTGAGCTTCTCTAAAAATAACGTACTGCTCAGGGTTAAATGCTGGCAACTCCGGCTCGGCCAGACCAATCAATTGACGCAATGCGGTTTCTGCCGCAGCAAAGTTATCCCGGTTGTTTTCTCCAAATGGCCTGACTTTACCTAATTCGACGGTAAATCCGTGGGCACTGAATTGATGAGCAGTAAAATAGGAAAAAGTCGTTGTCGGGGCCTGGTTAAGCAAAACCGTATCAACACCGCAAGCTGACAAAAACTGCAGTTGCTCTTTACTGTGAGGTTGGCCATGAGTAAACGGGTAAACGGCAAACTTTTCCCGCTTTGAGTCACGTATTGCGGTATGTAAATCGTAATGATAACGCCGCCTTTCGCCGTCCGCAGCCTGGTTGAAAAACCGTTTTACGTAACCTTCTATTTGCGCCGCTCTGCGGCGTTCAGGGTTTGTCGCCGAACCCACGCTGTGAGCACCGCTGAACAGCCGGTTCATGTTTTCCTCGACAAAACGACGGCCCACGTTAATCGACGCCGGGTTGGCAATAATAAATAACGTGCGATGTTTAACCGCTTGCTGTTCTGCAATAATGTCCTGAATAATATCGCGACATATTTCTATAGGCGCCGTTTCGTTACCGTGCACGGCACAGGAGATCACAATATCTTTATCACTGCTTTGCTCCGGTTCAACCAACAGTATACCGCTGTCCCAGACTGTCAACTGGGTGCCGTTGTTTAAGCGTTTACTTAATTGTTCGTTGCTACCCCAGGGGTTTTCACAGGTCCAGCTGAGAAAATCATCAAATACTTTTTGCACACTTAATCCCTCTTATTTTTTGCCCGGCACAAAACCATGGGTCGCTAACAAATCACGGAGTACCCGCGAGTTGTATTCACGCCGGTATAAAATAAAAACCACAATACTGCTGGCAATCACTAAGGCCACCGGATGTAAAAACCAGGTCAGATAAGCCAGCGCAAAATAGTAAGTTCTTAGCCCTTTATTGTATTCGTGTCCGGATTGATCAAGCACTTTGGCGGCATGATGAGCAAAGCGATCCTTGTCCTCTTTACTGAGGTTCTGTTGTTGGTATTTAACTGAAGCTCCGAGCAGTACGGATACGAAACCAAACTGCCGGATGGACCAGGTGAATTTAAAAAACGCATAGATGAAAATGAGCGCTAATAAGGCCAGCTGAAACTGCACCATGATGGCACTGGTGCCTGGTGCCAAAGGCAATTTTGCTAATACCTGCACAACTTCTTCAGCATGCGCCAGTACTGTGATCACACCAGCTAATACCAGCACGGTGGAAGAGGCAAAAAAAGTTACCGTTCGCTCAACATTACCAATAAGCGCTGCATCGGCAATTTGATGGTCTTTTTCCATAACGGTCTGCATCCAGTCAATTCGCAGGCTACACAGAATACTCGACAACGAATGCGTGGTTTTCGCCCGTTTGTGGGCAAATAGCGAATAGCCAATCCAGGAAAAGAAGAAGAACAGTAGAGCGATAAAATCGAACAATGAGAGCAGCATTACGCTGTTTCCTTAATGTTTTTTATCAGTTTAGTCGCTCGATATTAACAAATTATGACACGATAAAGTAAAAAAAAAGCCGCATTCTCATACGGCTTTTTCTTAACAAAGGCTTAGTAGTTCTCTAACGCCTCTTCGGTCGTCATATCTTTTGCCGGCGGCGGCTCCATCAAGCCATACCAGGATAATAGTGTTCTGACTCCGCGCTTTGTATCCGACAGAACCAGATACAAACACGGGATCAACAAGAGCGTTATCACGGTCGCGAAGATGATCCCAAAAGCCAGCGAAATTGCCATCGGTATCACCAGCTGCGCCTGTAAACTTTTCTCTAACACAATCGGTAATAAGCCAAAGAAAGTCGTCAGTGACGTTAAGGTGATCGCACGGAACCGTCGACAACCGGCATCTAATACCGCATGCCGCAAATCGGTGCCGTTAGCCCGAGCTTTATTGACGTAATCAACCATAACCAGACTGTCATTTACTACAACTCCCGACAGCGCAATGATGCCAAACAGGCTGAGAATACTCACCGGCATGCCAAGGAACCAGTGACCGAGCACGGCGCCAATCATACCAAAGGGAATAACTGACATGATGATCAGTGGCTGACTGTACGATTTCAGCGGAATAGCCATCAAAGCATAAACCGCTAACATCGCTAGTAAACCACCAAGCGCCAGCGAGCTGGTTGCCTCAGCTTCATCCTGGGTGGCCCCCTGAAGCTTAAAGTCAACACTCGGGTACTGATCCAGAATCGATTTTATCTTATCCTCCCGAACCTCTTTAACGACCCGGAACGGTTCAACCTTATCTTTGTCAACTCGGGCCCTAACGTTAACCGATCGTTCGCGGTCGATACGAGTGATTGTCGAGTAACCTTCTGAAAATTCGATATCCGCTAATTCGGTAAAAGGAATCTCGGCTCCGTCAGCCGTGCGTAACTTCATATCCTGCAGATTACCGACAGACTGCCGCTGCTCTTCCGGATAACGAACCATCACTTTAATTTCTTCGTCACCACGCTGGATCCGCTGTGCTTCAGCGCCGTAAAACGCGTAGCGAACCTGAGTAGCCAGCTCTGCAAGATTAATCCCCATCGCTTCAGCCAATGGCTTAGTCTGCAGTAAAATCTCGTCCTTGCCATCACCAAAGGTATCTTCAATATCAAACACCCCGTCGTAACCGGCCAGCACTGTTTTCAGTTCATCGGCAACGGCTCTTAAGTCAGCAAGGTCATCGCCAACTAACTGGAACTCGAGATCAAAGCCGCCGCCACCGCCAATTCCTCCGCGGAAATTAACGCTGCGAACGCCGGCAAGCTCCGGCACGGCTTCACGCCATTGGTTAACGATTTCATAGCCATCGATATTGCGGTCTTCACCTTTTTCCAATTCGGCAAACACGGTTCCGCTCTCGGTTCCATTCATCCAGATATTGGTGTGACGAACGACACTCCGACCTTCCTCGGCCTCAACGGTTTTATCGACCGTTCCCAATGCCCCCGCGACACTGCTGAGCACCTCTATGGTGCGTTCCTCTGAGCTACCCGATTGCATTTCGACCCGGGCCTGAATAAAGTCGCTGGGAATATCCGGAAAAAATACCCAGCGCACAATGCCACCACTCAGTAAACCAATCATCAGTATCATCAGAGCGACAAAACTGGCTATGGTGGTATAGCGGTAATGCAAACACTTTTTCAGAAAGGGCCGATAGTAATTTGCAACAAAGCGTTGAATACCACTGGCAATACGGTTGCGGAAGCGTTGAAAAGCATTAGTTTTTTCGCCTTGCGCTTTGGAGTATTTCATTTGCGCGATATGAGCCGGTAAAATCCATTTCGATTCAACCAGTGAGAACGCCAGGGCCAGAATCACCACATAGGCGATAGACTCCCAGATGGCTCCCATACCCCCTTCAACCATCAGCATAGGAAGAAAAGCGACCATGGTGGTCAGCACACCAAAAGTTGCCGGTATGGCAACCCGTTTAGCGCCGGCAACCACATTATCAACACTCTGGCCTTTCTCTTCGATTTCGGTGTAGGCACTTTCACCAATAACAATGGCGTCATCCACCACTATCCCCAGCACCAGTATAAAGCCAAACAACGAAATCATATTAACGGAGATGTCGAACATGGGCAGCGGCATCATCGATAAGGTACCGAGAAAACAAACCGGAATACCCAGCATGACCCAAAAAGCCAACCGTAACTGCAAAAACAGCGATAACATCAAAAAGACCAGTAAGCCACCGATCCACATGTTATTCAGCATTAAATCAAGGCGCCCCTGCAGGTAGTAAGACGAGTCGCCCCAAAAAGCCAGTTGGATCTGATCAGGCAGCTCTGCCTGCTTGCGTTTAACGTAGTTTTTAACGTATTCAGCTATTTTTAAATCATTCTGATCGCCAACCGAATTAATCCGCACAAAAGTGGCCGGTTTGCCATCAAAACGGGTAAAGGCTTCGGTTTCAACAAAGCCATCCTGAACGGTAGCAATATCGCCTAACGTTAGACGAGTACCGTCAGGGCGGCTGATCAAAACAATTTTTTCAAATTCTCTGCCTTTATAAGCCTGATTATTAGCCCGCAACAATATATCGCCGTTCGGGGTTTTTATCGAACCCCCGGCCACATCAATGGAGGTACCACGCACCGCATTGACGATCTGCTGGAACGTTAAACCATAACGTTCTAAATCTTGTTGCGAAATTTCAATGGCAATTTCGTAATCACGGTCGCCGACGACTTCGACTTTGGTGATACCGCCAACTGTTTTCAATTCATCGCGAACACTTTTTGCCAGTTCTTTTCGGGTTCGCTCGGTGGCATCACCAAATACCGAAACCCAGATAACGTCGCGGTTAGGCCGCACCCGATAGATGTTGGGTTTTTCAATCTGTTGTGGAAAGTTTGGAATGGCATCGACCAGCATCTTTACTTCGTCCATGACCACCTGAACTTCGTAATCAGGTTCGACCTCGAGTGTCACGCTACCAACACCCTCACGGGATCTGGAGGTCATTTCCTCAATTCCGTCAACGTCCTCGATGGCGTCTTCAATCAACATGATAACGCCTTGCTCAACCTCTTGAGGCGCGGCGCCAGGAAAAGGCACCTGAATGCTGATAACGTTCATTTCGATTTCCGGGAACATTTGTTTGCGCACCGAAAATATCGACATCACACCGGCAACCAGGATAACAATCATCAACAAGTTGGCCGCTACCGGATTATTAGCAAACCAAGCTATGATTCCTTTTTGTTTTTCGTTGGACATAATTTTTACTCGCTCTGCGCTTCATGTGTTTCGGTTTTTGCCGTCGCTTCTTCCATTTGCTTAGGAAGGGGATCTCCCTGCAAGCGCACTTTCATACCGTTAAGCGCATTTTTCAGTTGTGTCAGCACCACCCGGTCGCCTTTCTCCAGACCTGAGCTAACGATACTGGTATTTTCCTGAGTACGAATCACCTCAATGTTTTTTTTCTGTAATTGCCTGTTGTCGCCTACAACCCAAACGGTGCCGTCGTTATTTATCGCATAAGTAGGTACTTTCATCACTTGGCTGACTTTCTGACCTTCGATTTGGGCTTGCACAAATCGACCAAAACGCAGCGGCTCAGGATGCGTTTGTTTTTCTAAGTTATAAGGGTCCGGGATTTCTGCTACACCATAGATAACCCGGCTGGCGTCGTCTAACACGCCCTCGGTGCGAACCAGACGACCGCTCCACTGCGCATCAACGCCGGAAACCTGAGATTGCAGTAAAACTTTTGGTTGGGCGGAGTTTTGTTCGGGCAGATTAAGGTAAGTCACGTCCAGGTCGCTCAGTGGTAATCGCACTTCGCCGAGTTCGGTACCCAATAAGGTCGCAATTTGTGCACCCGCACCGACAAATTGGCCCAGATCGCCCTGTTTATTACTCAGCAAACTGTCGTAGGGGGCCTTAATCGTCGTGCGTTGCAGGTTGCGTTCGGCCATCGCTAAATTGGCTTCAGCAGACTCTAACGCGGCAAGTGCACTAGCCAGCTGCGGCTTACGTAAGCCCAGTGCCGGAGCCTCACCATCGGTGAATTGTGACCATTCCTCTTCGGCCACTTTTGCCCGAGCTTTTTCTTCTGCCAGGGTAGCCTGTGCCTGCAACAGTTGTGAATGGGCCTGTTGCACTGCAACTTCGTAATCTGACGGATCGATCTGCAGCAGCATTTCGCCCTTTTTGAAAAAACCGCCGGCATTGTATTTATCCGATACCTCGATAATCTGGCCGCTCACTTCGGCCAGTAAGGTGGTTGAATGCCGCGGTCTGACCGTGCCTTGCGAGTCAACCAAAAACGTCATGTCACGCGGCTGTACCTGATGTACTTCAACCATGGCCGCAAGCTTTTCCTGCTCGCGGGTTTTGGGAGGCTCTGAGGTCATGCTGGCCAACACGGCCAGTCCAATCGCTGCAATAATAATGAGGGGTGGTATAAAGGCGCGTTTTTTAATGTTCATCACAGTTCGCTCACAGTGGATCGATTTACAATAATGCTATTATCTATCGAATAGCGGTAAATTGTTAGACCTTAACTGTTGCGAACTATGATTTTTACCGGCTAAGTTGTAACCGACTATTACAAAGAGCCTATCCTTTTAACAACCAGGACTCTGTTGCTTCAACATGGCGTGGTTTGCCACTCAACAGAAGAATATCATCAGCACGCAGTTCGATATCACTGGTTGGTTCAGCAATTTCGACGTCATCGCGTCGTAATGCCTTTAGTTTGACGTGAAACTGTTCCCAATTGAGTTGGTCCAGAGTTTTACCCACCGCCCAGGCCCGCTCCGGCAGGTTAACCGCGTGCAATAACTGCAGTTTATCGGCGGTTTCTGCATCTAAGGTCGTGCTCGACCCCGGGAAAAAGCCGTGCATATCACCATAATGATTGCTGCGTTCCTGATCCAGTCGCGCCAAAATACGACGAATCGGAATACCACTGCGGCTCATCACATGGGAGATCAACATTAAACTGGCTTCCAGTGTATCCGGCACCACCTGTGATGCCCCTGCATTGTGCAGTACGTCAAGATTGAGATCATCGCGGCTGCGGACAATAACGTAGACATCAGGATTCATCTCACGAATTTGTCTAAGCACCTCGGCAGCGCGCAGATCATCAGCAAAGCTGATGATAATCAGCGAAGCCCGGGCAGCACCTACAGCCCGCAGAATGTCGCGTTTCGCGCTATCACCGAAGAACACCGGCGCTCCCCCGGCAGCAGCCTCCTGCACCCGCAGCGGATCATTATCAACGGCGCGATGGCGGATGCCCTCGACGTCCAGAAAGCGGCTGATGGTTTGACCCACCCGGCCAAAACCGCAAATTAAAACCGGGCTGTCTTCTTCGCTACTCCCCTGCTGTTGCAAATGCTGTTCGATGTCCGATGAGGAGTCGGGTTCTTTCACCATAAATGAGACCAGCGGTTGCAGCTTTTCGATCACCAGCGGTGTGATTGCCATACTCAGCACGCCAACACCAACCAACACTGATGCCACTTCGGCGCTCAGCAGGTTGTAGGTGCCAGCCAGAGAAACTATTACAAAGCCGAACTCGCCCATTTGAAACAGCGAAATAGAGCTGCCCCAGGCATCCCGGTCCCGTTCTTTCATGAGTTTGGCTACGTAGCGGATAATCATCAGCTTGGTAGCCGCCATCGCCACTACGATCAATACCACCCAGTGTAGTGACTGAACAAAGATATTCAGCGCTAATTGCATTCCGACGGTAGTAAAAAACAGGCCCATCAATATGTCACGGAATGGCCGGATATCGGCTTCCAGTTGATGCTTGTATTTGCTTTCGCCCAGCATCATACCGGCTAAAAATGCACCCAACGCCATCGACAAGCCAAACATATGAGTCAAACCACCAGCGACTAACGCGACCAGCAGGGTTGCCAACACAAACAACTCATCAGTGCGCTGCTTCGCAATTTCACCAAACACATAAGGTAATACCCATTTACCCACCGCCATTAATACGGCAATCACAGCGGCGCCTTTTACCAGTGCCATTAATAGGCTGTAAGCGATATTGCCGTCACCATTGCCGGCTAATAATGGAATTATGATCAACAGGGGAACGACGGCGATATCCTGGAATAACAAGACAGCAACGGTCATTTGGCCACGCCGGGTAGCTGTCTGCGAACTTTCCGTTAGTTGCTTTATCACCACCGCAGTACTCGACAATGCCAGTGCACCAGCCACGGCTAGCGCGGCGGCCCAATTGCCAAGAACTAAAAAGCTGACCACTAAAAACACCAACAAAGAGCCCAGCACTTGCGCTGCACCCAGGCCAAAAACCCAGCGCCGCATCGCGATCATTTTGGGTAATGAGAATTCCAGCCCAAGGGAAAACAACAGCAGCACAATACCCAGTTCAGCAATCAGGTGGTACTCATCAGGGTCAGCTATCCAGCCCATAACGTGGGGGCCCGCGATAATTCCTGCACACAAATAGGCCAGGATAGCCGGTAGCTTAATGCGTCGAAATGCCCAGACTAAGACAACGGCGACGCCGAGCAATAAAAGCAAGTTGGTGAAAGTACCGTACATCATTCTCTCCCTGTTTTGCGTAACCGGCAAATAATTACCGTCAAAATAATAACACCCTCAAACCCGGGATGACATTTATTTGTTAAACCTCTGTTTAATATATACTTTATGGTTATGGCACGATTTTTGTAAGTGTATTCGGTAACTTTACAATTAGCCACGTTCAGGACCAACAAAATGCTTGCAAAAGTCGCTTTCGGAAAAAATAAATCGGCACCTGTGATTAAAACGGGCCAAAGCTTCCGCTCTCAGTCGCAGGTCAGTCAACTGACGTTAAGTCGTGATCTTTCCCAGTCCAGCAGTCTGGCCGATGCCCTGCAGACAACACTGGACAGTAACCAACTGTTGTCCATTTACGCCGAGTTTATTCGCAGCAGGGTCACAATTGACGCCCTGCAGTTTGTCTCAGACGATCAAATCTTTAATTTATTTGGCGAGTACCACGACAACGATTATCAACACGTGGTTATGCTGTACGCAGACAAAACGTTTCTCGGACAGCTAGTTTATAGTTTAAAGCGCCCATTAACGTTACCTCAAAAGGTCCGTCTTGAGCAATTTCATCGTGAGCTGACCTTTCCTTTGCGCAACGCAATGGACTTTTCACGCTTGCACCGACAAGCCGTTCGTGACCACTTAACGGGTCTGGGAAACCGTGCTTTGCTGGATGAGATCCTCACTCACTTACACATTAAACAACGGCGCGATCAGGAACGCTCACACTGTGTCATGATGCTGGATTTAGATGGTTTTAAAGACGTTAATGACGAATACGGCCACCAACAAGGCGACGATATTTTACGAACATTTGCCGATTTGATTAAACAAGCCGTGCGCGATAGTGACCAGGTGTTTCGTTTTGGTGGCGACGAGTTTGTTATTGTCATGGAAGATACTGATTTATACCAAGCCCAGACAGTCTACCAACGCCTACGTCTGGCACTTGCAGCATGTTCCGAACTGCAAATGTACAATCTGACCATCAGTGCCGGCACCGCGCGCCTTAACAGCCTTATGCCCGTTGAACAAATAATGCAGGAAGCTGATCAGCGACTTTATCAAGCCAAACAAAGCGGAAAAAATCAGCACTGCGGTTCAATCGGTTGCGCCTGACCACAATGGCTCAATCAAGCGCAGTTGCGTTAATGATGGTTGAGTCGGTGCGGGCAGTTGCAGCCAGCCAACGGTCGGCAGCCAAAACAGCTCTTCACTGACTTTGACAATCGGTGCCGAGCGTCTTAACCAAGCCGGTACTCCGGCCTGTTTTAACCAGTCAAGAATGCTTTTTCGACCCTGTCGCTTAGCATGTTTCAGCTGACCTATCGGCAATTCGGAACTCACCTCGACTGAGTAATCTGCTAACAGTGCTTCATTTAAATAAAGCTTGCCCCAGGGGTGTGGTAACGACAACCAGCCTGGCTCGGTTGGCCTGACCGGAGCCGGCAATGACTGCGGCAGCTCGGTACGCCATAATGCCATCTGATAAAGCCTGACCTGGTAATCTGTGCAGTGAACGGTTAATTTGCTGTCGGCCCGGCTTTGAAGTGCCTGCAAGCGAATTTGTTCGAGCTGTTGGTAGCTGGGTAAACTTGCCTGTGCGGCCAGGTTTTGCTCGAGCCAGCGTCGCAGCAGGACCCGCTGCATCATTTCATCCTGGTAGCGTAAACTGTCCACCGCAAGGCCGTTACCCAGTAGCGGATGAGTAATCAGCTGCTGATCAAGCTGCCGATCAAGCAATTGTTCCAGCACCTGCTGTTGTTCTGCACAAAGTCGGGCCGAACGTAAAACGCTGTCACCAAACTGTGGCCAGCGCTGCTCTAACAAAGGCACCACCTGATGCCTTAAAAAATTTCGCTCGATACGAGTATCGTAATTGGTCTGGTCTTCTATCCAGGTCAGCTGGTGTTGCTGCGCATAGTCATAGATTTGTTCTTTACTGACCGATAACAGGGGCCTGACCAGGCGTCTTTGCTGATACCAGTCGTGTATCTCGGCCATCGCCGACAGGCCCTTAGGCCCGCTGCCGCGGTTTAGCTGCAATATAAAGGTTTCGATTTGATCGTTGCGGTGCTGGCCCAATAAGATAATCGCATCGCTGTCACTGATTTCTCGCAGCCGCTGATAGCGTTTATCGCGCCCCTGCGCTTCTTTTGACTGGCCTTTAAGCGACTGCACCGCAAGCGGTTCAAAAAGCGTATCGACAGCGTACGCCGTTACTGCCTTTTCGATGGTCTGTGACCAGTCAGCAGAATCCGGATGAAAACTGTGATCTAAATGGACGGCCAGATAGCGATAATGCGGATACTGCCGGCGAAAACGCATGGCGCAATCTAATAGCGCTTGCGAATCAGCGCCCCCACCTAACGCGATAACAATTTGTTGTTGCGGCTTAAGTGACAGGCTTTCCAGCACTGACTGAAAACGCTGATACAACAAATCACTCATTGCCGACGCTTAGCAATAGCCAAAAGACATCAATTTTTGGTATCGGCGGTCCAGCAATTCACTGCGTTCCAGCCCGCTCAATTCGTCCAGATCAGTTATCAAGCGATGTTTCAGATCCTGCGCCATTTGCTCAATATTTCGATGCGCACCACCTAAAGGTTCTTCAATAACCGTATCAATCAGTTCCAGCTCTTTGCTGCGCTGTGCCGTTACTCCCATAGCCTCAGCGGCTAGCGGAGCCTTGCTGGCACTTTTCCACAGGATCGAGGCACAACCCTCAGGCGAAATAACCGAATAAGTACTGTATTGCAGCATATTAACGCGATCGCCGACGCCAATTGCCAGCGCACCACCGGAACCGCCCTCACCAATTACGGTGCAGACAACCGGTACGCCCAATCGGGACATCACTTTTAAATTACGGGCGATGGCTTCACTTTGACCGCGTTCCTCGGCACCAATTCCCGGGTAGGCTCCTGGTGTATCGATAAAGGTGAGGATCGGCATTTTAAAGCGTTCCGCGGTTTCCATCAGGCGCAGTGCTTTGCGATAACCCTCGGGTTTTGGCATACCAAAGTTACGGCGAATTTTGTCTTTCGTTTCACGCCCTTTTTGTTGCCCAATGATCATCACCGGCTGATCGTTTAAACGCGCGATGCCGCCGACAATGGCTTCATCGTTGGCATAAGTCCGGTCACCCGCTAATTCATCAAATTCGGTGAAAATATGAGGGATATAATCCAGTGTGTAGGGGCGCAGCGGATGGCGTGCCAACTGGGCAGATTGCCAGGCACCCAGTTCTGAAAATATTTTTTCAGTTAACTCGTGACTTTTTGTGGTCAGGCGCTGGATTTCTTCTTCGATGTTGATATCCAGTTCACCCCGTTCGCCGACACTTTTTAATTCTTCGATTTGTGCTTCTAGTTCGGCGATTGGTTGTTCAAAATCCAAAAATTTAAGACTCATTCGCTACCCGTTCCTTTAAAACTCCAGAGCAACCCACTGTTCTCCCAGCAGGTCCTGTAAGTGATGTATCAATTCGTCAGAGGGTCTGACATACCATTGAGACCCGACTGTTAACGTCGCATTCGCTTTGTCGCCACGATAGTGAAGTATCAGTGGACAGGTTCCTTCAGCAAACGGCTGCAGTTCTTGCTGAAGCTTTTCGGCCATACCGTTTTGCAGCTGTTCACCGGTTATGGTGATCGAGAGGTGGCGTAAAAAACCTTCACGCGCCTGCTCGATACTCATCACCTCACGAGCGACCATTCTATTACCACCAGAGAAGTTATCAAATCGTACCTCCCCTTTTGCCCATAAAATTCGATCTTTTTCGAGAATATGCTGGTATGTATCGTACTCATTACTATAAAGCATTACATCCATTCGTGCGCTTTTATCGTCAAGGGTGACCACAGCAAAACGCTGCCCACGCTTATTAACAATAACCCGAACGTCGATCACCAATCCTGCAATCGCCACCAGTTCGTTCTTGCGGGTTTCGTTAATATCCGCCAGAAAACCGGCCACATAGTGGCGTAACTCTTTACGGAACCGATTTATCGGATGCCCGGTTAAGTATAAACCCAGAGTTTCCCTTTCGCCCTCCAGCCAAACAGCTTCTGACCAGGGACGAATGTTTACAAACTCATTTTCGACGGTCTCGGAATCGGTTGTTAGCACACCGAACATATCACTCTGACCAATGCTTTCTGCTTGTCGATGCTGTTCTGCCTGGCGCATCGCTTTATCAAGTGAGGCCATTAATGTCGCCCGATGCGGACCTAAAGCGTCCATCGCTCCGCCACGGATCAGGCGCTCCATGACTCGTTTGTTCAGCCGTTTCAGATCAACCCGGCAACAAAAATCGAACAAATCTGTGAACTGGCCGCCCTCGGTTCGCGCTTCGACAATGGTTTCAATCGGTGCTTCGCCGACACCTTTTATGGCACCAATACCGTACACGACCCGGCCTTCTTCATCGACCGTAAACTTGTAAACCCCTTTGTTGACATCGGGCGGCAATAATTTCAGTCCCATGCGCTCACATTCGTCTGCCAGCGTTACAATCTTGTCGGTATTGTCCATATCCGCCGACATTACGGCGGCCATGAATTCGGACGGATAATGCGTCTTCATCCACAGGGTTTGATAAGAAACCAAAGCGTAGGCTGCTGAGTGGGATTTATTAAAACCGTAGCCGGCAAACTTTTCCACCAAATCAAAGATTTTCATCGCCAGTTCGGGGTCAATCTGGTTTTTCGCTGCGCCCTGCCGAAAGATATCGCGTTGCTTAGCCATTTCTTCGGGTTTTTTCTTACCCATAGCACGGCGCAATAAGTCAGCCGCCCCCAACGAGTAGCCCGCCATGACTTGTGCAACCTGCATCACCTGCTCCTGATAAAGGATAACGCCATAGGTGGGTTCCAAAATCGGCTTTAAGCACTCATGCTGATAGGTTGCATCGGGATACGAAACTTCTTCCCGACCGTGTTTACGGTCGATAAAGTTATCCACCATGCCCGACTCCAGTGGCCCCGGTCGAAATAAGGCGACCAGGGCAATGATGTCTTCAAAGCTGTCTGGCAATAAACGTAAAATCAGTTTTTTCATACCCGCCGACTCAAGCTGAAATACGGCGGTAGTTTCTGCGCGCTTTAATATTTTAAAGCATTTGGGATCATTCAGTGGAATCGAGTTAATGTCGATCAGTTCTTTACCATCGCGACGATGTCGGTGATTAACCATATCCAGCGCCCACTGGATGATAGTCAGCGTGCGCAGCCCCAGAAAGTCAAACTTAACCAGACCGGCTGACTCAACATCATTTTTGTCAAACTGAGTGACTGGGTTTTTACCTTCATCATCGCAATAAAGCGCCGAAAAGTCGGTTATTTTAGTCGGCGAAATAACCACCCCGCCCGCATGTTTACCGGCGTTCCGGGTAACCCCTTCCAGAATACGGGCAAAGCGAATCAGCTCTTCAACTTCTTCGTCCTGGTCAAAACGGTCCTGCAGTTCCGGAACCTGCTGAAAGGCTTTTTTTAATGTCATGCCGGGATCACCCGGTATCAACTTTGAAATGCTGTCGACAAAGCCATAGGGATGCCCTAACACACGACCCACATCGCGGATAGAAGCTTTAGCGGCCATGGTGCCGAAGGTGATGATCTGTGATACAGCATCACGGCCATACAGCTCAGCCACGTGGTCAATCACTTCATCCCGGCGATCCATGCAAAAATCGACATCAAAGTCAGGCATCGACACCCGCTCGGGGTTAAGAAAGCGTTCGAACAGTAAATCAAATGCCAGTGGGTCCAGATCAGTGATTTTTAAGGCGTAGGCGACCAATGAACCGGCACCGGATCCACGCCCCGGCCCCACCGGCACATTATGGTCTTTACTCCACTGAATAAATTCCATAACAATAAGAAAGTAACCGGGGAAACCCATTTTATTGATAACGTCCAGCTCGATTTGCAGGCGTTCATCATAGGCAGCACGTTGCTGCTGCCGTTGTTCCGGATCAGGAAACAAAAACTCTAACCGCTGCTCCAACCCTTGCTCAGATTTTTTAACTAAAAACTGATCGGTGGTTAAGTCGCCGGTTGGAAACTTGGGTAAAAAATATTCACCGAGGCGTACGGTAACATTGCAACGTTTAGCAATTTCGACCGTATTGTGTAACGCTTCCGGAATATCAGCGAACAACTCCTGCATTTCTGCTGCGCTGCGCAGATACTGTTGAGCTGAGTATTTTTTCGGCCTGCGTTTATCGCCCAACTGATAACCATCATTAATCGCAACACGGATTTCGTGAGCCTCAAACTCCTTTTCGTTAAGAAAGACCACTTCGTTGGTGGCTACCACCGGCAGCTGCTGCCGACCGGCTAAGGTAACTGCCTTATGCAGATAGTCTTCTTCATCCGGGCGACCCGTACGGATTAATTCAAGATAATAACGGTCGGGGAAGTACTGTTGATAAAACGCCAGGCATTGTTGCAGCTGTTGGTCATGCTGTTTCAGCAAAGCACGGCCAACGTCCCCTTCACGGGCGCCGGATAACAGCAGAATGCCTTCATTATGTTCAGCTAACCAGTCCTTCTCGATAACCGGTTTACCCGCAACGTGACCCCGTAAGTAGGCTTTTGAAATCAATTGAATAAGCTGCTGGTAACCTGCGTTATTTAAGGCCAGCGCGGTTAACCGAAACGTCTCATCAACCGGGTAATCGGCCCGCACCCACAAATCGACGCCAATCAGCGGCTTAAGGCCTTGTTGATGGGCAGCGCCGTAATATTGAACCAACCCGCAAAAATTCATTTGATCCGTTAATGCTAACGCTGGCATACCGGCGTCGGCTACCGCTTCGCAAATTGGCGCGATTTTCGACAAACCATCGACCATGGAAAAGTCGCTGTGGATGCGCAGGTGGACAAATTGAGTTTCGCTAGTCATGGGCAACACTATGCTTGTTATCGTTGTTTTGGACGTTGCCGTATTGTGCCTTAAGCCGGCGGTCAAGTATACGCCTGCCACTTACCCTCAGTGCAGTTTCAGCCGCGGTTTAACCGCATGGTTTAGCTTATCAACGGCAATAACCAGCAGCATTTTCCACCAACCGTAAAGTGCTTTTTGGTGCATTCGGTACAGGCTGGCATAGGCATATCGCGCTAACGTCCCCTCAATGGACATCGATAAGCTTTTACTCTGCATTAATTTGCCAACCGCGGTAAAGCGACTTAAGGAAACTAATGAGCCGCGGTCTTTATACTCAAATGGTTTACTGTCTTTACCTTTATGCTGGCGTACAAAATTAACTTGCAGCGCCTTGGCCATTTGATTGGCGGCCTGAGCCCTCGCCGGCACAAAGTTTTCATCATCTAAGGGGCAGGCAGCACAGTCACCTAAAGCATAGATGGCCGAATCTGCGGTGGACTGTAAGTACTCAGTGACCAATATTTGGTGGTTTTTTCGGTTTTCTAAGCCCAGTTTCGAAAGAAACTCAGGTGCTCTTATGCCTGCCGCCCAAACGGTCAGATTGGCAGAAAGCTGAGTTTCGTCTTTTAGTATTAGCCCATCCGCCTCTGCCCTAACCACTGGGTTCTTGGTTATTACCTTAATCCCCAACGACTCGAGCTTTTTCTGAACTCGATCTGCCAGGGCTTCGGGCAGCGCAGGGAGTAAGCGCGGCCCGGCTTCAACAAGCGTGACTTTAAGATGATTCCGGTCTAATTTCTTTAAGCCGTAAATATTCAGCAGTGATACTGAATGAACCAGTTCGGCTGCTAATTCAACACCGGTTGCGCCGCCACCAGCGATGGTAATGTTGAGGTTTTGTTCGTCGCCATCTTCTAATGCCTGATTAACTCGTAAAAACTCATTCAGCAGGTCATGGTGAAAGTGATCGGCCTGCTCCGTCGAGTCAAGAAAAAAGCAATGTTCCGCTACACCCTCGATGCCGAGATCATTGGTTACACTGCCAACCGCAAGCACCAGTTTGTCGTAGGGTACTGTGCGCTCAGCAAGAACCTGCTCGCCGTCGTCGCTAATTGCTGCAAGACACAGGGTGTGGTTTTTACGGTCGATAGAGTCCAGCGTACCAATCAGAAATTGAAATCCCGTGCGGGCGCCCTGCCCGCGATAGTCAAGTTCAGCTAAACGAGAATCCAGTGCCCCCGTTGCGACTTCATGCAATAACGGTTTCCACACATGGGTACTGTTGCGATCAATTAAAATAATCTCCGCTTTACCGCTTTTACCTAATTTTCGTCCCAGCTGAGATGCCAGCTCAAGACCGCCGGCACCGCCACCCACAATCACAATACGTTCGCTCATACCGCTTCCTGTTTTTTCGATGAAAACAAAAAAGCCACTGGCGATGTTAACGCCAGTGGCTTTGCTACGCATCCGTGTTCGTCCATTAATCTTAGTTAATGGACGGATCCGTTAAACCGCGACGCTCCAGCAGTGCTTCTACGGTTGGCTCTTGCCCACGCCAGTCAATATATTGCTGCATGGGCTCTTTGCTGTTGCCTTGTGACAGAATTTCATTACGGAAGGCCTGTCCATTTTCAAGCGTCAGACCACCGTTATTGTTCATGTGCTTAAAGGCATCAGCAGCCAACACTTCGCTCCACATATAAGCGTAGTAACCTGCTGAGTATCCGCCAGCAAAAACATGAGCAAAGTAGGTTGAGCGGTAACGTGGCGGTACCGCTTCTACATTAACGCCATTGCGCTCCAGCGCGTCCTCTTCAAAAGCGACCACATCATCAATTTCAGTACCCGGTTCGATACTGTGATACTCCAAGTCAAGCAACGCTGCAGCAACGTACTCGAGGGTATCAAAGCCTTGGTTAAAGTTACGCGCGTCCAGTACCTTTTCTAATAATGCATCCGGGATTTTCTCGCCGGTTTCATAATGATTGGCAAAGTTGGCGATGACTTTTTCATTTAACATCCAGTCTTCCTGAAAGGTCGACGGAAACTCAACGTAGTCTCGTGCCACCGAAGTACCTGCCAGCGAGGGGTACTCGACATCAGAAAACATACCGTGAAGTGCGTGTCCCATCTCATGGAACATGGTAGACACTTCATCAAAGCTCAACAACGTAGGTTCACCTTCAGGCGCCTGCGGGATGTTCATGTTGTTCAGAATAACCGGTTTCTGATCCATCAAGCCAGACTGCGAGCGGAACGAGCTCATCCAGGCGCCACCGCGTTTACTGTCACGGGCAAAATAATCGGCGTAAAATAAGCCCAGGCTGCTACCGTCGACATCAAAGACTTCGTAAACTTTTACGTCTTCCTGATAAACCGGAATGTCGCTGAGTTCTTTAAAGGTAATTCCGAACAGTTCACCCATGGCGTAAAAAACGCCGTCTTCCAGTACGCGGTTAAATTCGAAATACTTTTTCACTTCGTCTGAATCAATGGCGTATTTCTCAGCGCGTACTTTTTCGGCATAATAGAACCAGTCCCAAGGCTGCAGCTCAAAATCGCTGCCTTCACTGTCAATGGCTTGCTGGATAGCCTGCGCTTCACGCTCAACATTTGAAACCACCGCCGGAACCAAGTCACTCAGCATCTTTTTAGCCGCATCAGGGTTTCCGGCCATGTTAGTTTCTAACACATAGTCGCCCCAAGTATCATAACCCAGCAGCTGCGCTTTTTCCGCGCGCAAGCTGACTAGCTGCTTAACCAATGGCCGTTGATCGGTTTCTGAATTACCGGTACCGCGATTAGCAGAGGCTTGCCAAATGCGCTCACGCAACTCTCGATTTTCGAGTTCGGCCAATATTGACTGGCGGGTTGTATTAGTCAGAACAATGGCATACTGACCGGCCTTGTCGCGGCTTTCTGCCGCATTTGCCAGGCTTTGGATGCGGCTGTCGCTTAAACCGGCTAACTCGGCTTCATCGTCAACAAAAATGACAGTCTCTTGAGTCAGCTTCATTAAACCATTACGAAATTCGTTAGTCAGACTTGATAATTGCTCATTGATATCGCGAATTTGAGTCTTTTCTTGATCCGACAGCTGCGCACCCGAGCGGACAAAGTCTTTGTAATATTCCTCGACCAGGCGTTGCTGTTCATCACTTAGCTCCAGTACTTCGCGCTGATCGTATAAATCTCTGATGCGTTTAAACAAGTCAGGGTTCAGACGAATGTTATCCTGATGAGATGCCATTTTAGGCGCTAATTCGGCTTGCAAGTCGCGAATTTGATCATCGGAATGTGAAGATGACAAATTATAAAATACCGAACTAACCCGATTCAGTAACTGACCGGCTTCTTCCATCGCCACGATGGTATTTTTGAAATTTGGAATCGCCGGGTTTTGTGCGATATCTTCAATTTCGGCCATATGGGTTTGCATGCCGTATTCGAAAGCGGGCTTAAAGTGTTTAAACTCAATCGCATCAAAGTCAGGGGCCTGGTATTTCAAAGTACTGGCTTTGAAAAAAGGATTTTGCTGCATGGCTTGTTGCTGCTGAGACTGTCCAGCAGCCGCCTGAGTTTCTGTCTGATTTGTCGATGTCTGCTCTGTGTTGTCACTACACGCACTCAACGATACTGTTGCGCCAATGGCAACAGCAACTAATGTTTTACGCATTGATTATCTCCCGGTAACTGTAATTCTTATTGATCAAAGTAAAATTTATCCTGCCGTTACTCTAAGCTTGCTGACGCTCAGGCTCAATAGCTACAAGACAAAAATGCTTAAATTAACGGTAAACGAAGAACAGCGTTACAAACAGGGAGAGATTTTAGTGCAGAAACAAAAAAACACGCACAAGGCGTGTTTTCTTAGATGGCGGAGCGGACGGGACTCGAACCCGCGACCTCCGGCGTGACAGGCCGGCATTCTAACCAACTGAACTACCGCTCCACATCAAAGATGTGGTGGTCTGCGATTTAGCTAACAAACCGTGGTTAAGTGGCGGAGCGGACGGGACTCGAACCCGCGACCTCCGGCGTGACAGGCCGGCATTCTAACCAACTGAACTACCGCTCCACTTAAACCTACGTTTAGGACTCTGCCCTGAACGCGGCGTGAATATTACGAGCGAGGGGCAAAACAGTCAACCCTTTTTTTCAACTATTTTAAATCCTTATGACTGTTTGAATGATTAATAGACATATCAGTGCTTTTTTAAACAATTTCTTTTGCCGAAGCAGCTTTTTGCCTGCGCTTCCACCAGACGAATGCAACCGCCGCTAAAATTAAAATAACGTTGATGGCAATGATGATGATCAAATTAATCATTGCCTGTTGCTCTTCAGCGGCTCGCTGCTGCCTGGCTTGCTCCGCTTCTCTGGCTGCCTGTTGACGAGCTTCCGCCGCCAGCTCTTCAGCCGTAGGCTCGGCAATGGGCTCAACAGAAATAAAGGTTAAGTCGTTAAGCAGCAGTTTAATTTCACGTTGCTGTTGAGATGTCGCGAAAACCTCGAGATCCACACGATGTTTTCCATAATCTAAATTGGCCAAGGGTATTTGATAGGGGAAGTTCTCCAGCTGAGTCACCGAAAAACGCCGTTGTTCGCCATTGGGATATTGCACTGACCCATTAATAGCGACACTTTGCGGCTTTAACAATGTTTTATCGACCGTCACTTCGAGTACGTTATCTTTGCCCCGCTCTTTCGCCAATACAAAATTAACCTGCAGCGGTTGCGGCTCCACCCTTACGACTTCAGTTTCCTGGCGGCGTTCATATAGTGGCGTTGATAATTCAAAAACAGGGAGATATTTGCCGGGTTCCAGTGTTAAGTTAAAGCGCCCGGTAAAAATACCGTCGCCCGCCTGTTCGTCATAATCCCTGCCATTATCTTCAAATTCAGCGACTCGTGTCGGCGAGGCGCCAAAGTTTTCATCGTCGGGGTCGTTGGCCGACACGAACAGCACACTTAACTGCACCGTTTCGCCGAATCGAGAGGTCTCAACAGGCTCATCGCCGTTATACAGCACGCCTTCAACTTTCAGTTGTTCGTTTTGGAATACCTGCTGCGGTAGCGCGTCAGCTCGGAAACGAACTTCGGAAACGATTACCGCTTTATTTTTTTCATCGACCCGCCCAGCGACCTGCCAAGGCCCCGGCTCTGGCTGCTTGATTTTAATCATGTCGAACTTAGGGTCGGTATACCAACTGACTTTTTCGATCGGGTAATCGTTATCGTACCATTTGCTGCCATCAGGCCGAATAACAATCAAAGGGTCGCTGCCTTTTTCACGAAAAAACAGCAAGGTGATTTCTTCAACGTTATTATCGATGCGAAAGCGCTGCCCTTTAATTGGTAAGGTGTTATCCATCGGGCTATCCAACAGCGTCATCGCTGATTGCTCTTGTTGTTCGCTGTTTTGTTGCGACTGACTTGCGCTACTGATCGGCAATAAACAAGTCAATAGCAAAAAAGTCATTAACAGGGTTACTGTTATTCGAGCCACAGGCACTTACCACCTTCTTGTTGAACCAGCTGTAAACGTTGCTGATGTTGTTCTATTTCATCGGCCGAAGCGTTTAAAACCTTGAGTGGTGGGCGATTTTTTATTTCCTGATGGCGGGTTTCTGCTGAACCCTGCTGCCCGCGCTGGCGATTATGCAGATTAAGTGCGGTTTGCCCGCCCGTCATCATCAGATAAACATCGGCAAGAATTTCGGCATCCAGCAATGCCCCGTGCAGTTGGCGTGATGAATTATCGACATCGAACGCTTTACACAAGGCATCCAGACTGTTGCGCTGACCGGGCCGCATGTCACGAGCCAACTTTAACGAGTCCAGTACGCTACAGTAGGTTTCGGTGGGCTGATAATCGGCCCGCAATCGGGCGAATTCTGCGTCCATATGCCCAACATCAAACGGCGCGTTGTGAATCACCAGTTGTGCGCCCTGAATAAAGCCAATAAAGTCATCCACAACCTGTGCAAATACCGGCTTATCTTCGAGGAAATCATTGGTGATGCCGTGTACGGCAATGGCCTCTTCTTCAACCACCCGTTGTGGATTAACGTAGACATGAAAATGACGGCCGGTCAGTTTACGGTCAATTAATTCGACACAACCAATTTCGATAATCCGATGTCCATCAGCGGGGTTAATCCCCGTGGTTTCTGTATCCAATACAACCTGACGCATGTAAACTTCCTGATATAATCTAAAACCTGTCCGCCAATAGTAGCAATATTTATGACCAACACAAAAGCAGTTCATCTTTATACCGACGGTTCCTGCCTGGGCAATCCCGGGCCCGGTGGTTACGGAGCAGTCATCGAGTATAACGGGCACCGTAAAGAGTTAAGCGAGGGGTTTCGCTGCACTACCAATAACCGTATGGAGATGATGGCCTGTATCGAGGGACTGAAAGTACTGAACCGCAGTTGTGACATAATCATAACGACCGACAGTCAGTACGTAAAAAAAGGTATTGAACAGTGGATGTCTGGCTGGAAACGCAATGGCTGGAGAACCGCTGCCAAAAAACCTGTTAAAAATCAGGATTTATGGCAGCAACTCGACCAACAGCTGCAACTCCATCAGGTGCGCTGGGACTGGGTAAAAGGCCACTCCGGGCATCCCCAAAACGAACGCTGCGATGAACTGGCTCGCCTGGCAGCGAGCCATTCGCCTAAAGCGGAAGACACAGGCTATAGCGCACCTTAAGCTGAGTTATCTCCCACAATAACCGGGCGTTTTTCCTCGTGCCAGGCTGTCATTCCACCAGCAACATTATAAACCTTATCAAACCCCATGCGCTCCAGACTCTCTGCTGAGAGCGCCGAACGGCCTCCGGTGCCACAAATTAAGTAGAGAGGTTTTTCAGCCATGCGCTGCAGTGCGTCATCGTAGCCGGCCACATCCGGATGCTGGTTTATTTGCATTTCGAGCACCCCTCTTGGCATGTTTACGGCTTCACGGATATGACCCTGGTTGTATTCCGCTGGTTCACGCACATCAATAACCCGGGAGCCATCGCGAATAGCCTGCTGTAACTGCTCAGTGGTTACTTCGTTGACGTTATTTTTAGCCGTTTGACAAAGTTTCATTGCATCAATCATAGAATACTCCTTAGTTTCGTTTAATTGTTGATGACAGTCGTGCTGCGGCTAACGGTTGTCGCGATAGCGCTGCCATCTGCTTAAATTTAAATTTTGGCAGTTCCACATAAACGCTTTTGCGCGCTAAAATCGCATAGCAGGCGCTTAACGCTGGTACCTTACGACACAGGGTTTCTGTCCATCCGGGCTTTTGCTTAGCGGCAGCAGGTGTTGGCTCGATGACCAAAAAACGACCCACAAAATAATCGTACTGGACCAGCTCGTAGCCCAGTAAAGAAAGCCAGTCGCGCACTCTTAGCGCGGTAAAATAGCGCCCTGCCCAGGGCAGTGATTTTTGCTTGCCAGGCAACCAGCCACTCAATAAAGCCGGACTTAACGGATTAAAGCCTGTTAACAAGATATAACCATCATCTACCAGTACGCGGTTAGCTTCGCGCAATATCTGATGCGGGTCACGGCTGAATTCCAGCACAAACGGCATAATAATCTGCTCGATGCTGGCATTTTTTATCGGCAAGTGCTCTAACTGTGCCCGCACAGTAACATGACTGCCACTCGATGACGCGGCTGTGGGACTGATCTGCAGCGTTTTTTGCAAGCTAAACCGCTGGCAATTGAGCGTTTCCGATAACGGCCCCATCAGCAGTGTCGAACCACCACGCAAACGGCGTCCGTAATCGTCGATTACCGACTGCGTCTGCTCCCGAATAAACTCGCCACAGGCTATGTCGTCCCAAGTTTTGGGACCGGGAAGCCGAGAAGCGTTATAGGCTGGCTTTAGCAGCACCATCAGATCCTTTATGCTAGGCTTATGTGTATCAACTTACCCTAACGCTAAAGAGATTACTATGCGAGCTCATGCGGTAAAAGCTTTTGATGATAATTACATTTGGATTATCCAGCCGACAGCCGAAAAAAAAGTTATTGTTGTTGACCCCGGCGACGCTGCACCGGTCAAAGCCTGGTTAGAACAACATCAGGCGACTGTTGATTGCTTTCTGATAACTCATCACCACTGGGATCACACCGATGGTCTGAAGGCCCTGTTAGAGGACCACCCTGCGCCGGCCTATGGGCCTGCTAACAGCGACATTGACGGTGTTTCTGAGCACCTGTCCGAAGGCGATCAGATTGCCCGGCTGGGGCTCACCTTTGATGTTTTTGAAACGCCAGGGCATACCCTCGACCACATTGCTTTCTATACGCCGGGTTATCTGTTTTGCGGCGATACATTGTTTTCCGGGGGCTGTGGACGGATGTTTGAAGGTACGGCCGAACAATTCGTGCAGTCCCTGTCAAAATTACGCCAGTTACCCGGTAATACACGAGTATTCTGTGCGCACGAATACACCCAGGCAAATCTCACCTTTGCCTCTATTGTCGAGCCCGACAACGCGCTACTGCGCAGCTATCTGGAAAAAGTAAAGTTAATGCGCCAGCAAGACGAAATAACCTTACCCAGCAGTTTGCAACTCGAATTAGCCATTAACCCTTTTTTACGTTTCGACCAGCGCCCCGTGATTGACGCGGCCGAGCAGCATGCTGAACACGAGCTAAAGGGTAAAAACGAGGTTTTTGCCGTGATCCGGCAGTGGAAAGACACAGCATAATTCTTTAAACTTAGGCCGATAATCAATCATTAAAGAAGTTTGTACTGCATGAAACTAACGCTATCAACCGGCGCCCTGCTAACGCTGTCGGCGCTGGCCCTGACCGGCTGTCAAGCGACCAACAACAAGACATTGCTGGCCGGCGACCAGACTAATAATAACCAACAAGCTTCGGCTCAGGTCGAAACTACACCATCAGCCACTTCGGCAACACCCGCTCCGGTCGCTTTGCAGGCGGTACCCGAATTAGCCTTAGGCACTCAGATTAATGCACAGCAAACTGCGCAAACCCCAGCACAGGAACAGGCTCGGATAACGGATTTATGGCAGCGTATTCGTCAGCAATTGCAGTTTTCTGCGCCTGATAATCCCCAGATCCGCGCTCAGCGCAACTGGTATGTGGGTCACCCAACCTACCTGAAGCGAGTGAGTAAACGCGCAGAGCCTTTTTTGCACTTGATAGTTGAGGCCATTGAACAACGCGACATGCCCATGGACCTGGTGCTGTTGCCCATCGTTGAAAGTGCCTTTGATCCGTTCGCGTACAGCCATGGCAGTGCCTCCGGGGTGTGGCAGTTTATCCCGGGCACGGCGCGGTACTACGGCCTCGACATTAACTGGTGGTACGATGGCCGACGCGATGTTTATGCAGCAACGCACGCCGCCTTAGACTACCTGGAATATCTGCACGATTACTTTGATGGTGACTGGTTACATGCACTGGCTGCTTACAATTCCGGCCAGGGCCGTGTCGGGGCTGCGATTCGTAAAAATAAACGAGCCGGCAAGCCAACCGACTTTTGGTCACTCGATTTACCTCGAGAGACCCGTGCCTACGTGCCTAAATTGCTGGCATTGTCGGACATCCTAACCAACAGTGAACGCTATGGTATTATCTGGCATCCAATAGAAAATCAACCGCAACTGAAAGTGGTTGAGTTACCGGCTCAAATAGACCTGGCAAAAGCGGCTGAGATGGCGGGTTTATCATTAGAAACACTGCACCTGTATAACTCGGCCTATAACCGATGGTCGACAGCCCCTAATGGCCCACACCGATTGTTACTGCCGCAAGCTAACGCTGAAATTTTTCAGACTGCCATCGACAACTCGGATCCCAAACAATGGCTTTCCTGGCAGCGTCATCAAATACAGTCGGGCGAGAGTTTGATTACCATTGCCAAAAAGTACCATACCTCAGTTGCGGCGATTCAGCGCGTTAACGACATTGGCAGTCATATCATCCGATCCGGTGATCACCTGCTGATTCCGGTCGCCAGTAACGAACTCAGTGACTATACCCTGTCTCAGGGCCAGCGCTTACAGGCCAAGCAACAAAAACAGCGTAATGGCAGCAAAGTTGAACATATCGTGCAATCAGGGGATACTTTGTGGGATTTGAGCCGTACTTATCAAGTAGGTATGCGCGAGCTGGCAAAATGGAATAGCATGGCCCCCGGCGATTTTCTGCGCCTCGGGCAAAAGCTGGTCATCTGGTCTCAGAATGAGCAGTCAGCCCAACGCCAGACAGGCTTGATTCGCACCGTTAATTATCAAGTACGTAACGGTGATTCGTTAGCCCGAATTGCCAATAAATTCAATGTCTCCATCGGTGAGATTGAGCAGTGGAATAATATCAGTCGACGGCGCTATCTGCAGCCGGGACAGAGGCTGACACTTAAGGTAGACGTAACCAATGTTAGTGGCTAAAAAAATGACCATAAAAAATACGACAAAACAGCTTATCAGTGGGCTGGCAATCATCTTACTGATGGCAAGTTTCAGCCTGAAAGCACAGCAATGGGAAGCAGCAGGTGACGGAAATATAACCTACCCGAGCGGCCGTACCGAAGCATTTAATTTTGGCTTTTCGTTTCAAAAGACTTTTGACACTCATGTGTTTACCGCCGGCAAAGCGAAGCTTCGCACCGACGAGCCCCCGCCGAACTACCGCCTAAACGCGGTAATCAACAAAGAAGGCTTGATTTTCATCGCTGAATTCGCGAACGGCTTTTTTAAATCGTTCGAACTGAATATCGGTGGTCATTTTGTGGCAATTAAACCACGCCGCGATTTTGATGAAGAAAAACCATACAAACATCTGGTGGTTTTCATTGACGACAGTAGCTACATTGTCGACGCCTCTCACCCGGCGATAAACTTTGAATTTAATGACTCGGGTATTAGTGACATCAGTGGCGTCAGTGTTATTCGTGATTTGAGCTCTCGCCGACGCTAATCAGCGTCAGCGAGCAAAGCGCCTAAATCTTCTTCCGACAACACCTGTACACCTAATTTTTCTGCTTTCGTCAGTTTGGAGCCGGCGTTGTCGCCGGCAACCACAGCCGTTGTCTTTTTAGACACCGAACCTGTGACCTTAGCCCCCAACCCTTGCAAAGCCTGTTTCGCCTCATCACGGGTCATGGTAGCAAGGGTGCCGGTTAACACATAGGTATTACCTGCTAAGCGGTCGTCGTTTCCCTCTGACTTTTTATTTTCATTCTCAGGCCACGAGATAATATCGCGAAGTTGCTCTAGTACCCGCTGATTATGGGGTTCAGCGAAAAACCGGGTGATGTGCTGGGCCACCACAAGGCCGACATCGTCAACTTCCTGTAGCTGTTCCTCCGAGGCATTAAGCAACGCGTCGAATGACTGAAAATACGCAGCAAGAGCAGCAGCGGTTGCTTCACCGACTTCGCGAATACCTAACGCATAAATAAATTTTGGCAGTGTTGTCTGGCGCGTATTCGCGATAGCCAAAACCAAGTTTTTAGCAGACTTTTGCCCCATGCGAGGTAGTGAAGCAATTAAGGGTTCCGTTAAGTGATACAAATCCGCGGGCGACTTAACCCAATCACGTTCAATCAACTGTTCAACGACCTTGTCGCCCATGCCATCGATATCCATCGCTTTACGCGAGGCAAAATGTTTTATCGCTTCTTTGCGCTGCGCAGCACAGATCAGGCCACCGCTGCAACGAGCAACGGCCTCGCTGTCAATCTTTTCGATATCGGAACCACACACAGGGCAATGTTGCGGAAACTCAATGGCCTGGGTATCAGCGGGCCGTTGCTCCGTTATTACCTGCACAACTTGCGGAATGACATCTCCGGCGCGCCGAATACTGACCTTATCACCAATGCGGACACCCAGCCGCTCAATTTCAGCGGCATTGTGTAAGGTTGCATTGGCGACCATAACACCACCAACATTTACCGGTTCAAGTCGCGCTACAGGCGTAACAGCCCCCGTACGGCCGACCTGAAAGTCAACATCGGTAATCGTCGTCAATTGTTCCTGAGCAGGAAACTTTCGCGCGATCGCCCAGCGTGGGGCGCGGGCAACAAAACCTAAGTCCTGCTGTAAAGCAATTGCGTCAACTTTATAAACAATACCGTCTATTTCGTAATTCAGTTGATCGCGGCGCTCAAGAATATCCTGATAAAAGGTCTCGCAAGCTTGTGTCGAATGCGCCAATTTTATTTCATCACTGATCGGCAAGCCCCAGGCCGACAATTGCTGCAGACGCTCAAAATGGCTATCCGGCAACTGCTGTTCTGCATCGCTGGCAATGACGCCAAGACTGTAAGCATAAAAATGCAGAGGACGTTTTGCGGTAATTTTGGAATCCAGTTGGCGTAGACTACCGGCGGCAGCGTTACGAGGGTTTGCAAAGACCTTTTCACCCCGTTTTCGCGCGCGCTGATTAAAATCCTCAAATGCAGCGGTTGGCATAAACACTTCGCCCCGCACTTCTAAGCGTTCGGGAGCGTCTGCAGATAACCTGAGCGGCACGTTGCGAATGGTTTTTACGTTCGCTGTTATATTTTCTCCGATATAGCCATCGCCGCGGGTGGCAGCTTGCACCAGGCGGCCGTTCTCATAAAGAATGCTAACCGCTAAACCATCCAGTTTTGGCTCACAGCAATAAGTAATCGACTGACTGCTATCAAGGCGCTGAATGACTCGCTGGCTGAAGGCTTCAAATTCCTCGGCAGAAAAAGCGTTATCCAGGGACAACATCGGCATTTCGTGCGCTACTGAATCAAATTTGTGCAGCGCCTTACTGCCCACTTTCTGGGTCGGTGACTGCGCCGACATCCACTGCGGATGTTGTTGCTCCAGTTGCTGCAGTTCCCGGAACAATCGATCATACTCGCTGTCCGGTAAACTGGGCTCATCCTGCTCGTAATATTCGCGATTGTAGCGGCTTAGCAGGCTTTCTAATTCCCGCATACGTTTTTCGGCTGATGTTTTTTCGCTCATGATACAACAATTACTCAAGTAGGATAATTAAGCTCAAAGGTCTTGCTGAGCTGTTTCGAATTCGCGAATAAGCTGGTGAGTCTTTTGAATTGACTGCCGGGACAACAGTTGTCGGTCAGCGTCCAGCACCTGACCCTGAGGAATTTCCATCGCTAATTTTTTAGCCGCATTGAGCATCATGTTAAACGCCTGCTGACCGTCACACTCCTGTGGCAGAGTCATGAACAAGGCAACGCCCTCAGTTTCAAAGTTTTCGATGTTGTCTAAATCAAATGTGCCCGGATTAAACATATTAGCAACGCTAAAAATCATGGGCCCCTTGCCCGAGGTCTGTTGATACCGATGAAAGATGCCCATGTCACCGAACTTACAGCCCAATTCTGTCATCATTTGCAACAACAACGCACCTTGTACTGAACCTTTGACGAACAAGGAAATCACCTGCTGGGGTGGCTGGGAACTGTCACTGGCTGGCTCGTTAACCGACGACTCGGGCGCAGGTTCTGCTGGTTTCGGCTCATTTGTTGGCGGTTGTTTCGGTTGTTTCGGCTGTTCTGGCTGTTCTGGCTGTTCTGGCTCGGCTGCTGAAAATTGCTGCTGTTGCTGCTGGCTTTGATCGTCTTCATCGACCCGCATTGAGGGCAGCGGCGCATTATCATCGTCCAAATCCAGGTTCATCGACATTTGCTCAACGTCCATGGTGGGCTCATCAGACGCTTTTACACTCGCGCCATCAGATTCACGCGCGGGTTGCCGGTCTGCCGCGGGTTTTTGTCGGGGTTTCTGCCGCGTTTTCTGCTTCACCGGCTGATTATTTTTGCGCATGGTCCATAAACCATGCCCAACGATGCCGATAATCACCAACACCCCGACAATACCTAAGGTTATCTGTAGATTGCTCATTCAATTGCCAACCTTTGTCATTATAATTATTCGCCTTCGGTCATTGCGACCGCTTGCTCAATATCAACAGCGACCAGTCTCGATACACCCGCCTCTTGCATGGTAACTCCCGCCAAATGCGACGCCATTTCCATTGCAACCTTATTATGGCTGATGTAAATAAACTGTACTGATCCGGACATATCATCAACCAGTCGACAAAAACGCGCCACGTTAGCGTCGTCGAGCGGTGCATCAACCTCGTCCAGCAAACAAAAAGGTGCTGGATTCAAACGAAATATAGCAAACACTAATGATAAAGCGGTTAACGCTTTTTCTCCACCACTTAACAAATGGATGGTGCTATTTTTCTTACCCGGCGGCCGAGCCATGATAGCCACCCCGGTTTCTAACAAGTCATCATCCGTTAGCGTCAATTCCGCACTGCCGCCGCCAAACACTTTTGGAAACAAGCTCTGCAGGTCGTCGTTGATGGCATCGAAAGTGGTTTTAAAGCGTTGCCGTGTTTCCCGTTCAATTTTACCAATGGCCTCTTCCAGCGTCTCTAAGGCCGAGCATAAATCATCGTACTGCTTATCCAGATAGTCTTTACGTTCTTTTTGCGTTTCTGCTTCTTCGATAGCCGCCAGGTTAATGGCTCCGAGGCGTTTAATTTGCCCTGCCAACTGTTCTAATTCCTGATTTAGCGCGGACTCCTCAGCAGCCTCATCCACCTGTTGCAGCACCTGTTTTAAGCTTAACCCCGTGGCAGACAGTGACTCCAGTACCGAATGAGTGCGTTCCTGCTGTTTCGCTAATTCAATCTCTGTTGACTGAATCCGTTGTTGCACCTGATTCATTTTTTCTGTGGCTGCCGAACGATCCTGACTGAGTTGGTGCAATTGGTTTTCAACGTCAGCCAACTGCTCGCGCGCCTGCAATAATTGCTCGTCGGCCTGCTCACGTTGCTCCAGCAATTGCGCCAGTTGCTCTTGCTCATCGGCTGTTTGTTGTGGCTGATGTTGTTGCGTCAATTCATCGGCTTCAGCCTGAAGCGCACGCTGACGTTGATGATAGCGCTGTGTTAACTTGCTCAGCTGCTGCTGCTGGCTGTGCAGGTGTTGTCGTTGCAACTGAGTTTGTTGTTGCCTACTCAGCCATTGCTGGCGCTCTTGCTGTAACTGCCGGAGTTGTTGCTCAAGTTGCTTAAGCTCGCCCTCATCAGCCCCCTCCAGTTGCTGTTCCTGCCGCTGCAGATCCTGCTGTTGATGCTGCATTTGCTGCAATTCCTGCTCAGCCTGCTGCTTTTGCTGCTCTAATTGCGACATGCGTTGCTGCAACTTTGCTTTTTGTTCCAGTCGCTCAGTACATTGCTGCTGCAAAAACTCAATCTGCTGACGTTGCTGACTTAAGTCAGTTTCTAATTGCCGTACTTGCTGTTCGGCATCACGATGTTGCCGCTGCCCGGCGTCAACTTGCTGTTGTGCCGCAGTTACCGCTTTTTCAGCGCGTTCACGCTGGCTATTTGACTGGTGTAACTGCTGCTGCAACTGCTCAAGTTGTTGCTGCATTTGCAGCACGCTGTCTTCGTTGACTGGGTCTGTTGCCAATGATCCTTTACTGCACCAATGGCCTGACCGGGTTACCGCAAACATCAGCGAAACATGCTCCTGCAAGGCCTGTTCCCCCTGCTCTAATGAATCGGCCAACAGGCAGTAATTGAGCAACGGCCATTGCTTAGCTAGGCCACTGACCACGTCACGGGCTCGCTTCAAGCCGAGTTCAGGCGGCCGTTCTGAGTCGGCTAACGGCCACAGCAAGCTAATGCCTTCAGGAACATCAGCAACGGGCACTGACTGCGGCAGCCAGTAACTGTCTAACCAGGGGGCTAACAGCTTTTCTAATGCCTGCCGCCATTCGTCTTCGACCTGCAGAACCGCCTGCAAAGGCTTAGCCTGATGCTGCTCTAGCCAGTTTTGATTAGCTGGCGACAAGGACGGTTGTCGGGCTTGTAAAACTTGCTGTAATGTCTGCTGGCGGGCTTGCTGCTGTTGATACTGTTGTTGCCAGTGCTGATGATCTTGTTGTTGCTGTTGCCAGTGCTGATTGTGTTGCTCCAGCGTCTGTTCGGTGTCCTGGTACAGCTGTTTTGCCACAGCAAGCTGTTGTTGCTGTTCGCTGGTCTGCCGCTGCAGGTCTTCCAGCTCATCCGTTAGCCGGGTTTCGTCTAGCTCGGTCAACCGTTGTTGCAGTTGCTGCCTTTGCTCTTCAGCGTACTGTTGCTGCTGTTGCAATCGCTGTTGCGCTAACTCCGTCTGCTGTATCTGTTGTTGCAGGTTTTGTTGTTGCTGTCGTGTTTGTTGCTGCTGCGCCTGCTGCTGTTGGCATTGCTCTTCAACAACCTGCAATTGTTCCTGCTGCACCAGTAACTGCTCTTCAATATATTCTGCCTTTGGCGTCAGTTCTTCTTCCTGCTCGGCCAATTGTTCTAACTGCTGGCTGTCTTCATGCTGCTGCTGTTGCAGCTCGTGCAGTTCGTGTTGTAACTGCTGCTGACGTTGTTGCCGCTGTTGTTTTAATTGACGCTGGTGTTGTTGGTTCTGTTCCAGTTTAGTTATTTGATTGGACAGCAAAAACACTCGGTGTTGTGCATCATCAACCCCAGCTTTTAGCCGCTCAGCTTGTTGCCGGCGCTCAGTTATGCCCCGTTCATCACCGGTCTGCTCTGCTTGCCAACGCTCAAGTTCTGTTTTTTGTTGTTCCAGCTGTTGCTGCAATTGTTCGCGTTTGCGCTCCAGTCGCAACCAACGCAGGGCATAAAGTTCAGCTTTTAGCTGACGTTCACGGGCTTTTAATTGTTTGTAACGGCTGGCCGCAGCCGCTTGTCGTTGCAACTTGTCGAGCTGCTGCCCCAGCTCCTCTCTGATATCACTGATGCGCTCTAAATTTTCGCGGGTGTGATTCATCCGGTTTTCAGTTTCCCGGCGCCGTTCTTTGTACTTAGAGATACCGGCAGCTTCTTCGATAAAAACTCTTAATTCCTGAGGTTTCGATTCAATCAGCCGGGAAATCATGCCTTGTTCGATGATGGCGTAGCTGCGCGGACCTAAACCCGTGCCGAGAAACAGATCGGTAATGTCTCGCCGGCGACATTTGCTGCTGTTTAAAAAATAATTAGATTGCCCATCCCGGGTGACCTGGCGCTTAACCGAAATTTCTTTAAAAGCGGCAAATTCGCCCTGAATTCGACCGCTGCTGTTGTCAAAAACCAGCTCGACACTGGCCTGGGAAACGGGTTTTCGTGATGACGAACCATTGAAAATAACGTCACTCATGGCATCACCGCGTAAATTTTTTGCTGAGCTTTCGCCTAACACCCAGCGTACCGCGTCAATAACATTGGATTTGCCACAGCCGTTCGGCCCAACCACACAAGTCATTTGGTCGGGGAATGGCACTTTAGTGGGGTCGACAAAGGATTTAAAGCCAACCAGTTTTATATGTTTTAAGCGCATTGTAGTTAGAGTTAGAGCAAAAACACGGCTGCCAGCATGATTCGCTGACTTTAACAGATTATTAGGGTTTTGTAACAATTTGAGGGCTGCAGGCTTACTGCAGAGCCGCTAGACTAAGCTCACCCGAACGACAAAACCTATCTGTTAATACAGGAGTTACGCAGTGCAGCAGAGTCTTTATAGTAATAATGGCCTTGCCTACTTGGCCCGCGGCTTTCAATTGATCCGGACAAAGGGGCTTAAACGCTTTGTTATTATCCCCATTGTGTTCAATTTGCTGCTCTTCAGTGCGGCTATTTACTGGCTGGCCACAATGACAGAACAATGGACTGATAAACTGCTTAACTGGCTGCCGGGCTATTTTCACTGGATAGAGTACCTAATTTATCCAATTTTCGTCCTGTTTATACTGGCCATGTTTTATTTTCTGTTTACCGCGGTAACCAATCTGATAGCCGCTCCTTTTAATGGCCTGTTATCAGAAAAGGTTGAGCAGTATGAAAGTGGACAGCGGCTGTCCGATGAAGGGTTGAGCGACTTAATCAAAGATATTCCCAGAACAGTTGGCCGCGAGCTGCAAAAAATGTGGTATTACCTGCCACGGGCACTGGGTTTCTTCCTGTTATCGCTGATCATACCGATCATTGGTCAGGTTATCTGGTTCATCTGGTTGTGCTGGATGATGTCTATTCAGTATCTGGATTATCCGTTTGATAATCATAAATTACCCTTTACCCGCATGCGCTTCGAATTGCGAGCGGCTAAAGGCAAATCGCTGAGTTTTGGCCTTGGCGTACTGCTGCTCACCATGATCCCGCTGATTAATTTGATTGTCATGCCCGTCGCTATCGCAGGAGCTACCGCATTGTGGGTCGATCACTACCGCAGTAAGGCGCTGCAATAAGACAATCCGGTAAGCCGTCATAGGCTAGTAAACTGTGTCGCTGTTTTTAAACTAAGCCATCACTCAATCGAATTGTTGGTCAGGAAACGGCGACATGAATCTCAAGCAACACAACCGATATGTTTATCTTTATCAGCCCAAAGCTGGCATCTTATTGCTGAGCGATGCGTTACAAGTGCTTTACGCGTTACCGCGCTCGCAACGCTTATGCCCTCCAAGCCGTTGGCTTAACTGTTTTTCGCAGGCTGACCAAATGCGATTAAAACTGGCTTTTACGGCCTTGGCCATGGCACACCATGAAGAGCCCCTAAAGCTGTCACTAAAAATGGACAGTCAAAGTTGCAACGGCGAATACCGTTACGCAGAACATCAACTCTGCAACGTTGCCATAAATAAACAACGTTTTATTTGTGGTCTGGTGACTCCAATTTGGAATCCTCGTCCGGGTCTTCCAGCCAGTCATCAGCAATTCGCTTACTGGTCTGAACGCCAAGCTGGCGGAATCGCTCAATCCGGCTGACCAGGTTGCCGCGACCGCTGCTGAGTTTTTTTACCGCTTCTTGATATCGGTTATCCAGGGTTTGCAGGCTACTGCCAATTTTATCCAGGTCGTCAGTAAAGCCGACAAACTTGTCGTATAACTTGGCAGCTTCCAGCGCAATGGTTTCCGCATTGCGGTTTTGATGCTCATATTGCCAGATGTTGTGCACCGTACGCAGCGCGACCAGTAAATTAGTCGGGCTGACCAGCATGATCTGATGTTCTAACGCCAGCCGAATCAGTTCCGGCTCACGGTCAACGGCCAGTAAAAAGGCCGGCTCGACGGGCACAAACATCAACACGTAATCCAGTGTGCGGATGCCTTCTAAGTGCTGGTAATTTTTCTTTCCCAACCCTTTGATATGCTGCTTAAGAGACTGCACGTGTTCGTGCAGTAAGCGAGCTTTTTCCTGCTCATCGTCACTGTTAAAGTAACGCTCATAAGCCGATAAGCTGACTTTAGCGTCAATCACTACGTCTTTTTTATTCGGCAGATGAACTAAAACATCCGGCCTGAACGACCGCCCCTGCTCATCCCGGTGATGGCTTTGTGTCTGGTACTCGTGCCCCTCGCGTAAACCCGACTGTTCCAGTATTCGCTGCAGTACTATTTCGCCCCAGTTGCCTTGCTGCTTAGTGTCACCCTTTAGCGCTTTAGTCAGAGCTTCAGCCTCATGAGCCATCTGCCGATTAAGGTCTCGCAGCGAGGTCAACTCTTGCTTTAGAGCACTGCGTTCTTTTGTTTCATCGGTATATTGCTGCTCGACCTGGCGTTTAAAAGCATCCAGCTGCTGTTTAAACGGCTCCAGAGTGGCAGACAACGTTTGTTGGTGTTGTTGCTGTAAGCCCTGTGACTTCTGATCAAATATTTTATTGGCAAGATTTTCAAACTGCTGTGTTAAGCGTTCTTCCGAGGCTTGCAGTAAACGAATTTTTTCATCCGCTGAGCGACGCTCATGTAAGGCCGTAGCACGCTGTGTCTGCAGCTGAGTTTCTGCGTACTGGGCGCGCTGCTGTAAGTTTTCGTTTGTTTGCTGTTGCTGCTCAAGCTGATGCTTTAACTGACGGTTTTGTTGGCCTAAAACCAACCACAGCACAATTGCCCCAAACAGCGACAAGCCGATAAAAAACAAGGGTATCAACCAAGCGGCGATACCCTCATTAAGACTGATTTCTGTCACCCATTAAGCTCCTGCTTTGTCGCGCATATCGGCTATTTTTACCTTCCAGATTGCCGGGCCTGCGGTGTGAGCATTTTGACCACTACTGTCGACTGCCACCGTAACAGGCATGTCCTCCACCTCAAACTCATAAATGGCTTCCATACCCAAGTCGTCGAAAGCCACTACTTTAGCCTGCTTAATGGCCTTGGCCACGAGATAGGCAGCACCACCAACCGCCATTAAATACACGGCTTTGTGTTGACGAATACTGTCCACAGCTTGCGGGCCACGCTCGGCTTTACCGATCATGCCAATGATGCCTGCTTGTTCCAGCATCATGTCGGTAAACTTATCCATCCGCGTTGAGGTCGTGGGACCGGCCGGACCGACCACTTCATCGCCGACCGGATCAACGGGGCCGACGTAGTAAATAAAACGATTATTAAAGTC
>JBNJEJ010000023.1:0-36610 GCA_051745735.1 Pseudomonadota bacterium
GATGTTCACGCCGAAGGATTAGAGCTGGGCCGATCTTTTGTGCAGCCACGCTATTGGGGCAAACGCAGTCTGGAATATCTTTGGCAGGGCATCGGGGCGCTGTTGAAAGTACGGCCCCAGTACCGCTATCTGTTTGGCTCAGTGAGCATCAGTAATGCCTTACCGGATTTGGCCAAAGACGCTCTGGTGGCATTTTATCAACACCACTTTCCTGCCCGGCAGCCACTGGCCGTGGCTCATCACCCTTATCAGCCGACCAGCCAAAACTTTACTCTGAGTGGCTGTTTTAAGAGTGACTTCAACAATCTGAAAAGCTATCTGGCGTCAATGAACTGCAACGTACCCACCCTTTACAAACAGTACTCGGATTTGTGCGAACCCGGCGGTGTGCAGTTTCTCGAATTTGGCGTTGACCCGGATTTTGCCAACGCCATTGATGGTCTGGTACTGGTGGATATTCACCAACTAAAAGCGAAAAAACGGAAAAAATATCTGGGCGGCTGATGCCGCCCTCGGCTGCTGTTAGCGATGCAAATAATAGCCTGAAAACAGCGTGACCGGAGCTGCCGTTGGTTTACCGTGCTGCCAGTCACCGCCTTCGATGCCACTGCCGGCGATATCCACATGCACGTAGCTCAGCGGCTTGTCACTGTCGATACCGTGCTGGTCAAGGCCGGATACACCCACCAAAAACGCCATTGGGAACTGATGCCCGCGGGGGGTAGTAGCCGAAGACCCATTATTGGACGACAATAAGTCATCACTCAGGGTGCGGCCTTTCACAAAATCAAAATCCTCACGACGCGACCAGGAAATTTCCGCCGGATCACCAAACACCTCACCCGTATCAAATAAGCCCTGCGCTAACTGATCGCGGCGGGCCACACCATTTGGCACTAACGCCGTATAAGGACCTTTCGCCAGAGCCGCGTGGCCTGTCAGCGTCGCTACCGAATACAACTCGCACGGCAGTTTGCTGGCAGCCGCCTGCTCACGCAGATGCGACAACAAGTCAGCCATTGCCAGCCGCCCTTCGGCGTCGGTGTTACCAATCCGCACCCGCTTGCCACTGTGGCCGGTAATGATCTCATCGGCGACAAAAGCTTCTGCTCCGATGCTGTTGCGCACCGCGGCAATTTCAGCCACCACATTCAGGTCGTCGGGCTGCCATTCAGCTACGGTTTTAACAAACCCGGCCACCGCCGCCGCGCCGCCTTTATCACGGCTCATGCCGGCCATGTGACCGCCCACTTTCAGGTCAGCTCCACCGGTGTCGTAAACAATGCCTTTACCGGCCAACATCACGGTGCGCTGCGGCTGGCTGCCTTTGTACTCCAGCCGGATCACACAAGGCCAGTGACGTTTGACTTCCAGCGAGGCGCGCCCTACCGCTGCTGCTAGCGGGTATTCGTGCTGTAACTGCTGGTAGTCATCAATGACCGTGACTTTGACTGCCGTCTGTGCAAACGCTTGCCGGCAATATTCAGCAAAACGTAGCGGCGCCATGCGTTCCGGCTCGGTGCCGGCCAAATCACGGGCCAGTCGTTTACCCGCCTCAACAGCCATGGCCCAGTCCGCATCCAGGTTGCTCACCAGCGACACCGACTGAGTTGGTTCGATTTCATCTTCGCCCAACGCCTCGCGCGCTTCCAGCGGCTGATACAATGCCTGACAAAAACCCAAATAAGCCGCCAGATGGGCTTGTTGATAGCGTTCATCGTCGCTATCAACCCCGTTTAGCATCAGCAACGGATGACGTGCGCCGGCTTCCTGAGCGATCTTAGCTGCCGCCCCTGCCGCATCAAAAATTTGTCGCACATCATCAAAATCACGGTTTAACGGGCCGGTCGGTGACAGCACCAGGCGCTTACCCGGTACGTCCGGCTGTACAACTAACAAGGGTTGCTGACCAATACGCTGGTCGCTTTGCTGAGCTGCCCGTACCCATTCGCTTAATTCGGTATCATCAATGTTCTTTAAGTTGCCAATCACAATCAGCGCATCGGTTTGCTGCTGTTGTCTGGCCTGCGCTAATGACTCAACGCAGTGTAATTGTGCAAATGCCATAAAAAATCTCCAGTTCGTTAACCTGTCGGTGGTTAGCTACGACGCCATTGCGTACCGTCCGGGCCATCTTCTAACACAATGCCCATGGCACTGAGTTGATCCCGTGCGGCATCGGCAGCAGCCCAATTCTTCTCGGCGCGGGCGTCATTGCGTTGCTTGATTAATTGTTCAATCAGAGCCACATCATCGCTGTCGCCCTGTAAAAACTGTTCTGGTTGTTGCTGCAACAAGCCCAGTACCGCCGCCAGTTCCAGCAATACCTGAGCTAACTGAGCCGCCTGGTCCGGCTGCTGTTGCCGAAGCCGGTTAATTTCGCGGGCAATATCAAACAGCACGCTGATCGCTTCAGGGGCATTAAAGTCATCATCCATCGCCTGCTGGAATTTTTCCCAGTAGGGCGTTCTGAGGGCTGCTTCGGCAGGCTGTGGTTGCAGACCCCTTAACGCCGTATACAGGCGCTCCAGTGCCGCGTGAGCCTGTTCCAGGTTATCCTGAGTATAATTTAACTGCGAACGATAATGGCTGGACAACAAAAAGTAGCGCACGGTTTCGGCATCATAAGCGGCCAGTACATCACGAATGGTAAAAAAGTTGCCCAGCGATTTGGACATTTTTACGTCGTCAACCTGCACCATGCCGCTGTGCATCCAGTAGTTAACATAGTTGGCATGATTGGCGCAGCAACTTTGCGCGATTTCATTTTCGTGGTGCGGAAAGGTTAGATCCGAACCGCCGCCGTGAATATCGAATGTCGTCCCCAAATGTTCCTTATTCATCGCCGAACATTCAATGTGCCAGCCCGGGCGACCCGGCCCCCAGGGCGAATCCCAGCTCGGCTCGCCCGCTTTTGCCTGCTTCCACAAGACAAAATCCAGCGGGTCCTGCTTGGCCTGGTCCACGTTGACCCGCGCCCCCGACTGCAGCTGTTCAAGGTCCTGGCCGCTTAAACGGCCATAATCCGAATAGGTTGAGACATCAAATAATACGTCACCGTTACTGGCCTGATAGGCGTTACCGTTAGCGATCAGCTGCTCAATCATGGTCACGATTTGGCTCATATGTTGCGTCACCCGCGGCTCGATATCGGGCCGCAACAAATTCAACGCATCAAAATCTTGCTGCATTTCGGCAATAAAACGGTCGGTCACTGCGTCAAACGGCTCATTGTTTTCTGCCGCCCGACGGATAATTTTATCGTCCAGATCAGTGATGTTGCGCACATAGTTCACCTGATAGCCCAGCTTGCGCAAGTAGCGCACCACAATGTCAAAAGCGACGTAGGTGCGGGCATGGCCAATGTGGCAAAAATCGTAAGTGGTAACACCACACACATAGATACCCACTTTACCGGGTTGAAGCGGCTTAAACGCCTGTTTTTTTCGCGCCAGGGTATTGAACAGTGTCAGTGCCATAAGCTTATTGGTCCTTGTTAGGGGTCGTTTATTGAATATCTGATTAAACCACTAATGATACCACTGAACGCGGCGCTCTGGTACACTAGCAACTGGTTTAGTCACAGTTACAGGATACCAAGATGCAGGTTGTTTTACATACAAATCACGGTGATATCACCCTGGCCATGCACCAGCAAACAGCACCCAATACCGTTGCCAATTTTTTACAGTACGCACGCGACGGTTTTTACGATAACACCCTATTTCACCGCGTCATCGACGGCTTTATGGTGCAAGGTGGCGGTTTTGAACCCGGTATGAAGCAAAAAGAAACCAGAGATACCATCGAAAACGAAGCCAAAACGGCTAAGCCCAATAAGGTCGGCACCCTTGCCATGGCTCGCACGCCAGATCCTCATTCCGCTTCGTCGCAGTTTTTCATTAACGTTAATGACAACAGCTTTCTGAATTTTCAAAACGAAACGGCAAATGGTTACGGCTACTGCGTGTTTGCCGAAGTAACCGACGGCATGGATGTGGTCAATGCCATGAAAACCGTAAAAACCGGCAGCGCCGGCCCCCACCAGGATGTCCCCGTTGACGACCTGGTTATCGAAAACGTTACGGTCACTGAATAACGGCTAATAACAGCGAGTAACCCGGATGGCGACTGCCTTTATTGCTGATTTGCATTTGTCCCCTGCGCGGCCGGATATCACCGCCGCGTTCAGGCAATTCTGCCAGTCCCATCAGCACTTAAACGCGCTTTACATCTTGGGTGATTTATTCGATGCGTGGCTGGGCGATGACGACCCCAGCCCTTTTGCCGAAGAGATAAAAGCCATCTTATCAACACTGTCCGATAGCGGCGTAAAAATCTACTTTATGCCCGGTAATCGCGACTTTATGTTGGGCGAAGACTTTGCCAGGCATACGGGTATGCAGCGCCTGCAAGATGAGACGGTGGTCACGCTAAACGGTATACCCACCCTGTTGATGCACGGCGATACCTTATGTACCGAAGATGTCGGTTACCTGCGTTATCGGGCAATTATTCAGCACCCTTTAAGTCGCTGGATCCTTAAGCGTCTGCCTCTTAACCAGCGTATGGCGATTGCCCGCAAGTTACGCAGCGGCTCGCAATCTAAACGCCCTGACCTTTCACATCAGCGGCTACGGCAAATGGATGCTCAACACCAGGCTGTGCTCGAAGTGATGCAAAAACATCGGGTGCAGCAATTAATCCACGGCCACACGCACCGCGCAGCGATACATGAATTCAGGGTGAATGGCGATAAAGCAAAGCGAATTGTACTGGGGGATTGGTATGATGCGCAGCGCCTGGTCGGCGCTGCACGCAGCTCGTATTACACAGGTATTTTTATCGCTTAAGACATAAATTGTGGACCAAAACCGTTAGTCCATAAAATCGCCGTAGCGGCCATTAAGATAACCATCAATATCAGTCCTGCTGTTACCACCGAACTGGCGTATAAAAAGCCGCGTTCTTCAGGAATGTGCATAATCACCGGGATTCCCGCATACAGCAGATACACGGAGTAAGCGACACCCGCCAAAAACACCAGCGCAATGAACCAAAGCTCCGGAAAAAACGCTGCGATACCCGACATGATAACCGGAGTCGCCGCATAAGCTGACAGTTCGAGGGATTGCGTAAAGCTGGGATCGGCACCAAAGGTTTTAGCCATCCAGTACACTAGGTAGGACAACGCAACAGTCGCCAACAGAATACCCACATACATAGCAATACCCAGTGTCACCGCACTAGCCTGAGTCAGAAAAATGGATTCACGGGTACCCACGCCCCAGCCGAGGTGCGCAGAAGCATAATATGCCGCAATGCAAGGCAGGATAGCGACGAACAAAATATGTGTCACCGAGTTAACAATGCTCTCGCGCTTTTCATCAATGGTTTTCCACTCAGCCATTGGGTGAGCGTAGAGACCCCAAATATGATTCAGTATCATAACGTTTACCTCATTCCGTGCGGCACTGCCGCCTTGTTGTTCAGTCTTTTTATTTGTCTTATCAGAACTGCAGGCTGACTAAAAAAACACCATACACCCACTACTATTGAGGACATAGTTAAAGCTGTCAAGTCATTTTATTTAACAATCGCAACAACTTATTAACATTACGGGTTTTACCGCAGAAGGTTCACCTGACGTTCTAATTCGGCCTCAATTGCAGTAAACTAGCCGCCGTTATTCAGCAACAGGTTTACTGACAGCGGTATGAACCAGAGCAGTCCCGATATTTCAAATCAGCACGTCGAGCAGTTACTGCATCCGATTAATCAGTTTTTAGGCTGCCGTACCCCGCAAGCCTGGGTAGCGCAGGCAAAGCAACCACAAAATTTGCCGGTATTGTTAAAGGACCACATGGTATGCGAGCTAAAAGCGGCACAAAGCGCGATGCTGCTCATTCGTCGCTATGCTGTAGATGAAGACAGCGGTAACGCATTACTGCAGTGGTTAAAGCCCTATGAGGATTTTACCTACCGTTTAAAAGGCGACTGGCGCGATCTGGCCGATCACAACAAATTGAATAAGCGTATGGTGCCAAAATCCGATAAGCCCTACAGTCAGGAATTGATCGATAAGATGGTGTTACTGATCAAAGAAGAATTGCACCATTTTTATCAGGTACTGGAAATCGCCGCTGAGATGGGTATTGCCTACGACAGAATAACCTCCAGCCGCTACGCCAGAGGTCTGTTAACACATGTCCGCACCTATGAGCCGGCAGCGCTGGTGGATAAGTTAATTTGCGGCGCTTATATCGAAGCCCGCTCGTGCGAACGTTTCGCCGCGATAGCGCCGCACCTGAAGCCACAGCTGGGACAATTTTATCTGTCCCTGCTGCGCTCCGAAGCGCGCCACTATCAGGATTATTTAAGCCTGGCGCAACAAATCAGCAATCAAGACATAACACCACGAATTCGGGCACTGGGCGAAGTCGAACAGCAGCTCATCGAGTCGCCGGACGCAGACTTCAAATTCCATTCAGGCACACCAATTTCAGTATCCACTGTCTGATTTTGGTAGAAACTGTGCGCCGCAGCCGGGTGTGAACGAATGCGACCTTTCAGAACATTTTTTCCAACTTGTCGCAGCAGCGGGTTGTTCGGATCACTTGACACTCTTTTTGAACCGCCTTTCATAACCTCAGATAATGGCAGCACCGGTACCGTCGCATCCAGCTGAGCGGCCATAAAATAGGCGACAGAATATCGGTCAAATCCATTCTCAGGTGCTAATACCCGGTGATGTGTAGCTTGCAAAACACCGTCGGATGCCAATTCCAGCAATTCACCTATATTCACCACCAATGAGCCGGGCAAGGGTTTAACATCAATCCAGTGGTTCTCATGTTCAACCTGCAAACCGCTGTGCTGATCTTGTAAAACAAAAGTTAAATAACCCGGATCTTTATGCGCCCCCACACCCTGACGGGCAACATCACTACCCGGATACTTTATTATTTTTGAGTGCGTATAAGGGGCGTTATTAAAGGTATGGTCTAATGCGTCCGCCGCGACACCCAAGCATGCACACAACGCACGCAACAGACCGATAGCAATATGTGTCTGTGCATCAGTGAAAGCTAACAGGGTATGACGCAGTTGCGGTAAATTTTCCGGCCACAAATTCGGCCCGATAAGCCCCTCCCAGTCTGCTGTAAAGCTTTGCCTGCTGGGCTCTTCGTTCATCCAGTCAAACTGTTCGCGTCTGTCCAACGCGCCTGCTGTTCGCTCCTGGCCAACTGCATTGTAGCCGCGAAAATGACGTGATGTTGACATCGCAATAGCCGTCTTTTCAGCTTGTGATAAAGCGAAAAACTTACGACTGACCGTCATCACATCATTCAGTTGTGTCGCGCTCAGACCATGGTCAACTAGATAAAAGAAGCCCACCTCGCTAGCGGCTACTCGTAAACGAGCTCGTTCCTCGCGGCGGTGCAGTTGCTTAAAAGAAATGGTCGGTAATTGTCGTAACATCATCATAAGTGCTTACTCCAAAATCATTTGGAGCAGATGATATAGCCATTACGGCCAACCGTTAACGAACGAATTATTCTATGATAGGCAAGAAAGGTATACTTAAAAAATCAGCCAGATACGAAGCATCGCATCCGGCCGATAGTCGAAGAGTTTTTTAAAGCTCTTCCAGTTTTCTGCCGGCTTCGGCGTCATAATAAACATCGGTATCAAAATCCCCTTCGGATTTTGCCACCACACAACTGACCATCGCATCACCGGTTACGTTAACGGCGGTACGGGTCATATCCAGCAAGCGGTCAACACCGATGATCAAGCCAATACCCTCGACCGGCAAGCCAACCTGCTGTAATACCATCGCCAGCATGATCAAGCCGACCCCCGGCACGCCGGCGGTACCCACCGATGCCAGGGTTGCTGTCAGAATGACCATCAAATAATCGGCAATCGACAAATCAAGCCCGTAGACCTGGGCAATAAAGACCGTCGCCACCCCCTGCATGATAGAGGTACCGTCCATGTTAATGGTCGCTCCTAAAGGTACAGTAAAGGAGCCAACGCTGTTATTAACACCCAGTCGCTTGGTCACCGTTTCCAGTGTAATCGGCATAGTGGCGTTACTGGATGCGGTACTAAAACCAAACAATTGCGCGTCACGCATTTTGCGCAAAAAGATGCCAGGTTTAACCCGCGCCAGGGTGCTGAGCAAGAAGGGATGCACAATCAGGCCGTGGATTAACAGCACCACCAACACCAGGAAGAAGTATTTGGCGAGGCTGCTGATCATGCCCAAACCGGTCTCAGTAAAGAGTTTCGCCATCAACGCGAAAACCCCGTAAGGAGCCAGGTTCATTAAAATTACCACCAGCTTCATGATGACTTCGTTAAAATCATCAAAAAAGCCTTTCAGACGATCACCCGCTTTACCCACTAAGGCCATAGCAATACCAAACAACAGCGCAAAAACGATGATTTGCAGCATGTTGCCCTGGGCCATGGCATTAATCGGGTTATCCGGGAATAAGTCAATCACCACCTGCGACAGCGATGGCGCTTCGGAGGGCTCAAAGACCGTATTCGAGTCACGCTCGACACCTGAGCCCGGCTGAATTAAAACAGCCGAAAAAATCGCAATGGTAATGGCAATGGCGGTAGTGACCAAGTACATGCCTACGGCTTTTCCGCCAAGCCGGCCCAGCTTACTGGGGTCACTTAACGAACAGGTGCCGACCACCAACGAAACAAACACCAGCGGTACCACCAGCATTTTCAGTGAGCTGATAAAGATCTGGCCAATAATATTAAATAACCCATTGGTCAAATAGCTATCCACCCAGGCGCTGTCACCCGCTAGGTAACGCAGCGCCATGCCGACAACAATACCGCTCACCATACCGATAACGATACGTGCGGTCAGACTGAGTTTCTTTTTATCACTCATACGAGTCCTTTTTTATGCTTCTCACACTGTGAACAACCGGCATAGACTAGCAAAAAGCCTTACGCCAAGCTACAGATCATACGTCAGAACGTGCCAGAGACGCTTTCAATGTATTAACCACCGTCGCCATACCTTTTGCCAGGCGCTCACTCAGGGGCTTCTTCATCTGATACTGCAGTTTCAGAATTTCCCGTTCCGGCAATTGCTTTAATAACCAGGCATCACTGGTGATCACCTCATCGACCAAACCCAGCTGCTGCGCGCGCTGACCGGACCAGACTTCGCCAGTGGCAACTTCATCAATATTCATATCCGCCCGGTTATCCTGCACAAACTGCTTAAACTGGCCATGAATAGCCTCTAAATCCTGTTTGAACTTACGCCGCCCTTCATCGGTATTTTCACCAAAAACGGTTAACGTACGCTTAAATTCGCCGGCAGTGATTTGCTCAAAATCAATATCATGATTTTTTAACCAACGGTGCACGTTGGGTAATTGCGCAACCACACCGATAGAGCCAATAAAAGCAAAAGGAGCGGCATAAATTTTGTGGCCGACACAGGCCATCATATAACCGCCACTGGCGGCCACTTTATCCACCGCCACATGCAGAGTCAGACCCTCATCGCGTAAGCGTTGCAACTGCGCCGCAGCCAGGCCGTAGCCGTTAACCACACCACCGCCGCTTTCCAGGCGCACCAGCACTTCGTCTTCCTCCGAGGCCAGCCCTAAAACAGCGTCCACCTCGCGGCGTAAATTATCCACTTCTTTAGCGTCCATTGACCCTTTAAAGTCGATAACAAACAAGCGTTTGCTTAATTTCTGCTGCATTTTGCGCTCTTTTTTAAGCATCTTTTCAGCTTTCTTTTGCGCTTTTTTATCCATCAGCTCCATACGCAGAGCGTCTCGCATTTCCTGTATTTCTTTGGACAAATGCGTGACTTCCAGCTCGCCCTTAGCCTTTTTTTGCTTTTGTGCGGCCTGGGCAATTACGCCGCTGATCACAACAAAAGCGATAACCACAACGGCCGCTTTGATTAAAAAACCGCCAATATCGGCTACAAATTCCATAACAACTCCTTAATGGGATCGCTGGGCGCTGCCGCTGGGCCTGCGCTGCTTTCAGTATTTCAATAACAGAAAAAAGGCCAGCCGCAGCTGACCTTTTATAAAACCGACCGTGAGGGCTCAGTTGCTTACTCAACAACCTCTTCGTTAGTTACCGGTAATAATAGCATATCCGACCCAAACCAAGAGAAGATCTGCGTTTGCATCTCGGCTGTCGCTGCGGCTGACGCCGCTGGCGACACCAACGAAGCATGACCGCCCTCGCTAAAGCGGACCGCACCGGATACCGCTGACCCGTCCTGCGACTGCAGCGTCGATGAAACCGACGGCAAGCCCAGTAAGCGAATCAAAGGCTCAGTACCTGCTAGCGGTTTACCCGCAACGCTGTTAGGAATGGTGCTATCACCTAAAGCTTCGATTAAATGCAAGGGCGTATCCGTTGCCGTCAGCGCAGCAGAATAATTAACCGGATCCGCGGCATCCATGGCCGCCTGAGCGGCGAAAGCAAAGCGCTCAAAGGTTGCACTGATTTGCGCTTTTAACTCAGCCGACGCACTGTCCATAAACTGCGTGTAAACCTGCGCCAGCAGTTCGCTGAAACCTTCACCGCCCGGATTAATGCCGGCAGCCTCAGCCTGAGCATTAACTGCGGCTGCAAAGTCAGCATCGGCTGAATACAGCAACTGACTTTTAACCGGCACTTCGAACGAGCCAGAGGCTAACAGGAAATTAGCAATGCTGCCACCGGGCATACCCAGTGACGACGCCTGTACCGAGAACAATGGATTTAACGGTGCCAGTTGCGGGTTATCGAATGGCGTATTGGCCATCGCTGTAAAACCAACACCCGCAATAGCACCTAACGAATGACCGACAAAGTGGATTTGCTGACCATTTAACTGGGCGCCATCTGCTGCCATAAAGTTGTTCAGACTAAAGCGCAAGGCCACCAAATCAGCCGCTGACTGACGAACGTTATCGCGCGCACCCAGTAGGTTCGACAGGTTCATGTAGCTGGTAACCCCAGCCGCACTGGAGGCGTTAATCTCATCGGTGCCATCAGCGTTTAGGTCAAAGCCACGATCGCCGTGTAACGGATGGTCAATGGCCACGGTAGCAAAGCCTGCCGCTGCCAGCGATCCGGCAATACCTGCCGCGTTGGTCTTGTTACCGGTAATGCCGTGCTGAAAAATCACCACCGGCCAGCCGCCTTCCGGCATGGCCATCGGCTGCATACCACGCATCTGGCGGATACCGTTAACGGTGGCAAGGTCCGGAATCGTGATAAAGGCCGGCACCGACTGAGTACCCTGAATAGCCGGAATCGGGTTGTACTTGGTCAGATGACGTTCCGGGTCAACACCGGGAAAGTCAAAACAGTTATTGGGTGGCAGCAACTCGCGTGGGTCTTCCATCGCCGCAGCAGGGATCCCCGCACCGGCCGGATCGATAACCCCCGCTTCAATAGCGCCCAAAATAGAAGCCGGGCTATCACAAGCGGCCATCCAGCGCCCGTCAACAGGTGCGGTTGGGTTTTCTGCCGAAGGTAAAGGCGAATAATACGGTAAGTTAACCTGACCGCCATACACCTTCGCCGCCGACGCCAACGTCAACGTTTGCTCATCGGTAACGCCGGAGCCCTGCAAAACAACATCTAAGGTGTAGCCTTGCGGTGCTGCCTGCATTACCGGCACCTCGGGTGACCAGGGCGTATCAATACCGGCAGCCGTCAAAGCCAGCATTTGCTTAGTTGCGCCCAACACGTCACCGACCGACTGAGTGGTAAAGTTTGAGGTGTAAATGACGTTGTCGGCATTTACACCAAACTGTGCCAAAGCACCTTCATAGCTGTTAATTAAGCGCTGCAAACTGAGCGCTGATGCATCCGATGAAACCGGATCGGTATCCGCCGACCGCTTCATCAACGAATAGGTCTGTGACGGTTTAACGTCACGCCCCAGAGAATCCTGAATGTTGGAGGTTAGCGCAACAATGTAACCGGTCGCTGATTTTAGCGGCCGCAGTGGCACGACCGCCACGGTATTTTCGTCCACCGCTGAGACCGTAAAGTCTTGTCCGTGCACCAGCTCTGCGGTAACCGCGCAGGCAGCCGCCGGGCTGGCCGCAGCACAGCTGGCACTGACATCATTACCGCCCTGCAGTGTTTCAAATACCCGGATGGCACCGGCCGCCTCGAGGCTGGCCGCGCTAACTTGCACAGGGTCGCCGTTTTCATCGACCGGTAATGAGAAGTCAAAAGTCATGGTTGGGTGCGTGCCCCAACCGTCCAGACCATTCAATGCCACTTGCGGATCACTGATATCGCTGGCGTCGTCAACGGGTATGTTTAAGGTGCCATCAACGGTACCACTGAGCAGTACGTTGGTTGGTACCGGCAGAACACCGTTTGATGGATCGAATTGCACGCGTGTTGCGGCTACGCTGACTTCCGTTTCTGATAGCGGAGCCTCTTCGCCGTTACCACAGCCGACCAGACTTAATGCTGAACCAATCGCCAATGGGAGTAATAATTTTTTCATGTGGATTCCCCAGTCCTTTTTACATTTTTTTATTATTGAGCCTTTCTCTTAACGATTTTTATACACCTGTATGAATTAAGATAAAAGGCTTTTTCCGGAATTTCTATTCGTTTGCTGAGAAGTTATCCGAATATCAGTACAATAGCTCACACCAAGGTTAACAGTCCAATGGAAAACGACAATTATGCAAATCAAAACCGTACACGATTATCAGCCGGCGGCTGATTTACTGACTGACAAAGTCATTCTGGTCACCGGCGCCGGCGACGGTATTGGCCGCCAGGCTGCCCTCAGCTTCGCCGAACACGGTGCCACCGTCATCTTACTGGGCCGTACTGTCAGCAAACTGGAAGCTGTTTATGACCAAATTGAACAGGCCGGTGGCCCCCAGCCCGCCATTATTCCGCTGGACCTAAAGGGGGCTACGGCACAGCACTATAAGGATATGGCCAGCACCATCGACAATCAGTTCGGCCGCCTCGACGGCGTGTTACACAACGCCGGCATCCTCACTATTCTGTCGCCCTTTACGCACATCGAAAGTGACGACTTTAATGACTCGATGCAGATTAATGTCACTGGCCCCATGTTAATGACCCAGGCGTTACTGCCGGTCATGCAAAAAGCTCCGCAGGCTTCGCTGGTGTTTACGTCATCGGGTGTCGGCCGCAAGGGGCGCGCTTACTGGGGCGCTTATGCGGTGTCAAAATTTGCGACCGAAGGTCTGGCTCAGGTCATTGCTGATGAATACGACAATACCGGTGTGCGTACTAACGTGATTAACCCTGGCGCAACCCGAACCGGAATGCGGGCAAAAGCTTACCCGGCAGAAGATCCAAAACAACTGAAAACACCGTTAGATCTAATGCCGACTTATTTGTATCTTATGGGCGATGAGAGTACAAAGGATAATAACTTGTGTTTTGATGCCCAATAGGTATTGCTGAAAAAAGGCCGATTTATGAAAATAAAGCAATGTCTGCACAGATTGCTGATCTCTGGATTACTATTACCCACCATTGGCATTGCTGCGCAGGCGGCAGAACCACCTGAGTTGCAACAATTGAACACGGTGCGTGACCAGATGTGGATTGGTGCCGCACCGGTCAGTCGTGCAACCGTCTGGCTGGCCGGCGAAAACGGTCTGGTCGCATACACCCGCGACGGCGGCAAAAGCTGGAATTACAGCCAGCCCGGACAAGATGACCTGCAATTTCGCGATATCGAAGCCATTGATGATCGTCAGGCTTACGCGGTCAGTATTGGTGACGATGGCGAGTCAAAAGTGTACTTTACCGACAACCGGGGTGATTCCTGGCGCATGCGCTACCGCGCCGACTCCGACACCTTTTTAAATTGTATGGCGACATCCCCCAACGGCGAAGCCTGGATTTTTGGCGATACCGTCGGCGATGAATGGCGTATCATACGCAGCCCCGGTGGTCGCAACTGGATGAAAGCTCACAGCGCCGTCAGCGAAGAACCGCTGGCTAATGAGGGTGGCTTTGCCTCGAGTGGCAGCTGCGTGCGCTTTAATAACGACACCTGGCTAGTCGGCACCGGCAATGCCGATACCGCAAGGGTGCTGCGCAAAGGCGGTTTTGGTATTCGCTTTGATGTTATTGATAGCCCCATGAAGGCAGGACCCGGAGCGGGTATTTTTGCTGTCTGGCCAGTCGATGATGAGGTGTTTTATATTGCCGGCGGCAACATGCAAACCGACGAAGAACAGGGCCAGCGCCTGTGGCGTTACGATGGCGAGCAGTTTCAAGCCGTGCCCAAACCACCCCTTGAGGGCGCCCTCTACAGCCTCAGTGTTATCGACCATCAGGGGCGTTGGCTATTAACCTCTAACAAGTCAGGCGCTGCGGCTTATCATGAGCCTACTGAAACCTGGCACAAGCTAACCGATGCCGAAGTCTGGAATATTCAGTGCCACAGCGATATCAGCTGCTGGTTAGTGGGCAACGACGGTTTTGTCGCCAAACTTATCTGGAAGCCAGCGCCAGACCGCCGAGCAAATGCCGAGTTTTAGCAAAACCGTGCCGACGCAGGGCGTTAGCAACAACGCCACTGCGGTTACCGGAGCGGCAGACACAAACCAACTCCCGTTGTTTCAGCTCGGAGTTGTCATGAATAAACTGAATAACCTGGGTTAATGGTACGTTAATCACCTGCGCGCTACCGGGCAGGTCATCCACCACGTGCTCCTGGTGTTCGCGCACGTCAATGATGATGACATCGTCCCGCTGCCAGTACTGTTCGTTATCCCCAATGGCGATATCAATGGCCGTATCCGCAACACGGTCGTCCACCTCTGATAGCGCCGTCACAATGGTATTATCCGCGTCTGCGCCCGGGCACAACAAAGTGCGGTCGCCGACACAGTCTGCCAGGTCGGCAGCACTTAGCTGGCTACCCATAAAGGCAAAATCGACGTGCAGCGGCTGCTGATCCGCAACCGGCTCACTGAGTAAATACACCGGCAGCCGGCTGCCAAGACGAAACACCCGTCGATTGCCTAAATGCAAACACCCCTGAATGCCGCTCGGACACTCCAGTGGTATGGCATCACAACCGGCAATGGCAGCTTGCGGCCAACCCACGACATCACATTCGGCTGCAGACACCGGCAACATGTCGCGCAGTAACGCGGCCGCATCAGCTATGTCCCCTTCAGGTTCGGTCGTCAGTACTGCCGGTACCTGGTAATTCTGACAGTGGACAATGTTTTCGATGCGGCCGGCCAGCGCCGGGTGTGGATCGATCACCACCATTTGCGCGGCGTGCTGATCTATCAGCAGGTAACAACAGTGATCGTCATAACGCAGTTGTACCACACCATCCAGCAGCCGATCATTATCATCATTGGTATCGGCAACAATCAGGCAGGATTGCTGCAAGGCTTTAGCGGCTTGTTGCAGCCGCTCGCAAACCTGGTCAATATCGTGTTGCGTTGTGGCTGGACCAAAGGACATACGGATAGCTGATTCACTGCGCCAGCTCTCCAGCCCCATGGCATCCAGCACATAGCTGCGGGTTACCTTAGAACTGCAGGCAGAACCGGAACTGACCCGAATGTGACAGGCATCCAGCACATCCATGATGTCGCGCGATGACACGCCGCGCACAGAAAAGTTTAATGTGGTCGGTACCGAAACGTTAAAATCATTATTAAATACCAGTGTTGGAAAGGCCTGCTGCAAAGCGCCCGACAGCTGTTCGCGGTAGGCATGTAACTGCTCAGCGTTAACCAGCGTGGCGCCGGGCTCTTGTAACAATTGAAACAACGCACTCAGGGCAGCAATACCCGGCAGGTTTTCAGTGCCGGAACGGTAGCCGTGCTCCTGCCCTCCGCCAATTATTAACGGCGTAAACGGCGCCTTATCCTGCACCGCCATAAAACCGATACCCTTAGGGCCGTAGAATTTATGCCCGCTAAAAGGCGCATAATCAATGCTGGTGGCGTCCAGATTCAGGCTCTGTTTACCCAACACCTGCACACAATCGACCATCCAGGGGACCTCAGCTGCGTGCTCACGAATCACCCGTTCAAGTGCCATTAAATCCTGGCTGACGCCGGTTTCATTATTCACTGCCATCGTACAAATCATTGCTGCCTGCCCCACATGGCGGGCAATAAAATCCTGGTCCAGCAAGCCCTGCTGATCGACCGGTATCGCTTTCAGTTCTGCATTCAGGCCCAACAGCTGATTCCAGTGTGCTAATGCCTGCGGCACCGCTTTGTGTTCGGTCGCGCCGTATAACACGTACTGTCGAGGCCGGCTTGGGTCCATCACCGCGGCCCGCAGCGCTGACAGCACAGCCGTCTGAATGCCCTCGGTGGCGCCGCTGGTAAAGATTAACTTGCTGTTATAAGAGCCGATGGTCTGCCGCGCCAGCTGCCGCGTGGTATCTAAAATGTAGCGGGCCTTCAGGCCGGTAACATGGCTGCTCGACGGATTGCCAAAAATAGCTTCCATGGTATGGGATACGGCATGAGCAATTTGCGGTAAAACGGGAGTGGTAGCATTACAGTCCAGGTAGACTTCCTGACTGTCCGGCTGTAATTCAATTGGTTTCATTACTACCCTCACACGCTATTAAAACAACTGGTGAGAGTAGTTATATCGTTATAACGTTACAGCGTCAATGGATTTGGTTTTCTTTCCACTGTTGCTCTTTCTCCATGCGTGTTTTGCGTTTCTCGCACGGGTCATCGCAATCGCATGCTTTATCCATGCCCAGAGCCCCAATGCCGCCGCAGCTGCCGGAGATCGTCTTGCGCTGTACCATGTAACCAATGGCCATAATAAAAACCACGACAACAAACAACACCAGCGCCAATAAAAAGGTTTGCATGAGAACTCCTGTTATTCCCGCTTTTCCAGTAATGGCTCGAAAGCCGGGCTGACCCACTGCTGAAAACCATCGCTGGTTTTTATCACCAAAAAGGCCGCCATATTTCGTTGCTGAACAAAGGCCTTGGCCTGTTCACTGCCCATCACCAACAGCGCTGTTGCATAAGCGTCAGCACTCATCGCGTCATCGGCATAAACACTAACAGAAACCAGATTATGCTGAATCGGTTCAGCAGTCAGCGGATTAATAATGTGTGAATAACGACGTCCGTTCTCCTGATAAAAGTTACGGTAATCGCCTGAGGTCGCCAATGCGCCCTCATTCATTGAGACAATTTGCTGAATCGATCGTTCCCCGGAAACCGGCTTCTCAATAGCGACCCGCCACGGCTGCCCGTCCGGTTTACCACCGTGGGTACGAATCTCACCGCCAATATCAATTAAATACTGGGTGATATCAATATCTTCCAGTAAAAACGCTACTCGATCGACACCGTATCCTTTGGCAATAGTCGATAAATCCACGTAAAGCTGCGGATGTTGCTTGATCAGCTGGTGGTTTTCAATACTCAGCTTTTGATAGCCCACGTAGTCGGCCACCTGTTCCAGTTGCTGCTCCGTCGGTACCTGCTGCGGCTTAGCCTGTGGCCCAAAGCCCCATAAGTTAACCAATGGCCCTACGGTAATATCCAGTTGTCCGCTGGTCTGCTCACCAATTTCCAGCGCTCGGCTAACCACCCGCTCCAAATCGCGACTGATCACTACCGGCTGACGTGAATGATGCTGATTAAAACGCGACAATTCCGATTGCGAATCGTAGGTCGACATCTGCGCATTAACCTGCGCCAGCACCGTATCAACCTTTTTTTGGATCTCCCGCTTGCTGTGCCGTGGATCTTTGCTGAACAGCGTCACATTGTAGCTGGTGCCCATGGTATTGCCGCTAAACTGAATACTTTGCGGAGCATCAGAACATGACACCAAAAAGGCTAGCCCCATAAGGACTAGCCAATTCTTGGTCACGACGAACTGTTTCAATGCCGTCAGCCTCATTAATTACCCACCGAAATCGTCCAACATGATGTTTTCGTCTTCAACACCTAAGTCGTGCAGCAGGTTAATGCAAGCCGCGTTCATGACCGGTGGACCACACATGTAATACTCACAGTCTTCGGGCGCATCGTGATCTTTCAGATAGCGCTCGTATAAGACATTGTGAATAAATCCAGTGTCACCTTCCCAGTTGTCATCGGGTTGCGGATCCGATAGCGCCACGTGCCATTCAAAGTTGTCGTTTTCCTCGGCCAACATGTCGAAATCTTCAATATAGAACATCTCGCGCACCGAACGGGCCCCATACCAGAAGCTCACCTTACGGTCCGTGTTCAGACGACGCATTTGGTCAAAGATGTGCGAACGCATCGGCGCCATACCGGCACCACCACCGATGAAGATCATTTCGGCTTCGGTTTCTTTGGCATAGAACTCACCAAACGGGCCAGAAATGGTGACTTTATCGCCCGGTTTAAGGCTAAAGATGTAAGACGACATCTGACCCGCAGGCAGACTCAAGTCGTTCGGCGGCGGTGTTGCACAACGAACATTCAGCATCACGATACCCTTTTCTTCCGGGTAGTTAGCCATTGAGTAAGCACGAATCACTTCTTCGTCAACTTTTGATTCAACATCCAGGAAGCCAAAGCGCTCCCAGTCGCCACGGTATTCTGGTGCAATATCAAAATCTTTATATTTAACGTGATGCGGCGGCGCTTCAATCTGAATGTAACCACCGGCGCGGAAAGGTACGTCTTCGCCTTCGGGTAACTGCACCACAAACTCTTTAATAAAGGTGGCCACGTTATCGTTCGACTTAACCGTACAATCCCATTTGCGAATACCGAATACTTCTTCCGGTAATTCGATTTTCATGTCCTGTTTCACGTTAACCTGACACGACAAACGGACACCCTCGCGAGCCTCGCGTTTGGTTACATGGTCCAGTTCGGTTGGCAGAATATCACCACCACCCTCTTTGATAGTAACCCGGCACTGGCCGCATGAACCACCACCGCCACATGCTGACGATACGAAAATCCCCGCATTAGCCAACGCACCCAGTAATTTGGTGCCCGGCTGGGTGATAATTTTCTTATCATCGTCTTCGTTTATCAGGATTTCTACATCGCCCTGAGGTACTAATTTTGATTTAGCAAACATGATGATCGCTACCAAAACCAGTACGATGACGGTAAACATACCGACACCGAGCGCAATCAGAGTAATATCCATCGATTTGACCCTTTAACTTTTACTGATTTAACACACTGGTTAAAGAGATACGCCGGAAAACGACATAAAGCCCAAACCAATAAGACCTACCGACATAAAGGTTGCGCCTAAACCACGCAAACCGTCCGGTACATCAGCATATTTAAGTTTTTCCCGTACCGCCGCCAGAGCAACGATAGCAAGACACCAGCCAACCCCACTGCCGATACCGTAAACCACAGATTCGCCAAAGTTGTAGTCACGCTCTACCATGAACGCAACACCACCAAAGATAGCGCAGTTAACAGTAATCAACGGCAGGAAGATACCCAGCGCGTTATATAAAGCCGGTACGTATTTATCCAGCGCCATCTCCAGAATCTGAACTAACGCGGCAATAACCCCGATAAAGGTTAAGAAACGCAGGAAGCTAAGATCAGCGTCCGGGAAACCCGCCCAATCCAGCGCACCGGGGGCCAGTATGTTGTGATAAATCAGGTTGTTGGCCGGTACCGAGATACCCAGTACCACGATGACCGCAACACCCAGACCAAACGCCGTTTTTACTTTTTTAGAGACGGCTAAAAACGTACACATCCCTAAGAAGAACGACAGCGCCAGGTTTTCGATAAAAACGGCTCGCACGAACAGATTAATGTATTGTTCCATGTCGATTACTCCTTCGGCTCAACTTGTTCTGGACGGAAGGTACGCAGTACCCAGATAAAACCGCCGATGATAAAGAACGCACTCGGAGGCATCAGCAACAAACCGACCGGCTCATACCAGCCACCTTCGGACGCCAGCGATAAAATCTGCACGTCAAACAGGCTGCCGGAACCAAAGAGTTCACGAATAAAACCGACCACCAATAACACAATGGAGTAACCTAAACCGTTACCAATGCCATCCAGTAACGACATGAAGGGCGTATTTTTAGAAGCATAAGCTTCAGCCCGGCCCATAACGATACAGTTAGTAATGATCAAGCCAACGAAAACCGACAGTTCACGTGAAATCTCGTAAGCATAAGCTCGCAGGATTTCATCCACCACAATAACCAGACTGGCAATGATGGTCATCATTACGATAATCCGCACGCTTGAAGGAATGTGGTTACGAATAATCGAGATGAAAAAGTTAGACGCAGCAACAACCGCAGTTAGTGCAATACACATAACCAGCGTGTTACTCATCTTAGACGTTACCGCCAGGGCAGAGCAGATACCGAGGATCTGCAATGCAATGGGGTTGTTTGCGAAGATCGGCCCGAACAGTACGGACTTCATTTCTTTTGCACTAGCCATTGGTCAGCTCCCCTTTGCGAAGTTTTGCAAGTAACGGCCCATACGCTTTATCACTCATCCAAAAATCAATCAGCGCATCAACCCCATTACTGGTTAATGTAGCCCCAGACAACGCATCTACCTGATGTTCGTTGCTGGCTCCACCTTTAACCAAGTTAAACTTCACCTTGCCGTCTTCACCGAACAGCTCTTTGCCTTTCCAGGTTGCAACCCAGCTTGGATTGGTGATTTCACCACCGAGCCCCGGTGTTTCAGAATGTTCGTAAAAATTAACGCCGCGCACCGTGTTCAGGTCTTCTTCTAAAGAAATTAGCCCATACATGGTGCCCCACAAGCCCTGACCGCGGATATGCAGCACTGCGCCGTTGCGGTTACCGTTTTCATCCATCACCAAATAAACTTCGGTCATGTTTTCCATGGTACCCAGGCCGGCAATGTCAGTAGCCTTGTCAAGCTTAGTGCTGGTCGTCGGATCGTTGGCTGCTTTGCGGTTATCAAAGTCTGCCGGGTTTTTATCCTGCATTACTTGATAATCCTGCAAGCTGACCACCAAGGGTTTGATGCGCTCATTATAGACAGTGGGTACATCCATACCCGCTTTTGAAATTTCAGCGGCAGCAAGAATATTTCGCTGCATCGCCAACGCCGCGTTTTTTTCCTGCAATGGCTTAAGGCCAACAGCAGCACCCGCTACGACGATGGAACAGACCAGGCAAAGAGCCAGCACCACGCCAACGGTTTTGCCTAAACTTTCATTTTTCTTAGCCATTGCGCGCTAACCTCCGTTTTATGTTGGCCTGAGCAACAAAGTAATCAAACAGCGGTGCAAAGACGTTGGCGAACAGAATCGCCAGCATAATACCTTCCGGAAACGCTGGGTTAATGACACGAATCATCACCGTCATAAAACCAATCAGCAGGCCGTAAGCAAATTTGCCTTTATTCGTAAACGCCGCCGATACCGGATCCGTTGCCATAAACATCATCGCAAAGGCAAAGCCACCTAACACCAGGTGCCAGTACCAGGGCATAGCAAACATTGGGTTACTATCGCTGCCAATCAGATTCAGCAGACCGGAGAACAGCACCATACCGACAAAGACACCCGAGACAATACGCCAGGAGGCAATACGGAAGTAAATCAAGGCAGCACCACCGATCAGGATCATTAAGGTTGATACCTCACCAATCGAGCCCTGAATGTTACCCATAAAGGCGTCCCACCACAGCGCAGTATTACCGTAATCGAGGTTACCGAGAGCCGCACGGCCCAGGTTAGTCGCGCCGGAGTAACCATCCACGGCAGTCCAGATTGAATCACCGGACATACTGGCCGGATAGGCAAAATACAGGAAGGCACGACCGGTTAACGCCGGGTTCAGGAAGTTACGTCCGGTACCACCAAAGATCTCTTTACCGATAACAATACCGAAGGTAATACCTAAAGCCACCTGCCATAGCGGTGTCGTAGCCGGTAAAATTAACGAGAATAATACCGAGGTAACGAAAAAGCCTTCGTTCACTTCGTGTTTACGCACTGAGGCGAACAAGACTTCCCAGAAACCGCCGACAATAAAGGTTACCGCGTAAATGGGCAGATACCAGCAGGCGCCGTACCACATTTTGGTACCCCAACCGGCATCAGCACCCAAATCACCACCCAGCAAATGGAACAAGCCTACCTGCCAGACGTCGGATAACTGATAACCGTCTACCAGCGCCAGCGCAGCCTGGTTACCGACGTTGTACATACCCCAGAACATCGCCGGGAAAGTCATCATCCAAACCAGGATCATGATGCGTTTTAGATCGATACGATCCCGCACATGAGTGGCAGACTTCGTCACGGTACCCGGAGTGTATAATATGGTGGCTACGGCTTCATACAGCGCGTACCACTTTTCGTATTTGCCGCCTTCTTCAAACTGCGGCTCAATACGCTCGAGTGTATCTTTCAAGCTCATGGTTAGCCTTCTTTCTCAATCTTGGTGAGACAATCGCGCAATACCTGACCGTATTCGTACTTGCCGGGACAGACGTAGGTGCACAATGCCAAATCTTCCTCGTCCAGCTCTAAGCAACCCAGTTGCTGAGCTTCATCGGTGTCACCTGACAACAAGTCGCGCAGTAATAACGTTGGCAAAATATCCAACGGCATAACGCGTTCGTAGTTACCAATCGGAACCATAGAGCGAGACGAACCATTTAATGAGGTGCTTAAACTAAAGCGCTTTTTCGGATTAAAGTGTCCCGCATAAGCGCGTGTTACTGAGTGCAAATCCGAACCGGGACGAATCCAGCCCAAAAATTCCTTGTAGTCACCTTCTGGGATAACGCTTACCTGGGTATGGAAACGACCTAACCACTGGTGTGCGTCATCAACTCGCTGCCCATGCAAAACCGAGCCCGAGATAATACGACAGTTGTCGCTGTTTAACTCACCGTCCGTCAGTTCACACAGGTTAGCCCCCAAACGAGTACGCAAAACACGCGGTTCGTTGACGCATTCGCCGGCAACCGAGACCATCCGGTCAGTAAAGATTTCGCCACTGGTGAATAACTTACCAAAAGCCACTACGTCCTGATAACCGAGATACCAGGCCGGACGCTGCAAACTCACTGGGTGCAGGAAATGCATGTGCGTGCCAACCAAGCCGGCCGGGTGAACACCACCAAAGGATTCCAGTTGCACTTTAGCATCGCCGGTATCAATCTCAGCATCTTCGGCTTTAGTGACAAATACCTTACCGTCAGTCAGATTAGTCAACACCTTAAGACCGTCGATAAAGGCCTGTTTGTGTTCATTAATAAACAAGGTTGGGTCCATGCACAGCGGATTCGTGTCCATCGCGTTAACGAAGATGGCACTGGCCTCTGCGTCCAACTTAGGAGACTTGCTGTAAGGACGGGTTCTGAGCGCTGTCCATTGACCGGACTCGACCAGAATCTGCTGAACTTTGTCACGCCCCAGGGAATCGAGCTTGTCGCTATCAAAGGCGTCAAAGGTAACTTGTTCTTCACCGTCGCATTCGATAACCACAGCCTGCAGTACGCGGCGTTCGCCCCGCGGGATGTCTTTTACAACACCGGCTGCAGGCGCTGTGTATTTAACGCCCGGATTTTTCTTGTCTTCAAAAATCACTTGACCTTTTTTTACACGCTCATCAACTTTTACGTGCATGGTCGGGCGCATACCAACGTACTCTTCTCCCAGGGTAGCAACCGTGGTGGCGGTCTTACCGTCGGATACTTGTTGCTGGGGCATTCCCTTAATCGGGATGTCCAGCCCTTTCTTGATAGTAATCATATGCGTTCGCACTACTCGTTAAGGGAAAATTCGTTACAATCAGTTTTCAATAACCGAAAACCTATTCCACACTTATCAGCGCCGATTTTAACACTTTTTGCAGTGCGCTTACCAGTTAACTTTTGGATTAACATCGGCATCATAGTCAACATTTTCGTAGCCAAAGCCGAACAAATTCAGAAAGTCCTGATGGTAACCGCTGTAGTCCGCCAACTGATGGAAGTTTTGCTGGCTAACCTGATCCCAAAGCGCCTCAATCTTAGCCTGCGTGGCATCATTGGTTTCGTAACCGTCCATATGCAGGCGGCCCGCCTCATCCAGGGTTGGATTGTGCGCGTACAGACCCTCGGTAAATAAGCGATAAATCTGCTCGATACAACCTTCGTGGGTGCCTTCCTCTTTCATCACCTTATACATTAACGAAATATACAAAGGCATCACCGGTATCGCCGAGCTGGCCTGAGTCACCAAGGCTTTTAATGACGACACATAAGCTTTTAGGTTAACGTCCGGATAGTTTTCCTGCATCGCCGCCGCAGCGCGATCCAGGTCTTCTTTGGCGCGGCCAATGGTGGCGTGACCATAAATCGGCCAGGTTAATTTTTTACCAATGTAGGTATAGGCCGTAGTCTGACAATCCTGCGCCAGTAATCCGGCGTCGTGCAGCTGCTTAATCCAGCGCTCCCAGTCTTCGCCTCCCATAACTTTAATGGTATTGGCAATGTCATCGTCGGTCGCCGGATCCAGTGTCACATCATGAACCTCGTCACGATCGGTGTTGTAAGTCTTGGTGGTGTATTGCTGGCCGACCGGCTTTAACACCGAGCTGTACAATTCGCCACTGTCCGGATCTTTTCGCTTCGGCGAGGCCAGGCTGTAAATCACCAGATCAATTTTGCCCATCTGAGCTTTTATGTAATCAATGGTTTGCTGCTTAATCTCATCAGAAAACGCATCGCCGTTAATTGAATGGTACTGCAGTCCTGCTTGCTCTGCCTGCTGATGAAACGCTGCGGTGTTGTACCAGCCGGCGGTACCGGTGCGTTTTTCTGTGGGTTCTTTTTCAAAGCAGACACCCAGCGTACTGGCGCCGCTGCCAAAAGCAGCAGTAATCCGAGAAGCCAGCCCGTAACCGGTCGAGCTGCCAATAACCAGGACATTTTTCGGGCCCGGCTCAATTTTCGGTTGTTGTTTGATCCAGTCGACCTGGCGCTTTACCGTTTCCGCGCATCCGACCGGATGCGAATTAGTACAAATAAAACCACGAATCTTGGGTTTGATGACCATGCTGATTAATCCCTATATTGAATTTGTCGTCATTGTAGCCGTTGCAAGGCAGATAAGAGATTGTACCATCGGATTTTCTGCCCTTCGTACAGCAGGTTTTACCACGGAGTGCACGGAGGACACGGAGTAACCATCTAAAGGGTAAAAACAAAACATGACGATGCTGTTTACCTTTAATGAATGTTTTCTTCTTGTTCTCCGTGGCCTCCGTGGTCATGTTCTTTTTTACCCGCCGCCGAGACAGTTTGGCGAGTCCGGTGCCTGGCCCTGGCTGGCCCACTCCGCCGGCGTATAAGTATGCAGTGCCAGCGCATGGATCTGCTGCAGCTCGTCGGCCAGTACTTTATTAATGGCCCGATGGCGCTGCAACAGCCGCTGGCCGGCAAAGTCATCACTGACCAGCGTCACTTTAAAATGCGACTGCGCCTGCGCACCGCTGGCGTGCATGTAACTCTCATCGTCCACCTGTAACTGCTGCACCGCAAAGTGCCGCTGCAGTTTTTCTGCTATCTGTTCGCGCATCGACATAACACCTTCTCCTTAATCATCAATTACCGCGGTGTGACAAATCTCGTCCGCTGCCGCCAGCGTGGCGACCGCCGGAAATAACTGTTCTGCCACATCACCGCGGCTATGCTGTGCCGGTAGTACCAGGTAATAACGCTGGGCACTGATGCTGCCATCCCGTTGCCACAACAAAAAAGGCTGATCGGCAAGAATTTTCTGCAGCGCCTGTAATCCCTCTTTTCGGTAAGGCGGAAACGCTGTTACCTGGCCAGTCAGACGCCAGCCATTCAGCTCCATTTCAGAAGCCAGCAGCGCTTCATTTGTACGGCTGCGGCAAAAACTCAGTTCAATCACCGCCCGGCTTAATCGCCACTGTTCATTGGGCAGCAACTGCGTGTCCAGCTTTTGCATCGTAGTTTGCAGCCCCTGGTCGCTATCCTGCTGCGGAGCCGGCTGCGGCTGACAGGCCGTCAGCACCATAAGGCTAAACAACGGCAGACAAAGGGATATTAGAAAAAATCGCAAAGCAACGGCTCCCAAGTGGTGGTCAATTGACAAAAGTGTACCAAGCATTGCAGTTTAACGCGCTGTTCTGGCATCATAGAACTTGCTCTGCTAATAACTCAATAATAAACAAGGAACGATTGTGCGCCAGCCGCTGTTTGCAGGACCCTTACTTGCCGTGCTAGTTGCCGGAATACTCGCTGTGGCCAGCTTGGCCCTACCAGCTAAAGCGTCAGTTTATATCAACAGTGACAATCTGGACTTACGCAACAGCCTAAATGTGCTGGTTAATGCCGGGCATATTAGCATACCACTACAGCAATATCCCATGCCCTGGCGCTCAATTTTGCTGGATTTAGATACCCTTAACAACAGTCAACTGGGCGCTGCAGAACAACTGGCCCTACTGCATGTCCGTCATTACCTGCGTAATGCGCAAAACGGTCCGCAAACCTGGATAAAAGCGCAGGTTAACAGCGACCCGCCACGGCTTAGCCGCTTTGCCCGCAGTGTTCATCAACAGGGTAAGCTCAGTATCGCACGGCACGTTAAAGGCGAACGCTTTGCGGCCCGGCTGCAAGTCAATCAGCGCTGGCAACCCATCGAAAACGACAATAAACAAACCCTGGATGGCAGCTATCTGGCTTACAACCTGGGTGACGTCAGCATCAGCCTGGACGCTTTACCGTTATGGTGGGGGCCGGCTCAACACAGCAGCCTGTTAATGTCCGGTAACGCCCGCCCGCTGACTAAGCTACGCCTTGATTACAGTCCCGACTTGGCACCGCTTGGCTTCAACCCGTTACATTTTAGTACCTTTGTCGGTTACAACAAAACGCAACTGGGCGGGCTGTCAGTGACACGCGAAATGCTCGGCTTGCGCGCCGCAATGCAATTCAACTGGGGGATTCAGGCGGGTCTGAGCGCGATTCAGCAAACCGCAAGCCGCGAAGACGGCCGCCCGGTACCTGACAATGCCATGCTCAGTATCGATTTGCGAAAAGGCTGGCAGTGGCAGCAACAGCAATTTGCCGTGTACGCCGAGGTGGGCTTTGACGGACAGTTAGAAGACGGCGAAAACCCCGCATTTACGGCAGGGGCCGAGTGGCACTTCAACGCTCGTTTATGGGGCGAACAACCCATGCGGCACTCGCTGGTAGCTGAATACACCGATACCGAAAGTCGCAACTTTTATCAGCACCTGCCTCGCATCAGCGAGCAACCCTTTTATCAACAATACCAACAAAATATCGGCTCAGGCTTTGCGCCTGACAGCCGCACCCTGTCCTTCAGTTACCGCTTATTCCGTGCCGATGGCAGCGGCTGGACGGTACAGCTGGGCCAATCGTCAGTGCCGGCAGCGGACAATCAGTCCCACGCATTATTGCAACGCACACAGCCATTATGGGGTGGGCTGCTGAACCTTGGCTTCGACTACCAGGATAACAGCGCTGACGAAATCGGCGCCCGTCTCAGTTGGCAGTGGCGCTTTTAATATCCGCTAAACTTTGTACCCAAGCCTGATTCAGCGCCTCGACCAGCGCATCATAACCGTCGCTGGCCAGCGCCTGACGGTGGTAAAACGAATCCCCTTGTTGTTGGCCGTTAAGGCGGTACTGCCAGTGTCCACCGACCACCGCCTGACCCTGATTGTCACCGTAAAAATCCATCACCGTTAGCGTCAACTCACCCGCGCACCCATTAACGTTTAACAGGCGCTGCGCCGTCTGCTGTAACTGGTGCTCCAGCGAACCGCTCCAACGATGATAACGGGCGGCATGAATGCGGGTATTGCTGCGCTGTAATAACAAGCCATCGCTGAGCATAAGGTCATTTACTACCACCTGGCGGGCGCTGGCCGGACAAAACTCATCCACGGGCTGATTCAGCACCGGCAAGCGATAGTCGCGGGGCTGTTCGGTCGCCGGCGCGCTGCAGCCGCTCAGTAACATCACCGGCGCTAGCACTGCTGCTGTAACAAAAAAAGAAGGTTTAATCATTGGCTTTTGGCTCCGGATCGGCGCTTCTCTCAGGTGCAAAAATCAGTGCATTAGGCTGCTCTTTCAGCTGCTGCACAAAGGGTTTCAGGTCACTGGATAACTGCTCAATATTTTGCAGGGTTCGGTGCAATTGGCGGCGCGTCTGCGAATCGCCATCGACGCTGTTAAGTACCTTTTGCAGCTGCTGCAGGTTTTGCTGTAACTGCTGCGGCATTTGCTGCAGTCCCGGCTGTGCGATCAGTTCGGCCAGCGAATCAGCCACGCCCTGCAAATCAGCGGCACTTTGCTCCGTTGCCTGCATAGCGTTGCTAAAGTCTGACAGCGACTGCTCCAGCGGCAACTGATTAAACTTATCCAGCAAGGTGTTGAGCTTTTCTTCCAGCCGGCTAAAGTCGCTGACCATTGACGGCATCACCCCGTAACGGGCAAATTGCTGCGCCTGATAGGCCTGTTCGGTATCGCTATAAAAACGCAGATCGACGTACAGTGTGTTGGTTAGCAGGTTTGAGGCTCTGATATTTGCCCGTAACCCCTCCCGAAACATCTCACTTAAGCGTTCGCGCCAGTGGTCAATTTCGGTATTGGCCACCAGCCCCTGCAATCGCTCCGGCTCAAACCGCACCAGAATGGGTATCTGCTTAAGCGGCACCTGATCCTCGCGGGTTGGTTGCCAGCGCAACGGTACTTTTAACACGGTGCCCACCCGCACACCTTTAAACTGCAGGGGCGCGCCTTCGGTTAAACCGCCGACCGACTCGTCCAGTAAGATAACGTAGTCAATGCCGTTAACAAAGCCCTGTTGCCGCGCCGCTTCTTCACTGGCAAATAACTGAAACTGGCGCGATCCACTGATCGGTTCGCCGTCCGGCTGGCCTTTCGGCACGGCAAAGCGAATGCCGGCGCCGAGCAGCGACTCAAAGGAGCCCAGTGAGACATCCAGACCATCGGAATTCCAGCTAACCGACAGCCCACTGTGTAACCAAAAGCGGGTATTCTCCGTTAATAACTGATCATAAGGTTGTCTGATGAAAACCTGATATTCCATCCGACGCTCAGCAACTTCAAACGACACTTGTTCGACCTGCCCCACGGTGACCCCGCGATATTGTACGTTGTCGCCGACCACCACCGAAAAATTGACATCACTGCTTAGCGTAATGCGCTGTCCGGGCGCCTGCTGAGGCGTTACCGGCGGCTCGCTTAATGCTTCAAAGCGGGTTTTTGTCTGTTTCGACTGGCCCGGTTGCAAGCGCAGATACGATCCCGACAACAAGGTGGACAGACCGCTGACTCCCTGACGCCCGATGCGCGGCTTAACCACCCAAAACTCACTGTCTGTTGTCAGCATGCGGCGGGTATTTTCATTCATGGCAATGGTTAGCACCGCGGCACTGATGTCATCGGTCAGACTGATGTGAGTCACCATGCCGACATCGACGTTGCGCACCCGCACCGGAGTTTTGCCGGCTTCCAGCCCCTCGGCATCACTGATCAGTACTTCCACCTGAGGCCCGGCACCGGCGCTTTCCTGCCATACCATCCATAGCGCAACCGCTAACGCCAGCACTGGAATCAGCCAAATGGGAGAGAGCAGATTTTTCATTGCCGTTCGGCTCATAACTTAGTCTTCATCCTTAAAAAAGCGGCGGGTATCAAAAACCATCGCAGCCAGCATGGTCAAAATAACGGTGGTGGCAAAGGCCAGAGCGGCATTGCCCGGATACACCGACATTAACTGACCACTGCGCACTAACGCCACCAGCACCGCTACCACAAAAATATCGACCATAGACCAGCGCCCGATCCAGTCGGTTATTCGGTACAACCATAGCCGATTTTTAACCGGCATAGAAGCCGACCGGGCTGAAACCCAGAGCAACGCCAGTAACACCAGAATCTTCGCCACCGGAATCACCAGGCTGGCAATAAAAACAATGCTGGCAATGGCCATATCACCAGCCTGCCAGAGCTTTAACACACCGCCAATCAGGGTCGACGGTTGAGTCCGGCCCAGATTGGTGGTTTCCATAACCGGCAGAATATGAGCCGGTACCAGCATAAAGGCAGCCGCCAGCAACAAGCCAAGAGTCAGCTTCCAGCCACGCCAGCGCGACAAACGCATCGATTCGCCACAACGCCAGCAACGCTGACTGCTGCACTCGTTGGGGGCATGACAGCAGACACAATCGAGCAGTTGTTGGGCGCGGGCGGTAAGCCCGGTTTTCACCGCCGGTGCCTGGCCATGGGGCAGTAAATGCCAGAGCTGGTAACGACTGACTTTATCGGCGCAGATTAACAGCACCACCACAAAGCCAATGTAGCTGTAAAAACCCGTGGTCAGCTGGACCGAGGCTAAACTGGAGATTTTAATCAAGGCCACCAATGCGCCCAGCAGAAAAACATCGGCCATCATCCACACCCGCAACTGCACAATCGTGCGGATCAGATAAAGCGATACCAGCCCCAAAGGGCGCTGCAGCAGCAGGCGCAAAAAAATCCAGCTAACCGTCAGCAAATACAGCAGAGGAATAACCGCAATGGTAAACAACACCAAAACCGCCAGCAGCCGCTCATGAAAATGCATCAATTCACGCGCCGTATCCAGCAATGACATGGCTTGTTCAACACCGTTGGCCGCATAGCCAACAAAGGGCAGCCACAAACTGACCAGCCCCAGGATCAAGGCCGTTATGCTAAGCGCCAGAACCTCGCGCGCCGACACCGGCGGGCCACCGCCAAGCCGGTGATGACAACGTGGACAGCGCGCAGGCTGTGCCGAAACCACCGGAATCCGCACCACCCAGTCGCAATCCGGACACACCATCAGCAGGCGGCGTTGCGGATCAGGTTTTTTTTGATTCACCGTCTTTTTCCGGCGAAATCATGGCAATGACCACCCAGCCGGGCTGTGGTTTTAATTCGCGCTGAGTGGTAAAAATGTGCACTCGTTTTTGATCGTCGAGGGCAAACATCGGCACCGCCCGGGAACCGTATTTTTGCTGATAATCTTCAAAGCTAAAGTTATCGGTTATCGGCGTTGACTTCATTCGCGCCCCCTGAAAATGCAGGCTGGCTAATTTTGAGTAGGTAATACTCTCACCAAACAGATCCAGGGTATTTTTGTACCCTTCGGATAACTGATGACTGGCTCGGAAGTCCGACTCACCGCTGTTTAAACCGTGTACCTTTTCGCACCCAAACCAGTCCTGGTAGTACACCGATACCAGCGGGTTGAGCTGTTTATAGGGCGACATCACCAATAAGCGGCCAATGCCGGTTAAATCAATATTGGTCGCGGCGTGCTCAGAAGCCGGGTTACCAAAATAAACCGGCAAATTTTCCATCCGCGCCATGCGAATATTTTCCCAGTTGGTGTCGGCCAGTAATACCGCCACATCGTGATCCTTCAGACACTTTGCCACTTCACGTGACATGTGGTTGGCACCAAAAATCAGAAAACCACTCGCCGCCGGCTCGATCAGCCCGAGTAGTTTGGCCAGTGGTTTGCCGCTCAGACTTTGCAACACCACCGTCGTCATGATCACCAAAAACACCAGCGGCACCATGGACTCGATGTGCTCCAGTCCCGACTGCTCCATTTTTAACGCGAACAACGCCGACACCGCCGCAGCCACGATACCGCGCGGCGCTATCCACGACAGCAGCAGTTTGTCTTTAACGCGCAGCTCGGTGCCGATGGCCGACAGCCACACCGCCACAGGCCGGACAATAAACAGAATAAAGGCCAGTAACACAATGGATGGCACGCCCAACGCGTCAAACTGGGCAAAGTCAAGGCGCGCCGCCAGCAGGATAAACAGCGCCGAAATCAGCAAGACGCTCAGGGTTTCCTTAAACTCCAGAATTTCATCCAGATTCAGATTGCGGGTATTGGCCATCGCGATACCCATCACCGTGACCGTCAGTAGCCCCGATTCGTGCTGTATCGCATTAGATAATGCAAATACCCCTAAAACGATGGTCAGCGTCGCTACGTTTTGCAGGTAATGAGGAAACCAGCCCCGGCCCAGCGCCAGCCCCAGTAATTTGGCGGCTGCCCAACCAAAGAAAAAACCTATGCCAATGGTTTTGGCAAACGCCTGCATGGCGTGTAAAAAAGCGGCATCCTGACTGGCGATAATAAATTCATACACCAATACCGCCAGCAAAGCGCCGAGCGGGTCAATGATAATGCCTTCCCAGCGTAAAATGTTAGCCAGCTTGCTGATGGGACGAACCGAACGAATCATCGGCTGGATAACGGTAGGGCCAGTAACCACCACCAAAGCACCGAATAATGCCGACAATTCCCATTCCCAGCCCATTAAAAAATGGGTTGCCACAGCAATAGTCACCCAGGTGACCATCATGCCGATACTCACCAGATTGGTTACCATGCGGCCATGGCCACGAATTTCTTCGAACTTAAGGGTCAGACTGCCTTCAAACAAAATAACCGCAACGGCCAGCGAAACCAGCGGGAATAACAGGTCGCCAAACAGCAGATCGGGATCCAGCCAGCCCAGGGTCGGACCGAGTAACAGGCCGCACACCAACAGCGGTAAAATTGCCGGCAACTTTATTCGCCAGGCCAGCCACTGACAGCTAATGGATAACACACCAATTAATGCCAGCAGAGACAAATCAGACATAAGCGCTCCATCGAAAAGGACTTTTTTTAAAGCATCTTGACTTTAATCAAAATACAAATGAGAATAGCTATCATTAAAGTTGAGTTGTGCTACCTTAATAAAAAGCAACATTCTCATCCGCGAACAACACGCACGAGGTTTCTCTATGACAATAAAATTCAATAAGTTAACTACAGTAATGGCGCTAGCTGGCATTGTCACGAGTTTATTACCCGTTGCCGCTAATGCAGCCGAAGTCAACATTTACTCTTCACGCAAAGAAGCTTTAATCAAACCGTTACTGGATCAGTTTAGTAAAAAAACCGGCATCGAGGTAAATTTATTAACCGGTAAGGCCGATGCGCTGTTGGCGCGGTTAAAATCCGAAGGCGCTAATACCCCCGCAGACCTGTTTCTGACTGTAGACGCCGGCGCCCTGCACCGGGCCGTCAGCGCCGACGTTTTTCAGCCATTATCGGCACCCGCCATCAGTAATCTGGTGGCCGAGCAATTCCGCTCCGGCGACGATTACTGGGTTGGCTTAAGCCTGCGCGCGCGGCCGATTTTTTATGCCCCCGATCGAGTCGACGTGTCACAGCTTGAAAACTACTTATCATTAGCTGACGACAACTGGAACGACCGAATTTGCATTCGTTCATCCAATAATTTGTACAATCAGTCCTTAGTTGCCGCGTTAATCGACCAGCATGGTGCTGAAACGACCGAACAGTGGGCCGAGCAGTTTGTCGACAACTTCGCCCGCCAGCCGGTAGGCGGCGATCGGGATCAGATAAAAGGCGTCGCTTACGGGGTTTGTGACCTAGCCGTCGCCAATACCTATTACTTTGGCCACATGCTTAACTCCGATGACGCCGACCAGCGCGCCGCAGCCGAAAAGGTTAAAATTTTCTGGCCAGCACAGGACGCGCAGGGTACGCATGTTAATGTATCCGGTGTCGGCATCACCGAGCATGCCAATAACGTTGACGAAGCGCGCCAACTGATTGAGTTTTTACTCTCAGAACCGTCGCAAAAATGGTATGCTGAAGCCAATTACGAGTATCCGGTTCGGCAGGGGGTTAGCTGGAGCGAAACCCTGCAACAATGGGGCGAATTTAAGAAAGATGACATTGCAATGGACATCCTTGGCGAAAATAATGCCGCAGCGGTGCGCTTAATGAATCGTGCCGGCTGGAGATAACAGCAAGGAGAAGATGACATGAACCGCGGCCCGGTATTGTTGTTCGGCGTTGCGGCATTGATAGGGCTACCACTGATTGTGGTCGCCCTATCTTTGTTAAATCCTCAATGGGAAGTGCTTGCCCACCTGTGGCAGACGGTGATTCCCGAATACATCAATCACTCACTGATCCTGCTGGTATCGGTGGGTATTGGTGTGACCGTGCTTGGGGTAAGCACCGCCTGGTGCGTCAGCCAGTTTGATTTTCCCGGTTGGCGCTGGGTCAGCTGGGGCTTATTGCTGCCACTGGCAATGCCAGCCTACATTACCGCCTACACCTACACCGGGCTGCTCGATTACGCCGGACCGGTTCAGCAAGCCCTGCGCTCAACTTTTGATCTGCAAATCGGTGAATACTGGTTCCCGCAGATTCGCAGCTTAAGCGGAGCCGTGTTTGTCCTCTGTGTGGTGCTTTACCCTTATGTGTATTTGATCACCCGCGCTGCCTTTATGCAGCAATCAACGGCCGCCTTTGAAAGCGCCCGTACCCTGGGTGCCGGGCCCTGGAAAAGCTTTTGGCGCGTTGCCATGCCGCTGGCCCGACCCGCCATCGCCACCGGCGTTACCCTGGCATTGATGGAAACACTCGCCGATTACGGCACCATGGAGTATTTTGGCGTCACCGTGTTTACCACCGGAATTTTCCGTACCTGGTACGGCATCGGCGATACTCAGGGCGCGCTGCAATTAGCAGCCATCTTATTAGCTTTTGTCATCGTGTTGATTTTAGTCGAACGCTATTCCCGCCGGCAGGCCAAGTTTTATCAGCGGCGCGGTGGCGGCGCGCCAATGCGACGCCCATTGCGGGGCAAACAGGCATTGGCCGCAGCCCTGGTATGCTGGCTGCCGATGCTGCTGGGCTTTATCATTCCCGCCTCACAATTACTGCTGTGGTCTATCGACCGTGCCGATACCTGGTTGCAGGCCGATTTCTGGATGCTGACCTTTAATACGCTGTGGCTGGGTCTGCTGGCTGCCGCCATCACCGTACTGCTGGCCTTATGGCTGGCCTACGGCCGACGCCGCCACCCTACCCGGCCATTGCGCGCCGCCATCAGCCTGGCGGGATTAGGGTACGCGATACCGGGCATTGTCATTGCCGTTGGTCTGTTGTCACCGCTGGCCTGGCTGGATCATCGCATCATTGCCGTTAGCCAGTGGCTGTTCAACCTGAATCCTGGTCTGCTGCTGTCGGGCACGGTCGTAGCCTTATTGTTCGCCTACAGCGTCAGGTTTCTGTCAGTGTCATTACAAACGGTCAGCTCAGGGCTGGAACAAATTACACCGCAAATGGACGATACGGCGCGCACCTTAGGCGCCTCGCCACGGCGCATTTTATGGCGTGTGCATTTACCCTTGCTGCGCAGCTCATTACTGGCGGCATTGATTTTAGTACTGGTGGATGTCATGAAAGAACTGCCGGCGACACTGGTACTGCGGCCATTTGATTTTAATACCCTGGCCGTGCGCGCCTTCGAAATGGCGTCGGACGAACGTTTAGCCGACGCCGGTCCGCCGGCGCTGATGATTGTTGCCGTTGGTTTAATCCCCGTGATGTTGTTATCGCGGGCGTTAAAAACCCAAAGTATCAAACCGGGAGACTGAATGAGCGCTGTATTAACGTTAACAGATATTGCGATACAGCTGGGTGGTCAGCGTATTGTCGACGAACTGAGTTTTGCCCTGGAACCGGGTGATATCGGCTGCCTGATGGGGCCTTCGGGGTGCGGTAAAACCACCCTGCTGCGCGCCATTGCCGGTTTCGCTCCGGTTGCCCAGGGGTCAATTGAACTGCACGGCGCGGTCGTTTCAGCCAGCGGCAAGTCGCTGCCGACCGAACAACGTCAGGTGGGCATGATGTTTCAGGATTTTTCGCTGTTTCCCCACCTGAACGTGGCCGATAACATACGTTTTGGTATCGAGCATCTATCCACCGATGCGCAGCAACAGCGCATTACGGAATTACTGCAACGCATCGACTTAAACGGTTATCAAAAACGCTACCCGCACGAATTATCCGGTGGTCAACAACAACGCATCGCACTGGCCCGGGCGCTGGCTCCTAAACCCAAACTGATGCTGCTGGACGAGCCTTTCTCCAGCCTCGACGCCGAATTGCGTGAATTATTAGCGCAGGACGTGCGACAGTTGTTAAAAGAAGAAGGCATCACCGCTTTGCTGGTTACCCACGACCAGCAGGAAGCGTTCGCCATGGCCGATAAAGCCGGCGTCATGTATGCCGGGCAGATGCTGCAATGGAATACCCCCTACGCTCTGTATCACGAACCGGAGCACCAGCTGGTAGCCGACTTTATCGGCCGCGGTGTGCTGATCCCCGGCAAAATCCGTGATAACCAGCTGCACTGCGCGCTGGGCGTCATCGACCACGAAGTACTCTGCGACCAGGGTGATCACGACGTCACCTTTTTAGTCCGCCCCGACGACGTCATCATTACCGACCGCGAAAACGCCAACTTACGCGCCATCGTCGTCGGCCGCGGCTTCCGCGGCTCCCACTATCTGTACACCCTGGAATTACCCGACACCAGCCAGGTATTAGCCGTCGGCGCCTCACACCAACCCCTACCCGAAGGCACCCAAGTCGGCATCCGGGTAGACTTCGACCACCTCGTCGTATTCGACTCCAACCTCTGCGAATTACCCGA
>JBNJEJ010000024.1:0-35441 GCA_051745735.1 Pseudomonadota bacterium
GCATTTTACGGGCCGAAAATCGAATTTACTTTATTTGATTGTCTTGGCCGTGCCTGGCAATGCGGTACCATTCAACTGGATTTCGCATTACCTGAGCGCTTAGGGGCAACCTACGTCGGCGAAGACAATGGTCGTCATACGCCGGTCATGATCCACCGCGCGATTTTGGGCTCGCTGGAACGATTTATGGGCATTTTGATCGAAGAGTACGCCGGTCACTTTCCGGTTTGGCTGGCGCCAACTCAGGTTGTCTTAATGAATATCACGGATAATCAGAGCGATTACGTAAAAAATGTGGTAAAATCGTTGAATAAAAAGGGAATTCGGGCCTCTGCTGACTTGAGAAATGAGAAGATAGGCTTTAAGATCCGTGAGCATACTCTTAAACGAGTTCCCTATTTGCTTGTTGTCGGCGATAAAGAAGTCGAAGCAGGCGAGGTTGCAGTACGTACTCGGGCTGGTGATGATTTGGGTAAATTCCCATTAGAAGAATTTATCGCTCGAATAGAAGACGAAGTACGAACACGCAAGATTTAATAATTAGATGGAGGAATAAACCATTAAAGGCGGAAAAAGAACTCAAAAAGCTGCAGATAAAAATCGTATCAACGACGAAATTAAAGTTGATGAGGTTCGCTTAATCGGAACCGAAGGCGAACAGATTGGTGTTGTCAGTATTAACGAAGCTCTTAACGCAGCAACGGAAGCTGGCGTTGACTTGGTGGAAATGAGTCCGAATGCGGAGCCACCAGTATGCCGCTTAATGGATTACGGTAAGTTCCTCTTTGAGAAGAGTAAAGAGCAAAAAGAACAAAAGAAAAAGCAAAAACAGATTCAGGTTAAGGAAGTTAAGTTCCGGCCTGGAACTGATGAGGGCGACTACCAGGTAAAACTGCGCAACCTGCGTCGTTTCCTCGAGGGAGGTGACAAAACCAAAGTCACTATTCGTTTCCGTGGCCGGGAAATGGCACACCAGGAGTTGGGTATTGAATTGCTGAATCGCATTAAAAACGATTTGGAAGAAATCTCAACACTTGAGTCGTTCCCAAGACGTGCCGAAGGGCGCCAGATGATTATGGTTCTGGCACCCATCAAGAAGTGATTGTGGTTTACAAGTAGTCTGATTGTCAGGCTCACCCTGTCACACTTTTATCAACAATGCGGAGTTTTATTTCATGCCGAAAATGAAATCGAACAAGGGCGCTTCCAAGCGCTTTAAAAAGACTGCTTCAGGTGGTTTTAAGTGCAAGCAATCTCACTTGCGTCACATTCTGACCAAGAAGAGCCCTAAGCGTAAGCGTCAGCTTCGCGCTAAGAACATGGTCCATGAGGCCGACGTTCAATTAGTCGCTCGCATGTTACCGTACGCATAAGGGGAGATAGCAAATGGCACGAGTAAAACGTGGTGTAATCGCGAGAGCGCGTCACAAAAAAGTCCTAAAGCAGGCGAAAGGTTATTATGGTGCACGTAGTCGCGTTTATCGCGTCGCGGTACAGGCAGTTACTAAAGCGGGTCAATACGCTTACCGTGACCGTCGCAACAAGAAACGTCAATTCCGCCAACTGTGGATTGTTCGGATTAATGCTGCGGCCCGTCAAAACGGTTTGTCGTACAGCCGGTTTATCAACGGCCTGAAAAAAGCATCGATTGAAATCGATCGCAAAATCTTAGCTGATATCGCAGTTCATGATCAAAACGGCTTTGCCGCTTTGGTAGAGAAAGCGAAAGGCGCACTGTAATCGACTCGGCTATTCGCTAACGAATGGCTGGACACGAACAGATTTCAAAGGGAGCCATCAGGCTCCCTTTTTTGATCAAAACTCTGCTAGAATAGGCGCTTTAAAATTTTGCTTAGTCGCACAGTGTAGGTGTTGAGGAAAACCATGCAATTACAGGAAATCGTTAACCAGGCCGAACAAGCCATCGCCGCTGCGGATACGCCGCAGGGGCTGGATGAAGTTCGGGTTGAGTACATGGGTAAAAAGGGTAAGCTGACCGAGTTGTTAAAAGGTTTAGGGCAACTGGAACCATCGCAACGACGCGAGGCAGGTCAGAAAATTAATGAAGCAAAGCAGCAGGTGCAAACCCTCATTAATGCCCGTAAGGAGCTGCTGAAAGCTGAAGAGCTAAAGGCTAAGTTAGAGGCTGAACGAATTGACGTCAGTCTGCCGGGCCGTGGTAGCAGCGTTGGCGGTATACATCCGGTTACGCAAACCATCCGCCGTATCGAACAGTTTTTCGGTGACCTGGGGTTCAGTGTAAAAGAAGGCCCGGAAGTTGAAGATGGCTTTCACAATTTTGATGCGCTTAATATCCCGGCCAATCACCCGGCCCGTGCTGATCACGACACCTTTTACTTTACTCCCTCAACCATGCTGCGGACGCAGACATCGGGCGTGCAAATACGCACTATGGAAGTGGAACAACCGCCGCTGCGGATCATTTCGCCGGGGCGTGTTTATCGCAATGATTACGACCAGACTCACACACCGATGTTTCATCAGGTCGAGGGGTTAATGGTTGATACCGATGTTTCGTTTACTCAGCTTAAAGGTATTCTGGAAGACTTTCTGACACACTTTTTTGAAGAGTCGTTGCAGGTTCGTTTTCGGCCGTCGTACTTTCCGTTTACCGAACCATCGGCCGAGGTGGATGTGATGGGTAAAGACGGTAAATGGCTGGAAGTACTCGGATGTGGCATGGTGCATCCCAATGTTTTGAAAGCGGTTGGCATTGACCCGGAAAAGTACACAGGCTTTGCTTTTGGCATGGGTGTTGAGCGCCTGACGATGTTGCGCTACGGCGTAACGGACTTACGATCGTTTTTCGAAAACGATCTGCGTTTTTTAAAGCAATTCAACTAATCAATGAAAGGGCAGTTGCAACGATGAAATTTAGTGAACAGTGGTTAAGAGAGTGGGTTAACCCGTCGATTAACAGCAACGAATTGAGTGAACAGCTGAGTATGGCTGGCCTGGAAGTTGATGGTTTTGAACCCGTTGCCGCAGATTTTCATACGGTAGTCGTCGGTGAGGTAGTTGAATGCGGACCTCATCCCGATGCTGATAAGCTGCAAGTAACCAAAGTTAATACCAATGATGGCGAATTGCTGGATATCGTGTGTGGCGCACCTAACTGTCGCCAGGGTATTAAAGTGGTGGTTGCAAAAGTTGGTGCGCTGTTACCCGGTGATTTCAAAATAAAAAAAGCCAAGCTGCGCGGCCAACCATCTCATGGCATGCTGTGCTCGTTTAAAGAACTGGGTTTGCTGGACGATCACGAAGGTATTATTGAATTGCCCGACGATGCGCCGGTAGGCCAGGATTATCGCCAGTATCTCGCTCTGGAAGATAACAGTATTGATATTGACTTGACCCCAAACCGTGGTGATTGTCTGAGCATTCGAGGCATTGCCCGCGAAGTGGGCGTACTTAACGGGCTTAATGTGACTCAGCCCGACGTTGCTGATGTTGGCGCGACTATTGATGAACAACGGGCTATCCATTTGCATGCCGCTGAGCAGTGCCCACGGTACTTAGGCCGGGTTATTAAAGGCATTGATGTATCACGCCCAACGCCAATCTGGATGAGCGAAAAATTGCGCCGCAGCGGAATCCGCAGTATTGACCCGGTGGTGGATGTTACTAACTTTGTACTGCTGGAGCTGGGTCACCCGATGCACGCCTTCGACCTGGATCGGTTGCAGGGCGATATCCACGTGCGCTTAGCCCAGCCAACAGAGTCGCTGACGTTACTGGATGGTCATCAAATAACCCTGCAAGACGACGTGTTAGTTATTGCTGACGAGCAAAAGGCGCTGGCGATGGCCGGTGTTTATGGTGGTCAGGATAGCGGTGTGACAACAACAAGTGAAAATATCTTTTTAGAAAGCGCGTTTTTCGCACCGGATGCTATTTTAGGTAAAGCCCGTCGATTTGGTTTGCATACGGATGCTTCTCACCGCTACGAACGCGGCGTTGACCCTGAACTGCAGCGCACAGCAATGGAGCGTGCGACTCAGCTATTGCTTGATATTTGTGGCGGCGAAGCTGGTCCGGTGGTAGAAGCGCTGTCTGAGCGTCACTTACCGCAGCGGGCGACAGTAACGTTGCGCAGTGCGCGTCTGGCTAAAGTGCTGGGTGTTCACATAGCAGAAGAGCAAGTTACTGATATTTTGCAGCGACTGGGTCTTGGGGTCGAACAGCAAAGTGGGCAGTGGCAGGTTAAAATTCCTTCGTACCGCTTTGATATCAGTATCGAAGAAGACCTGATTGAAGAAGTTGCACGAATTTACGGCTATAACACCATTACCGCAGCGGCGCCAGCTGCACAGCTGCGGATGACAGACCACCGTGAGGCGCAACTCAGTCGTCATCAGTTGGTTGATGCGTTGGTTGAACGAGGTTATCAGGAAGCCATTACTTACAGTTTTGTTGATCCTAAGCACCAGGCGCTATTGTTTAATGAATCCCCGGCTTTGACGCTGCCACACCCAATTTCCGTTGACATGTCTTCAATGCGCATTAGTCTATGGCCAGGGCTGGTTAACGCCGTAGCGTACAATCAGAAACGTCAGCAAAGTCTGTTAGCTTTAGTCGAAACAGGGCTGCGTTTTATTCCCGATGCAGAGGCGGAAAATGGTGTTCGTCAGGAACCCGTTATGGCGGGTATACGCGCTGGTAAAGCGGTGCCTGAAAACTGGTCCGAAAGTGACCGTCATGTTGACTTTTACGATCTAAAAGGCGATGTTGAAGCCTTATTGGCCAGGACCGGTCAAGCGGAACGATTTCGTTTTGTAGCAAGTCAGCATGATGCGCTACACCCCGGTCAGTCAGCAGCCATTTATAAAGGCGATCAGAAAGTTGGCTTTATTGGTGCGTTACATCCACAGTATGAAAAAACCTTTGGTCTTAATCAGCGGGTTTTTGTGTTTGAGATCCTCTTAGAAGCGATCAGCATTCGCCACATTCCAGCTGCTCACACGATTTCGCGGTTCCCCAGTATTCGTCGCGATTTGGCTATTGTTCTCGATCAAAATATTGCGGCGGGCGAAGTGTTAACTGAGTTGGAAAGTATTGGCGTAAGTCAATTGGTTGACCTAAACTTATTCGACGTATACGAGGGTGAGGGCGTGCCGGCAGGCAAACGCAGCCTGGCGTTGACATTAACGCTGCAAGACCAGACTAAAACTCTCGAGGAAGCCGAAGTTAATGCGCTTGTCGAGCAGTTTGTTGAAAAGTTAAAAACCGAGTTTAATGCAATTTTGAGGGATTAAATTATGGCGCTGACCAAAGCAGAACTAGCGGAAGTGCTCTTTGAAAAATACGGCATTAATAAACAAGATGCCAAAACCTTAGTCGAGGACTTTTTTGAAGAAATTCGTTCTGCTTTGGAAGGCGGTGAAATAGTAAAATTATCGGGCTTTGGTAATTTTGAGCTGCGCAAAAAAAGTGAACGGCCCGGTCGCAATCCAAAGACCGGGGAAGACATTCCCATCTCGGCCCGGCGTGTCGTCAGTTTTAAACCGGGCCAAAAATTTAAAAATCGAGTGGAAGGTGCAGAGCCTAAGTCGTGACTCAGGCTCAGGCCAGGCTGGGCTAAGTTAACCTCTAAAAAACAAGCTGCTGAATGGATTTAGCAAGCGGCTGATGCCCGATGTAAAGTGCAAAGGGGCATTTAGGGTTGCCAGGGTCAAGCAGTCTTCAGAATTGGTGTGGGGCGAGTGTTTACGATTCGCATCTAATAAAATGAAATCACCGTCACGGTATGAGCCCTGCTCATCATTAAACACACCATCAACCACCAAGGTTGCTTCCTGACCTTTATGGGTGTGCTCAGGTACTTGTGCACCGGGTGCCATATAGATCAAATTAGTCTGACCTTTTTGATCCACATTGATGGGCGCCCGCCACAGTTTGCCGACCATGTGAGTCCACTCACCAATTCGCCCGCGATTATAAGCTAGCGTACGCGGCAAGACAAAACGACGACCTTCGAGGCAAATCAGCTCTTCTGCCCTGATAGGTGGCTTAGCTTCGGACGAAAAAATTTGCTCCAGCATTTTGTCACAGGCTGCTGTACTCATTCCCTCGTAATGTTCGGTGGGAACCGTCAGGGTTTCTACTACTGTGTCCAAATGCTGCCGGCATAAATCTTCTTCCATCTCACAAAGGGTCTCCTGACAAACCGGACACATGTCGATGTGAGTGCCTAAAACCAATGTCATGGCGGGAGTTAGATCGCCAGCGGCGTACTTAAATATCAACTCTTCGCTTGGATGTGATTTAATCATGATCTACGATTAACTCTTTCAGTTTTTTTAATGCCAGCCGAGTGCGTGATTTAACAGTCCCTAACGGAATGCCTAATGAGTCAGACACTTCCTGTTGCGACTTGCCCTCGATGTATATTTTTTCCACTACTACGCGCTGCGCATCTGGCAGTTGTGCATAATACTGAGCTATCTCTTGCATTAAGACATCGTTATCTAACGCATAACCATCGTCTAAGTTATCGTTGGTTTCAGCGAGTATTGGCCACAATTCGTCGGCACTGATGTCATCCTTACGCTTTTTGTTTTTGCGTAATAAATCAAAACGAATGTTTCGCGCAATGGTAAAAATCCAGGTCGATGGCGAACCCCGATCCGGTTTAAACAAATGCGCCTTATGCCACACATTCGTCATGGTTTCCTGCACCAAATCCATTGCTACCTGCTCGTTGCCAAATTGGCGCGTACCGTATGCCTGCAATTTAGGTGCAAAATGACTGAACAGCTCGCTAAAAGCCGCTCGGCTGCGAGTTTCTGCTACCTTTGAAAGCAGCTCGGCTGCCCTATCGGCAGTGTCTTGCTGGGATGCTTTCATAACTCCCCGTTGCGAAGTTCTTTCTGACACCACTTGCATAACTCGACCTTTCATTATTTTTGAGTGTATTACTAAATACGCGACCCTGTAGTCGGTGGATCAGCAATGCCAGAAAAAGTGTATGGACTACGCAACTAAGTGTAACAGATATTCTGCGACATTCTCAGAATTATCGTTTTGCAGCAACTCTTGCTTGGTGTAAACGTCAAGCGGTAATACCTCCAGCCAGCGCTGGCACAGCCAGGTAAGATCATTAAAGTCACGGTGTGTGTAAAAGGCGCCAAGCTCTGGGTAGGTTTCGTATATTTCCTTTAATCGCTGAATTAACAAGTCATGGTCTGCGTTAGTTGGCGTCGCTGGCCAGTTGGATAATCTGCTTACTGCTCCAATGTTGAGGCCATCAGATTCGCGATGTTTTTGTTCAATTTTAACCCGGCTTTTGCCCTCCACTGTGATACCCAGAAAGCCGTCGTCAAGCTTTTCGAAATCAACAATAGAAACCGCAGTGCCGTAAGGCAAAATGTAGTTTTGCGAGTCTTTGCCTTCGTTTGCATCAAACATACAAATAACAAAGTCACTTTGCTCGGCCATACAGCGTTTGACCAAACGCGTGTAGCGGGGCTCGAAAATTCTCAGTCGCAAACATCCTTGCGGCAACACATGCGCGGTTAGCGGGAATAGCGGTAATTGTTCGTACGGCTGAGTCATACTGCCCCAAAAAATTTGCAATTTAAGTTGTCAATGATTACGCATCGCTACTCTGCTTGGATCTGATTAATTTAATCAGCGGAAAACTTTTACGTAAAGTGCTACGTTATGAGTGTCCGATGACATCCAACCGATTACGAGTAATGAAGAGCAATACGCGTAATAAAGAGCAGTGGAAAGAGTTAATATGACAGCTATTGTATGGTTTCGACATGACCTGAGAATACAGGATAACCCCGCCTTAGCAGCGGCGTGCGACGAGCACGATAAAGTTTATGGCGTTTTCCTGGTGCCCAAACAAACATTTAAAGAGCACGCCTGGTCGGCACGCAAAATGGATTTGCTATGGCGCCACTTGACGCAATTCAAGGCCGAGCTGAGTCAGCAGGGGATATTACTTAACGTTAAGGTTCATGATACCTTTTCTCAATCTGCAGCAATACTTGCTGAGTTTTGCGAAGAGTTGGGTGCTACCTCGGTTTATGCCAATTATGACTACCCATTACACGAGGTTAAGCGCGACCGGGCAGTAGCGGCTGCGCTAAAACAACAGGATATCAGCAGCACCTTTTACCATGGTTTGTTGCTGGTTGCTCCGCAGCAAGTCAAAAATAAGCAAGGTGACTACTACAAAGTATTCACACCATTTAATAAGGCCTGGCGACAACAGGTTGCTGCAATTGATGACTGGCAGCCGGACCGGCCAAAAGCGACTGCCAGCACTATCGATTCAGAGTCAGACACTCAACCGTTACCGGATTGTCCTTTGCCGCGCAAAGACTCCTCAGACTGGCCGGTGGGCGAACAGGCGGTGTTGAGCAAATTTGGACAATTTGTCGGACACCAGATTGATGACTACCAAACGCAGCGTGATTATCCGGCTGTTGATGGGACGTCAAAATTGTCTGCCTACCTTGAGCTTGGTGTTTTGTCACCAAAAACTCTGGCACGCAGTCTGCAACAAAAATCACCGTCTTTTCCCTTTGGGCTTGAACCGGGGGCTGATACCTGGTTAACCGAGTTAGCCTGGCGCGAGTTTTACCAGCATTTGATCTTTCACGAGCCGCGTTTAAGTCAGGGCGAAAATTATCAGCAGCAAACTCAGGGCTTGCGCTGGCGGACTGCAGATGACGAGTTCGAACGTTGGTGTCAGGGCAAAACCGGCTATCCGATTGTCGACGCCGGAATGCGTCAACTGAATGAAACCGGTTGGATGCATAATCGGCTGCGCATGATTACCGCTAATTTTTTAGTGAAAGACTTACTGATCGACTGGCGCCGTGGTGAACGATACTTTATGGAACAGTTGATCGACGGCAGTTTTGCTGCCAATAACGGAGGCTGGCAATGGAGTGCGTCAGTGGGCACCGATGCGGTACCTTACTTTCGTGTTTTTAATCCAGTCCGGCAAAGTGAAAGATTTGATCCCGAGGGTGACTACATCCGTATGTGGATAACAGAGCTTGAGTCGGTTCCAACTCAGTGCATTCACTGGCCTCACGGCTGGTTAAAAAAACAGTCAGAGAGCTCTTATCCAGAACCTATCGTGGACCACAGCATGGCACGAGAGCGTTTTCTGACAACATTTAAGCAGGTGAAAAATGGCTAATCAAGAACTGGTCGATTCGCTGAAATCGTTTTACGACGAATTTAAATCAGAGAATCTCGAACAACTTAGTGAGCTGTATCATGACGACATCAACTTTACCGATCCAATTCATCAAATTGTCGGTTTAGACGACTTAAAGGCGTATTTCGAACATACCATGGAAAACGTTAAGTATTGTCATTTTGCATTTGATGACGAGCTGGTAGGAGACGAAAAAGCGTATTTGACTTGGCAAATGCGTTTTTCACACCCCAAACTAGCCGATGGGATTGAAATTGTATTACCTGGAGTCAGTCATTTGCAGTTTGAAGATGGTAAAATTCGCGAACAGCAAGACTACTATGATTTGGGTGCAATGCTCTACGAACACGTTCCTTTAGTCGGGTATGTTATCGACAAGATAAAACAACGTTTGGTGGCCGCATGAGAGTCCTTATTACTGGAGCAACCTCGGGTATTGGCTATCAACTGGCATGCGATTATGCCGCGTCAGGCTACCAAGTTGTTGCGTGCGGGCGGCGCCAAGAGGTGCTGCAAGAACTGCAACAGCAGTACCCCAAACAAATTGAAATACTTGCCTTTGATATGACCAACCGCGAGCAGACCGTTTCATTGCTGGCCCAACAGGGACCCATCGATATTGCCATCTTAAGTGCCGGTTTGTGCGAGTATTTAGATGTCAAAGAGTTTGATGCTGATATGTTTGAGCGCGTATTTCGGGTTAATATTTTCGGCACAATGAATACCGTAGAAGGCTTATTAAAAGTGATGGGTAAGGGCAGTCAGCTGGCGATTATCGGCAGTCTGGCCCGCCTTCTGCCGTTTACTAAAGCCGAAGCATACGGTGGGTCTAAGGCCGCTATCCATTATATTACCCGCAGCCTCGAAGTGGATTTGGGCGAAGCTTATGGTATCAAGGTGCTGTCGGTATCACCGGGGTTTGTGAAAACACCAATGACCGATGCCAACGATTTTGAAATGCCAATGCAGGTATCGGTAGATTTTGCCTCAAAAGTTATTCGCAAAGGTATTGCCAGGAATAAACGAGATATTGGTTTCCCCTGGTTATTCAGTGCAATGTTAAAAGTGATGTCGTTGCTACCTCAGGGAATGCAAGTGGCGTTGTCGCGACGTATGACAAGGAACTAGGATGAAAATAGCGGTTGTAGGGAGTGGTATAGCGGGATTAACCGCCGCCTATTATTTAAGTAAAAAGCACCAAATTACTTTATTTGAAAAAAACGATTATATTGGCGGTCACACAGCAACGGTCGATATCACGGTAAACAATCGGACGTTTCCGGTGGATACCGGTTTTATTGTTTTTAATGACCAAACATATCCGCGCTTCAAACGCTTATTAAAAGAGCTAAAAGTTTGTTGGCGTGATACTGAAATGAGCTTCAGTGTGACCGATCCGGTCAGTGGGATTGAATACAATGGCCATACTCTGAATACCTTATTTGCCCAGCGCAGCAACTTGTTCAAACCGTCTTTTTACCGCTTACTGAGCGGTATTCTGGCATTTAATAAGGCGGCTAAGCAGGCTTTGGCTGATGGCGAAGACGTTGATCAAAAAACCTTAGGTGAGTTTTTAGGTGAGCAGCACATCAGCGAGGATGTCGCGCGCCTGTACTTACTGCCGATGATATCAGCTATCTGGTCTTCCAGTATTGCTGATGCAGAGCAATTTCCGCTGGGCTTTTTCTTACGTTTTTTTCAAAACCACGGCCTGCTCAATGTCGCTGACCGACCTCAGTGGCACACCATTAATGGCGGCTCTCGGTCGTACATAGCTCCGATGATAGAAACTTTTAAAGAGCGTTTGCACCTTAACAGCGAAATTACTCGTATCCGTCGGCAAAAAGACCAGGTAAAAATACAATTTGCCAGTGGCGAATCCGAATATTTTGACGAAGTGATTATTGCTACGCACAGCGATCAGGCACTGTTGTTGTTGGATGATGCGAGTCAGCATGAGCAGCAGATTCTTGGAGCGATCGACTATCAACCAAACGATGTGGTGTTGCACACCGACGAGCAACTGCTGCCTAACAGCCGCCGTGCCTGGGCAAGCTGGAATTATCGCTTGCGTACCGAGGGTGATGCAGAGAGTCAGCCCAGCTCGGTAACCTACAGCATGAACATTTTGCAGGGTCTGGACAGCGAACAAGCGATTTGCGTGACGTTAAACAATACATCCGCTATTAATCCAGCCAAAGTCATAAAACGATTTACCTACGATCACCCTCAGTATTCGGTTGCTTCGCTGCGTGCCCGCGAGCAAAGACATCTGATCTGCGGCCAGCAACATACCCATTTTTGCGGCGCTTACTGGTATAATGGGTTCCATGAGGACGGCGTCCGCAGTGCTCTTGACGTTGTTAACCGCATCGACCCGACAATGAATATTGTTAACGAATAGAAACAATGAGGGATAAGTCGTATGGATAACCACTATGGATAGCGCCGTTTATTGGGGCAATGTCTATCATAATCGTCTCAGGCCTCGTCGACACGATTTTGATTACAAATTCATGCAGTGGTACCTGGCTCTGGACGAACTGGAGCAGGCCAATAACTGTTCGCGCTGGTTTTCGACCAAAGGCTTTGCGCCACTGTGGTTTCGGCGGCAGGATTACATCAAAGATGAATCCGGCTCGCTGCAGCAGGCAGCACTGAAAAAGATGTCAACGCTGGCCGGTAAACCTTTGCAGGGTCGTGTATTTTTTCTCGGTAACATTCGTACTTTCGGGGTGTACTTTAGCCCGGTAAACTTTTTTTACCTGCAACAACAAGGGCAATTCACGCATTTATTGGCAGAGGTCAGTAATACGCCCTGGTTAGAGCGTCATTACTACTTGGTCGATTTAAGTGAACAGCATCCGACTACTCAAAAAGACTTTCATGTATCACCCTTTAACCCGCTTGATATGACCTACAGCTGGAAATTAACAGACCCGGGCGAAAAGCTTTTTATACAACTGGCCGCTGCCACCGATGAAAAAGACTTTGTTGCCGGAATGAAATTATCCCGTCAGCCGTTAAACCGTCAGCAGATTCATCGCGTATTAGTAAAATCACCGGTAATGGCGATGAAAATAATTGGTGGCATTTACTGGCAGGCGTTAAAGCTTTTTGCCAAACGTGTACCGTTTTATGGTCATTCTAAATAAAAGAGGATAAGAGGGTAAACCATGGCGAATGGTGAAAGTGCATTAACAGCCCCGTTTGAATTTAAAGGTTTAAATAAGGTGTTTAGACAAATTGCTTTTGGCTTATTAAGCCATCTTAAGCATGGTCACTTAGTACTAACTGAGCGCGGGCATGTTGTCGGTCAATTTGGACAGGCAAATAGTGAATTAAAAGCCGAAATTGACGTAAAAAAGCCCGATTTTTATCGCACATTATTGGTCGGCGGCAGTATTGGCGCGGCGGAACTTTATATTAGCAAAAGCTGGGAGACGCCGGATTTGACCAAGGTTATCCAGGTGTTTGCCTCCAATCTCGGCGCTCTGGATAAGCTGGAATCGCGCATTGCCTGGTTAACGTTTCCGGTTAATAAGATCAGCCATTGGGCCAACCGTAATCACAAGCAACAAGCGAAAAAGAACATTTCAGCGCATTACGATTTAGGTAATGAGCTTTACAGCCGTTTTCTGGACCCGGATATGCAGTACTCCAGTGGGTTGTTTCAGCAGGCTGATGAATCTCTGTCGCAGGCTCAAATTAATAAAATGGATCGACTGTGCCGTCAGCTCGAGCTGTGTCCTGGCGATCAACTGTTGGAAATCGGTACCGGCTGGGGCGGGCTGGCTATTTATGCCGCTAAACATTACGGCTGCCAGGTAACAACGACTACGATTTCGGAAGAACAATACCGTTATGCCGAAGAACGCATTCGCGAGCAGGGTTTGCAGGACAAGATAACTTTGCTGATGCAGGACTATCGTGACTTGCAGGGACAATACGACAAATTGGTGTCAGTGGAGATGATCGAAGCCGTGGGTAAACAATATTTACCCACCTTTTTCAGCACCTGTAATGCCCGCCTTAAGCCTGGCGGCAAAATGGCGTTACAGGCGATAACCATTGCCGATCAGCGTTACAACAGTTATGCACGCTCCGTTGACTTTATCCAAAAACATATTTTCCCCGGTGGTTTTCTGCCGTCATTGACATTAATGCAAAAACTGTTTAAAAATCGCACCGACATGGTGGTACGTGACATCCATGATATGGGTAAAAGCTACGCTGAAACATTACACCGCTGGCAACAGGCATTTAACAGTAAGTTCAGTCAGCTGGAGCCGCTCGGCTATGACGAACGCTTTTCCCGTTTGTGGAATTACTATTTGAGTTATTGTCAGGGTGGTTTTTTAGAAGAAACCGTATCGGTAGTGCAGCTAACAGCGACCAAATCACGTTATGAATAATTCAATAAAACACAAGCTGGTCAGTTTCGTTCTGTTTAATGTTATTTGGTTCAGTGCGGTAGCCGGTCGAACCGATTACATTTGGTTAACCATGGCGCTGGTGTTGGCGCAATTAAGCTACAGCCTATGGGTAGCAAAAGTGTCTTTCAAGCTAATCCTGAGGCTACTGGCGGTTGGCTTGTTACTGGAAGCGATAGCCATCAGCATGGGTATTGTTGACTTTACCGGCGGTTTATTTCCGTTATGGTTAACCATGTTGTGGGTTGGCTTTTCATCGATGGCCCCTGTAGCACTTGACTGGCTAGCTAAAAAACCACCCCTTGCTGCGCTGTTAGGTGCTGTTTCCGGGCCCTTTAGTTATTGGGTCGGGGTTAGACTGGAAGCCGGTACGACCGATTCTCTGGTTGGGCTGGTGATCACCTATGCTGTGGTCTGGGCATTATTTATGCTGTTTTTCAGCCGCGCTATCAAAGCCGGCCCTAACGATAGGCTAGTAATATGAAAGCTTTACTGACGTTGGCACTGTTGCTGTTACCCATCAGCGTAAACGCACAAGCGTCGAGCTGCGATGAATCGTTACCGGAGCAATTTCAGAAGGTCGGTGAAACCCGACTGAGTGTGTGGTTCTGGGACGTTTACGATGCCAGGCTGTACACCGAATCCGGTAGTTTTGACTGGCAGCAGCGCAAGCAGTTGGAAAAAGCGCTGCTACTGGATTATCTTCGCGATATTAAAGCGGCCGATTTAATTGAAACGACCGGTGAAGAGTGGGATAAACTGGGTTTTTCTCATCCGCAGCAACAGCAATGGTTAACCCAGCTGGCTGACATTTGGCCTGACATTACAGAGGGGGATTGCCTGCTGCTACGTGAAACGGCGGAGGGCTTCGCCGAATTTTATCAGGACGACAAGAAGTTGGGCGTCATTAAACATAAGACGTTTACCGAACAATTTCTGGCCATTTGGTTATCGCCCGAGTCGCGTTTTGAAAGCGAACGGCAAGAATTAGTGGGAGCAAAACAATAATGTCTATTTTTCGATGGTTCACCAGCGCGCTGTTCAGCGTGTTATTTTTAACCGCGTGCTCAGCCAGTATTGAGGACTATCAGGGACGTACCCCGGAACTCAAGCTAGAGACTTTTTTTAATGGTCCCCTGATCGCCTACGGCACAGTACAGGACTACTCCGGCGATGTTATTCAACGTTTTCGGGTCGAGATGGAGGGAACCTGGGACGGCAACGAGGGTAAGCTGGAAGAGCAGTTTTATTATGCTGATGGCAGTACTCAAGAACGTATTTGGTATTTAACTAAAACCGGGCCTGACACCTACGAGGGCCGTGCTGATGATGTCGAGGGGGTCGCTGTTGGGACAACCGCAGGTAATGCCCTCAACTGGCAATACGTATTGCAGGTAGAAATGGACGGTGACACCATAAGCTTAAGTCTGGATGACTGGATGTACCTGGTTGACCAGGACAATATGATTAATCGGACCACCATGAGTAAATTCGGTGTCACAGTGGGTGAACTCACACTTTATATTGGCCGTCAGGAATAACGGTCAAGTTACGCTGTTAAATGCCGATACAGTCCGTATAATCCAGCATTCAGCAGATTAAGGACAGAGCGGTAACCCATGGGTGGACCTACATTTGAGTACAATAATCCCCGCATTAACGGGCAAACCATATTCGTCAAACGTGGCGAACACACCGGTAAGCTGGGTATTGTGAAGCAAGAATTAGGAAAAAATGAATTTTTGGTTTCGCAAGCTGATTTTGGCAAGGAACAAGTGCAACTTAACCGCGACCATTTTCTGGTTTACCGGTATCGAAAAATACACGTACCGATTGATAAAGTCGCTGGCAAAAACCCCGACGTGTTGTAGCCAGCGCCTTTAATCTTTGCTGTTCTAGGACGAACCTCGTGGTAGCCGACATGTACTCGCGTCTTGCTCGAGTTTCTGCTGCCATAGCTGTTTTGCTGTCAAACCGTTACCTGACGATACCGTTTTAGTCGAGGTTGCGGCTGTTTGTTGTGTTTTTTTACTGCTCTTACTGCTATTACCGCTCTTACCGGCCGTTATGGCCTTGGCGTCATCGGCTAATTGTGCCAGACGGACATTTTTACTCCCATCGACACTATACCAGCCGTTGCTGGCCTCGATTGAAGGTTCTTTGCCGTAAGCTTTTTTGTAAGCAGCGGTATAGTCGGCCAGTACTTTTTCTTTGTCCAGTTTGCTCATTCAACGATTCCTATTCGGCATCAGATTAATTAACATTATCGTCTAAAAACTACGCGACATCTGTGTTTATACCGTTTTTTCGGATTATTGTCTAATTTACGGTAGAATCTTGGCTAACAACTTAATTTTAAGGGATTTACGCACATGGCGATTGCTCGCAATGAGTTGCTGGACTACTTAAATCGACAGCTTAATGCCGCCGCTATTAAGGATTTTTGTCCTAATGGCCTGCAAGTGCAGGGCGTTGACCAAATTCAACGAATTGTTACCGGCGTAACGGCCAGCCAGGCTTTGTTGGATCAAGCCGTTAGCGTTGGCGCTGATGCAGTACTGGTGCATCACGGATACTTTTGGAAAAATGAACCGGCGCCGATTGTGGGTATGAAACAACAGCGCATCAAAACGTTGCTGCAGCATAATATCAACTTGCTGGCTTATCATCTGCCGCTGGATGTCCACCCGCAGTTTGGCAACAACGCACAATTAGCGCGTTTAATGGATTGGTCTATAGAGGGCACGGCTGAGCCCGAAAATGCTGGTTGTGCCTTAATGCTGGGGCGCTGCCCGGCCGTCAGTAGTGATACACTAAAAGAGCAGCTGGAACAGCGTTTGCGCCGCCCCTTGACCTGTTACGTTGCCAGTGACAAAGATGTGGTGCGGCTGGCCTGGTGTACTGGCGGTGGGCAAGGGTTTATTGATCAAGCCGCAGCTTTGGGTGTTGACGGTTTTATCACCGGTGAAGTTTCGGAACAAACTGTGCACAGCGCGCGTGAGCAAAATCTGGCATTTTTTGCGGCGGGTCATCATGCGACCGAACGCTACGGGGCTAAAGCCCTGGGTGAACACCTGCAACAGCAGTTTGAGTTAGACGTACAGTTTATCGATATCGACAACCCCGCATGAGCCTTGTTGAATGACGCAGAAAAATAACAGCAGCCGCGGTGATTTCTCGGGTATCGGTAAAAAGTTTGCCCGCTCAATTTATGGCAGCAGCAAAGGCCGTTTGCGGATGGCCGTCCTGGAGCGTGATTTAGAACCCTTTGTGAAGGGCAATAAACGTACCGTGCTGGATGTAGGGGCAGGTCTGGGCCAGGTCAATGATTGGTTTTTAGCGCACGGCCATCATGTCATCCATACTGACCTTTCGGCCGATATGGTGACCGAAGCTCAACAGCGTCATCAACAGCAGGGATTACAGCGGAACGCTGAATATATTGTCGCCCCCTTAGCGGATTTGCCATCGCAACTTCCTGATCGTCAGTTTAGCTTAATCTTGTGTCATGCTGTATTAGAGTGGCTGGAAGACGGGGCTAAGGCTATCGAACAATTAAGTCAGTTGCTCAAACCGGGGGGCTATCTTTCACTGATGTTTTATAATCGAAATGCGCTGTTAATGGCCAATGCCGTTTATGGTAACTTTGATTATATTGCCCGAGATTTAAAGGTTAAGAAGACCGTTCGCCTGAGCCCGCAAACACCTCATGATCCGCAGCAGGTGGAAGCCTGGCTTAAGGATGCCGGCCTAACCCTAGTGGATAAGACCGGCGTGCGCTGTTTTCATGATTATTTACGCAACATCGACGACCAACAACGTTTCGACGAACTGCTCGAACTAGAGCTCAAGTACAATAAGCAGTCGCCGTTTCGTCAACTTGGCCGTTATCAACACTGGCTTATTCAAAAGCCTTCGACCTAAAGGAAACAGACAATGAAATGTACATTTATCGGTTTGGGTGTCATGGGTTATCCGATGGCGCGACACCTGCAACATAATGGCTTTGATGTGTGTGTTTACAATCGTACACAAAGCAAAGCAGAAAACTGGGTCAGTGAATATCAGGGCCGCATGGCGTCTACGCCAGCCGAGGCTGCCGAGCAGAGTGACTTCGTTATGGTGTGTGTTGGCAACGACGATGACGTGCGCAGTGTCTTTTATGGTGAACAAGGGCTGCTGGCAAATTTAAAGCCCGGCGCTGTGGTGATTGATCACACAACCGCTTCTGCGGAGCTTGCTAAAGAATTAGACCAAGCGGTCCGTGAACAGCAGGGCGAGTTTCTGGATGCACCGGTGTCGGGTGGTCAGGCCGGTGCAGAAAATGGCGTCATGACAACCATGGTCGGTGGCCAGCAAGAAACCTTTGATAAAGCTGAAAAGATTTTAAGTTGCTATGCGAAAACGCGGGTTTTGATGGGTCCTGCAGGCAGCGGACAGCTGGCTAAAATGGTTAATCAGATATGCATTGCTAATGTCGTGCAGGGCGTTTCGGAAGGTTTGCATTTGGCACGAAAAGTCGGTCTTGATCCGGATAAACTGGTGCAGGCGGTTAACGCCGGTTCAGCCGGCTCGTGGCAGCTAGCTAACCGTTATCGGACCATGTGGGATCAGGAGTATGAGCACGGTTTTGCGGTCAACTGGATGCGCAAAGATCTGGGCATTGCATTAAAAGAGGCAGAGCGTCGTGGCGCAGCATTGCCGGTGACGGCTTTACTGGATCAATTTTACGGTGAGGTACAGGCAATGGGTGGCAGTCGTTGGGATACGTCCAGCTTAATGGCACGGCTGGATAAGCTGGCCGGGGACTGGAAAGACTAACCCCATACTGTCCTTAAACTGCGCGCAGCACCCAGACCCTGATGCGCAGTGATCCCATACCGCGCGCAGCGCCCAGACCAAGGTTTAGGGCTTCGCCCAGACCAAGGTTTAGGGCTTCGCCGGGATAGAAAAAAGGCCTCGAATGAGGCCTTTTTTGGTTTATAGAGGGTAGCAACCGAACCTTAACGAATACCGGTGCGGCGTAACGCGTTAGTTGAGAAATCTTCGCGCTGCGGCTCGATATCCCACTCCATGTATTCACGTTCTTCGTTACCCAGACCCAGTGAGATATAGCGGCCCGAGCTTAAGTCGTAGAGTGCTTCGGCAGCCATCCACGGAACATCGACGTTATAAAACTGAGTGTTTATTGCTTCACCGACTCGCCATAGCTCACCCCGACCATCGTAATGGTCAACAATGGACGCCGTCCAGGTATCTTCATCAAGATACATGGTGCGTTTAGAGTAAATATGACGTTCGCCGTCTTTCAGCGTGCCTTCAACTTCCCAAACGCGGTGCTTCTCGTAGCGAATCAGATCCTGATTCATATGGCCGGTCTGAATGATTTCATCATAATCCAGCTCAGGATTCATAATTTTAAAGTTGTTGTAAGGGATATAGATTTCTTTTTTCCCTTTCAACTCCCAGTTGTACTTATCGGGTGCGCCGTTGTACATATCCAGGTTATCTGACGTGCGCAAGCCGTCAGCTGCGGTGCCTGGCCCGTCATAGGAAACGTTAGGCGCACGGCGAACGCGTCGCTGGCCAGCGTTGTAAATCCAGGCCCGGCGACCTTCTTTCACCTGGTTAATGGTTTCATGCACCAGCAGCACGGTGCCGGTCAGGCGGGCCGGTGCTTCGACTTCCTGTAAGAAATAGAACAGAATATTGTCGTCTTCTTGTTCTCGCCCGGTTTTCAAATACTCAGGGAATACCAGGGTCTCTTTTAGTTCAACAGGCACATAATCACCGTTGGACAGTACCGGAAACTGAGCAACGTTACGGGTTACTGCACCACCGCGGAAGCGGGTAATATGATTCCAAACGGCCTCAACGCCTGTCTCAGGTATCGGGAAGGGAATAGTCGTTGTTTCGTAGTTTTGAATGCCGTTACCACCCGCAACCAGTTCCGCACTTTCGGCGTTTTTCTGTATTTTCGGCCACAACTTGTCGGGGTAGGTTGCACTGCGACGGGTCGGATAAACGTGCATTTTATAGGTGTCGTATTGATCAAACATCGCTACCTGACCTGGTGTCAGATGGTCACGGTATTGGTCGATGTTGTCGTGCGTAATGGTAAACAGTATTTGATCATCGGCAAAGGGATCAGTACCACGTACAACGTCGGCATCGTGGTCTGAATAACCGCCATTCCAGGCCGGGATAGAGCCATCGGCATTAGCGGCTTTCTCGGCACCTATGGGGGTCAGCTCCTGGCCTAAACGAGCGGCCTGTTCTGGGCTGACTTTGGCGGCAACACTCGCAGAAATAACCGATAGGGCAAAAACACCCGCTTTAAGCATCAGTTTATTCATTGTATTTTTCCTTGTTGTTCTACTTTCGTTCATCACTGTGCCAGAGGTTCGACCTGTCAAGCAATAGTTTAATGAAAAAAAGCAGGAAATAGGACAAAAAAGGTTTCCAAATAATCTCAACCTTATACAATCCTATGACATCTTAGGTAAGCAGGAGGTTCCATGCGTTTGTCTCCAACCCATGTCGGGTTGTTGCTCACAGGGCTTTTGAGCGTAAACACAATCGCACAGGAAGGTAGCGTCAGCACTAGCGCTGCTACCGATTATGAAGTGATTGAAGCACCGGCACTAACATCTACACCAACAAAAATAAAAAGTTCGGTTCTTATTGAAATCGCTGCAGCGGGAGACCGGCTGGTTGCCGTCGGTGATTACGGTAACATTATATATCGTTCCCCAGAGGATAGCACATGGCAACAGGCGTCTGTTCCGACCAGTGTGTTGTTGACCAGCGTAACGTTTTTTAACGATTTGGTGGGTTACGCAACCGGACATCATGGTGTCATCTTAAAAACCACCGATGGTGGCAAGAGCTGGCAACGCGTGCTGGACGGGTTTAAGCTGCTGCAGCTGGAAAAAACGTTTTTTCAGCAACAAGTTGCGGCGCTGGAAAAGCAGTTGGCGCGCGCTGATGATGCCGATATTGACGATCTGGAGTGGGATTTGGACACCGCCAAATTTCAACTCGAAACGGTGCAGTTAGCGATAAATGAATCCGGCCCGACCAAGCCGTTTGTTGATATTGTTGCCATGTCGGCTGAACACGTGATTGCCGTCGGCGCCTATAATACGCTGGTTAGCAGTCAGAATGGCGGACAACAATGGCAATTATTAAATAATCGACTCGATAATCCGGACGGTTACCACTTAAACTCCGTTGCCGCCAATGGTGAGCAGGTGTTTATTGCGGGTGAAGCTGGCACCGCTTATCGCAGCCGCGACAGTGGCCAGAACTGGGAATCAGTCGCTCCGCCGTATTCTGGTTCATTCTTTGGTACCCATTTTGCTGACAACGGACGCGTATGGCTGTATGGATTACGCGGTAACGTTTTTTACAGTGACAGCTTCGGTGACCGTTACCAGGCCGTTGATACGGGAGTCGGTGACAATATTTCCGGCGGGTTTACTCAGGCTAACGGGGATACCTGGCTGGTTGGCAACTCCGGCATCGTGCTTGAGATTGAGTCAGACGGCGCAATTCACGAACATCGTCATCCAAGCAACTCAGTGCTGACTGATATCGTTCCGGCCAACGATGAAAAAATACTGACCGGACGCAGCGGCATGTTGTATTGGCCGGTCAAACAGGATGCCAAAAAACTCGAACTGATGAGCCAGGGAGCGCAGTAACGTGGACAACAAAGTTTATAATAAAAAGCCCGCGTGGCTGGAAAACCTGTTATTTAAGTTTCGCCTGCCCTGGTTATTGCTGTTTGCTGTTATCACCCTGGTATTGGGCTACAACGCCGCCCAGGTCAGGCCCGATGCTTCCTTTAGTAAAATGATCCCGACGGAACATCCGTTTATTCAAAATTATTTTGATAACCAGCGTGATCTGGCCAGTTTGGGCAACGTCGTACGGGTTGCTGTGGAGCATACCGAAGGTGATATCTTTGATGCTGAGTTTCAGGAAACCGTAAAAAACATAACCGACGAAATTTTCTTTATCCCCGGGGTTAACCGGTCAGGCTTGCGCAGCCTGTGGACACCAAATGTGCGTTGGATGGAGGTAACCGAAGAAGGTTTTGTCGGTGGCCCGGTAATTCCCGATGGTTATGATGGTTCAGAGCAGTCAATTGAGCAGTTAAGAGAAAATGTGTTGCGCTCTGGCGAAGTGGGTAATCTGGTTGCCAATAATTTTGAATCCACGATCATCTATATTCCCCTTGATGAGGTTAATCCGGAAACCGGCGAAAGCCTTGATTACGCCGACTTTTCGCAAAAGCTTGAAAACTTAGTGCGCGATAAATATCAGTCCGATGCCGTCAATATTTACATTACCGGTTTTGCAAAGCTGATTGGCGATTTGATTGAAGGTGCGTATCAGGTTGGGCTGTTCTTTTTATTGGCGATCGCCATCACAATGGCGATGCTGTACACCTATAGCCGCTGTTGGCGTAGCACACTAACGGTTTTATCCTGTTCGATTATCGCTGTTATTTGGCAGCTTGGCATCATCCATCTCATTGGCAGTGGCATTAACCCCTATTCGATGCTGGTACCTTTTCTGGTGTTTGCTATTGGGGTGTCGCACGGTGTGCAGATTATTAATGCCATCAGCTTTAACCGAACCCAGGGATACGACAAGCTACAATCAGCACGGCTGGCGTTCCGCGGACTGTATATTGCCGGCTTAACGGCACTTGCCAGTGACGCTATTGGCTTTACCACGTTGATGGTTATCGAAATCGAGGTGATCAAAGAGCTGGCCATAGCCGCCAGTATTGGCGTAGCTGTGGTGGTGTTAACAAACCTGGCCTTGCTACCGATCCTGATGTCCTATTTTGGGGTCTCCGAACATGGAGTCGAATACCAAAAGAAAGCACAGCAGACAAAACACCCGATTGTGCATTTTTTCGAGCAGTTTGCCCGCCCCAAATGGGCTTACCCGGCGCTGGCGGTCGCCTTAGTGATGGTTGGCTGGGGTCTTTATCAAGGCCAGCAGCTGCAAATCGGTGATTTGGACAAAGGTGCGCCGGAGCTGCGGCCTGACAGCCGCTACAACCAGGATAACGCCTACATCGTCGACAATTACAGCTCCAGTACCGATATCTTTGTAGTTATGGCTGAAACCGCTCCGGAGCAGTGCATTGCTTACCAAAACCTTGAGCTGTTGGACCGCTTTAGCTGGCACATGGAAAATACCACTGGGGTGCAGGACGTTAAATCCATTGTCTACGTGTCGAAGATGGGGATGTTTGCCATCAACGAAGGCAACATGAAGTGGTTTAGCCTGAATCGTAATCAATTTGTGATTAATGCGTCGCTCAGTCGCATTCCCGATGGCTTAATTAATAATGACTGCTCGATGGCGCCGGTTATAATTTACCTGGACGATCATAAAGCAGAAACCCTGAAGCAGGTTGTTGCCTCAGTCGAGCAGTTCAAAAAAGAATACCCACAAGAGGGCATCGAATTACTGATGGCGGCCGGTAACGCGGGCATCGAAGCTGCCACTAACTCGGTTATTGAAGGCGCCCAGACTAAGATGCTGTTGTGGGTCTACGGCGTTGTTATTGCCTTGTGTCTGCTGACATTCCGCAGCATCCGCACCGTCGCCTGCATTGTTCTACCGCTGATGTTAACCACCATCATGAGTCAGGGCTTAATGGCCGTGCTGGGTATTGGGGTAAAAGTTGCTACCTTACCGGTTATCGCGTTGGGTGTGGGCATCGGTGTCGACTACGGTATTTACATATACAGCAAAGTCAGAGAAGGGCTGCAGCCAGGCATGTCGCTGCAGGATACCTATCGTTATGCCCTGGAGCATACCGGCAAAGCCGTAGCCTTTACCGGTATTACGCTGGCTATTGGCGTAGCGACCTGGATCTTCTCGCCGATTAAGTTTCAGGCCGACATGGGCATACTGCTGACCTTTATGTTCCTATGGAACATGTTAGGGGCGTTGATCCTGATTCCGGCGTTAGCACGCTTATTCCGTATTGGTGTGAATAACGAAAATCAGGTCGCTAACGACTGATTCGACGAGCAACTGAGTCAGGTTATCGTCAGGCGTCGGCTTTAATTAAGTCGGCGCCTTTTTCTGCAATTGCGATGGTCGGCGCATTGGTGTTACCGCTGATAGCCGTCGGCATGACTGACGCGTCGATGACACGCAGGCTTTTTACCCCATTAACCCGCAAACACGTATCAACGACAGCGTCACTATCGTTGCCCATGCGGCAGGTACTGGTCGGGTGGTAAATCAACCCACAGTGTTTTTGTATTTGTTCCAGTAATTGCTGGTCATCGAATTCGGGCGTGGGCAACACAATGCCACCGTTATGGGATTGTAGCGCCGGTTGCTGCAGTATATTGAAGGCCTTACGGATGCCGTTAATTAAGTCGCGTCGATCGTCTGCATGGCGTAAAAAGCCGTACTCGATTTGCGGCGCCTTCATGACATCCTTGTTGTTTAATCTGACGTGTCCGTAAGAACGGGGGCGCAATAAACAAACATGGCAAGTAAAGCCATTACGCAATGTCGGCCACCAATCGTAGCCGCTGTCATTAAACATGACCGGTAGTAAATGGCACTGAATGTCTGGTTCGCTGACGTGTTCCGATGAGCAATAAAAAGCGCCGACCTCTGCCAGCGAATGGGCCAGTTGGCCGGTTCCCTTCAGCAGATATTGAAATAAGGCCGGGGCCAGTTTGAGCAAGCCCCACGGAGTTAGTGTCATGCCGTCATGGCGGTGATTGCGAACATGAATTGAAATGTCGACGTGTTCTTGCAGATTTTTGCCCACCTGAGGGCTGTCTACCGTCAGTTCAATGGAGTGCTGGGCCAACTCACTGGCCGGGCCGATACCAGAGCGCAGCAGTATCTGCGGTGAATTAAAGCTACCAGCGGCAACAATCACTTCTTTTGCGGCACTGGCCACGTAACGATGGCCGGCGCGCTGATAACAGACCCCCGTTGCACGCTTATCGGCAAACAACACTCGTTCAGTCGAGCATTCGGTCAGCACGGTTAAATTGTTGCGGCTTACGGCGGGCTTTAAATACGCATGATAAGTACTGCAGCGGCGGCCGTTATCCAGGGTAAACTGATACGGCCCGTGACCTTGCAGGGACGCGCCGTTAAAATCTGGGTTAGCGGGCAGACCGTACTCATCACAGGCAGACAAAAACTGTTGTGAAACCGAGTACCAGGGCGCAACATCGGAAACCTTTAACGGGCCGCTGTCATTATGAAAGTAATCGGCACCGCGCTGATTGCCCTCGGCCCGTTTAAAATACCTGAGCATGTCCTGATAACCCCAACCCTCACAGCCATTGGCTGCCCAGCGGTCATAATCCGACGGCAGGCCGCGGGTATAAATCATGGCGTTAATGCCACTGCTGCCACCGAGCATTTTACCGCGTGGGGTGTACAGCCCTTTACCCTGGCGCAAGTCAGGTTCGGTTTTGCTGCGATACAGCCAGTTGAATTTTCGGCTGTGCATAAAACGCGCAAAGCCCGATGGCATGGTCGAGAAAAATCCACCGGGTCCGGGGCCTGCTTCTAACAATAAAACGCGGTAGCGGCCGTCTTCAGTCAGCCGATTAGCAAGCACGCAGCCAGCCGAGCCAGCACCAACAATGATGTAATCGTAATGGTGCTGGCGGTAAGTCTTACTCATGGCTGCTTGTTAAGATGATTAACATATTTTGTTTTTATCACATCACAGTGAGGCAGCATAGTCGTACAGTGATTTTAATAAGCGCATCTTATGGGAGCTGCCCTGTTGAGTTTCGGCCAATTGCTCCAGTCGCAGCATAAAGTCCTCGGCTGATAACATACCGGTCGGTGGGTCCAGCAAGCGTTGCTGGCAAAACTGACGCCAACGCGTCAGTTCATGATCGGATAATGTTGCCGGGAAATTACGCGCCCGGTAACGAAACAGCAGCTCCGGCAAGCGGGTGTCGTCAGTGTTAAGCTTAAGACCCGCCAGTTGTTCAGGGTTGGCATCGCGGATCATGGCCATATTATTGCGATCCTGCTGACTAAAAAAGCCTTGATAGAGTTGCTGATCGACATCATCAGGTGCGGAGAATGAGCGCTGTTGTTCGTAAACAGCCAGCAACTGGTCACGCAGTTGCGGCTGCTGCAGTAACAGCTCGGCCCGCTGGTGTACGCTTTGCAGGTCCAGGTGCGCAGCTGTTGCTGCTTCAGTCGATAGGGTTTTAAGCGGAGCTAAAAAAGGACACCGGCTTAAATTGATCAGTTGCAGACCCAGGCGCGGCAATTGCTGTTGTTGCCGCTGCTGTTTGCTGGCGTACAGCGTGTCTTTTATTTGCTCGACGCTGAGCTCCGAAATAAGCTGTGGATCGTAGCGCAAGTCCCAGGCAATAACGGCGTTATTTTGTTGTGGGTGAAAGGCAATAGGCAAGATCACGCTTAAGTAGCGGTGTTTACTGCCGTAGAAACCGCTGACATGAGTGAGCGGCTGTAATTGTTGCCAGTTAAACAAATCCAGTAGTGCGGCTTTACGGCGTATTTTATAAGCCCATTGCCAGAGTTTCGGCTGCTTATCGGCAATAAGACGCGCCAGACCAATGGTCGCATGCACATCGGACATGGCATCGTGGGCCTGACCATGGTCAATTTGATTTGCCTTACTCAAATGTTCCAGCCGCAAACTAACCTGACCATCATCACGGACCGGCCACTCAATACCGGCGGGGCGCAGGGCGTAGCAGGCTCGGGTCACATCGATAAGATCCCAGCGGGAGTTACCATTTTGCCAGGCATATTCATAAGGGTCGTAAAAATTTCGGTAAAACAATGTCCGCGTCACTTCGTCGTCAAAGCGAATATTGTTATACCCGATCACCGTTGTATTAGGCTGGCTGAATTCGTGCTCAATCGCCTGGCTAAAGCTGGCCTCGTTTACGCCCTGGTTAAGAGCCAGCTGGGGGGTGATACCCGTCACTAGCACAGCCTCCGGATTGGGCAGAAAATCCGGGGTGGGCTGGACGTAAAGCTTTAACGGTCGTCCCAGTGGTTTGAATTCGGTATCCGTTCTTAAACCGGCAAACTGGGCCGGCCGGTCGATGTGCGGGTTGGCGCCCCAGGTTTCATAATCGTGCCAGTAAAAGGTCGGCTGCATAAAGATTGATTACCGTTATTATTATCGGAATGCTGTAACACGACGGATTTGTACTCGTTGTTACAGCCGGGTGTATGAGTTAATGGTCAGATCATACGCCTTGGCCAGCTTTTCTGCCACTGTCAGCCGATCTTTGTGACGGATGGCTAATTCAGCGTGCGGTAATAACCGTTCGCCCAGCCGTTGTGCGATAGCGCCCTCAAGTTGCTGCTCTGAACCTGCTGCTGCCTCGGTAGGAACTTCGATGGTTACTTCACCCTTGGAACCTAAATGTTGGTACTGAACACGATAAGTTGGCATATAGTCTCCATCAATCACATTGCGTTTTGTTGTGTTATCCACTGTAATAGGTTTACCAAGAATAATAAAATCAACAACTGAGGAATTCCATGAAAAAATCTATAATCACTTCAGTACTGGCCATGGCAATGTTGGGATCGACCGCCGCTGTGGCGGACCATCATAAGCAACAACATGACGTCGCCATTGCTATCCACGGCGGTGCCGGTACGATAACGCGCGCTAATCTCAGTGACGAACAGGAGCAAGCCTATCGTGACAAACTGTCTGAGGCGCTGCAGGCAGGTTACGATTTGTTAGAACAAGGTGCCAGCAGCACCGATGCAGTTATTGCTGCAATTCAGGTGATGGAGGCTTCACCGCTGTTTAATTCCGGTGTCGGGGCTGTGTACAACTGGGACGCAGAGCATGAACTGGATGCATCCCTGATGGAAGGTGCGCAGGGTAATGCGGGGGCGGTATCCGGGGCTAAAACCGTGAAAAGCCCGATTCAGCTGGCCCGTGAAATTATGGAACAATCGGTGCATGTGATGTTAAGCGGCGACGGCGCTCAGCAGTTTGCCCGTCAGCAAGGTCTGCAGATGGTTGATAACAGCTATTTTAATACAGAACGCCGATACCAGCAGCTGTTAAAAGCTAAAGACACCATACAGAAAAGTGAACAGTCTGAGCAACAGGCGTGGCAATATTTAGATTTAGATTATAAATATGGCACCGTAGGCGCGGTAGCTGTTGATAAAACGGGTTTATTAAGCGCTGGTACCTCAACCGGCGGCATGACAGCTAAACGTTATGGTAGAATCGGTGACTCTCCAATCATTGGTGCCGGTACCTGGGCGGATAATGACAGTTGTGCCGTATCTGCAACGGGCCATGGCGAGTACTTTATTCGTTATCATGTTGCTGCGGATATTTGCTCGCGAGTTAAATATAAAGGCTTATCGGTAGCCGAAGCCGGCGACGAAGTCATCCACGGTGTATTGCAACAGGCCGGTGGTACCGGCGGCGTAATCATCATTGATGCTGACGGAAATGTGGCAATGCCGTTTAATACTGAGGGTATGTATCGCGGCTATATGAAAGCGGACGGGGAGAGCGAAATCTCGATTTATAATGATAAGGAATAAGTTAGGAGTTTATGGACCCACAGGCGCTGATTAAGCAGTATCAGGCTGAGCTTGAACAATGTACGTTACAACAGGCCGCGCAATTGCGCGGCCGTTTTCGTGGCCTACGCAAAATTAAACAGCCACAGCGGCAACAGCAGATCCTGGCCAAGATAAAACAAGACCTGGAATCTGCGCAGCTGGCCTTTTTAGCTCGTGCCGAGCAAAAATTCACCCTTAATTACCCACAACAATTGCCGGTCGCGCAACAACGCGACGAGATAAAACAGGCGATTGAAAAACACCAGGTAGTGGTGGTGGCGGGTGAAACGGGGTCAGGTAAAACCACCCAGTTACCAAAAATGTTACTGGAAATGGGCTATGGGCGGCGAGGCGTTATTGGCCATACCCAGCCGCGCAGACTCGCGGCCCGCAGTGTTGCTGCGCGTATTGGTGAGGAGTTAAAGGACAACCAGCAACAGCAAGTGGGTTATAAAATCCGCTTTCAGGACAAAACTGCCGAAACCACCGCAATTAAATTAATGACCGACGGCATGTTGTTGTCCGAACTGCAAAACGATGCATTGTTGCTGCAATACGATGCCATTATTATCGACGAGGCCCATGAACGCAGTCTGAACATCGACTTTTTGTTGGGCGTATTGCACCAGCTATTGCCCAAACGCCCTGATTTAAAGCTGATCATAACGTCGGCAACCATCGAAACCGAGCGTTTTTCAAAACACTTTGGTGACGCCCCCGTATTAACCGTTAGCGGACGCACCTATCCGGTAGAGGTTCGGTATCGGCCGCCGGCGCAGGGTAAAGCCTCGGAAACCGACGTGTTACAAGGGCTGTTAGATGCGGTGCAGGAATTACAGGCGGCAGGCCCCGGCGATATTCTGGTGTTCGCGAGCGGCGAGCGCGAAATCCGCGACTATGCGGATGCCATTAATGAGCTGCAATTGCGCGATACCGAAGTCTTACCGTTATACGCCCGACTGTCTTCGCACGAACAAAATAGAGTGTTTCAGGGGCATGCTAAGCGCCGGGTAGTAATTGCAACCAACGTTGCAGAAACCTCGTTGACGGTACCGGGTATCCGTTATGTGATTGATCCGGGGACAGTGCGTATCAGTCGCTATTCCTATCGCACTAAAGTACAACGCTTGCCGATTGAACCGATTTCGCAAGCCAGCGCCAACCAGCGTAAGGGCCGCTGCGGCCGTATTGCTGCCGGTATTTGCATTCGCCTGTACAGTGAAGAAGATTTTATCAGTCGACCCGAATACACGGATCCTGAAATTTTACGAACCAATTTAGCCGCTGTTATTTTGCAAATGTCGGCGTTACGGCTAGGTGATATCCGGTCATTCCCTTTTGTGCAGAAGCCTGATGAGCGTTTTGTAAAAGATGGTCTGAACCTTCTGGAAGAAATTCACGCCATCGAAGCAGGCCGCAAACAATTGCAACCGCGCTTAACCGAAACCGGCCGACAGCTGTCTAAGCTACCCTTAGACCCGCGGCTGGCGCGAATGGTGTTGGCCGGACAACAACACGGCTGCGTGCGTGAAATGTTAATTATTACGGCGGCCTTGAGCATTCAGGATCCGCGCGAGCGACCGCATGATGCGAAACAAAAAGCCGATGAGTGGCATCAGCGTTTTGCCGATAAGACATCAGATTTCAATGCCTATTTAACGCTCTGGAATTATCTGGCCGAGAAACAAAAAGCGTTAACCGGAAACCAATTTCGCAAACAGCTGAGCCGTGAATTTTTGCACTTTATGCGTATTCGCGAATGGCAGGACGTTTACACACAAAGTCGGCAAAGCGTTCGCGAACTGGGCTTACGTATTAACGAGGAAGCGGCCACTTATGAACAGATTCATCGTGCGGTGCTAAGCGGTCTGATATCGCAAGTGGGCTTAAAAGATCAAAAACACGAATACCAGGGCACCCGACAAAGTCGATTCCATATTTTCCCGGGGTCACATTTATTCGGTAAGCCGCCGAAATGGGTGGTGAGTGCCGAGCTGGTCGAAACATCAAAGTTATTTGCCCGGGTTAATGCAGCCGTAGAGCCGGACTGGATAGAACAGGCGGCAAGTCATCTGGTTAAACATCAGTATCTGGAACCCCATTTTGAAGCCAAGCAAGGCAGTGTGGTGGCCGATGAACAAGTCTCGCTGCTGGGATTAATCCTAATTGGCAGACGTCGCGTTCAGTACGGTCCGGTGGCTCCCGCTAAGGCACGCGAAATATTCATTCGGGAAGCCTTAGTGCAGGGGCAAATAAAACGACAACTGCCGTTTATAAAACACAATTTACAACTGATCGAAAGCGTGCAAACGCTGGAAGCCAAGTCCCGCCGGCGCGATATTCTGGTTGATGAAGAAGAGCTTTATGATGCCTACGAGCAACGCCTGCCTGATGGTATTTTTACCGAAAAACTGCTGGCCGGTTGGTGGCATAAAGCGAGTAAAAAACAACCGCAACTGTTGTTTTTTGAACGTGAGGATCTGATCGGTGCGGATACTTCGCACATTACTGAGCAGGAGTATCCGGAGTTTTGGCAGCAGGGTAATTTGCGTTTGCCGCTGACTTACCATTTTGAGCCAAATGCGGAAGACGACGGCGTCAGCGTTAATATTCAATTGGCAATACTCAACCAGGTAAACAATAAGGGCTTCGACTGGCACATTCCGGCACTGCGAGAGGATCGTGTTACGGCACTGATCAAATCTTTGCCTAAACCGATCCGGCGAAATTTTGTTCCGGCACCAAACTATGCCAGTGCTGTTATTGCTGATATTGAGCCGCTGCAGGGCAAACTAATTGAAGCGATGACGGAAAAATTACGTCGTATGAGTGGCGTAACAATCGAAGAAGACGCCTGGAATGAGGCGTCAGTGCCGCTGCACTTGCGCATTAATTTTAAAATTTTCGACGGTAAAAAATTAGTTAAACAGAGCCGTGATCTGGATGCGCTGAAAGCCAGCTTGTCTGGCACAGTGCAACAGCGGCTCGATCAGTCCGCCGGTGATCAAGTCAAACGCGATGATATCCAGGATTGGGATTTTGATCGATTACCCGAGGTGATTACTGAACAACAGCAGGGCTTTGAAATCAAGGCGTATCCGGGCTTAACGGCCAGCGCTAATGATGCGTCAATTGCAATACAACTTTACGACTCAGCGGCTGAGGCGGCTCAGGCTCACCGTGGAGGGTTACGGGAACTCATTTTAAAGCAGGTACCGTCGCCGATTAAACATTTGCAGAAGTCATTGTCGAACAAAAGCAAACTGGCTATGTACTTTAATCCCTGGGGCAAGGTCGATGCTCTGATTAAGGACTGCATTGCGGCTGCTGTCGATGAACTGATCAATGAATACGCCCTGAATAATAACCGAGTGCGTGACGAACAGAGTTTTGAACAGCTTAAAGATCAGGTTAAGGCTGAACTCAATGATCGGGTGGAACGCATTGCCGGCTCTGTCGAGTCCTGTTTGTTGTTGAGTCAGAGAATTCGAAAACAACTGAAAGGCAAGATTCCGTTGGATCAGATTCAGTCGCGTGGCGATGTGCAAAAACAATTGGACGAACTGGTTTTTAAGGGCTTTGTGACTAAATTAGGCGCTCGAAGGCTGGTCGATGTGGAGCGCTATCTTGCGGCTTTGCAAAAACGATTAGAAAAATTAGCGGTCGATCCTAATAAAGACAGGTTGTTGACTCTGACGCTGGACAAATTGGAGCAGGACTATAAAAAGTTGGTGAAAAAGCAGGGTAGGGTGGTACCGGATTCGGTAACGGAAATCTACTGGATGATCCAGGAGTTGCGGGTATCCTTCTTTGCTCAGACGTTAGGTACTCAGTATCCCGTTTCGGAAAAGCGCATCAGGAATGCAATGGACGAATTAGCGCGCTGATAAAACAGCGCGCTGGGCTTGTGTATCCGCTAGCTGGGTTTGGTTAAGCGTACAGATTCAAGTTTTCTTTGGCATAGGCTTCAAATTCGGTGAAGCCGCCTATGTGATTCTCATCGACAAAAATCTGCGGCACGGTTTGCACCGGTTTACCCACGGTTTTTTCTAAGTCGGCTTTTGAGATACCTTCGGCATGAATGTCGATGTAGCGGTAGTCGAAGTCATCACGGTCAGCTTTTAGCTGTTTTGCCACGTCGACAGCGCGAACACAAAATGGGCAGCCAGGACGGCCAAAAATTACGGTGAACATAGTTTTACCTCTGTAGTGCTTGATACATCGTTATTCTGTACCGGTTCAAATCAAGTCGCCTATTATCCATTTTCTTCGCTACTTTAACAACGCTATCAAACGAACGCATTTATCGAAAAAATCGATAACTTAATGATCTAAGTCTAAATCAGATTCAGGCACACAACAACAGGGCAGGATGTCACCCTTGCGGATGTAGGCAAGCGGCTCGGTCAGGTAGCGTACGCTGCCGGATTTTAAGGTAGAACGACAGGCACCGCAAAAGCCGCTTTTGCAATGGTAATGGACCTCTAGCTGGTTGGCTTCAAGGGCTTCGAGTAAAGTCCCTTTAGTGGCGTCAACGGTCAGCTCGTGCTGACCATTGATAACAACCTTAAAAATTGTCTGGCTCATGCCGATTACAGATCAAAGTCGCCCAAATCGGAAGCATTAACACTGCTATCAATCTGCCCTACCAGGTAAGAGCTGATTTCAGCTTCTTGTGGAGCCACCTGAACGTTGTCGGAAACCAAATATTTATTCATCCACGGCAGTGGGTTAGAGCGCTGCTCGGGAAAGGGGGCGTCAAAGCCAATAGCCTGCATGCGTAAATTGGCAATGTACTCCACGTATTGGCACAACATGCTTTCGTTAAGACCAATCATTGAACCATCTTTAAACAGATAATGCGCCCATTGTTTCTCCTGTTTTACTGCAGTCATGAAGATTTCGTAGGCGTCGTCACGCAGTTCTTCGGCGATTTCTTTCATTTCTGGATCATCTTCGCCATATTGCCATAAATTCAGCATGTGCTGAGTAGAGGTTAAATGAACGTTTTCATCGCGGGCGATTAAACGAATAATTTTGGCGTTACCCTCCATCATTTCGCGCTCAGCAAAAGCGAAGGTGCAGGCAAAACTGACATAAAATCGCACAGCTTCCAGTGCATTAACGGAATTGATGCATAAAAACAGCTTTTTCTTTAACTCGCGCAGGGTGACATGGTGCACTTCACCTTTTACTTCGACTTCTCCTTCGCCATGCGTCTGCCACAACTGCGTGTAAAAAATCAGATCATCGTAATACTGCGAGATATCCTGTGCGCGTTTTTTTATCTGTTCATTGATAACTATGTCATCAAATACTTCGCTGGGGTCGCTGAACAAATTACGCAGGATGTGCGTGTAAGAACGCGAATGAATGGTTTCGAAGAAAGACCAGGTTTCGATCCAAGTTTCCAGTTCCGGCAGCGACACAATAGGCAACAAGGCAATATTGGGGCTGCGCCCCTGAATTGAGTCGAGCAGAGTCTGGTATTTTAAGTTGGAAATAAAAACGTGCTTTTCGCTTTGAGTTAACTTACCAAAATCAACGCGATCACGGCTGACATCAATCTCTTCGGGACGCCAGAAAAAACTGATTTGTTTTTCGATTAACTTTTCAAAAATGCTGTGTTTTTGCTGGTCATAGCGCGCCACATTAACCGAATTACCAAAAAACATGGGTTCAGCTAACTGATCGTTATTGAGCTGATTAAACGTTGAATAAGACACTCGACAAACTCCTGTGATTAAATCTTACACGCACCGCCGGCACAATCGTCATCTTCTTCGATCACGACTTCATTCGGATTAGGCGCTTGTTTGGCTTGACGCTGCGACTCGCCAATATTGGCCTGATTATCGGCTGCGCCATCGCGAGTATTGTGATAGTACAAGGTTTTAACACCCATTTTGTAAGCCGTGAGAAGGTCCTGCAGCAACTGCTTCATGGGCACTTTGCCACCTTCAAACTTAGTTGGGTCATAGTTGGTATTGGCCGAAATGGTTTGATCAACAAACTTTTGCATAATGCCAACCAACTGCAAATAGCCTTTGTTATCCGGTATTTGCCACAATAATTCGTATTGCTCTTTCAGTTTATCGTACTCCGGAACAACCTGTTTGGTGACACCGTCTTTAGAGGCTTTAACACTGACAAACCCACGCGGCGGCTCAATACCGTTGGTGGCATTAGAAATCTGCGATGAAGTCTCTGACGGCATCAGTGCCGACAGGGTTGAATTACGCATGCCGTACTGACGGATATCTTCGCGCAACTGGTCCCAGTCTAACTGCAGGGGTTCATTACAAAATGCATCGAGATCCTTTTTATAAGTATCCGTTGGCATGAGGCCCTGCGAATAGGTGGTCTCATTGAATTTTGGACACGGACCTTTTTCTTTGGCCAACTTAACCGATGCTTTCATCAGATAATATTGCATCGCCTCGAAGGTTTGATGAACCAGAGCATTGGCTGAACCATCGGAATATTTAACCCCGTGTTTAGCTAAATAGTAAGCAAAGTTGATGACACCAATGCCCAGAGTACGGCGATTCATGGTCGCGTTGTAGGCGGCAGGGACCGGATATTCTTGATAATCCAACAAGCTGTCGAGGGCCCGCACCGCAAGCTCGGCTAACTCTTCAAAGTCTTCAAGTTTTTCAATTCTGCCTAAATTAAAGGCTGATAACGTACATAAAGCAATTTCACCTTCTTCATCATTAACATGACGCAGAGGTTTAGTCGGCAAGGCAATCTCGAGACATAAGTTACTTTGCCGGATGGGCGCAACCTTGGCATCAAACGGACTGTGAGTGTTGCAGTGGTCAACATTTTGCACATAGATACGACCAGTACTGGCACGCTCTTGCATAAACAAACCGAACAGTTCGATGGCCTTGATGCGCTTTTTCCGAATGCTGTCGTCATTTTCGTACTGCACGTACAGACGATCAAATTCTGCCTGATCTTCGAAAAATGCATCATAAAGTCCGGGGACATCGGAGGGACTGAATAACGTGATGTAGTCGTCTTTTATCAGGCGCTGGTACATCAGGCGGTTAAACTGTACGCCATAGTCGAGATGGCGGACGCGGTTTTCTTCGACACCACGATTATTTTTTAACACCAGCAGATTTTCAACTTCTAAATGCCAGAGGGGATAAAATAAGGTTGCTGCACCACCGCGG
>JBNJEJ010000025.1:0-34348 GCA_051745735.1 Pseudomonadota bacterium
ACTTTTCTTTCACCCTGTTGTCGGTTATGGCCCTGCGGCTTTCTCCCTGACAACGGCGGCGAATTATAGAGATCTTATGGCACCTTGCAAGATCTTTTTCGCAAATTTATTGCAACTGATTAAATCTTACTCATCTCGCTTATTTTCTGTCTCTTCTGTGCTCTTTTCTTGTTCGTTTTTGTCTTGTTCAAAGTCGGCATCGTCATTATCACCGACCACGTGTTCTAATTTTAATTTTTTCACGTTTTTAATCGTCAGTACTGGGCCGGACAAAGCATAAAGAAAGAACAAGCCAAATAAGACTAATGACGGCTGCGTCGCCACAATCACAAACGCCAGCACCACAATCAAAATAACAACGAAAGGAACCTTGCCTTTCCAGTCAACGTCTTTGAACGAATGATAGCGAAAGTTTGTCACCATCAGCAGACCGGCACATATGGTTACAAGAGCGGCAAAGCTGCCCACGTCGTTTCCGGCAATTTCATACTCGGTACCAACCCATACCAAGCCGGCGACTACCGCAGCAGCACTTGGAATGGCTAAGCCCTGAAAATAGCGTTTATCCGATGAACCAAGATTGGTATTAAAACGCGCTAAACGCAGTGCCCCGCCGGCAACATAGATAAAGGCTGCTAGCCAACCCAGCTTGCCTAAATCGGCTAACGCATAATTGTAGACCACCAACGCCGGCGCCATACCGAATGAAACAATGTCGGCCATACTGTCGTATTCGGCACCGAACTCGCTTTCGGTGTTCGTCATGCGGGCAACCCGGCCGTCAATGCCGTCAAAAACCATGGCGATAAAAATTGCAACGGCGGCTTCGATGTAGCGCCCGTTCATTGAAGCCACGATAGCGTAAAAACCGGAAAACAAACCCGCGGTGGTAAACAAATTGGGTAATAAGTAAATTCCGCGGCTTTTATTGTTTTCTGTTTCCATAGCGTGGATTCCTATTTGTTTTTTAAAGTCAGAAGGCAGTTTAGCACAGAGTTTATCGCCCATGGAAACCCATAAAAAAGCCCACTGTCACGACAGTGGGCTGTGCTCTTTCGAATTAACGAACGTTACTGAGTAATAATCAGGCGCCCATCATCAACGGTAGCTTTAATCGGTTTACCCGGTGTTAGCTCACCAGCCAGCATTTTATGCGCCAGCGGATTTTCCAGCTCATGCTGAATAGCCCTCTTTAAGGGGCGAGCGCCAAATACCGGATCAAATCCCGTTTTCGCTAAATGTTCCAACGCCTCATCGTCAAGTTGCAAGCTGTACTCGCGCTCTTCTAAACGCTGATACAACAATTGTAACTGTGACTCAGCAATCGAGCGTATCTCGTCCTGTCCCAGGGGATGGAAGACCACGGTATCGTCAACACGGTTAATGAACTCTGGACGGAAATGTTCTGCTACAACACCCATCACCATCGACTTCATCTGCTCATAACTTTGCTTGTGCGCATGCTCCTGAATTACATCCGATCCCAGATTCGAGGTCATAATGATAACCGTGTTTTTAAAATCAACCGTGCGGCCCTGACCGTCGGTCAAACGACCATCGTCCAATACCTGTAGCAAAATATTAAACACATCGGGGTGGGCTTTTTCCACCTCGTCCAACAAAATAACCGAATAAGGTTTGCGACGCACAGCCTCGGTTAAATACCCCCCTTCTTCGTAACCGACATACCCAGGTGGGGCGCCAACTAAACGCGCAACGGAATGTTTTTCCATAAATTCCGACATATCAATGCGCACCATGGCGTCATCGGTATCAAATAAAAAGTTAGCCAGCGCCTTAGACAGTTCGGTTTTACCAACACCGGTAGGACCGAGAAATAAGAATGAACCAATCGGCCGGTTAGGGTCACCAAGACCAGCCCGCGAGCGCCGAATGGCATTTGCCACGGCTCCAACGGCTTCGTTTTGGCCCACCACGCGTTGGTGCAGGTTACTCTCCATATTAACCAGCTTATCGCGTTCCCCTTCAAGCATTTTACTCACCGGGATACCGGTCCAGCGGGATAACACGTCTGCAATTTCTTCCTCGCTGACGTGATTTTTTAATAAGGTCATCTCCTGCATTTCTGCCTGTAACGCCAAGTCAAGTTGTCGCTCTAGCTCAGGGATACGGCCATATTGAAGTTCCGACATTCGATTCAGATCGCCCGCCCGACGTGCAATATCCATATCGGTTCGGGCTTGCTCGAGCTGAGTCTTAATGTGTTGGGTTCCTTGAACCGCTGCCTTCTCTGAGTTCCAGACTTCCTCAAGCTCCTCGTACTTGCGCTCGAGCTCTTCAAGTTCTTCGTGCAGAATATCCAGCCGCTTTTTACTGGCATCATCTTTTTCTTTCTGCAGTGCCTGGCGCTCTAGTTTTAACTGAATAATGCGCCGTTCGAGCCGATCCAGATCCTCTGGTTTCGAATCGATTTGCATGCGAATACTCGACGCCGCTTCATCAATTAAGTCGATAGCTTTATCGGGCAATTTTCTCTCACTAATATAACGGTGTGACAGCGAAGCAGCGGCAACAATTGCCGGATCGGTAATTTCAACCGAGTGATGTATTTCGTAGCGCTCTTTTAAGCCACGTAAAATAGCAATGGTGTCTTCGACTGTCGGTTCATCAACTAATACTTTTTGGAAACGCCGTTCCAACGCCGCGTCTTTTTCAACGTGCTGCCGGTATTCATCCAGAGTCGTCGCGCCAACACAATGCAATTCTCCTCGAGCAAGTGCGGGCTTAAGCATGTTACCGGCATCCATTGCCCCTTCGGCCTTACCCGCTCCAACCATAGTGTGCAGCTCGTCAATAAACAAGATGATGCGGCCTTCTTCTTTCGACAGCTCGGTCAGCACGGCTTTCAGGCGTTCTTCGAATTCGCCCCGGTATTTTGCGCCTGCTAACAGGGCACCTAAATCAAGAGATAAAACCCGTTTGTGTTTTAGCCCTTCAGGCACTTCACCATTAATAATGCGTTGTGCTAAGCCTTCCACAATCGCCGTTTTGCCGACTCCCGGATCACCAATCAAGACCGGGTTATTTTTGGTTCGGCGCTGCAGAACCTGAATGGTACGGCGTATTTCCTCGTCCCGGCCAATGACCGGATCTAATTTACCCTGCTCAGCCCGCTCGGTTAAATCCAGCGTATACTTATCCAATGCCTGACGCTTTTCTTCTGCGTTCGGGTCATCGACGTTCTGACCGTCGCGAATGTCATTGATTGCTTTTTCTAAATTATCTTTATTAATGCCCTGCTTTTTCAAAAGCTCGCCGAGCGCGCCTTTATCCTCAGTGGCCGCCAATAAAAATAATTCCGATGAAATGTAACTGTCATTACGTTTTTGCGCATATTTGTCGCACAAGTTCAGCAGTCTTGCCGTTTGTTGTGACAGTTGTACTTCACCTTCTGCGCCTTCTACTTTAGGCAGAGACTCTAGTGCTTTAGCAAGACTTGAGCGGAACTGTGGGATATCAGCGCCAAGCATAGTAAACAAGGGACGAACCGCGCCGCCATTTTGATCGAGCATGGCCTGCATCAAATGCAGGGGCTCAATGAAAGAATGATCACGGCCTACCGCTAACGACTGTGCGTCAGCAATTGCCATTTGAAACTTACTGGTAAATTTATCGTGTCGCATAGGGATTTCCTCAATTCTGTTGCATTACCAGAAAGGTGGGTACTTTTTGTGCGAATTCAAGAGGTTTATCAGCTTTTTCGCCAAATAATTGACGCAAAGCGTCCAATGTCTTGATTTTTCCGGTAAGAATAAAATCGCTGCTGCTGGCAGGCCGTGCATAAGCCACTTTGTGTGATTGACGTCACCCCAAAGCCGCGAGCTTGTATTTCGGCTAATCGAGGTAAATCGACCAGCCAACGGTGCTGGTCCGCGCTAAAGGCCCGGTTAACCGAAGCGGCATCAAAACTTTTCAAAAAAGCCTGCCTAACTTCATCGCCAACCTGATAGCAGCGCTGACAGATTGCCGGCCCTATCCATAATTGAAGCTGTTTAGCGTCAACCCGCAGGGCTTTGATGGTCTGCCCAAGAATGCCTGCCGCCAGCCCTCGCCAACCGGCATGAGCAGCAGCAATTTTTTGGCCGTCTTTGCTGCAGAGTAAAAGCGGTAAGCAATCCGCAGTTAATACCACTGCCGCGACTGGCTGGTTAGCCACCAGTGCGTCACTTGGCTGCTTAATACCGGGCCAGATACTGACTTTATCGGTGTGTTGTTGGTTCAGATAACGCGGCACTGTTGGTAACTGCAATTGCCTGATGAGGCGCCGGCGCCGCAAAATCACTTCGCCAGGATCGTCACCAACATGGGTCGCCAGATTGCCGAAAGAGCGCAGCGTACATGCGGCAGCAACGTTTTTCGGCAGACTCCAGTCAGGCGTCAGAATGTTCTTGCATGTCATTGCGAAGCTCATTCAAAAGCAACTCGAAATCCTCTGGTCGTGGCGCGTTAAACGTCATCCATTCACCTGTTACCGGGTGATGCAGAGAAAGCTGAGCGGCATGCAATGCCTGCCGGTTGAAACTTCTCAGGGTTGCCAAAAACGTTTCACTGGCCTGCTTGGGAGGGCGCGGCCGGCCGCCGTAAGTCAAATCACCAACCAATGGATGACGAATGTGCGCCATGTGTACGCGTATCTGGTGGGTGCGCCCGGTTTCCAGCCGCAGACGCAGCAGCGTGTGCGCCCGTAAGCGCTCCATAACCCGGTAATGCGTAATTGCCGGTTTTCCGCCTGCAACGACCGCCATGTGGGTGCGCTTGGTCGGATGGCGACCAATCGGTTCTTCAACCAGCCCGCCGGCCGTCATAACCCCGTTACAAATGGCTTCGTACTCGCGCCGGATTTCACGTTTTTGCATCATATCAACCAGCTGGGTCTGTGCCGGCACGGTTTTAGCAACCACCATTAAGCCCGTTGTGTCTTTATCCAGGCGATGAATAATACCCGCCCGGGGTACCTGATCAATTTTCGGAAAATGATGCAATAAGCCGTTAAGTAGCGTGGCATCCGGGGCCCCGGCGCCAGGATGCACAACCAGACCGGCCGGTTTATTAACCACCAGAATTTCATCATCTTCGTAAACGATATCCAGTGCGATCGGCTGTGCCTGGTGACGTTCTTCAGACTCTAATTCCGCATCAATGGCCAGCAGAGCACCAGACTTGAGTTTTTCTCGCGGCTTAGTGACAGTCTCAGCATCAATTGACACATTTCCGGCGGTTATCCAAGTCTTCATCCGCGACCGCGAATAGTCGGGGAACAAGTCGGCAAGTACCTGGTCTAAACGTTTTCCGGCGAGTTGTTCCGGAACAACGGCTTCTAGTTGAATTGTTTCACTCATAAATTTCGTTTGTGCTGTGAAAGCCCTTAGTGCTGCGTTAGAATGCCTAACGAATTTAAACTATGTTAGTGTAACCGTTTGCACGCGTAATTGCACTGTTATGTAATGACTTGAGGTTTTATGAAACGTCGTATTTTAGTGGTCTCAGCCCTGCTGGGGTTATCCTTAGCCGGTTGCTCAAGCAGCCCAGACAATCCCGACGAGGGCTTAAAGTTCTCGCAGGTTGAGTTGATGTACGAGCAGGCAAAGGATCAGCTCGAAATGGGTAACTTAAACCTGGCCGAGGAGCAATTGTCGACCTTGAATTCGCGCTACCCGTTTGGTCCTTTTGCGCATCAGGTACAATTGGATTTAATTTACGTTCATTATAAATTAGATAATACAGACGAAGCGTTAGCCGCTATTGACCGGTTCATTAGCCTTAACCCGAATCACAGCGATGTTGATTATGCACTCTATATGAGAGGCCTGGTCAATCAACGCGCTGAGTATAACGCGATACACGAAATTGCTGGTATCGACCGGTCCGACCGTGACTCGACCATGGCAAAAGAAGCGTTTAAAGACTTTGCTGAATTATTGCGTAAATTTCCGGACAGCAAATACACCGCTGATGCCAAACAACGGATGATTGCATTGAAAAGCCGGTTAGCTAAGAAAGAATTAGCTGTCGCCCAGTACTACATGGAACGTCAGGCTTATCTGGCAGCGGCCAACCGGGGCCGATACGTAGTAGAACATTTCGGGGACATGCCAGAGGCAGAAAACGCACTGGCCATCATGGTAGAAAGTTATCAGCAACTGGAATTGGATGAACTAAAAGCTGATGCGCTGGCGGTACTGCGCACCAATTACCCACGCAACAAATTAGTCGATTAAGTCACATCTTTTTGGGGTCGCGCATCGGGCGCGACCTCAGACAGCCTGTTCGTTTTCTTCACCGGTGCGAATGCGTATCACGCGCTCAACATCTGCGATGAAAATCTTACCATCGCCGATTTTGCCCGTTTGTGCTGTTTCCATTATCGCTTCGACACAGCGGTCAACATCTTCGTCGCCGATGACCACTTCAAGTTTTACCTTAGGCAAAAAATCGACCATATACTCAGCCCCACGATAAAGCTCTGTGTGGCCCTTCTGACGCCCAAAACCTTTGACTTCCGATACCGTCATACCGGCAATACCGACTTCTGACAAAGCTTCGCGAACATCGTCTAGCTTAAACGGTTTAATAATGGCTTCCACTTTCTTCATGGTTAGACTCCCATCTAGGATTGACGCTGTATTTCATAGCGATAGTGACTGGTTATCGGGTAACGCCGTTCTTTACCGAAGTTGCGCTGCGTTATCTTGGGACCAACCGCTGACTGACGGCGCTTGTATTCATTAAGGTCCACTCGGTTTAAGATATTACGTACATCGGCTTCATCAAAGCCCGCTTCGATAATGTCGGTCAAAGACCAGTCTTGTTCTACATATAATGCCAGTATTCGATCCAAATCAGCGTAGTCAGGTAACGAATCCGTATCAACCTGATCCGGTGCTAATTCAGCTGACGGCGGCCGGCTGATCACGCGTTCGGGAATCATCTCGGAGCGGGTATTACGGAACTTAGCCAGCTCAAATACTAACTGTTTCGGAACATCTTTCAAAGGTGAAAAACCACCGCACATATCACCGTATAGGGTTGCGTAACCTACCGCCATCTCACTTTTATTACCGGTAGCCAGCACCAAAGCGCCACTTTTATTGGACAACGCCATCAACAATACGCCACGGCAACGCGACTGTAGGTTTTCTTCCGTGGTATCCGTTTCACTGTGTTCAAAAATAGGAGCCAATTGGCCCATAAAGGCCTCAAACATGGATTCAATCGGAATGACCTGATAGCTGACACCTGCCGTTGCGGCTTGTTTTTCTGCGTCCTCAAGACTCATGCTGGAGGTGTATTTAAACGGCATCATCACCGCTTGCACAGAATCTGCACCCAGCGCGTCCGCGGCAATAGCTAAAGTCAAAGCCGAATCAATGCCACCGGACAATCCAAGCAAGGCCTGTTTAAATCCATTCTTGCGGGCATAATCACGCACAGCCAGCACCAGTGCATCGTAAATGTTAGCAAGCCGATCCTGTTGCTTTATATTGTCGGCAATACTAAAAGCCGGAAAACCGTTACAGTGTATTTCTTCTGCCAGGGTAACCGAGGCAAACGTTGTCTGGCAGTGAGGGAGTTCGCCAACCAGTTGACCGGATGAGTCCAGTATCAGTGAATGGCCATCAAAAATCAGTTCATCCTGGGCACCGCAATTATTCAAATAAATAAACGGCTTATTGATTTCGCTTACGCGTTGCTGCAACACCGTCATGCGCTGGCGGTGTTTGTCCACTTCATAGGGCGAGGCATTAATTGACAAGACCAGGTCTATTTCATCTGCGGCCAATTCTGATAATGGCTGCGGGCTCCACAAATCCTCACAAATAAACAAACCAATACGTTTATTCTGCCATTCAAAAACTTCACTCTTTTGACCCGCCAAAAAATAACGCTGCTCATCAAAAACACCGCTATTGGGGAGGCGTTGCTTATGGTAACGCAAAAGACATTCGCCGCGGTGCAGCACCGACAAGGTGTTAAATAATTGCTCGCCGGTTTTGTAGGGGTGACCAATAATTACCACACAATCAGAAGCGGCTGCACTGATTTGCTCAATCGCATTATCAACCGCTCGTTGATGGTCATCACGGTTTAATAAATCTTCCGGTGAGTAACCGGTTACCGCGAGCTCTGGAAAAACAAGAATATCGTGCTGCGCACTTTGCTCTCTAAGCGTTTTTAAAACAATGGCCGTGTTGGCATCAATAGCACCGACAGTAAAGTCTAACTGTGCCAAACCAATTGAGAGCTGCGACATAAACTGTGCTTCCATATCATTAGAAATATTTGGACCCGAATGATATAGCAGCTATGGCAGCAGGGCAAATAACGCTTAGTATTTTAAATCTTCTGGTATAGGCAGGTCACTGGCCGGTTTTTTCGGCCGTGTCCCTTTGCCTTTTTTGTGCATTCGTAACTGATACACATAAGCCAGAATCTGCGCAATCGCAACAAAGAGTCCTTGCGGCACCTCTTGTTCAATTTCTGTCGTATGATAAATAGAACGGGCTAAGGCCGGCGACTGCACCAGAGGAATCTCATATTCCAGCGCGATTTCGCGTATTTTAGCAGCGGTTTCATCGGTGCCTTTAGCCAGCACAACCGGCGCTTTAGGGCCATTTTCTTCGTATTTTAATGCAACGGCAAAGTGAGTGGGGTTAGTGACAACAACATCCGCTTTGGGCACGTCCTCCATCATTCTGCGATTGGCCATTTCCATTTGCAGACGGCGGATACGCCCTTTCACTTCCGGATTACCCTCGGAGTCTTTGCTTTCGTCTTTGACTTCCTGCTTTGTCATTCGCAAGTCTTTTTGATGCTTCCAAAGTTGAAACGGAGCATCAATCACTACGATCAGAAAAATTGAGCAGCACATCAACAAAAACATCCACATCAGGATGTCCAGAGCGTTTTCCATCATGGTCGGCATTTGCCCCATGGAAATCTCCAGAATGTTGTCGTACTGCCAAATGAGTAACAGGACAGCGGAAACCGCCACCACCAGAAATTTTGCAATGCCCTTAACCAACTCAACCAACGCTTGTACACCAAACATCCGTTTAAAGCCGTTTAAAGGGCTCATCCGCGAAAACTTTGGCGCCATGGCTTGCCAGGAAAAGTTAATCCCACCAAGCCAACTGTTACCAAAGAAAGTAAAGACGATAATAAACGCGAAGATAATCAAGATAGGGCCGGCAATTTCGCCAAATGCAACACCAAACGCCTCAGCCATTTTATTGGTATCGAAAGCGTCCTGTCGGTCAAGTGTAAAAAAGTTGCGAAACACGGAGCGCAAGGCAGCCAGCAAACCATCGCCGAACCAGAGGAAAGCTACCGCAGCACTGACCAGGACAAATGCGGTTCCCATCTCTTTAGAGCGTGCAATTTGGCCTTTTTCTTTGGCCTGCTGTTTTCGTTTTTCTGTGGGGTCTTCTGTGCGTTCCTGATCAGTCTCTGCCATACATCACCTCAACACTGGCTGCCAATCAGTCGGCACATCGTCTGGATAACCACTGCCCACAAATTTTCAAAATGGAAAATGAAACCGCCCAGGGTTAACCACATGACAATCAGTCCGCTTACCATGGTAATCGGAAAACCAATCGCAAAAATATTCAGTTGCGGTGATGCCCGGGTCATCACACCAAAACTTAAGTTGATCAACAGTAAGGCGATGATACCGGAAAGCATCGCCGCCAGAGCTGCTGAAAACATATAACTGCCCCAGTCGGCAATCATTCGAAACGCGTCCGCGTCTAAACCTGAAAAACCAATCGGAATGGAGTCAAAGCTGGCAACGACCATTTGAATCATCAGCAAATGCCCGTCCAGCGATAAAAAAATCAAGCTGGCTAGCATTAAGAAAAATTGCGCCACAACCGGCACCTGCTGCCCATTGGAGGGATCCACCATAGACGCAAAGCCCAAACCGATTTGCATGGCAATAATTTGCCCGCCAAGCACAAAGGTTTGCAGAAACATAATCGATAAGAGACCCAGCCCAACACCAATAAGTACCTGCTGAGCGGTGACCACAAAACCGGCGGCCGAGGTCATTTCATAGGGGGTTGTTACCGCCGGTAACGCAGGTGAGACGGCGAAAACGATAGCCAAAGACAACAAGGTTTTTACCCGCCCATTGACCAGGGTTCCGGAAAACAGCGCCATGCTCATGATCATCGACGACACCCTGATTAACGGCCATAAGTGCTGTTCTAACCACTCCAGCAGCGTGGTTGTTACTAAGTCCATTTAACCGACGACTTCCGGAATACGCGCGTACATTTCAAAGGTAAAGTCCATCAGTGTTTCCGTAATGAAATGACCGCCAAGGCCCACCACTGCCAGCGTCACGATCAGGCGCGGTAAAAAGCTCAAAGTTTGTTCGTTAATTGAGGTGGCCGCCTGAAAGACCGCCACCAGCAAACCCACCAGCAAGCTTGGTACAATAATAAACGCCACCAGCGTTACGATGACTTTCAGTGCTTCTGAAAAGACATCGAGAAAAACTTCTGGACTCATATCAGCCCCCTATATTCCAAAGCTACCGGCTAAGGTGCTCATCGTCAGACTCCAACCGTCGACCAGTACAAATAGCATCAATTTAAAAGGCAGCGATACAATCATCGGTGACAGCATCATCATACCCATAGCCATCAAGACACTGGCGACCACTAAGTCGATAATAAGAAACGGAATAAACATCATAAAACCGATCTGAAATGCGGTTTTCAGTTCGGAGGTAATAAAAGAAGGGATTAAAATCGACATTGGCACCTCATCGGGCTCGGCAATATTTTCTTCGCCGGATATTTCGATAAAAGTTTGCAGGTCGGTAAGCCGCGTTTGCGCCAGCATAAATGCTTTAAACGGGGCTTTTGCTCTGTCCAGTGCCTCCATCGACGTCACTTCTTCATTGATATAGGGTTGCAATGCCTTATCATTGACTTCGTTAAGCACCGGGCTCATAACAAAAAACGACAAAAATAAGGCGATACCGAGCAATACCTGGTTAGAAGGTGACTGCTGCAAACCGATAGCCTGCCTTAAAATAGCCAGCACGATGATGATCCGGGTAAACGAGGTCATCATAATCACCATCGCCGGAATAAACGTCAGCGCGGTCATGATGGCGAGGATTTGCAAGGTTACCGAATACTCCTCGCTACCATCAGGATTGGTTTTTACCGTTACCGCACTAATATCCTGCAGTGCCCATACCGTATCAGGCGCTAAGGCAAGCAGGATAACGCTAAGAGTCAGCAGCGCTCGAATCATTTTTTTGTTGTCCTTTTAATTCGACCGTATCGGGGAGCTCACGCAGGCATTCAATGCGTTCCGCAGTAACCCCCAACAATAATTTTTTACCGGCGACATCGACGATAATGAGACGTTCTTTGGTGCCCAGTGACATAGCGCTGATCACCTTCATATCCGGGTTTGCCTGCAGTTTTAAATTAAACCGCTTAACCACGGCAGCCAAGCCAACAATGACCGCTAAAACGACAATAAGCGCCAATAACATGGCGCCTATGTCAGCTCCGGCCAACGGGGACTCGGCCTCTGTTCTTTGTGCTACTGCCGCGGGGGTCAGCAGCATCAGTAAGCTAGCGCAACTTACGTATGCGTTCAATTTGGCTAATAACATCAGTCAAACGTATCCCAAACTTATCATTAACCACGACCACCTCGCCGTGAGCAATCAGAGTTCCGTTAACCAACACGTCCAACGGTTCACCCGCTACTCGCTCAAGCTCGACTACCGAACCCTGGTTCAGTTGCAACAGGTTGCGAATGCTGATTTGGCTGCGGCCAACTTCCATCGAAATGGTAACCGGTATATCCAGAATGGCATCCAGTTTACGGCGGTCATCGTCATTAATACTGTTATCCTCGTCCAGCTCTTCCAGCTCAGCTGTTTTAACGCCTTTCATACCCGACTGTTCCGAGCCTTTATCTTTTCCGCTGTCCTCGGAGCCTTCGTCCTCAGAAGCCGCCTGTTCAGCCATTGCCGCTTCCCAGTCATCCATATCTTTATCGTCATTACTCATTAGGTAACCTCATCAATGCTTAGCGCTAGCCGCTATAAGTCGATATCTTCTTCTAATTGCTGGAGTTCAGCATCTCCGCCAATACGGCGACCACCACGCGTTAACATGTGGATGTCTGATTTAACGGTTTCCGGTCGCTTAATTTTTTCCGTGATTTTTAACGCCACATTCTCACGCGAACGGCCTAACTTGGCATGGAAGCTTGGCAAATCCTCTACCAGCACCGTTAAATTATCAGGCACTTCGAGCGGAATGATATCGCCAGCTTGTAAATCCATCACTTCACGCAATGACAATTCCATGTTGCCCAGTTTGGCAATCATCTCTACCGGCACGTCCATGATCTCGTCGCGTAAAGCTTTGCTCCAGCGCATATCGGTGTCTTCTTTATCCGATTGTACACCGGCGTCAAGCAGTTCCCGAATCGGCTCTAACATGGAGTAAGGCAAAGCGATGTGAAAGTCACCGCCACCGCCATCAAGCTCAATGTGAAATGAGCTGATCACAATGACCTCGGTCGGCGATACAATATTTGCCATCGCCGGATTAACTTCTGAATCAAGGTACTCAAAGCCAACGTCCATAACCGGTGCCCAGGCTTCTTTATAATCTTCAAAAATTAATTTGAGTAGCATCTGAATAATGCGTCGCTCGGTAGGCGTGAACTCACGACCTTCTATTTTGGCATGGTAACGACCGTCGCCGCCAAAAAAATTGTCCACTAAGATAAATACCAGGCGGGCTTCCATAGTAATCAAGGCAGTGCCTTTTAACGGCCGAAAGCGCACCATATTAAGACTGGTTGGGACAAACAAGGTGTGCACGTACTCACCAAATTTAAGCATTTGCACACCATTAATGGAAACTTCTGCTGTACGTCGCATCATATTAAACAAACTCACCCGCATATGACGGGCAAACCGTTCATTGACGATTTCCAGAGTGGGCATGCGGCCGCGGACAATACGATCTTGCGATGAAAAATCGTAGTCAAGCGCATCCGAACCTGACCCCGGGGACTCAGCATCCTCTTCATCAACATCGTCTACGCCGTGCAGCAGCGCATCAATTTCGTCTTGTGATAATAAATCGCTCACAACAAATATCGCTCTGTTATTGCATGACCATGCCGGTGAATAATACCTGCTCGACTAACCGTTTACCGGTTACTTCTAACAGTGCTTCACGCACTCTTTGCCGGGCAAGTTCTCTTAATTTAACTTTGCCTTCAACTGTTTTTAATTCTTCTGCCGTCGAAGAACTGAACACTTCATGAAGCGTTCCCTCGATAAGCGGAATATGGCGCTTGGCTAACTCTTCACTATTTTCACCACGAACCATTAACTGAACTTTAATTTGTACTGTCCGTTCGCGGGCGTCGCCGGGCACCATAAACACGAACGCTCTTGGCATACCCACATACAGGGCATTACCAACCTCCGGTGCCTCGCTGGTGTCAACAGAAGCCGGGGGAGCGCCAGCACTGCCATTATCGGCATTGACGTTAGCTGGCTGTTGATCTGACCCCAGAAAAAACCAAGCTGCCAGAACAATCACCAAAACTACGGCAAAACCTGCCGCCGCCATAATGATCAGCTTCTTTTTGCCGCCTCCGGAACCTTCTTCTTGTTCGTCGTTTTCTTCAGCCATTCATGATCCCTGTCTAATACTTTAATAGTCACTGCCACTATAGCGTTTATCACTTAAATTTGCAGCGTCATACATAGAAATCTACCGATCCCAAAGCTATCGGTTTACCGTTTTCAACAGCGATTTGGTATTGCTGCTCTTCGTCTGTCCTTGAATCGTCGGCGGATTGCTGTTGCTGCTCAGCGGAACCATCCTGCTGCTGTTCCCTAACGTCGGTATCAGCCAGAGCAACGCCCTGTTGTTCCAGCATCTCGCGCAAACGTGGCATTGCGTTCTCAATGACCTCGCGGGCTTGTTGAGATTGCACTTGAAACTGAACACTGGCCTGTTCGCTGTTCATATTGACACGCACTTGCAGTTGCCCCAACTCGGGCGGATCAATGCGAATATCGGCCCGTTGAATATTTTTGCTGAGCATGATGTTAATGCGTTCCTGCAACTTTTGTGAGGCTTCAGATTGCTGCGGATCAAACGGCTTTTGGATTGCCTGCATCAGGCTTTGTGCCGTTGACGAGGTTTCGCCGGCCTTTACGGTACTATTCGGTAGCGCACTTTGCTGATGCAAACCCGGCATTGCATCGGCTTCATTGCGGGCCTGCACTAAAGACGATGTGGGTTCAATAAAGCTAGCCGCTGACGTTTTATTTTCACTACTCAGCTGTTCACCAAGTTTGACGCCTTGCTCCGCTAAAAGCGAGGACTTTAACTGCGTTTTTAAGTCAGAATCAGGTAATTCGTCGACAACTTGTTGCACTTGTTGTTGCTGCTCTGTATTTAAGGTTCGCGGTATCGTTACCTGGCCTTGTACCGATTGGCTTGCTGTCACTTCACTTCGCACCGTCTGGCCGTGCGGTGACGGTTGAACTTGTTGCAGCTGCTCCAGCTGTTTGCTGAGCTCGGCACTTGATTCAGCCTTCGGCAGTTGATCAATCACCTGCTGAATTTGCTGCTGTTGTTCTGTGGTCAAAGTTCGTGGTACAGCCTCCTGCCCTGGCTTTAGCGGCTGCACTTGTTGCAGTTGCTCCAGCTGTTTGCTGAGCTCAGCTTTTAACTCAGACTGAGGCAATTGATCAATCATTTGCTGCAACTGATTAACCAGTGCTGGTTTTTCTTCAGTGTTCGTGTTTGCATCAGCATCAGCACCAGCACCGGGCAACAGTTGCCTGAATTGTTCGATTTGTTTCTGCAGCTGCTGCACCTCTGTCGCACCGCTGGCTTGCTCTGGCAGTTTCTCTAGCTGACGGGCCAGCCACTCAACCGAGGCAGGGTCGATATCTGCCGCAGACTTTGCATCAGCCGGCTTGGCATCAGTAACAGCAAGTTGCACTTGCTGAGCGATATCCTCGATAACCTGACTCGCCTGACTGATGTCCATGTCCAGCAACTGCTGACGTTGTTCCGCTGATAAATTTTCAACGTATTCATCGGCAAAGTTTTGCCGTTGCTGGCTAGACAGCTCTGTTAGCTTAAGTGCGGCGAGCACATCTTCAACTTTTTCTGTAGCCGCCGCGGTAAGTTCAGATTCAGCAGCTCCGTCGGCTGGCCCGGATTCGCCAGACTGCGATGTTTTCGGAAGTAATTGCTGCATCGCTTGCAAAACTTCCAGAATTGGAGCCTGAACCGGCTCCCCCACCAACTCGTCGTCAAATTCAAGGCGCTGCAACAATTTGCCACTGCCATCTTTGCTGGACTTTTCGCTTGAGTTCTCGCTTGAGTTCTCGCTCGGCTTCTCGCTCGACTTTATACTTAACTCTTGCAACGCCGCCAGCTGAGAGTCAGTCAGGCCATCGCTCAGCTGCTTTTTTTTACCATCACCTGTCTGTAACCCCGCCAGTAACGCCCGCGCAAAATCGCCTCCATCGGCACCTGCAGCTTCTCCTTCAGCTGAAGTTTTACCATCTGCGGCACCTTTCGTTGAAGGCGCTGATTGTACTGCCATTGCTAAAAGCTCGTGCATGCTAGGTCTCACTGTTTTTTTCGCTACCGCATTACCTGTTAGGTTATTACTTGAGCGTGATGACTTGAATGTTATTTAACAAGCAATTTTTGTACCAAATACACTATTTTACTTTTTTGCCCGCTCTCTGGCCTGCCGTATAAAACGCTGACTGGAAAACTCATCCAGGTTTTTTTGTTCACGGCGTTCCTGAACAGCCGCTTCCCGCTGCTCTTGTTGTTCGACTAAATGTTCTATCGATTCATATTTTCTGCGCTGCGCCAGCCATTGTTGACGACGCTGCTCTGCCACCTTCTGTAAGCGCGTCACTGATTTATGCAGCTGCTCCAGCCCCTCATCCAATTTACCGACGAAAGCATGGTACTGACCAAATTGTTGTGACACGATTCCGTCACTGGCTCGTTGTTGTAATTGCTTCAGGTAATCCAGTCGATACTGACCAAGGCCATTCAAACGCTGTTTTTCGTCATCAACCTGCTGTTGCACTTGAGCAAAGTTAGAAGCCGCTTCATCCACCTTGCGCTGCTCAAGTTCGAGCAACATTTTCATTTGTTTTAGTTCAGCCATCTATTGCCCATTGCGCTGGCGTTGTTGCGGTTTCGCCACCTGCATTAACTGCATCAAGCTCTCGTCGTAACTGACAACGGTTTTCATCGATTGCTGGAGGAAATTTTCTACCCGTGGCTGCATGGCAATGGCTTGGTCTATCGCCGGATCAGAGCCTCGGCTGTAGGCACCAATGGCAATAAGATCACGGTTTCTGCGGTAATTGGAATACCATTTTCGCACTTGTACTGCTTGCTGCAGGTGCTCTTCCGACACCACCTGAGGCATTACCCGACTGATTGAAGACTCAATATCAATGGCGGGGTAATGGCCGGAATCCGCCAGTTCACGACTCAGTACAATGTGGCCGTCCAGAATAGCCCGGGCCGAATCAGCAATCGGATCCTGCAAATCGTCACCTTCGGTCAGGACCGTATAAAAAGCCGTCACCGAACCCTGCCCTTCGCCACCGTTACCGGCTCTTTCGACTAAGGCTGGTAATTTAGCAAACACCGAGGGTGGATAGCCTTTAGTAGCCGGCGGCTCACCCACAGCCAACGCAATTTCACGTTGCGCCATGGCATAGCGGGTTAACGAGTCCATTAACAATAAAACATTCAGACCCTGGTCACGAAAATACTCAGCAATTTCAGCGGCAGCCTCGCAACCGCGCAGCCGGATCAGCGGCGACTGGTCAGCAGGAGCGGCAACAACCACTGATTTCTGCAACCCTTCCTCACCCAGGATTTCATCAATAAACTCTTTTACCTCGCGGCCACGTTCACCGATCAAACCAACCACGATAACGTCGGCATCAGTCCCGCGGGTCATCATTCCTAACAACACACTCTTACCAACACCGCTACCGGCGAACAGGCCCATACGCTGCCCTTGCCCAACGGTAATGCAGGCGTTTATTGCAACCACACCAACATCCAGTGGTTTTTTTACTGGCCGGCGATTAAGGGGGTTAACTTGCTGACTGCGATAGCTGCGCTGCTGGTCGTTTTGAATCGGGCCCTTACTATCCAGCGGATTACCCCGCGCATCAACAACCCGGCCAAGTAAGTCCATACCAAAGGGTATTTCAGATTTGGTCGTGCGCGGCTTAACTTTGGCACCCGGCACTACCCCGGCAGAGTCCTGGGTTGGCATTAAATAGCTGATGTTATTTTCAAAGCCAACAACTTCGGCCTCAATCTCACCATTGGCTGATTCAACCAGACAACTTGAGCCGATAGGCGCCCGCACACCAACAGCTTCGAACATTAAGCCGACCACCCGCGTCAAATAACCGGACACCAGTACTGGCGGCTTTTGGATACGCTGCCGTGCTTTTTTAAGGCCTGCTACTATCGTCTCGCTCATGGTCAGCCTTTTACTTTGTCAAAGACACTCTTGATTCGGCTGCTCATGGTGTAATCCACCGACGAACTGTCAGTGGTCACCCGGCATCCGCCACGCTCCAGTAATTCATCTTTATTCAACAGCCAGCCTTGTCGCTTAAGCTCTTCTTCGCTGTAAAGCTGCTCAACCAGTTCGAGATCATCAGGGTTTAAATGAATAACGACCCGTTGGTCAGTCACCGGCAATACCTCCAGTGCCTCGCGCACCGCTTTTTTAATAATGTCTGGTTGCTGATAAGGAATATCGAGGCAAATCGCCTCGGTCAAAGCCAGCACCATTTCCAGCACTTCGGCTGCGACATCATCGGTTAGTTTGCGCTCCGGATGTGACAGCTTATTCAACAGCTCGGTTATGCCCTGAGCCTGGGTTTCCATATTGGCTCTGCCGTCTGCCATGCCCTGCTCAAAGCCTTTCTCAAAACCCTCTTTTTGGCCCAGTTCGAGTCCCTCTTGATGGCCATTCTGCTGACCTTCCTGGTGACCTTGGTTATAGCCGGCTTTAAAGCCCTCTTCACGGGCGGCTTCTCTAATCTGCTCCAGCTCATCCGCTGTTAACGGCTTTAGCTCCTGCTCTTGTTCGGGCTCCTCAGGCGGCTCATAGTGCCAGCGGCTGGGCTTATTTAAGGCATTGGTCTTGCTGCCCTTTAAATGTTCATCGGACGTAATATCCGGAAAATGCCATTTTTCTGTCGCTTTACGCTCATCGCTCATCGCTGTCTATTACCTGCCGCACCTGCCGCGTTATAAGAATTCATCGCCGCCACCGCCGCCTAGCATGATTTCACCGGCATCGGCCAGACGTCTTGCCACGGCAAGAATGTCCTTCTGAGCCGCCTCAACATCACTGATCCGCACCGGCCCCATTGCTTCCAGGTCGTCTTTCAGCATATCGCCGGCGCGTTTTGACATGTTTTTAAAGATTTTTTCTTTAACCGTATCATCAGCACCTTTAAGTGCTTTTTGTAAGGTGTCACCCTCGACTTCACGCAGCAACGACTGAATACCGCGGTCGTCGACCTCGACCAGGTTTTCGAACACGAACATTAAGTCCTGAATCTGCTGACTCATTTCTTCGTCTTGTTCGCGGATTGCGTCCATTAGCTGGCCTTCGATATTGGTGTCCAGATAATTCATGATATTGGCAGCAGCTTTCAGGCCACCCATCTTCGCTGCCTGAGCGCCAGCCTGACCAGCAAATTGTTTTTCCATGATCTCGTTCAGTTCCTGTAACGCCGCCGGCTGTACTTCTTCCAGGTTGGCAATTCGCATCATCAGGTCCAGACGCACTTTTTCGGTAAACTGAGCCATGATTTCGGCACTTTGCTCCGCATCAAGATAAGACAAAACAATGGTCTGTATCTGGGGGTGCTCATTTCGTATGATCGTAGCCACCTGTTTAGAGTCCATCCACTTAAGGGAATCAAGACCCTTAGAGCCGCCGCCCATGACAATTTGATCAATAAGGTTGCCGGCTTTGTCCTCACCCAGTGCCGAGGTCAGAGCTTTACGCACAAACTCTTCACTCTTAAAGCCAATGTTTGTGAAGCGCTGTATCTCTTCTAAAAATAAGTTATGTACCGCGTTCACTTTGTCCTGGTTAAAGTCTTCCAGGCTCGCCATCGCCGTACCCACTTTCTGCACCTGTTTGGGTTCCAGGTGCTTGAGAATTTGCGCCGCATCTTCTTCTGATAAGCTCAGTAATAAGATAGCTGCTTTTTCGACACCCTCTAAGCTTTGAACATCAACATCTGATTCACGCTGTTGGGCCTGCATATCTGTATTAGGCATCTTCGTTTAACCACGCTTTCACAACTTGAGAGGACAGTTCTGGTTCATTCGCTACCAGCGCACGAACCGCTTTTAATAAATCTTCATCTTTATGCAAGTCCGGTAATTGCAAGCTACCATCCGCACCAAAGCCGACTGAATTTTCATCAAACTGCGAGGATAACAGATCAATGGTCTCATCGCCCATACTCTCATCGTCATCCAGCAAGGCATGCGCATCGTCCTCGTAGTCCTGAGTCGGATTCATCAGTTTCTTCAGCATGGGCCGTACCACCGCCAGAATCAGTACCACAATCACCAGCGCACCCATGACCAGCCGCAGCGCTCGCCAGAACCAGGGCTGATCCCAGATAGCCGGCTCAACACCACCCACTTCGGGAAGCTTGGCAAAAGGTACGGATACTACTTCGAGCGCATCACCACGACTCAGGCTGAAGCCCAGCCCGCCCTGCAGTAAACGGCGGACATTGTCTAATTGTGCGGCAGAAAGCGGTTGCTGCACCAACTCGCCCTCAGCATTTTCTTGCGGTGTATGATTAACAGCAACAGAAACGCTCAGACGGTCAATAACGCCAGCCTGGTTTTGGGTGTAGCTTACGGTATTGTCCAACTCGTAATTACGCGTCGCTTCACGATGCATGCTACCACTAGACTGCGACTGTAGCTCAGCGTCTGCGGCCTGTTCGGGGATATCCGATTCCATTGGTGGCTGGTTGCTCAAAGCTCCCGGAATACCACCGTTGCTGCCGCCGGTTTCGCGGTTTTCTACCGTCATTTCACTGCGAATTGCGGGCATATCAGGATTATACTGGCGCTGAGTAACCTCTTTGCGAGTAAAGTCCATGCTGATATCCACCTGGGCCGTGTAATTATCGTAGCCCAGTACGGGGATTAAAATGCTGTCAATTTTCTGGCGCAATTCTTCCTCACGCTTTAATTCAAGCTGATATTCACGGCTACTCTGTGCAGCCAGCGCACTTTGCGAACCGGAATTGAGCAGTCGACCATTCTGATCGGTAACCGTTACATGTTCTGTCTGTAAACCCGTTACCGAAGAGGCCACCATATCAACAATCGAAGCCACCTCTTCTTCGCTCATTGATTGCATACCGCGGACGTTCAGCATGACCGACGCTTTTGGTTTTTTTTCTGTGCGCGCAAAAACGTTTTGTTTTGGCACAGCTAACAGCACACGGGCGCCATTAACCGCTCTCATTTCTTCAATTGCCCGTGCCAGCTGCACTTCGCGGGAATGGATTAACCGTTCGCGTTCCAACCGCTGGCTTACACCAAAGCCGGGCTCACTCATGAGAATTTCTGAACCATTACTTTCGGTCTGACCGTAGTCAACACCGGCGCGGGTTAATTGAAGCTTAATGGCGTCGTAGTTACCTTCTGGTAACGAAACCGTGTTGCCTTCAACTTTGTACTCGATACCGTTAGCGTCAAGGTAATCCAGCGTACTGACTAATTGTTCTGTTTCCATGCGGGCCAGTGGCCGATAGGTCGATTCCTGAGCCCAAAGCATGATGAAAACCGCAAGCGCAACACAAATTGCCAGCGCTAACACCACGACCACCTGGCGCAACATATCAAAATTACTGATCATGTCCATCAGGCTGGATTTATTAGCTGCGCTTTCGTTACCGCTGCTTTGATTATTGACACCCGGCTCAGTTACCATCAAATCAGTTGATTCAGCCACGCTTTAACTCCCTAACTCAGATCCGGTTAGACCGGCATAGACATGATTTCTTTATACGCTTCAACAACTTTGTTTCTTACCTGCACGGTTGCTTCGAAGGCGATACTGGACTTTTGGCTGGCAATCATCGTTTGCTCAAGAGAAACGTTAGGATCACCCAGCTCCATTCGGGTTTTTAAATCACCGGAGGTTTGCTGCAGCTCATTAACGTTGTCAATGGCATTTTTGAGCATGTTTGAGAAGTCGGCTTGGGCGTTATTACCCGATAGTGCGTTGACATTGGTCGCTTTATCCTGACTTGCATTGACGCCGGATAAGGCTTGCCATTGTTGGTAGGCTGCGTTGGCATCGACTTTCATCATATTCTCCGTCAAAATTTCCACCTATGGATTTCTTAACAGTAATGATGCAAATTAAATGCCAACTTATAATTTTCCTAAATTAAATTGATAAGCCCTGATCGCGGATCTTCGCCAGCTTGTAACGTAGCGTCCGCGCAGATATACCCAGCTCTTCAGCAACGGGTTTGCGTTTACCATTATGCCGTTGTAGTGCTTGCTTGATGATGTAATATTCCTGGTGAAACATGGATTCACCCAGGTCATCACCTTCTTCCACGGACCGCATCGATGCGTGAGAGGGTTCAACTTGCTCCGGTAAAACCGTATCCGGCGTTACCGTATCCAACATCAAATCTTGCGGCTCAATCTCTACCCCGCTACGCAGCACCAGCGCGCGCTGAATGACATTTTCCAGCTCGCGGATATTGCCCGGCCAACTGTAACGTTGCATAAGTTGTTTCGCTCTGACACCAAAGCTCACCGGGGTTTTTACACCTAAACGCGTTTTATGGCGGGTCAGTAAGGCGTTAGCAATGGGGACAATATCGCCCGGCCGTTCTTTAAGTGCGCGCCAGCGCAAAGGGAACACATTCAGCCTGTAGAGTAAATCCTCCCGAAATTCGCCCATCTTAACGGCTTGCTGTAAGTCACGGTTCGATGTCGCTATAACACGAATATCTAATGTGATCCCCTTACGGGCCCCCAAACGTTCGACTTGGCGCTCCTGCAATACCCGCAATAACTTAGCCTGCAGGTTAATATCCATTTCTGTCACTTCGTCCAGCAGTAGCGTGCCGCCCTGGGCGAGTTCAAATTTACCCGGTGACGCCTGGGCGGCGCCGGTAAAGGCTCCTTTTTCATAGCCAAATAAAATGGATTCCAGCATGTTTTCCGGGATCGCAGCACAATTAATGGCGACGAACGGCGCTTTTCGGCGACTGGATTGTTCGTGAACATAGCGCGCCAATACTTCTTTACCGGTGCCACTGGAGCCTGTAATCATTACTGTTGCATCGGTTCTGGCCACTTTATTGGCCATTTCCAGCAGCGCCAGACTGCTCGGATCTTCAGCAATAACAGAAGCCGCTGGCTGATCCTTCTGAGGCATATGGCGCTGCACCAGTTCCAGTAAAGCTTCGGTCGAAAACGGTTTACTCAGATAATCGACAGCGCCCTCTCTTATCGCGATAACGGCATCATCAACTTTGGCAAAAGCGGTCATCATGATGACCGGCGCATCGTAACCTTGGTTTTTTAAACTGCGCAGCAATTGCAAACCATCAATACCCGGCATTTGAACATCACTGATGATAAGATCAATTTTTGTGTCTTTAAGGGTCAGTAACGCGCCTTCACCACTTTCTGCCTCAACACATTGATAATCCGCCAGTTCGAGCGTATCAATGATTGCTTCTCGCAAATTGGCGTCGTCTTCGACAATCAGAACCTTGGCTTCAGCCATAACACACCTCATCAACGCTGCCGTGTTGTTGGTAAATCGGAAAGCTAACCGTAAATTCGGTACCTTTATCGGGCTCGCTGACCCACTGCAATGATCCCTGATGAGATTTCACCACGGTATTAACAACGGCCAGCCCTAACCCGGTACCGTTAGCTTTACTGGTAACAAAGGGCGTCAGTAGTTGCTGTTCGATTTCGGCGGGAATTCCGGCACCGTTATCAATAACCGAACATAACCAATCGCCGCCGTTATGCGCAGTTTTAAGGATAATCTGCTGGCCTGGCTGACTGGCATCAATAGCGTTAGTAACCAGATTCTGAATCGCCCCGCTAACGCCTACCTTGTTAGCGTTGATATCGATTTGGCAGCTGTCTAAGTGCAGCTTGATATCAATGTGTTTATTTTCTGCATAAGGTTTAACGGAGGCTAACACTGAGTCGATAAGTTCCCCTGCGGGGAGGACTTGCAAAACCTGCTTATCGCCACTTTTAGCAAACAACAACATGTCATTAACCTGCTGTTCCAGCGAATGTAAGCGCGACAGCAATTTTTCAGAAAAGCGTTTTTGCTTTGCTAGCGGCAAATCATCCGTTGTTAAGTTATGCGCATAAAGTATGGCGGCAGAAAGAGGTGTGCGAATCTGGTGAGCCAGCGAGGCCACCATTCGGCCCATTGAGGAAAGCCGTTGTAAGTGACTGATTTTTTCCTGTAAACGGCGAGTTTCGGTCAAGTCAGTTAAGACAACCAGCTGCCCGTCTTGTCCCTGCAAAGCCGAAATATCAACTTTTACCCGGTGCCCGCTGCGTAGGGATATTTCATGCCAGTCGTCAGCTTGCGGCGAGAAATTTTCAGCCACACAATGCCGCCAGAGTTTGCCAATTAACGCCGAGTCCAGTAAGTGCTTTGCATTGTCATTACAGTGTTCGACCACTCCTTGGTTATCAACCAGGATAACGGCATTCGGCATGACGTCGATCAACGAATGATGTGCCTGCATAGGTTCCTCTGAGCTCAATAAAATAACTCATTAAACTATGCAATCTTCATGCCTAAATAATGTTGTTGTTTTTCAATGCTTTACGTTTATTCTTTTGTGTCAATAACTCGACATCTGGCTATTTGATTTGATACTTCTTCATTTTCTCAACCAAGGTGGTACGGCGCATACTGAGCAGCTCTGCCGCTTTGGCCACAACACCGTCGGTTTTCTCTAACGCTTGCTTTATCATCTCAGTTTCTAACTCGCTGAGCATATCTTTTAAATTAACTCCGGCCTCCGGTAATTCAGAACCTGACAGCTGGCCTGCACTTTCCTGCTCATCAGAGTCGTCAATATCGTCATCAGAAAATATCGAGTTAAGAGCCTCGCGTTCAAGGATCTCATCAGGGAACTCCGGCTCATCCGCCTGATAGGCAACATGCTGATATTTTGGCGGCAGGTTTTGCACATCAACCAACTGATCAGGGTGCATTATCGTTAGCCGTTCTATCAGGTTAGACAATTCACGTACGTTGCCGTGCCAGTGGTGTTTGGCTAACGAAGCCAGTGCCTGCTCGGTAAAGCGCAAGCCAACACCGCGATCTTGCTTAAATCGCGCTGTTAATTCATGCAGCAGCAACGACACGTCTTCCTGCCGCTGACGTAAGGCCGGAACCTCAATCGGAAATACATTCAGGCGATAATATAAGTCTTCGCGAAACTTACCCTCATTTATCATGGTTTCCAAATGCCGGTGAGTCGCGGCGACCACCCGCACATTAGCTTCAATGCTTTTGCTGCCGCCCACACGTTCGAAGCTTCGCTCCTGCAAAACGCGCAACAACTTAACCTGCATCGCTAACGGCATATCACCAATTTCGTCCAGAAACAGCGTGCCGCCCTGGGCTAATTCGAAGCGACCTTTTCGCATCCCGATAGCGCCGGTGAAAGCACCTTTTTCGTGCCCGAACAACTCACTCTCCAGCAGCTCGCCCGGAATGGCGCCGCAATTTACCGGTACAAAGGGCCCGTCTTTACGTACCGAAACCTCATGGATCCCTCTCGCCACAACTTCTTTACCGGTGCCCGACTCACCCAGAACCAAAACGTTGGCATTGCTGCTTGCAACTTGCGTGATCATACGTTTAATGGATTGAATGGCATCACTTTGCCCCACCAGCATGGTATCCAGAAAAGCCATTTTCTGACCACCGGCGGCGTAGCGACTGGCAAGATTACGGTGGTAGGCGTGGCAATAATGTAACCACCGGGAGAGTTCCTGATAATCAACTGAGTCGGTTATGGGGCCGATAACATTGGCCTTTTTTAACGCCTCAGACTGTTCGTGACTGGCACAAATAAACGGCAGCTCGGGGGTAACCGTGGCCACTTGCTCTAGGTTATCCACCCCACTACCGACAATAACGCAAAGCGCATCGTCAAAGGACGAATGTTCCGATAGCGTATCAATAACCTCTACCTGCTCACCAATAAAAGTAAGAACCGTCTGTAATCGCTGCTTACGGTCACTGTCTTGTTCAATGAGATAAACTATTTTTTTCGCGTTATTCATAACAACTTGGCCGCAATTTTCCCGGTTGACTACCCTTGTCCAAGCGAAAATGCACGCCCGGCACTATAAATAACAAATTCACACTGTTGATTCGCTGACACGGGCTCGGCCATATCAGCCCACTGGTAAAAAACGTTGCGATGAACTTTGGCGGTTAGACCTTTTGCCAGCTGCACGTATGGGATGCCATCGGCTAATGTTAATGGCGTTTGTGCCGATAAAATATATCGCTCATCAATGTTTGTGACAACTTGAATTGCCTGCTGTTGTTCGACTTCTACGTATTGCCAATCGACCACCACAAAGGGCGCATCGTCAACTTGGATCTTAACCTTTTCAGCAGGGGTAACTAAAAAGTAGTCGTCCCCTTCCCTGGTCAATACCGAGGCAAACAACTTAACTAAAGCGGGACGGTTAATCTTGCTCCCCTGATACTGCCAATCACCATTTGCCGTGATTCGGATAGGCAGCTCACCACAATAGGGCGGGTCCCACTCTTCCGTTGGGGCCCGTTGATGTGATTCCAGTTGTTCAAGTAAACGATTGAGCGACATAACTCCTAATCAACAAGCTTTTTTTGACGGAGTAAATACCACAGTGTCGCTTCGGTTCGATTTGAAACTTTTATCGCTTTAAAAATAGCCGACAAGTGCACCCTGATGGTACCTTCTGTTATACCAAGAATATTAGCAATTTCTTTATTCGACAAACCTTGTGCCAGCAACTGCATAATTTCCAGTTGTCGGGGCGACAGAAACGATTCAGCGCCGCTGCTCTTTTGGCGCGGCTCGTTCAGTGTCGGATCATTGGGCAAGTAACGGTCGCCATTAAGTAAATTTTTAACGGCCAGCTTGGCCTGCTCTGCTGAACAATCTTTCGGCAGATAGCTCCGAATGCCAGCCGACATAACCTGACGCACATCGCTTAATGACCGGGCTTTAGTGAATAACACCAGATGTGCCTGAGGTGCCAGTCGTTTTAACTGCTGCAGTGCCGGGCGTATTTCTTCATCGGGCAGGTTCATTTCGATAAATATCAGGTTAAATTTATCGGCTGCCAGATAGGTTTCCGCTACGCTAAAAGACTCAGCCTCGAATATAGACGGTTGTGCCGCGTAATTGGTTATTAATTGTATAAGACCAGCACGCATAAAGAACGATGGGTCAATGATCAAAATTTTCATGGTCGTAGTCCAGTTTTGGCGACAACAAATCTAACTTTTAGCATACCTTAATTCGCTTTTTGAGCAAGTGTAAATAATCCTGTTAACTCCATAAACACTAATAGCGGCATACAAATTTTGTTAAAACCCGTTTATAGTGTGGCCACTATAATCAATGAGATCAGCCTATGTTTAATAAATCGCTCATTCTACTTGTAACTGCCCTATTGCTTAGTACGGCAGTTTCCGCACAAACGGTTTATACCAATGTTAATGGTTACACCTTAACCAGCCCCGCCGGGCAAAATGCCGTGTTGCAGGACTTTCAAACTCTGGTCACACAGAACGGTCGCGTTGTTGCCATCGGTGGCGATAACCTCCGCCAGCGTTACGAAGATGCAAAAACGGTTAATCTCAACGGTAAAACGGTTATTCCGGGCCTGACTGATGCCCATGGCCACGTACTGGGTCTGGGCATGAGCCTGCTGCAAGTCGACTTGCGCGATAGCTCGTCAGTACCAAACGCGATCGCTACGGTGGCCAGCTATGCCGAGCAACAACCCCATTTAACCTGGATTACCGGGCGCGGCTGGAACCAGGAACAGTGGCCGACACGTGCGTTTCCTAAAGCCACTCATCTGGACGAAGTGGTCAGTGACCGGCCGGTCTACCTGACCCGAGTTGATGGCCATGCTGGCTGGGCGAACAGTAAAGCATTGCAGCTAGCAGGTATCGATTCCGCAACCGTATCACCGGACGGTGGCGAAATTATAAAAGATGCCAACGGTCAGCCCACTGGCGTTTTAATTGATAATGCGATGCAGCTGGTTGAAGCGGTGATCCCCGAACCCAGCGCCGCAGAAAAAAAACAGGCTTTTGCGCTGGCCTTTAAGCATTTAGCTGAGCGCGGTATTACCAGTGTTCATGATGCCGGCGTACCGGCCACAGATTTGTCGATATACAAAGGATTGCACCACCAGGGTAAGTTGCCGGTACGCGTCTACGCAATGATTTCAGCAACCGAACCGCAGCTACCACAACTGTTAGCTGAAGGCCCCTATTATACCGACGATGACCAACTGACCATCCGCAGTGTCAAAATATACGCGGATGGTGCGCTCGGTAGTCGCGGTGCCGCACTGATTGAACCCTACAGTGATGATCACGACAATCATGGACTGATGGTTACCGCACCCGAACGCATTGACGAACTGTACAAGTTAATCATCCCCCATGGTTTTCAGATCAATACCCACGCCATTGGTGACCGTGCCAACCGCATTGCCCTCAACTCCTTTGCAGAAAACTTTGAGACCCTGGGAGGGCGTAACTTACGTAACCGCATCGAGCACTCGCAAATTGTTCACCCAAACGACTTACAACGTTTTAAAGAACTGAATATCATTGCATCGATGCAACCCACCCATGCCACCAGTGATAAAAATATGGCCGAAGACCGGTTAGGTAAAGCCCGCATGCAAGGCGCCTATGCCTGGCAGACGTTATTAGACCAAGGCACTATTATCGCAGCGGGTTCTGATTTCCCGGTTGAATTAGCCAATCCTTTTTTCGGACTGCATGCCGCTGTAACCCGTCAGGATCGCAGCAATCAGCCTCAGGGCGGGTGGTATGCTGAACAAGCCATGTCAACCGAACAAGCTTTACGTGCTTTTACCATTGATGCGGCTTATGCCGGCTGGCAAGAGCAGCAGCTGGGGTCGTTAGAACCTGGAAAATGGGCCGATTTTATCGTTATCGATCAGGACCCCTTCGAAATTCCGGCCGCTGATTTATGGAAAATTCAGGTACAGGAAACTTATGTCGGTGGTAAAAAAGTCTATCCGCAATAACCAATAACCTTGAGTTGAGGTAGTTTATGGATCTTGAAAAAATTCGTCGGGATTATGCGCTCGGCAATTTGCAGCGGGCACAGCTGCAAGCTAACCCATATCAGCAATTTGAACTGTGGTTACAACAAGCTATCGACGCAAAGCTGAGTGCCGATCCGACCGCTATGACACTGGCCACCGTTAACCAGCAGGGTGCTCCCAGCCAGCGGGTTGTGCTACTGAAGGGGCACGATGAGAAAGGTTTGCGCTTTTTTACCAGTAAAAGCTCTGCTAAAGGTCATGACTTAAGCCTTAATCCCAACGTGTCGGCGCATTTTTCCTGGTTACCCATGGAGCGCCAGGTCGCCGTGCAAGGCAAAGTGACTGCATTAACAGAGCAGCAAAATGACGATTATTTTTACTCCCGGCCGAAAGCCAGTCAGGTTGGCGCTGTAGTTTCCAATCAAAGCCAGCCGATCGAATCCAGAAGTCGTCTGGACGAGCAGTTTACTCGTTTAATGGAACATTATGCCGATACCCAAGTACCCCGGCCTGAGCGCTGGGGCGGGTACATCATCGAGCCCACTCAGTTTGAGTTTTGGCAGGGGGGCCGCAATCGCCTGCATGACCGTTTTGTTTACACATTAAACAGCGATGGCTGGCAAATACAGCGGCTGCAGCCCTAGCTCCCTGGCATTGTATGCTCCGTTGGTAACGGCACTTGCGTCAATTCAGCACAGCGCCGCAGCACTTTAAGGGTTGCCGCGCTGTATTCTACCCCCTGGCTGAGCTGTCTTTGCTTTTTATTAAGCGCCTGCTGGCCAGGAATTCTGACCGGCTGCTCAGGCTTAATCGGCTCTGCCTCGCGACAATCCCGCAACAGATCGTCAACTTGCTGAATGAAAACGCTCTGCTCTCCAAACGCAGACGGATCTATCACCTGTACCCAAACGGAATTCGCATCGCCATCCTCGAACCCTTGCCTCCGGCCATACTGACCCAGCGCCAGGGTCCATATTTCGCTAAACAGGGTTAATCCATACCCCTTGTAGCCGAGCAGCTCGCCACCCAAGGGGGCAATAGCGCTGGCCGGCGAGGCAAAAAAGGTATTCGGGTCATCGCTCCACTCGCCGTCAGCCGTGATCAGCGCCGGATAAGGTAACTTGACCCCGTTTGCTTTGGCCTGACGCACCTTACCGGCCGCGGTCATTGAAAAGCTGATATCAAATAACAACGGCGTGTCACTACTGGGCACCCCAACAGCAAAAGGATTTGGCGAAAACACCGCTTGTTTAGCACCAAACGGCGCAACCGCTCTTTGGCCGGGCGTGGAGCACATCAAACTGACCACCAGCCCCTGCTCAGTGGCGATACTTAAATAAGCCGCCAACGCCGCAATATGCTGACTGCGCCTGATGACGACGGTTCCGCTGCCGGCTTGTTTCGCCATCGTCGCAGCAGCCTCAATAGCTCTGGGCACAACATAAGGTCCGGGTAACAACTGAGCATCCCAGTTAGCGACAGCCGCACGCTGACTTATAACCTGTGGTTCGCCGTCGCGCGAGCTGCTACCGTCCTGTAACCACTGACAATTATTCAATAGACGAATTAAGCCATGCGTGGAAAAACCTAATAAATCGCCTTCCAGCAGGTAAAAGCTAACATGACGGGCAATTTTCTCAGAAGCACCCGCTTGTTGCAGGCACTGCCGTGCCCATTGCAGGATTTCCTGGTAATCAAAGCGTTTTACTGCATCAGACATTAAATTTCCTCTTGGTAACCCGGCACGGTATCGGTAAGCTTACACATAAGACATTACCAAGGAGTATGGATCGTGTCATCTATTGATGCTATTGACCGAATTGCTGTCATCACCAGTGGTGGTGATGCCCCAGGAATGAACGCTGCCATTCGTGCCGTGGTGTTGGCGGCAGAAAACTACGGTATCGAAGTGGTAGGCTTTCGTCATGGCTACGAAGGCTTGCTGAACAACGACTTTATTAAGCTGGCCCGCGAGCAAGTAGAGCATATTGTGCAATACTCCGGCACTATCATAAAAAGTGCCCGCAGCGAGCGATTCAAATCAGATGACGGCGCAAGAGAAGCTGCCGAAAATCTTGATGCTCACCAAATTGACGGGTTTATCGTGATTGGCGGTGACGGCTCGTTTCGTGGCGCAGAGCACCTGGCCAAATTTTGGCAGGGCCCAATCGTTGGCATACCGGGCACCATTGATAACGACCTGTTTGGTACCGACTTTACCATTGGCTACGATACCGCGGTTGAAACCGCAATGGACGCCCTGGATAAAATCCGTGACACAGCCGAGGCAATGGACCGCGTGTTTATCGTCGAAGTGATGGGTCGCAACGCGGGTTATATTGGCATCAGTAGCGCCATGGCCTGCGGCTCCGAACGCATGATCCTGCCCGAATTGCAAAAAGACAAACCGCTTACGGTAGAAGCTCTGGTTAAACACATTGAAGCCGTGCATAAAATTAGGGGTAACTCCAGCTACGTCATGGTGTTGTGCGAAAACCAATGGCCTGGCGGCGCCGTGCGTTTGGCCGAGCAGCTTGAAGACCGGCTCGACTTCCCCTGTCGGCCCTGCCTGCTGGGACACGTTCAGCGGGGTGGGCGGCCGACCGCGATGGACCGCATTCTGGCAACCCGGCTGGGCGTCCATGCCGTTGAGCTGATCCGTAAAGGCGAAACGGCTGTAATGTCCGGAGTACAACGCGATGAACTGGTCGCGACACCGCTGCAGGATACCTGGATGCAACGCAAACAACTCAGTCAGGAACTTATCGATATCCAGACCAAAGTGTTTAACCCAGTTAAAAAAGAACGCCAAAAAGCCACTCAAAAATAGGTCAAAGCAACGTGAAAGATTCTATACCACCCATTCCGTTACCGGTGCCGACTAACGACCCCAGCCGACCTTTTTTTGGCGCTGAGCGTGCGTTCCAAATTCGTCCGGGTCACATTCACCTTATCGGCTTCGGCTTTGACGGCACGGCTTGCTTTCGTAAAGGAACTAAAGCGGGCCCGGACGGCCTGCGTAATGTCTCTGAAGACATCGAGTCCTATTCACCCTATCTGGATGCGGACTTAGACGACCATCAATTTTTTGACCTGGGTAATTTAAGGCTGGGTTTTGACGACGATGTTGAGCAGCAATGGCATCATGCCGTTAACGACTTTAATGCCATCTTCGAACCGTTGGATTTTCATCAGACAGGTACCAAACTACTGACCTTTGGCGGCGAACACTCAATTTCCTACGCGCCCATCGTAAAACACTTACAGCAGTACCCGGACCTGGTGCTACTGCACCTGGACGCTCATGCTGATCTTCGTGACGGATTTTTAGGTTATCATTACTCGCACGCCTCGATTATTCGCCGGGTATACGATCATTTTGGCCCTGAGCATCAGTTAATACAGTACGGCATACGGTCTGGCACCCGTGACGAATACCGTTGGATGAAAGAACAGGGCACCGTGCGCCAGTCGCGGCAGGAGTTTTTAGCCAGCGTCGAGGCCATCGCAGCGCAACGCCCGGTTTATTTGACCCTGGATCTGGATTATTTCGATCCGGCCTTTATGCCGGGTACCGGTACTCCGGAGCCTGGCGGTGAAGATTTCCATTCGTTCATAAGCTTAATGAAAATCTTAGCGGGCAAAAATTTTGTCGGCGCCGACGTAGTCGAGCTGTCACCGCAAATTGATCCAACCGGCAACTCCGATGTTTTTGCCGCTAAAATCGTTCGTGAAATGATACTTACCTTAGAGCAGGCAGGAGTTAACGCCTAATGTCAGAGTGGAACATTGATCAAGCCGAAGAACTTTATGGTGTCAAACGCTGGGGCGCCGACTACTTTTCAATTGGTGACAACGGCAGTATTAAGATCGCGCCCAACCACCGTTTTGCAGACATCACGATTGATATGCAAGACGTAGTAAGCGAAATCAAAGCCGAGGGGATTAAATTTCCAGCGGTGATCCGCTTTCATGACATTTTGCGCTCGCAAGTTGAAATCATTAATGAAACCTTCGCTCAAGCCATTACTGACGCCGATTATACCGGCAAATACTGCGGTGTTTTTCCGATAAAAGTTAACCAGATGCGCGAAGTGGTTGAAGAGATTCTGGACGCCGGTGAACCCTACAACTACGGCCTGGAAGCCGGCTCTAAACCCGAGTTAATGGCGGTTATGGCCTATAATGATAACCCCAACGCACTGACCATTTTAAATGGCTATAAAGATAAAGATTATCTAACCTTAGCCCTATTAGGACGCCAGTTGCAGCGCAAAATGATCATCGTGATCGAGAAATACTCAGAACTGGAAATGCTGATCCCTCTGGCCAAAAAATTTGGCGTCGAACCCATGATTGGTCTGCGCTCTAAGATGATGGTGCGCAGCTCCGGCAAGTGGGCCGGCTCCAGTGGCGACCATGCTAAATTCGGTTTAAGCATTGCCGAAATTCTTAACGTTATAGAGCGCTTGCGCCAGGAAGACATGCTACATTGCGCCAAACTTCTGCATTTTCATATTGGTAGCCAGCTATCCGATATTCGAAAAATCAAAGAAGCGGTAACCGAAGGCGCCCGACTCTATGCCAAACTGGTTCAGGAAGGGGTTCCGCTGGAGTACTTAGACATCGGTGGTGGCTTGGGCATTGACTACGACGGCACCAGCTCCACCACCGACTCATCACGCAATTACTCTACCGAAGAATACGTCGCTGACGTGGTCTGGGGGATCAAACAAATCTGTGATTTAGAACAGGTTCCGCACCCCAATATTGTGAGCGAAAGTGGCCGGGCTATGACAGCACACCACAGCTGTGTGGTCACTAATATTGTCGGCGAAATTAAGCCCGCTGGTACGGAGTTTGACCTCACCCCGGTGGATGAAGAGCATATCTTAGTGAAAAACATGCGCGAGCTGTATTTGTCAGGCGACCAATACCACCCACAGGAACGTTACAACGACGCTGCAGGCTATAAACAAAACGCTTATGAGGCGTTTAAACTCGGCATACTATCTTTGCCTGAAATGGCAAAGCTGGACGTCATGTATTGGCAGATATTAACCCAAATTCACCAGTCGCTGGATACCGGTAATCAGTTTATCCAAGAGCTGGATGAGCTGGAAGACTGCTTAGCCAGCCAGTACCTTTGCAACTTTTCTATTTTTCAGTCGGCCGCAGACACCTGGGCCATCGGTCAGGTTCTGCCAATAGTCCCGATTAGCCGCTTAGACGAGAAGCCCGAAGTGCGCTGCTCCATTGTCGATATAACCTGCGACAGTGACGGTAAGCTATCAAAATACATCGAGGGCACCGAAATCAGCGATAACATTCCAATGCACAGCTTAAAAAAAGATGAGGATTATCACGTTGGGTTATTTTTAACCGGCGCTTATCAAGATGTAATGGGCGATATGCACAATCTATTTGGGCGTTTAACCGAAGTTCACGTTTATTGTCACGACGACGAGCCCGGCGACTTTTATATCGAAGAAGTTGTGCCCGGGACCTCCGCTGAAAAAGTGTTGCAAACAATGCAATACAACACAGAATCGATGGCGAAAACGGTCAAAAAGCACATTGATCAACAGGTTCGCAAAGGTAGCCTGGCACCCCGCGAGGGCGTACGCTGGACTAACTTTTACGAAAAATGCCTGGCCGCCAGCACCTATTTGAGTGTTGATTAAACGGAAAGTGATGATTTACTGAGCAAACGGTAAAAAACCTTAGAAAAGCGGTTGACTCGGAACTGAAAAAAACGTTTAATACGCCTCGTTGCCCGGATAGCTCAGTCGGTAGAGCAGAGGATTGAAAATCCTCGTGTCGGTGGTTCGATTCCGCCTCCG
>JBNJEJ010000026.1:0-30517 GCA_051745735.1 Pseudomonadota bacterium
AAATTAGCGCTTGCGTTAGTTTTCCGGATTACGTACAATTCGCGCCTGATTTGAATTTGGATACCCATAAGGGTTGTGGAGATTACTATGTACGCAGTATTCCAAAGTGGCGGTAAGCAGCACCGTGTGACTGAAGGCCAGATCGTCCGCCTGGAAAAACTGGAAGCAGCTACCGGAGACGTAGTTGAGTTCGACCAGGTTTTGATGGTTTCTGACGGCAGCGATGTAAAAATCGGTGCTCCGTTCGTATCAGGTGGCAAAGTGAAAGTGGAAGTGTTGGATCACGGTCGTGGCGATAAGATTAAAATCGTTAAATTCCGTCGTCGTAAGCATTCTCGCAAGCAGCAAGGTCATCGTCAGTGGTTTACAGCAGTAAAAATCACTGGTATCAACAGCTAAGTAAGGAGTAACGACATGGCACACAAAAAAGCTGGTGGTTCAACCAAAAACGGTCGTGATTCAGAGAGTAAACGTCTGGGTGTGAAGCGTTTCGGTGGTGAGTCAGTATTAGCAGGCAACATTCTGGTTCGTCAACGTGGTACCAAGTTCCACGCTGGTTCAAACGTAGGTATGGGTAAAGATCATACCTTGTTCGCGACCTCAGAAGGCAAAGTGTCTTTTGAAACCAAAGGTAACAAAAATCGTAAATACATCAGCATCGTTGCTGATTAATTAACGAAATTATTGACGCCTGCTGAAGGCGAGCGTTAAATAATTAAAGCCCTGCCTTTACGGCGGGGCTTTTTCATTTGTGCTAGAATTTTGTTCTGGATAGTCAATTAAGCAAGTAACTAAGTAAGTAATCAATGAAATTTGTCGATGAAGCAGAAATCCGCGTAGAGGCGGGCAACGGTGGCAATGGATGTATCGGTTTCCGTCGTGAAAAATATATCCCAAAAGGGGGGCCCGATGGCGGTGATGGTGGTGACGGTGGCGATGTCTATTTACAGGCAGACGAAAACCTTAACACGCTCATCGACTATCGATTTGAGCGTTTTCACCGTGCCGAGCGTGGTCAAAATGGCATGGGTAAAAACTGTACTGGTAAGCGGGGCGAAGACCTGACGCTTATGGTGCCTCCCGGCACTCGGGCAAGTGACGAAGACACGGGCGAAGTGCTGGGAGATTTAACCCACCACGGTCAGCGCCTGATGGTTGCTAAGGGCGGCTTTCATGGCTTGGGTAATACCCGCTTTAAAAGCAGTGTAAATCGTGCTCCGCGCAAGAAAACAGACGGCACACCGGGTGAGATCAGACAGTTAAAGCTTGAATTGATGCTATTAGCGGATGTCGGCTTGTTGGGCATGCCGAATGCCGGTAAATCAACCTTTATTCGGTCGGTGTCAGCAGCCAAGCCAAAAGTCGCTGACTATCCGTTTACCACCTTAGTTCCAAACCTCGGGGTTGTGCGTCCGGCACCTCACCAAAGTTTTGTGATTGCTGATATTCCCGGTTTAATCGAAGGAGCAGCTGAAGGTGCTGGTCTGGGTATACAATTTCTCAAGCATTTAGAACGCTGTCGGCTGCTGTTGCACTTGGTTGATTTGGCTCCCTTTGATGAGACAAATCCCGCAGAGCAGGCGCGAACTATTATTGATGAATTGGAAAAATACAGTCCTAAGCTGGCTGAAAAGCCGCGTTGGCTGGTGATCAACAAAATTGATTTAGTGCTTGAAGAAGAGCGTCAGCAATTGGTTGATGCCTTGGTCAATGAGCTTGGCTGGGATGGGCCCGTTTATCAAATCGCCGCCCTCGAAGGGCGCGACACGCAGAACCTGTGTCGTGATGTTATGGCCCTTATAGAGACCCTGCCGTCGGTCCATGAGCAAGCCGCAGAAGCAACCGAAATGGATCCTGTCGACTTTAAATGGGATACATACCATGACCAGGCGATGGAACAGGCTGGAGACGAAGACGACGATGATGATGACGATTTCGACGACGATGATTATGATGTCGAAGTGATTTACGAAAGGTAAAACGCTGTAGGTCGGCGGCTTTAGATCGAGGTTAATCAATGAAAATTTCGTTAGTGGCAGCAATGGCGAACAATCGGGTGATTGGCCGGGATAATAAAATGCCCTGGCACATACCGAGTGAGCTAAAGTATTTTAAAAAGATCACTATGGGTAAGCCAATTGTTATGGGCCGAAAGACCTTTGAATCCCTGGGTCGGCCGTTGCCCGGACGTAAAAACATTATCGTGTCGCATACACCGAAATCGCCGCAAGCATCGGCACATCAAGTGGTTTGGGTATCTGGCGTAAAGCAAGCTATTGCGGCGGCTGGGCCCGTTGATGAACTGATGGTGATCGGCGGTGGGAAAATTTATCAGGCTTTTTTACCCTATGCGGATCGTTTATATGTTACCGAAATTGACTTAGAGGTGAGTGGCGATACTTATTTTCCTGATTACCAGAGTCTGTTTGACTGGCAACAAATTGAATCTCAGCAAGTGATGGCCGAAGCCGAGGATATTCCTGCCTACAGGACTCGGGTTTTGGATAAAATAAGTTAATAACATGTTAATAAACAACTGTTTGATTCGTAAAATCAACGTTGATGAGGGTTCCAAAACATAGTAAGCTTTTGACGAAATTTTGAGCGGTTGGTGATAGAGGTTAGCTAAATGAAATCATTAGTGTTGGGCTCTTTAGTCGCAGCAGTTGCTGTGACTGGAGTAAGTTTTCCGAAAGATGCACAAGCAAATCAACTGGCGTTAAGCTTATGCACTTATGTGCAGGGTGATGACACCATGCGTATGCGTAAAAAACTGCGTGATTCACGCGTTCGTATTCGCGACGTTTACACCGGTATTCAGTGTAACGGACAGAGCCTTTTGCAATTTGCTATGAGTAATGGCGCGAGCGATATAGGAACCTTTATTGTTGGCCGGCTAGCGGTTGATGACCTGAAAACCAGTGGTGACTACAATTGGGCGCAGGAAAACGGCCATGCCGGTTCGCAGATTGCTGCCGCGATAAAAGAGCGTGCCGGGCTGTAATTAACCGGTAGTAATTAAAGCTAAAAAGGCTCCGTCAGGGGCCTTTTTCATATTTGTTAACAATTAATCCCCGCCTTTTCATTGCGTCAAAGCAAATCCTTAGTAACATACGCTTTGTGGTAAATTTTACGCAGGATCAGTACATGTATCGTGAATTCACGCTCAAGGGACTCAAGCCACTGCTTTGGCTAACATTTTTGCTATCCGCAGCAAGTGCGGCCGAGGCTTCTGATGCCTCGATGGAGCCTTGCTTCATCGATGGCGTAGACGAGCAATTACAGTGTGGCTTTGTTTCGGTGCCGGAAAATTATCAACAACCTGACGAGCGAACCCTACGCATCCACTATGCGATTTTGCCAGCAGTGACTGAAGCCAAGAAAACCGACCCGTTATTGATTTTAGCGGGTGGGCCCGGGCAGGCGGCTACGGAATTGGCACCGATGATTACCCGCATGTTCAAACAGGTGCGCAAACAGCGTGATATCCTGTTAATCGATCAGCGGGGTACCGGCAAAAGCAATGCCCTGAGCTGCGACATTGAACATGCTGACGAGCTGATCCGTGCCGATGATGAACAAGATCTAGAACAAATGGCGCGCGACTGTCGGCAACAGTACACCCATACAGATCTTACGCAATACAACACACTTAACAGCATTCGCGACTTTGAGCAGGTGCGTCGCGAATTAGGTATTCAACAGCTCAATTTATATGGCGCATCATACGGTACCCGAGTTGGCCTTAAATACCTGCAACAATTTCCCGACTCGGTACGAACCATATCCCTTGATGCCGTGGCACCGCCGCAGGTCATAATCGGACCTTTCGGACTTAATGGTAACGCCGCGTTCCAGGCCATGCTGAAAGATTGTCAGTTGCAATCGGCTTGCGCCAGACAGTTTCCTCGCCTGGGCCAGGATTATCAAAAGGTGATGACGGATTTAGAGAAGCAGAGCGCGCTACTCGAAACCAACGATCCTTTAACCCATCAACCATTAACTCTGCGCATGACGGCGGGGCGCTTTAGTTCGATTATACGAATGGCATTATACAGTCCTTTTACCCGGCAATTACTGCCTTACACCATTAACCAGGCAGTAGAGCAAAATTACCAGCCGATACTGGGCTTAATGGGCGGCACCACCGTTGCAGCGCAAAATTCAATTTATTTGGGTTTGATGTTATCGGTTGTTTGCAGCGAAGATATCCCCAGAGCCGATGCACAACTGTTCAGTGAAGACGCCGACAATAACTTTATCGGCGGCCGCACCGGCGACGCGTTTAAGGATATGTGTAATGGCTGGGTAGCTGAACCGGTCGAGCCTGGCTGGGATGATCCGGTGGTGTCCGATAAACCGGTGCTGTTGCTATCAGGCACTCAGGACCCGGTGACGCCTGCTAAGTGGGGCAATTTAGCGGCACAGACGCTGGCTAACAGTCGTCACCTTGTTGCACAACATGCAAGCCATACCATCGCCGGGCATACCTGTGCTAATGAGATTGTCGCTGAGTTTATTAAAACGGCCAGCGTTACCGGTCTGGACGACAGTTGCCTGCAACAGCGGCAGTTGCAGCCGTTTGTGTTAAACGCCAACGGCGAGGGGTTATAAATTATGTTGACGGTAACCGAGCTGAGTAAAACATTTAATGACGTGCATGCCTTAGATAACCTCAGCTTCAGCGCTCCGGATGCTCAGATTACCGGTTTACTGGGTCCTAATGGGGCTGGTAAAACCACCTGCCTGCGAATCATTTATGGCTTGCTGAAAGCAGACAAGGGTAAGGCACTGATCAATCAGGTTGACGCTAATCAGCACCCGCTTAACGCGCGCCGCCAAATCGGTATTTTTCCCGATAAATTTGGCTTATATGAACGCCTGACGGTGCGGGAACAGATTGGATATTTTGCCCAATTGCATGGCTTGAGTGGTGATTTACTGGAGCAACGGGTAAGCTCAGTTATCGAACAGCTGGATATCCAGTCGCTCAGCCATCGTCGGTCGGCCGGATTTTCTCAGGGACAACGGATGAAAGTGGCGCTGGCGCAAGCCCTGGTACACCAGCCCAATCATTTGATTTTAGACGAACCCAGTCGCGGCCTGGATGTGATGAGCACCCGAATACTGCGGGATATTCTGCGTGAGCAACGCAGCCAGGGTACCTGTATTTTATTTTCCAGTCATGTCATGCAGGAAGTGGCAGCCTTATGTGACCGGGTTGTTGTTATGGCCGAAGGGACGGTAGCAGCCGAAGGAACACCTGAACAGCTGTGTCGGATGACGGGTGAAACAACGTTAGAAGAAGCCTTTGTTAAAATCATTGGCAGTGATGAAGGAATCCTGGCCTGATGAATATGATCTCGATTCTTTGGCGAAAAGAAGTTATTGATGCGGCAAGAGATAAACGCTCTTTGCTGGCTGCTATGTCCTATGCCTTTTTCGGGCCGATGCTGATGGCGGTGGCGTTTTTCTTTCTGATCAGTCAGCTGACCGACCCGGCCGACGTCAAAATATCCATAACCGGTAAACAGTACGCACCGCAGCTGGTAGAGCACTTGCGTAATCAGGGTATTGTCGAGCGCGAGCGCGCCTGGAGCGCCTCAGAGACACCGATTAGGTTGGCTATTCCAGCTCTTTGGGGCGAAAATCTGGCCAAAGCTAAGCCGGTAACGCTGACGCTGCAGGCGGACTGGTCAGCGCAAAAGCAACAGACGGATATCCGCCGGGTTGAACAGGCCGTGCAGGCTTACGCAGCACAAATCAGTCATTACCGCTTGGTGTTGCGCGGCATCGATCCCCGGGTTGTGCAGCCCATTAACTTGACGAAACAAGATTTGGCGACGCGCGGCTCCAAGGCAGCCCTAATCATGGGCAGCGTGCTGGTGTTTATTCTATTATCGGTGTTTTGGTCGGGGATGAACGTGGCGATTGATATCAGTGCCGGCGAACGCGAACGTAATTCGCTGGAGTTTTTACTCTCGCAACCACTCAGCACCCAGTCAATTGTGTGGGGCAAAACCCTGGCGGCAGCTACCTTTGCCCTGGCGGGGGCTGCCTTATCGCTGGTGATTATTCCGCTGATTTTTGCCTATGTGCCATTACAGGACATCGGCATGAGCGTCGATTTTTCAGTAACAATGATCCTGCTGATGTTCATGCTGTTAATCCCGTTGGCTTTATTGGCGACGGTCTTGCAGCTGTTTGTCTCGTTTCGGGCGAAAAATTTTAAGGAAGCTCAAACCTATATCAGCTTTTTACTGGTTATTCCGATGGCGGCGTCCTTTGGTGTCGAATTTGCGCGATTAAAGACTCCGATTCTTTATTACTTGCCATTGACCGGCCAACACCAGGCGTTCCTGTCCATGATCCGTGGCGAAGCCGTTAACTGGCTGGGGGCGGGTATCAGCGCCCTAAGCACCTTTGTGCTGGCTTATGTTTTGGGGCAGTTGATAGCCCGGATGCTGCGCAGTGAAAAAACGGTGTTTGGTTTATAAGTCGTCGGTAACCCGGGCGTAGTGATAGTAAGCCCACTGACCCAGCCGTCGTAACGGCGCCAGGGGAAACCGCTTAAGTGGCGTCTGATAGTAGGGCAACTGCGGCAACTTTTCACCCATTGCTGATTGCGCCAGTCGTCGCCCGGCCAGCGCACTGAAACTGACGCCTGCGCCGCAATAACCCATTGCGGCGTAAAGATTATCGGCCACCGGACCGACCCGGGGATAGTCGTCCAGCGAAACACTGACCCAGCCGCTCCAGAAGGCATCCCATTCTTGCACATCATTAAGTCCGGGAAACGAGTGTTTCAGGGCACCTAACAGCTGTTGAGCATAAAAAGGGCGCTCCGCATTGTGGCCAGAAATAGCACCTCGGCCACCCATTAAGATACGCTGGTCCGGTAACAGCCGAAAATAATATTTCAGTTTGCGCGTATCCATAAAAGCGTGTTGAGTCTGTAAGCCGGTGCTGGCCAATTGCTGTTCTGATAACGGAGGTGTGGTAATGATGCTCGACAACACCGGCAGGGAGCGGCTTTGCAAAGCGGGTATCAAACGATTAGCGGTATAAGCGTTGGTACACACCAGCAGCTTATGGCAATTGATGTCGCCGGCGCTGGTGTTAACTTGCCAACCGTTTGGTAATCGTTTGATCGACAGAGCGCTGCAGTTATCGACAAGCCGAACGCCGCTATCAGCAGCCTGACGTGCGGTGGTTGCTGCTAATTTAAGTGGGTTAAGGCTAAAACAGTCGTCGAATTTAAGACCCGCAAAGGCGTTGCGGCTGTTTAAATAGTCCGGCAACTCAGCTGCGGACAGCCAGCTGACTGGCTGATTAAAGTGTCGCAGTTGCTGGTATTGATGCTGTAACGGTTTCACCGCTTTCGCGTTATGTGCGAGTTTGATGTAGCCACCGCGCTGCACGTCGCATTGCTCAGGACTCTGACTGATGTGTTGTTCAATCAGTTGTAAGGCCTGTTGATGTTCGTCCGCTATTTGTAACGCGGATTGTTCGCCGACCCTGGTAGCCCACTGAGCCAGACCTAGCCGGCCGGTACTTTTCATGACAAAACCACCATTGCGACTTGAGCAGCCCCAGGCCAGGCGATTGGCATCAATTAACGTCACTTCACGCTGATAGTCATTGGCCAGCGTCAGGGCCGCATTTAGGCCTGTGTAACCGCCGCCAATGACTAACAGGTCAGTATGGCCGGGCAGCTTTTTGGTGGCAGGCCATTGCAGCCGGGTTTGCTGTTCCCAATGGCTGGCCGTAACTTGCTGGCCAGCAGACAGGTGCTTATTGAGCAGTGGATCATACATAAGTGTGGCTAGCTAAAAGTCAGAACCATCTCACCGGCTTCACAGTGACAGATACCGTCACAAACCAGACAATGATAACCGTCGTTGAGAGATGCTTGCAGCCAGCGGTCAGGGTGTCGGTTAATCAACACACCGCCACAGCGGGAAAAATACTCATAGGCACTGTTGTTAGGACTTTGCAGCCAGATATGCGCCAGTCCGGCGCGACAGCCGAGTTGTCTGGCGGAACGGATGCTCTGTTGCAACAATTTTTTGCCAATGCCAAGCCCACGAGCCTGTTCGTCAACCGCGGCGCACTTAAAGTAACACAGCTCGGCGGCAGGAACCGGCCAGTCCGATACGGTACAAGCGTCGTCAATGGGCCAGTTACCCGGCGCCAGGGTCAGTCGAACACCGAGAATTTTACCTTCGCGCTCGGCCAGATAATTTAACTTAACCGATCCTACCGTGCCGCCATTTAATAAAGACTGCAGGGACGCTTGATTCAGGTAATTGTCGCCGTGTACCCGGTTGGCCAGATCGATAACGGCCGCCGAATCGGCAGCCGTTATGGGTCTTACAGTTATGTCTTGCTGATTCATCAGTAACGATACTCGTCCGTTTTGAATGGACCGTCTACGTTAACATGAATGTAACCTGCTTGCGCAGATGTTAGCTGAGTTACCACGCCGCCAAAGCCCTGCACCATATAGCGGGCAACTTCTTCGTCAAGATGTTTGGGTAACACTTCGACGCGCAAAAACTGTTGCTGTTGTTGCTTCGACATCGCCGCGAACTGTTGTCCGAACAGGTGTAGCTGCGCCAATACCTGATTAGCGAACGATCCATCCATGATACGGCTGGGGTGGCCGGTGGCATTACCTAAATTAACCAGGCGACCTTCGGCGAGCAGAAGCAGGTAATCCTGATCGTCATCGGAGCGATAAATTTTATGCACTTGCGGCTTAATTTCTTCCCAACGCCACTGATTGCGCATAAATTGCGTATCAATCTCGTTATCAAAGTGACCGATGTTACAGATAACCGCAGACGATTTAACTGCCGCCAGCATGTGCTGGTCACAGACGTCCATATTGCCGGTCGTAGTCACAATCAAGTCGGTGTTTTCCAACAGCGGCTTGTTGATATTACTGCCGTTGCCGTCATTAAGGCCATCGATATAAGGTGATACCACTTCAAAGCCGTCCATGCAGGCTTGCATCGCACAAATGGGGTCAATCTCAGTGATCTTAACGATCATGCCTTCTTGACGCAGGCTGGCTGCAGAGCCTTTACCGACATCACCGTAACCGATAACCAGCGCTTTTTTGCCTGCCATCAAGTGGTCCGTTGAGCGCTTAATGGCATCATTTAACGAATGACGGCAGCCGTATTTATTGTCATTTTTTGACTTGGTCACCGCATCGTTAACGTTGATAGCCGGCACTTTCAGCGTGCCTTTTTCAAGCATATCCAGTAGCCGGTGAACGCCGGTGGTGGTTTCTTCCGTAATGCCGTGAACTTTGTCCAGCATTTGCGGAAACTTATCATGGATTAACAGCGTCAGATCGCCGCCGTCGTCCAGAATCATGTTGGCATCCCACAGTTCGCCGTTTTTGTGGCAGGTTTGCTCCAGACACCACTCATACTCTTCTTCTGTTTCGCCTTTCCAGGCAAATACCGGTACACCAGCAGCAGCCATAGCAGCAGCGGCGTGATCCTGAGTTGAGAAAATGTTGCACGATGACCAGCGCACTTCAGCACCCAGCTCCAGTAAGGTTTCGATCAATACGGCCGTTTGGATGGTCATGTGAATACAACCAATGATGCGCGCGCCTTGTAACGGTTTGCTGTCGGCGTACTTGCGGCGAATTGTCATCAAAGCTGGCATTTCTGATTCGGCAATGGCGATTTCTTTGCGACCCCATTCGGCGAGATCGATGTCGGCAACTTTGTAATCTGTGTGTTTCGGATCGTTCAAACTCATAGTAGCTCTCTTAATTTGCAATTATCATTGGTTGAATAAACGGTTAATCAACTGCTGCTGACGTTCTTTACTCAAACGTGCCCCGAATTCAGTCACTAACTCGGCGGCCGCATGACTGGCAAGTCGTCCGGCGTCAGCCAGCGACATACCCTGAGTAATGCCGTACAGCATGGCGCCGGCAAACATATCACCGGCGCCATTACTGTCCATAGCGTCAACTGTTACGCCGGGAACGTAAACCTGGCGCTCGTTATCGACAATGAGCGCGCCGTCTTTGCCCAGAGTAATGGCGACAGTGTCAGCTTTTTGCAGCAATGTTTTAGCCGCGGCCTCGGCGTCAGCTTCGCCAGTCAGCAACTCAGCCTCCTCGCGATTACAAAACAATAAATCAACGCCGCCATCCAGGATCAGGTCGATACCGTCACGGAAATACTTAACCATGGCTGGGTCAGAACAGGTCATAACCAGCTTAGTGCCGTTGTCGCGGGCTATCTGTTTGGCTTTGCTGATCGCACCACGGGCAATCTCCGAGGTGATTAAGTAGCCTTCGATATACAGATAGTCCGCGGCAGCTATTGCCTGTTCGTCCAGCTCGCTGGTCGATAAATCGGCGGTGATACCCAAATGCGTGCGCATGGTGCGTTCGGCATCCGGGGTAACCATAACCAGACAGCGGCCGGTAATGCCTACATTTTGCTGCTGCTCGAGATTAGTACGAATGCCAACCTGTTCTAGATCTTGACGATAAAACTGGCCCGCCTCATCGTTTGCAACTTTACAACAATAAAAAGCATTTCCGCCAAACTGAGCAAAAGCGACCAATGAATTAGCGGCCGAACCGCCACCGCATTGTTTTTTTAACTCACCCAGCTTACTCAGTTCTGCGATCAATTTATTCTGTTCATCTTCTTCGATCAGAGCCATCATGCCCTTTTCGATTTTATGCTGCTGCAAAAATGCCTCAGTGACCTCAAATTCCTGATCGACCAGGGCGTTGCCAATACCGATTACATCAATGTTTTTCATAACATACTAGAGTTGCTAATTAAGGACTATAGTATATCGGAAGTTGTCGTTAGGATCGATAAATGTAGCCGAGTAACGCACCAGACAAAAGCAGCAAATAGCTCAGCTTCTGCCAGCGCATTAACAGGCCGGTTGTTTGTTGCCATACGTGTTCTGCCGGGCGGCCGGCAAAGCGTTGCCGTTGCAAACGCTGGCCGTGCACTTTTATCGGCCCGCCGAGGCTGACGTTATGCAGCCTGCTGAGTGCATCGAGCCACCAGGCACTGGACCATAGCCACGCCAAAGAAGGACTCAGTTGCTGCCGCGGCCGTCGGCCACGCGCGGCACTGAAAACATGTGCCGTAGCGGCTGCCAGAACCGTTACAAGTTCCACGCTGACAGCGTAAAGCGCTCGGCTGGCCAGTCCGAAATTGCGATAGCGGGGGTGGCTTACTGGCCACAGCTGATAAAGCTCGGTAATAACCCGTAATGCCAAACATAAGATGGGACCGCCAATCAGCCAGCTGATCAGGGGTACAAAGCGGTGCTGGATGATGCTCATGGCGCGCAATTCGAGCGCCGTTTTAGCTAATCCGTGCAGGCTTAGCTGGTCGCAATCACGATAGGTAATGCGCGTTAATAACGCCCGGGCGGCGCGTTTTTGTCGCTTTTTTGCTAACCGCTGAACATTATCAAGTACCTTAAGATAAGGTTTTTGCCGTAAGCAAACCAGCAGCACAACCATCGCCACCAGTTGTGACAACTCAGCCGCATAGACCACGATCGCAGCGGGCACCAAGGTCAGCAACAACAACAGTGCAACGGCCAGCCACCCCGCAAGCTGCTGTTGAGCTGCGGCATAATGGCGTTGATTGACTTTGATTTGTAAATAGTTTGCGAAGAGGCGGAACACCGCCAACGGATGCCAGTGTTCCGGCCAGGGAAGCCAGCGCTCCAGCAGTAAAGCCAGCAGCGCTAACGCCCAGGGTGACAACAAAAGGTCAGAGGCAGCTAATTCATTCATTAGCTCAGTGTGCCGAATTAGTTATTAGGCGGCAACCGGAGATGAATGGCGATCTGTGTCACCCTCTTGCTTGGGTGGCGTTTCGGTTTTCGGCACTGCCGCCCGTAAATGCTCAGCCTGACGTAATTTACCGTGAATGTAATCGTGCAGATCAGCAATTCGATAACCGGGTTTCGCTTTAAAGCGTAAAAACGGTAAGCCAGCAGCTGCCAGAGTATTTTTCAGGAACAGATTACGTTTTTGCTGCGCTAAGTTCGAGCTGGCCGGTTCAAGTTCAATCACACCTTTAATCTGCATGGTCTCAATATCGCACAGCACATAATCGAGTATGCGTTGATTGGCTTTATTTTGAGCGTCTTTATGAACACTGCCCGAGACGCCGTTTTTCACGCTGACAATGTCACTTAAACGAACTTTGCTAAAGATACGGAAGTCGTTGCCAACGGCTTTTTCCAGCAACGTCATAAATTGTGCCTCTTGCACTGTGCAAAGGCTGACGTCTTTTAACTTATAGGGGTAGGGCACATAATTTTCGGACATGCGGCTGGCAATCAGCGCTACCGCAATTAAAACCACAACAAAAAGCAACAGCATGAACTCCATAAATCACCTCATCAAAAAATTGACACATAAGAACTAAAGCAAATTATGTGCCATGATGATTTATGGAGCTATAAGAGCTCGGCCAGGGCAGTTGTTAGGCCTTATAGCCACTTTCCATACCTTTGGTTGTAACGGATACCGCATCGTGGGCGTGCAGCGATTCGTAGTGATTCACACGCACCCAAAAGTCAGTAAACAGCGGCATTTGATTTAATTGATGCTGCAAACGGCGGGACGCATCCTCGCAAAACATTAAGTTTTGTCCATTTAAGCGGGCAAACTCTTGTTCGTCTTCACGTTTAACCGCGGCCTGAACAGGAGTTTTTAACGCTCCTTCAACGGCGTCAACCAGGGCAACGATAGGAAACTCTTCCAGCCCATCGGCTAGTTTAACTTTTACTTCAGCGGTGGAACGCTGACTGTGGGGGGTAGCAACAATACCTTCGGTGCTGCCGAGCCACTCATGAATGGTCGATTTGTCGACCACCTCTTTGTCGGCGAATTGCTCGACAAAGGCTTCCTGTATCAATTGACGCGCCAGTGCGGCGGAACAGGGGCAAGTTGACGAATAAGGCACGTCAACGGCCAGCTCCAGTGACAGCTTACCGGCATCATAGCGGCCGGTCAGACTGACGGGATAAGCTTTCCAGCCTTTTTTCCGGCTGATCAGCGACTCGCGACGCAGGTGGTACTCAAAATCAAATTTAATAAACGCCTGATCGCTGATGTCCTGGTGACTTTCGATGAAGTCACGCAATAACTGAGTTAATGACGCATGGCTCAGTTCACCTTCGGTCGATAATTTATCCAGCAACAAATAAAGGCGGGACATGTGAATGCCCTTGGTTTTTGGATCTTTTAGGTTAACGAACGCCTCTACGTGCGCAGCAACTGGCCGCTCAGCGGCATCAGAGGCAGCAACCATAAGAGGCACTTCTATGTTGCTCATGCCAACCCAATCCAGGGTACCTTCGGTCTGCGCCTGGCTATGGTTAGCTACATCGGGCATGCTATTAGGCATTCGTTTGGAACTCCGATCGGTTTGTGTTGTATCAAGCATAACTTATTAGTCCGCAATTATATCGTAGATGCTGGGATCATTTCATTCCCAAAGAGAAAATTTAACTCAAGTTTACCGATTATCTGTATCGGTTGACTGAATGTGTATTTACGCACAGGATAAGGATTTGGATTTAATGGAGTCATGGCAATGGCAGAGCAGCCGGTTTTAGACAAAGATTTGTTACGACAGTATTATGACAGCCTGGGTAAAGGCGGTCTCGAATCGACCTTGGCCACTTTCGATAAAATCATTCAAAGCTACGCCAACATTTTGCATCAGGCGGCTAAAAACAAAGATGAAGTGCAACTGCGGAATCAGGCCCACAAAGTCAAAGGAGCCTGTAACTCGGTTGGCTTAACGCAATTGGCTGCTCTGATGGAACGCCTGGAAAAAGAATCCTGGCAATGGCCTCAGGCTGAACAGCTGCTAGTCGAGTGGGCAGATTCAGTCATTCCGCATCGACAGCAGCTACAGGAGTGGCTCGATCAAGAAGCTCACTGAGCTTCTTGATTTACCTCGCCAACAAAGCGATAGCCTTCGCCGTGTATGGTGGTGATCAGATTAGGTGTTTCCGGGTGCGATTCAAAATGACGGCGAATACGGCGGATTGCCACGTCAACGGTACGATCGTTAGGTCTAAGATCACGGTCCAACATGCGCTTGACCAAGGTTTCGCGGTCTAAAATTCGGCCCGGATTGGTTAAAAACAGTTCCAGTGCGCGATACTCGCTCTTAGGTAACCGGAACATTTGCTTTTCCGGTGAGTACAGGCAGCGGCTGTCACTGTTAAGGCGCCAGCCGTGAAAATAATACTGCACGCTGTCGCTTTCAACCGGACTGGTGTTGCGGGATGATTCGATACGGCGAAACAGATTACGCACTCGGATCGTCAATTCTTTCGGGTTATAAGGTTTTATCAGGTAATCATCGGCTCCGAGCTCTAAGGCGAGCAGTCGGTCGTCTTCACTGTCGCGACCGGTTAAAAAGATTAATCCAATGTTATCCCGTTCACGCAATGATTCAGCCAATTCCAGGCCATTTTTCCCCGGTAGGTTAACGTCCATAATAACCAAGTCGATGCGTTCCTGACGCATAATGTTTTCCATTTGCAAGCCGTCGGCAGCGTCAAATACTTCGTACCCTTCCTGTTGAAATAAACGGGTCAAGGTCTGACGAGTGACTACCTCGTCTTCTACAATTAATAGTCTGGCGTTCATAGGGCTCCGCAATCTTGGTAAAGTATTATCGACTTGTTGACGTCATATTATGACTTTTGTTCAAAATTTTTCAAGCAAAGGCGTTTAAATGATAAACGATTAAGGCTATCGGGTCAGTTAATCTTCAACGGTTACCGGAAATTTAATGGTGAATTCGACACCGTGTTGTGGCTCACTGAAAAAGTGGATGCGGCCACCCAGAACCTGGGTTACCAGGTTATACACCAAGTGCAGCCCCAGCCCCGCGCCACCCGAACCGCGCTTGGTCGTAACAAAAGGATCAAATATTTTTTTCCTTAACTCGAAAGGAACTCCAACACCATCGTCCTGGTAAGTGATCTCCAGTTGGTTGCCCAGCAATTCGAATTTTATCTCAATATGACCGGATTCGCGGCCATCGAACCCGTGTACCATCGAGTTGATGATCAAATTAATTAATATCTGATTCAGCGGCCCCGGTTTGGTGGTGAGTTGCAGTCCTTCCGGGCATTGCACATGAATGGGGAATTTTTCGGGATCTAAGCGTCGCGGTTTTATCGATGTCAGCACATCCCGCATAAAGCTACAGACGGTGATGGTGCGATCGACCTCAGAGGACTGATCGACAGCAACTTGTTTAAAACTGGTGATCAAGTCCGCAGAGCGGTTTAAATTTCGGTAGATGATACTGAGATTGTCATCACAATCGGCCAGAAAACGGGAGAATTCAGTCGTTGATATGCTGTTTTCAGAAAACTTTTCCTGCATCAGGGTTAATTTGTCCTGCAGCAGCGTCGAAGCAGTAATCGATAAACCGATGGGCGTATTCACCTCGTGCGCAATGCCGGCCACCATATCACCCAGGGACGCCATTTTTTCTGACTCGACTAACTGACTTTGATACTGATGCAATTGCTCTAGCGTTGTCAGTAATTCCTGATTGGATTCGCGCAACGCTTTGGTGCGCTGTGTCACTTGTTGTTCCAGCTCTGCATTTAACTGGCTGGCTTCGCGCTCAGCCCGCTGTTGCCGCGTAATTTGTCGTTGCACGCGCTCCAGCATGATATTCAGTGAATCGCTTAAGTCGTTAAACTCGGCAATCTGCGATTCCGGCAGACGCAAAGCGTAGTTTTTATCACGGGCAACCTGGCTGACAATATCAATAATTTGCTCTAACGGGCGACTGATGCGCCTGCGTAACCGAATACTGATTAACCAGCAAACGATGATCGTGATAATAAATACCACCATCGCAATCGCGATAGCGCGCCACATAAACTGGCTTACTTCGTCTGTGGAACCGCGCAAATACACGTATCCGATAACCGTTTGATCTAAGCTGATGGGCTCCGCGATTTCAATGTACTCATCGCGTAAGCGCGGACTGTCAAGTCGCTCAAGCTGAGCAAATTTAGCCGGTATCGGTGCCAGTCCTTCACGATTGTAACTGGAGAAAAACGACAGCTCACCGCTGTTGGGGTCAACCCGGTAAATGTGTACATGCTCGACAAATTCGCTGTTGGCTAACGGGGTTAAGCGCCGTGTTTCGCCATCGTTATCATTCAGCGCAACACTTTGTACGGCATTACCGGCGACAATTTTGGCGTACGACGTCACCCGCTTGATTATTGACGATTCATATTGTGCGACCTGACTGATGACATTGATACTAAAACCGACTGCCAGGGCGAAGCTAGTTACCAGTAATACGATGGTAATCAGCCCACGTTTTAAGGAAATAGTCTGCATGTCGGTTAACTGTGTCAGCTAGTGGTCAATTCTGTAGCATTATGTTAGCAAATCGTTAACCCCGCCGCTTAACTTTTTTAGCCCAGTAAACACTAAACTTATTATTAGTGGCCAGGGTCTGACAGTGACCAAAGGTAGCCTTGATGGCATCAGGCCAGGGTAAGAAGTTATTAGCCACTAAATACAGGGAGCCGTCGGGCAGCAATTTATAGTAAGCCTGGTTGATAAAGCGCCGGGCAATCTGGTAGTCAGTTTTTAAGCCGCTATGAAAGGGTGGGTTGCTGATAATACAGGCTTGTGACGGCAGCGCTTCGGGTATGCCGTCGCTGCAAAAAAACTCGCAGTGAGCATCGGCCAGGTTAATTTGAGCCGCCTTAATCGCCATTGGGTTAACATCACTGACCGCTAATTGCGGCTGTTGCCGCTGCTGCAGTGTGGCGGCAATAACACCATTGCCACAGGCAAAATCAAAAATTGGTTCGGGCAGTTGTTTTGGTAGTGTTTCCAGCAGCAATTCAGTGGCCGGGTCCAGTCGTCCTCGACTGAATACTCCCGGCAAACTGTGCAGGCAAAACTGTTGGTCGCTTAAGTTCACCGCGACAGAATGCTGATACGCGCTAAGTTTCGGAGCTGGCTGTGAACAGGCAACGGCCGTCTGAAACAGCTGGCAATGATTACCCGACGCGAGCTTGACCGGAGGCTGAAAAAAGGCCGGCAATTTATTCACCAGGGCGGTGATGCCACCGCGTTTTTCGCCTGCCAGCCAAACGGGCTTATCGGTACCCAGTTCAGACAGTTGCTGTAAAATGTACTGATTCAGCGGTTGCTCTTTGGCTACCACCAATAACACACCAAAGTAATCCGCCAGTTCCGGCGCCTGAGCCTGACAAAAAGGCTGTTGCCAGTGCGCGGCATGGCCAGCATGAAAACACCATGCAGTATCGGTTAAATCAGTTAGGAAATCGCCGTCGGGGTTAATTACCAGCAATTTTTGCTGGCCGTTTGCGCCGCTTAACCAGGGTTGTTGCGGCTGACGGTTAAGTAATTTGGCAACGGCCTGAGAAGTTGATTGTAAAGCCATAAATTAACTGAGTACATCCATTCTAAGTTGGTGCTGCTGAAGCATAAACAAGGTTCCTGCGCGGTGGTCCTTGATGGCCAGGGATTTATCTTTATGATAAAACTTAACCCCTGGAAAGACTTCTTTGGCTACCGTAATTTTTAATGTCGGATGATCGTCCGACGCGGCTTTGATGACCGCAAGGTCATCCCGATAAGTACTTAAACGCGAACGCTCATGACTAATGGCTTTAATTAAGGTTTGCGTGTGTTGCTGGCGCTGTTTGTCGTCAGTTAGCGCCTGACAGCGCTGCAGTCCGAGCTGCAGACGCTTCAGTTTGCTGATGGTTTGTTTAAACCCCGAACCCAGCCCCTGCATTTCGCTCAGCACCTGGTCATTGGGCGGTGGCTCAAACAATAAAAATCGCGTGCGTGTCCCCGCCCTGGCACCAAGTTGCCCGGCGAACAAAGGCGCATTGGTTTCGAAGGTACCGCCGATGACTTTGCCGCGCGCCTGTTTGTCGTTGCCACCAATTTCTGCGGTACCACTTGTGACCACATGGCAATGGGTCAATTGTTTACCAACAATAATGCCATCGGAGCTCTCCAGGTAAGCGTACTGAGCATAGGTACACCAGATACTGCCGGCAGCAAACAACTTACTGGTGAGTGTCGGAATAAAGTACTCGTTATCAAGCGCCCGTTGCTCTTCCTCTTTCGAAATGTGTCCAATACAGCCTTTGCGAATGGTGATGTTGCCACCGGCCCGCAGTTCGGCGGAGTCGACATAACCGGCCACGCTAATGTCACCCGAGGCGACAATGCGCATCCCCTCTGATACGTTGCCAGAGACCACCACAGAGCCCTTAAAATCAACATGCCCGGTTGATACGTCGACTGATTTTAAGGTTAATACGTCATCGATATTGGCGGTATTGTGAGTAAACCAGGGCATGCCAACCTTAGTCGCAACCAGCAAATTACTGTCGTCAGCGCTGATTTTGCTGCCTTCACCCTCGGCCAGTATCAGGTCATCGCCGGCGTCTGCGGGCAGATGCTCGCCTTTAATGGTAAAGCCGTCAGACCCCGGTTCGGCGGGATAACGGCGCATTAATGGCTGACCCTCATGGACGGTGATTTGCTTGCCCAAATCGCGCATGTCGACACGACCATCATCGCGCTCCTGGGGCTTCAAAATACGGTGGCGCGAATCTTCCACCAGCGCTTCGCAGTAGGCATCGTTACCGTTTTTTGGCCAGCGCCCTTTGGCTACGGTCAGTTCGATAGAGGAGCCCGGGGGCGATTCGATGCAATGCTGTATTGCCTGGTTGATGGCTCCGCGCTGAATACCGCTTGAGACACCCCATTGTTTGAGTTCACTGAGAAACTTGGGACGGGTAATCGGCTGTCCGCCAAAAGCCGAGATCACCTCAGCCGTTGCCAGCATACTGTCGTCACTAACGGTTAGCACAAGTTTTGCATCAATGAGTCGGCCAATGGCTTCGGTGTAGTTACCGCTTGATTGACCCTGTTGTTCAGCCCATTGGTTAAATTTGGTCGCGACGGAATTGAACACGCTGCTGTCTGATAACTGCGCACTGGCAAATTCAGACAGCTGAAACGCTTGTTTTAAATGCTCTGCTTTGACATTTTTTTCCGACGCTGAGATGGCGATGTAGACGTCAGAATCATCACTGTTAAAGCGAACGTGTTGCGACGAGTTGCCGGGCATAACACCTGCTGATTCAGTTTTCTTTTATTATTATATCGACTCAGTGTAGCGAAAAATGAGTGCGTTGTGAGTAATTTTTTTTGGCATTAACGTGTATCCAGATGGCGCGCTATCGCCTGCAATACGACAGTAAGGCATTCATTCAGTTGCTGCAAGCGAAGACGTTTGTCCGCAAGGCCTAATTGCGACCATTGTTGATAGCTTGCCAGGGCAAAATTGCTCAAGTGACTGGCCCCTATGGTCGAACTCAAACCTTTCAGGGTATGCAACTGCAGCAGCGCATGGTCATCATCGGCTAAGGCCGAATCGATTACCAGCAGTGTCTGGTATTGCGCTTGAAACTGCTGCAGCACGGCATAATAAATGGCAGGCTCATCGTTGCAGTGGCGCAGGCCCTGTTGAAAATCGACGGGGTTAGAGTTCATGAGTTTTTATTGTCATACACCTCGGCAAACGAGTCGACTACTTCGCTGGCTTCTGACATTTCCTCCTTTTCAAATTGCGCTACGTTAAACAGCGCCTCACCTTCGTTAGCCACGGGTATGTTGCTGCAGCCAATGACAATTCCGTGCACTGGTGAGTCGATAATATCGACGTCGTCGGCGTGCGGGCTGACGGTATGAGCCAGTACCTGGCCTTTTTGAATGGTCTGTCCCAATTCAACTTTACGCAATACCAGGCCGTCTTTTTCGGCACGAACCCAGGTGGAACGATTGGCGATCACCGGGTTAAAGCGTTTGCCTTTGCGCCGGCCTTTAATCATTTTAAGGTGTTTCAAAACGTTTTGAACACCGATGACACCCGAGTTAATTGAGGGCTGATCAAAGCGCAGGGCTTCACCGGCTTCGTATAGAATCAGCGGAATATTCAGCTCGTTGGCCAGCGCCCGCAGTGACCCATCGCGTTCTTTTGAGTGCAGAATAACCGGTGATCCAAACGCTTTCGCCATCGCCAGTGCGGCACTGTTTTCAACATCAACCCGAATTTGAGGCAGGTTACTTCGGTTTATGGCACCGGTATGTAAATCCACCACATGCGAGGCTTTTTTCATCAGTTGCTGACTGAATAAATAGGCCATCCGCGAGCCTAAAGCGCCCCGTTCTGAGCCTGGAAAGCAGCGGTTTAAGTCACGCCGATCGGGTAAATATCGGGACTGCTGTACGAAACCAAATAAGTTGACTATCGGCACCACAATCAGCGTGCCGCTTAGCTTAAGCGCGTCGGTGCTGTTGATGATTTGTCGGCAGATCTCAATGCCGTTGAGTTCGTCGCCGTGTATGGCTGCGCACAGCAGCACGACCGGGCCGGGCCGGGTACCGTGGAAAACGTCAATACGTAAATCCAGGGGTACATCGTTATATAAGCGCACCGCAGGTAATAAAATATGCTGATGCGAGCCCGGTTCGATGCGCTTGCCAGCGAGTTCAAACGCTGCCATTGCGCTTTTCCGCGAGTTGTGTCGAACCGTCATTAACCGCGTCCTTTCGTGCGGGTACTGTGGGCCTTTGGATTCTTTTCCAAAAAGCTGATGATTTGGCCAGCCACATTTTTTCCTGATGAGGTTTCAATACCTTCAAGACCCGGCGATGAGTTGACTTCCATTACCAGTGGACCATGATTAGAGCGTAGGATATCAACGCCGGCAACATTCAATCCCATGGTTTTGGCTGCCTTGATGGCGGTCTGCCGCTCGGCGGGGGTCAGTTTCACCAGACTGGCGCTGCCACCGCGGTGTAAATTGGAGCGAAATTCACCCGCTTTAGCCTGACGTTTCATCGACGCAATCACTTTGTCGCCAAGAACAAAGCAGCGAATGTCGGCGCCACCGGCCTCACGAATGTATTCCTGTACCATGATATTCGACTTCATGCCCATAAAGGCTTCAATGACGCTTTCTGCCGCCTGGGCAGTTTCTGCTAACACCACGCCAATGCCTTGGGTACCTTCCAGCAATTTAATCACTAAGGGTGCGCCGCCGACCATATCGATAAGATCGGGAATATCTTTTGGCTGATCGGCAAAGCCGGTAATGGGCAGGCCGATGCCTTTGCGGGACAGCAGCTGCATTGAGCGCAGTTTGTCGCGACTGCGGGAAATCGCTACCGATTCATTTAATGGGTAGGTGCCCATCATTTCAAACTGGCGCAGCACGGCGGTGCCGTAGAAGGTGATTGATGCACCAATTCGCGGAATAACGCAATCGTAATGAGCCAGCTCTTTGCCGTGACGGTGAATTGAGTTTTCCCGCGCATTAATGTTCATATAGCAACTGAGCGGATTCATCACATCGACTTCGTGGCCTTGTTCTTGCGCAGCTTCGACCAAGCGCCGGGTGGAATACAAGTTACTGTTGCGCGATAAAATAGCAATTCGCATATTTACTCTCCTAATAAGTGAGCGGCTGCGGGGTTAACCGTAAAGTGATGACGCATGGCCTGGCGGCCCAGCAACATCTTAAACCTCATGGTATCCCGATTGGTCAACGTCAGTTCGATGACTTCATTAAACGACCCCAGGATCAGACGCGAGCGGATGACATAGCGAATTTCGCTATGCCCGCCAGAGTCGGTCACTTGGCGCTGTTCGTATACTGGGACATCAAATTGGTGTTCTTGTTTTGAATCCTGTTGTGGATGCATGTGCACCGTGACCCAGGACTCCCCGTTACGTTCAAAAGGGATGAGCTTAAACGCATGTAAGCAGCTGGTTTTGGCGCCCGTATCCACCTTCATGTGGATACGTTCGATGCCAATTTCCGGCAGCGAACCCCACTCTTTCCAACCCAGTGTCTGCATTCAGTCCTCCTTGATAACAACTGCTCGTTAGCACCAGTTAATAAAGCAAATAACGATTAGGACAATCTGTATTGATAAACCAAAGTCTTATACAGATACATATACAATACAACCAGATTTACGTATTCTATATTTATCGTGTCTCGTTATTGAGCACCATCAAGGAGTTTGTATGGCCGCGTGCCCTTCGTGTGACTGCGACACCCCGCTGGGGTTTAAAATTAGAATGGCATTTCAGCCCATAGTGCATGTACAGACAAAAAACGTCTTTGCCTTCGAAGCTTTGGTTCGTGGGGCTAATGGCGAAGGTGCAGGTGAAGTACTCTCGCGTATCGATGATACCAACAAATACACCTTTGATCAGACTTGCCGGATGGCTGCCATCGAAACCGCAGCGTCGATAAATCTACCCTCAAAGCTTAGCATCAACTTTATGCCTAACGCTATATATGAGCCGGAAACCTGTTTGGCAAAAACATTAAAAACGGCCCGCAAAACCGGGTTCCCCCGCGAACGCATCATTTTCGAAGTAACTGAACACGAAAAAGTAGAAAACCATGAATTGCTGGTGGATGTCTTCAAGACTTATCGACAACAGGGGTTTTTGACGGCGATTGATGACTTTGGCCAGGGCTACGCCGGATTAAACTTACTGGCTGATTTTCAGCCGGATATACTCAAAGTTGACATGAAACTGGTGCGTAATATTCACCAGGACCGAATTAAGAAAGCACTTTTTTCGGCTGTCCAACGAGCGGCTGAAGAATTGGGTATTATCCTCATCGCTGAAGGGGTTGAGACCCACGACGAATATTTGTATTTAAAATACAACGGGGTTGAATTGATGCAGGGTTACTACTTTCAGAAGCCTGAAATCGAAGCCTATACAATACCGGTTTTTGACTAACCAAAACCTCAGTTTTCCGTTGCAGTAACCTCATTACGACTTGCCTGCAACTTTTGTAAGTGGGCTTTGAACTCGTAAATCTCACGGTCCAAAGCCATTGCACTGACATAAAGGTCATAACCCAGTAAGTCGCGCAACTGTTCCATTCGCAATCCAAATGAAGCAATCAAACCTTTGTAAACGGTGCCGGCCGGGCTGACGTAGCGGTCCGGTATATCAAAGTATTTTGAATAATCCGCCTCATCAGGACGTTCGTGCCGCAAAGCCATGATTAACAGCTGGCGCTGATCGAATAATAAGGCGGAAGCCAGACGCGGCGATATGGATTGCAGTACTTCGTCAACATTGTACAAGCGAAAACCAATAAAGGGCGCATCCTCCAGCTCTAAGACCCGATTGATGCGAGGGACATCATAACGAATAATATTGTCCCAGCTGATTTGCCAGCTGCCGCGGCGGTGTAAATAGCGAATATGCTCTGGGGTGATAACCAGTGACACCGAGGGCTCTATCAGCTTACCGACTCCCAGTAGCAACAAAATTCCTGACGTGGCACCGAACACTACGGTGACACCCGACGGCACATTGTCGCTGACCAAGTGAATAAAAAAGATGATAATGAACAGCATCAGCCCAAGGCCGGAAAAAGCCAGTGCGTTGCGTTTAGCTGCCGGAGTTACATTAAATTGCATTAAACACCTGTTGAATAATTTGCCGGGTAAAATTTTTCTTCAAATAAAAACCTCTGGGCCGCACCCGAATAATGTCACCCTGGGGCCCAAAAGCCTCAGTTAAGGCGTTGCCGTCGGCAGCCTTAGGTCGGATCTGCAGTGCGCTACCCTGACGGGCAGTGATCGACTCAACCTGACCCAAAGCGATACGATCCATATGCTCTTCCCAGTCCTGTTGCAGGCACTGTTCCTGCTCAGCCGAAGGGTGCCATATAAAAGCACTGCCGACCACACGCTCGGCCAGTGGTACCGCACGGCGGCCGTCAATCGGAAGCCACAGTACCCGTTGCAACTTATTATATACGTTACTGTTATGCCATTGGATGCCATCAATGCCGGTTAATGGAGCAACACAGACAAATGTGGTTTCCAGTGGTTCGCCGTTAGCGTCTACCGGTAGTGTTTTTAATTCAACTCCCAGCTCCGGAAAATCCTGTATCGGTTTAGAACCTGCTGTTGCGCCCAGATAATGCTCCAGCAACATGCCAACCCAGCCCTTATCGCGGCGTAGGTCCGCAGGAATAGAGAGCCCTGCCTGCGCTGCTAAGTCACCGAACCGTTGACCTGCCAGCGCGCTGGCCCGGCTAAATAATTCATCAATACTGTGTGGGCGAATGGATGTAAGCGTCATATTAAGCCGTTAATGGTTTGCCCCACGCGGGGCTTTATGGAAGAATCAATGCTATCAGAGAATAATTGAGGTTGCTCGAGTGATAGATGCTGAAGGATTCCGGCCAAATGTAGGAATCGTCATCTGTAACGGGCATGGGCAGGTATTTTGGGCTCGCCGTATAAATCAGCACAGCTGGCAATTTCCGCAAGGCGGAATTGATGAAGGCGAGACACCTGAGCAGGCAATGTACCGCGAACTTTGGGAAGAAGTCGGGTTAAAGCCTGACCAGGTAGAAATTCTGTACACCAGCCGTCACTGGTTGCGTTATCGGTTGCCTAAAAGGCTGATCCGACGCGAACAACGGCCCATGTGTGTTGGTCAGAAACAAAGGTGGTTTCTGCTGCGGCTAAAATGTCGTGAAGAAGACGTTGATGTATTAAAGTCCGGTCATCCGGAATTTGACGGTTGGCGTTGGGTGAGTTTTTGGTACCCGGTGCGCCAGGTAGTGGCGTTTAAACGCGACGTTTATCGCCGGGTAATGAAAGAATTTGCCAGCCACGCCATGCCATTTCAGGTCGGCGGACGGCCACAGCGCCATCCGCGTGGCAATAAGCGTAGACGTTAAACCATGCTGATAACTTTGCAACGGATTGTCGAAACGGTCAACAAGTCGCCAGATTTTAAGCTGGCGCTGCATACCATGGTAGGCCAAGTCAGGGAAGCCCTGAAAACTGACAGCTGCAGTGTTTTTTTAGCCGATGACGAAAATCAGGAGTTTGTGCTGGCAGCCAGTGACGGCCTCAGTGCTGAACGAGGTGATACAGTCCGGGTTGATTTTGGCGAAGGTATTATCTCGTTGGCGGCGCGGCGCGAAGAACCACTGAATATTGCTGATGCCAGCCAACACCCGGCCAATAAGAAGCTTGTGCAGACCAACGAAGCGCAATACCGTGGCCTACTGGCGGCGCCCATAATCCACCGGCGTAAAGTGCTGGGCATTATCGTGGTCCACCAAAGTAAGGCGCGCACTTTCACTCGCGAGGAAGAAGCCTTTGTGGTCACGCTGGCAGCGCAGCTGGCGGTTGTTATTGCCCACGCCAGTGCCAAAGGTTTACTGGCAAACGAAAGTACTCGCTGGATCCACAGTTTACAAGGCTTGCCGGGCTCCCCCGGTGTGGCCATTGGACCGGCCTTTGTCAGCCGTCCGGAAGTATCGTTAAAAGAAATATCGCCGCAACGCAGCGACAAACCCCAGCATGAAATCCGCAAATTCCGGCAAGCGGTGGCACGCACCCGCGCCGATTTAAAACAGCTGTCCGAGCAAATGCTGGGGCAGGTGCCGGACGACACCCTGGCGATTTTTGATGTTTACCAGGGCATGCTCGATGCAGCCAGTCTCGGCAATGCGGTTGAGTCAATGATCAGTGAAGGCTGGCGCGCACAGACCGCATTAAAGCAGGTGGTGGAGGAGTTCATTGACCAGTTCGAAGCGTTGGACGATTCCTACCTGCGCGAGCGCGCAACGGACGTCCGTGATATTGGTCAGCGGGTGTTATTGCACCTGCAAAAACGGCAACGCAAAGCACGCCAGTTTCCGCAACAGGGCATTTTAATTGCCGACGAAGTGACGGCCTCGATGTTAGCGGAGTTACCGCAGGATAAAATCGACGGCATCATTTCGCTCAGTGGCTCGAGTAATTCCCACGCCGCCATTATGGCCCGCAGCCTGGGTATTCCCGCGGTTCTCGGTGTGGATGATATCGAGCTGCATTTTTTCGCCGACAAACAGCTGATTGTTGATGGTTACACCGGAGAAATTTACATCAACCCTCCTCCTCAGGTGCGTGCTCAGTATCAGCATTTAGCCGAGCAAGAAGAAGAGCTTAAACAAGTGGTCGCAGAACACGCTCACTTGCCGGCGCAAACCCAGGATGGTCAGCAGGTCAGTCTGCATCTTAATCTGGGATTGAATATTAAACAGGCGTATTTGCAGCAACTGAATATCGACGGTATAGGCCTGTACCGCTCAGAAATTCCTTTTATGATGCGCGAACAACTGCCGACTGAGGATGAACAGGTTGAGATGTATAAAGAAATACTCGACCAGTTTCCTGATCAGCCGGTGGTTATGCGGACACTGGATGTCGGCGGTGATAAACCGCTGCCGTACTTACCTTTGCAGGAAGATAATCCATTTTTGGGCTGGCGCGGCATCAGGCTGACCCTGGATCATCCGGAAATTTTTCTGGTGCAGGTACGAGCGATGCTCCGGGCCAGTATCGGGCACAGTAACTTACGCATATTACTGCCCATGGTGACCAGTATTAACGAAGTCGAAGAGGCTTCGCGGCTGATTAAACAAGCTTACTTTGAAGTCGCCGAAGAGCAGGGCTGCGCGGCAGGCATTAATTTAGTGCAGCCACAACTGGGCGTGATGATCGAAGTGCCGGCGATCATTTATCAGTTACCCGCGCTGGCCAACAAAGTTGACTTTTTTTCCGTGGGTTCAAACGACTTAACTCAATATTTACTGGCGGTCGACCGCAATAACCGGCGGGTGGCGAATTTGTACGATGCTTACCATCCGGCCGTATTGGCGAGTCTTGATGATATCGCCAGACGTTGCGAAGAGCTGGGCAAACCCGTCAGTGTCTGTGGTGAACTGGCAGGTGACCCGGGTGGGGCATTATTATTAGTGGCGATGGGCTACCGGCAATTAAGTATGAACAGTTATAATATTGACCGGGTGCGCTGGATCTTACGCAACGTGCGGTCCAGCACCTTGCAGGTAATGCTGGCGAAGGCGTTACAGGCGCGTCACCCGGATCAGATTCGCAACATGATCGCGAATAAGATGGAAAGCATGGGCTTGGGTGGCTTCGTCCGGGCAGGTAAGTAAGATGGCGCTTGATATTTGGCTGTGGTGTCTGAGTGGAGGCGTATTGGCTGGCTTACTGGCCGGCTTACTGGGCATTGGTGGCGGTCTGGTAGTGGTGCCGTTACTGATTTATTTGCTGCCAATTATCGGTGTAGCACCGGAGCTGGTGGTACCCAGTGCCATAGCGACCAGTTTGGCTACCATTTGCATGACCACGGCCTCAGCGGCTATCAGCCACTCCCGTACCGGACTGATGGCGCGCTTTTGGTTACTGCGGGTATTGCCGGGGCTCTCCGCCGGGGCGTTACTCGGCGCTTATTTAGTTACCGTGGTCAGCCCAGATGGTTTGCGCATTATTTTTGCCCTGGTGTTAGTCTTATTATCGATACGCATGTTGTTGCCGGCCCCTCAGGGCGAACCAAGAACACAGGTTTCCAAACGTCTGGTCGCAATCGGCGCGGTACTCATCGGCAGCATTTCGGGCTTAGTCGGTATTGGTGGCGGGGCGCTTACGGTGCCATTTTTGCAGCGTATGCGGTTGCCCGTACGCCAGGCCATAGCGATTTCATCGCTCGGCAGTTTTGTCATTGGCTGCAGTTCGGTGGTGATGTTTATTGCTATTGGCGGCCTGAGTGGGGACAATAACAACAATGGAGCGCTGGGCTTGATTCATGTACCGGCCTGGTTGGCTATTTCTGCCACCTCGGTGCTGATGGCGCCGATTGGGGCCAAGCTGGCGCACAAATTGCCGGTAACATTATTACGACGTTTTTTCGCGGCATTTCTTATTGTTGTCGCAATTAATTTACTGACCTAATAGGAGAGTATTGTGCCGCCCACGGATTTTTGGCAGTTTCCGGCAATTGACCCGGTTATCGTGCATATTTGGGGTCCACTGGCTATCCGCTGGTACGGGCTGGCTTATATCGCAGGATTTGTCTTCGCCTATTGGTGGGGCAGCCGTCAAGCTGAGCGCAGCGAGCACTGGAACAAAGAGCAATTTGCTGACCTGTTGTTTTGGGGCTTTATCGGTGTGATCCTTGGCGGGCGCATCGGTTATGTGCTGTTTTATCAATTCAGTAACTTTATTGCTGACCCGTTATTTTTATTCAAAGTGTTCGATGGCGGCATGTCGTTTCATGGCGGTTTGCTGGGCGTTGTCATTGCTATTTTTGCCTATGCCCGGCTAAAACAACGACCGCTGTTACAAGTGGGCGACTTTGTCGCCCCGCTGGTACCTATGGGGCTGTTTTTTGGCCGCCTCGGCAATTTTATTAATGGCGAATTGTGGGGGCGCGTAACCGACGTGCCCTGGGCTATAGTTTTCCCGAGTGGCGGGCCGGTGCCAAGGCATCCCTCGCAACTGTACGAGGCGCTGCTCGAAGGCCTGTTGTTATTTATCTTACTGTGGTGGTTTAAGCAAAAACCGCGGGGCCTGGGCGCTGTCAGTGGTTTGTTTCTGCTGGGCTATGGCGTTGCCCGCTTTACGGTTGAGTTTTTCCGCGAACCCGACGCGCATTTGGGCGTTTTGTCGTTGGGCCTGTCAATGGGGCAATGGCTTACGCTACCGATGATTGTGGTAGGCGCCGCTCTGCTGATTAATGCCAGTAAAAAACCGCAGGTGCAGCAACCATGACCAACCGCCCTGAACAAGCCTATCTGAATTTATGCCGTCGTATTGTCGATGAAGGCACCTGGGTAAAAAATGAGCGCACGGGTATTCATTGTTTGACGGTAATTAACGCCGATCTTGAATACGATGTAGGGAATAATGAATTCCCCCTGGTAACCACCCGCAAGAGCTTTTATAAAGCAGCGATTGCCGAGTTACTGGGCTATTTGCGCGGCTATCGCAGCGCGGCCGAATTTCGCGCCATTGGTTGCAACACCTGGAACGCCAACGCCAATGAAAATCAGGCCTGGCTTAATAACCCACATCGCAACGGTGAGGATGACATGGGCCGCGTTTACGGGGTGCAAGGGCGAGCCTGGCAAAAACCCGACGGGAGTTATCTGGACCAGCTGAGCAAGGTTATTGATGATTTGCGTCAGGGCATTGATGACCGTGGCGAAATCGTGACATTTTATAACCCCGGTGAATTCGAGCTGGGCTGTCTGCGGCCGTGCATGCACACGCATAATTTTTCATTGTTGGGGGATACGCTGCATTTGACCTCCTACCAGCGCAGCTGCGATGTGCCGCTGGGGCTTAACTTTAATCAAATTCAGTGCTTTGTGCTGCTGGCACTGGTTGCTCAAATCACCGGCCATAAGCCGGGTAAAGCCTATCACAAGATAGTAAATGCTCACATTTATGAGAATCAGTTGCCTCTGATGGTGCAGGAACAGCTCCAGCGCGAGCCCTATGACGTGCCTCAATTAACCATTAATCCAGACATTAAATCGCTGCAGGATATCGAAACCTGGGTCAGTAAAGATGATTTTAAGGTCAGTGGCTATCAAAGCCATGCTCCGATTAAATACCCATTTGCGGTGTAACGGGCAGAACGTCATTGATGAGTGACCCGCAACCGTCAAACGAAGCTCTGTCCGGCATCCAACGGGTGTACGGCAGTCAGGCGCTGGAGCGCTTTCAAAACTTACATGTCGCCGTGGCCGGCCTCGGTGGTGTCGGCTCATGGGCCGTTGAGGCCCTGGCACGAACCGGCATTGGTCAGTTGACCCTGATTGATCTTGATGATGTTTGTGTCAGCAACATTAATCGACAGCTGCCGGCTGACTTTACCACGATCGGGCAATTGAAAAGCGAGGTCCTGGCGGCCCGGGTTAAGGCGATTAATCCGGCCTGCAAAGTCACGGTTATTGATGATTTCTTGGTGCCGGATAATTTTGAGCAACATCTGACCGCTGTCGATGCGGTGCTGGATGCCATTGATAGCGTGAAAACAAAAGCGGCACTGGTAGCCTGGTGTAAGCGGAATAAATTACCTATGGTCTGCTGCGGAGGCGCTGGTGGACAGATTGATCCAACGCAGATAAAGGTAGCCGACTTATCGCGCGCCAAACAAGATCCATTGCTGGCCAAAGTGCGGTCCGATTGCCGCCGGCATTACGGCTTTTCGAAAAATCCCAAACGCAAATGGGGCATTGACTGCATTTATTCCGAAGAACAACTGCGCTACCCCATCACCGGCGGAGAAGAACAAGGCGAAGTAACCCGGCAAAAACCCGGCAGCGGCAGCATGCCAATGAACTGCTCCAGCGGCTTCGGCGCCGCCATGGTCGTCACCTGCTCCTTCGCCATGCAAGCCGTCGCGGTTTTGTTGCGGCGGCTTGCATGAAATAGGCGCTTCGGGGAAATCAATCAATGCCGCCCCTTCGGCAAGCCAAAGGCTACCCATGATCTGAATTCGCAGCG
>JBNJEJ010000027.1:0-29216 GCA_051745735.1 Pseudomonadota bacterium
GGCGGCTTCGTTGCCTGCCTTGAACGTGGAGCGCATTTTAGAGGTTTATGTCTGACGGTCAAGACCTTTTTACCAATTTTAATTGGTTTTATGACTGTTAGATTAAAGATGCATCAGATTGCTGCTTTTGCAGTCGAATTATGATGTTTTTGGGCTTTAGTCTCTCGGTCTGGTATAAATAAGTTGTTCACTAAATCACTTTTTATCGACTGATAAAAACACTCGGGGGAGTAAGTAATGGCAGATATCCGTAGTTTTCACGAGAAACATCCGGCAATAGGAGAACGAGTATACCTTGATAACAGTTCCGTTATTGTTGGTGACGTGCGCATTGGCGATGACAGCAGTGTTTGGCCAATGGTTGCAGCTCGCGGAGATGTCAATTCAATTAATATTGGAAACCGGACCAATATCCAGGACGGTACGATTTTACATGTCACTCGTTGTTCCGCGCATAATCCCAACGGCCACCCGCTAACTATTGGCGATAATGTGACGGTTGGACATCATTGCATGCTGCATGGCTGCCAATTAGGCAACCATATTTTAGTCGGCATGTCTGCAGTTATAATGGATGATGTGGTGGTAGAGGATGACGTTATTATCGGTGCCGGTAGTTTAGTGCCTCCAGGGAAGCGGTTAGAAAAGGGTCATTTATACGTCGGCAGCCCAATAGAAAAGAAACGACCCCTGAACCAAAGCGAGCGTGATTTCTTAGGTCAGTCAGCACAAAATTATGTCGATTTAAAAAATGACTACCTGATGGACGTTCACCCCATTTCCTAAACACACCGTTGTTAATGGAAACGCCGTTCGTGTAACCGGTCGACTGATAATAAGTCCGTCTTATCATCAAGGCGGCCGGCCACTACATGTGTTACTCCCTGATGACTTTCTAACACGCCTTTCACCCATAACAGACGACTGCCCAAAAACGCTTTTTTGAACTCACGTGCGGTGTTAGCCCACACCACAACATTCACATTGCCAGTTTCGTCTTCTAATGTAATAAAGGTTACCCCACTTTTTGTGCCTGGTCGTTGGCGGCAAGTTACCAGCCCCGCAACCTGAACCAGACTACCCGATCGGCGTGATCTGAGCTGGTCAGCGACAATACAATGCGCTAAATCAGTGTGTTCACGAATTAATGCCATCGGGTGTCGCCGTAGGGTTAAACCGGTACTGGCGTAATCGTAACGAACTTCCTCTTGCTCACTGGGTTGACTGGCGGCTTGCTCATACTGTTCTTTTACACCACTGAATAAAGGCAACTGCTGGTCACTGACAACAAGCGCATCCCAGCTAGCCTGATACCGGTGTCCGGAAACGCTTTTTAGTGCATCGGCTTTGGCTAACGCTTCAATGTCCGACTCGTACAACTGAGCTTGCCGCAACTCCTGTATTGTTGTGAAGCCGTCACCACGGTGCAGCAAGGCTGCTTTTAGGCGCTCTTTGGCTAGCCCTGCGATTTGCCGCAAACCCATACGAATAACATCGCCTTGCTCTGCCAGCCACTGATAATCCCAGTCACTGGCATTAATGTCGACGGGCAGAAATGTAATACCATGCCGTTTGGCGTCCTGGATCAGCTGCGAAGGAGAGTAAAATCCCATCGGTAAACTGTTTAACAGACCGGTATAAAAAGCACTCGGATAATGCGTTTTTAGCCACGCCGAAGCATAAGCCAAATTAGCAAAACTTGCTGAGTGGGATTCAGGAAACCCGTATTGACCAAAGCCACAGATTTGATGAAATAACCGCTGTGCAAAGTCCTGGCTATAACCCCTCTGGAGCATACCGGAGATGAGTTTGTCCTCGAATTGCTTTAACTTGCCACTGCTTTTCCAGGCTGCCATAGCGCGCCGCAATTGATCTGCCTCACCACCACTAAAGCCTGCGGCGACCATTGCCAGCTTTATCGCCTGCTCTTGAAATATCGGCACCCCCAGCGTTCTGCCCAACACCGATTTAACCTCCGCACTAGGGTAATCTACCGGCTCAAGACCAGCCCGACGCCTTAAATAAGGATGTACCATATCGCCCTGGATCGGTCCGGGCCGGACAATTGCGATCTGAATAACGAGATCGTAAAAGGTGGCGGGCTTTAAACGCGGCAACATATTCATTTGCGCTCGCGACTCAATTTGGAAAACACCAACAGAATCGGCATTTTGCAGTGCCTGGTAAACCGTCTGATCTTCTTGTGGAATTTGCGCTAACGATAACGGAATATTTTGCTGCTTTAGCAGCTGTAATGTTTTGCGCAAGGCCGTTAGCATACCCAATGCCAGCACATCGACTTTCAATAATTTCAGACTTTCCAGATCATCCTTGTCCCACTGAATAACCGTACGGTCCCGCATACTGGCATTTTCGATCGGGACTAAATCAGACAGTTGTCCGGCGGCTATAACAAAGCCCCCAACATGTTGCGATAGGTGTCGTGGGAACCCAATCAGCCATTCGGTGTACTTTACTAACTGCTGACCCCGACGAGTGGCCAGTAAATCCGGGTGCTGTTCAGTTAACTGTTGTTGCCAGGAACTCGCTTTATCCCGTCGATCCAGGTTTTGCCGGTAATGGTGTAATTGCTGTTCAGTAAACCCTAAAGCCTTGCCAACATCACGAAAAGCACTGCGAAAACGGTAACGAATGACAGTGGCAGCCAGCGCAGCCCTTTGTCGACTGTATTTTTTATAGATGTATTGAATTACTTCTTCGCGGCGCTCGTGCTCAAAATCGACATCAATGTCCGGCGGCTCATCGCGCTCCTTAGAAATAAAGCGTTCAAACAGAACGTCTATTTGGGCTGGATTAACCGCGGTGATTTCCAGGCAATAACAAACTACAGAGTTTGCCGCTGAGCCACGTCCCTGGTAAAAAATGCCGCGCTGTTTAGCGAAACAAACCAAGTCGTGAATGGTTAAGAAAAAGTACTCGTAGGATTGCTCTTTAATGAGTTTAAGCTCTTTTTCATATTGCTGGCGAACAGTAGCCGGTACCCCGCCCGGGTAACGATAAGCAGCACCCGCCTCGGTTAGTTGTTTTAAGTAGGTGCTGGCAGATAAACCGGAAGGCACCAATTCTGCTGGGTATTCGTAACGCAGCTCCTCTAAGGTAAATTGACAGAGTTTGGCAATGTTGACGCTTTCTTCTAACCAATCAGCTGGGTAACACTGTTGCAACTCGGTTAAGGTTCTTAACCGCTGCTCGCTGTTATAGCTTCCGTGCTGGGGGGCATGATGAATCGAACAACCATTTTTTATTGCCGCCAGGATATCCAATAAAGGCTGTCGCTTTTTATCATGCATTAAACATCCCCCAGCAACCACAACGGCTGCCGTAAGCTGTTGGTGTAAACGTTGAATAAAGCCGAACTCTGCCTTATCAGCAGCTCGGTAATGACGTTCGTAAAGCAACCAAAAGCGCTGGCCCCAGCAACGCTTTAGCTGATGACCGAAGTTCAGGGCCTTAGCGTAAGAAGTACCACCGCCCTCAGTCACTGGTCGCCATAACAGCAGGCATTGATCAAAACCGTTTAAAAAGTCTTCACTTTTTATACAGTAATGGCCTTTTTCTGAACGCCCCCGAAATTCAGTAATTTTGCGACATAACTGAGCATAAGCTTGCCGGGTAGGGCAGATGACAACAAAAGTACCCAGTCGCGAATGGCGAAACTCACTGCCGACAATTAATTTCAAATTATGTTGTTTTGCGGCTTCGTAAGCTCTGACAATACCCGCTACTGAACACTCGTCCGTTATGGCCAGTGCGTCATACCCCAGCTCTGCTGCTTTATCGATAAGCTCGGAGGGGAACCCTGCCGAGCGCAAAAAACTGTAATGACTTAAACAGTGCAGTTCAGCGTATCGCATTAGCTAAACCACCCTTGTAAAAACCATTGTTGATGCTGAAAAAACAACCAGCCTAAACGCCGTTCGGGATCACGCGCCAGCCAATAGTCTCTTTGATAAGGGTTATCGTCCCACCAACCGGTTTCTAATCGCTCAGGTCCTTCAACCAGCGTCCACTGCTGGATATCAATAACTTCGGACTGAGGCAGTAACCATAAAGGGCGTTTAATTGGTGCCGTACTACTGTTCGTTACTGATGTGACAGCCCCCGCAGAGGCAAACTTTTCATTACGTAACGGCCGTATGTCACTGGATAGAGAAGGGCTATGAAGCGAGTTTTCACCTAACCTAGCCTGTAGACGCGTTAGTAACTCCGGTAAATCTCCTTGATGAGTAGACGCTTCCGTTAACAATTGACCGCTCTGCCTGCTTAATTCATACAACTGCGGCGCCTGTATTGTCAGCGCCAGCACGGGGTGTTTTAAGGGGTAGCGGTTCATCTGTAGTTGAATAAGCTGTAAGAACTGAGAAGCACGCCAACTATCACCGGCTATTTTAAGCGGTACCGTGGTCTGCTGTTGTTGCCGATGATGCAGTCTAATTTCAAGCTCTCGGACAACTTTTTGCCGTTGATACAAGTAGTGTTCAAGCTCATTGAGCGCTCTTTTTAAAGGAAACAGCAACCCTTGCCAGCGCTCGACTTCGGTTACCAGATCCAGTGACATGAAAAACTGTTCTGCGGGCCGATAGTAGTGATAACTTTGCTGTTGCTCTCCTTTTAACTGCAACAGCTCGTCAATAAGGTTGGCACCAAAACGCTTACCAATTTGTGCTGCAGGTATCGCCCACAACTGCTGAACCTGTTTGATACCCGACTTATACAGTTTTTCAACGATCTTCGACGGCCAGTTAAGTTGCTGGATGCTCAATTGTCCGACCGCTCGTTGTATCGCTTTTCGGTCAGCAGACAGTTGCTCGGCTCCGGCCCTCGCCAGACATTGTGCGGCAACAGGTCCGTGCGCCAGACTAAAGGAATACGTTAACTGTAACTCCTTAAATCGTTCCTCCAGGTGCTCAAGTAATGGCTCTAGCCCTTGGTATAAGCGCAGTAAATCATCCACTGCAATGGCAATGCCCTGCGGCTGAAACAAAACTTGCTTATCAACTGACTGATAAAGTCTGTCAGCCAGACATTTGAGAGCCTGGCTCTCTTTATCGGCAGAGTAGGGATGACAAATCAGGTCGCTTGCGATGGTTTGCGCTAAAACCTGTGTCTGACCTTTCTCCACACCCATTTTGGTGGCTTTCAAATTACATTGCGTAACCAACTCTTTGTGCTGTTTCTGCTGCTGATAAAAAGCCACAGGATAATCATCAATTGCAGGATGGATACGCCGCATGGTATCGAGCAGTAACTGGGGGAAGTGACAATATAACCAGAGGCTCATAAGGCAACGCGGCTAACCGGCCAGCTGTAGCGCCGTTTTACAATGTTGATATGACTTGCAGCAGCATTAAGCTGAACTCGGTTGGTGTAAGCACGAGCTTCTGGCTCAATGGCTGGATCGGTCAAAATAAAGCCCGTCTGTCCCCCTGTCTGTACTGCTTTGTAACAGCGTCTGACCAGGGTGGGATCAATATCTTGCTGCGGCAGCCACAGCAAAGCAGTACCTGTACCGCTGAGCAGAATCTGCTCGAATGCCCAAGCGGCCTCTATACCTTTTGCCTGAACCACAATGTGGTAAGAAGACTGCGCAAGCTGCCAGCATAAACCAGCGGCTGAAACTAAAGCAGGGGGGTTAATCCAGAAAACCGGTAATTGACGCTCTAAGCTCTGTTGTAAGATAGGTGTCAACAATCGTTGTTCAGAAAACGGCTGCTCGCGCTGAAGTTCGTGCAGCCCGCCAAGTTGCCAGCCACCACCTAACGCTTTATCCAGTGTTTTACTGCCGCTGGGCAAATAGTCCTGTTGCTGTATTGGGTCTTGCTTGCCCTGCCAGAGAAGACCTTTATTAACAAGCTGCTGTAAATTTGCCTGCATATTAACCCCTGACCGAATACTGTGTTTATATACAGTATATTTGAATTATCTATTTTCGCAACAGACAATTCGGGCTTGTTCCGTTATGATTTATACCTATTTTTAGTCAACACTCAGTACCTAGGAATACACATGCTGACAAAGCTACTAATCCCTTTTCGGGTGCTAATTAACTTATTATGGGCTATCACGACGACTTCAATTATTGGTGTTGGAATCGTCATTGTTGGTGTTTTTAAATTGATACTGCCCTTTAAGTTTGCTCAAATTCTGTTCTCGAACTTGGCTAATAGCTTGTTTCGGCTTTGGGCTTACGCTATGTCGTCATTGTTTCAACTGACCCAACCCATGCAGTGGCATATCGAAGGAGACTTAGCACTGCATCAAAAAGGTTGGTATATGATCATGGCCAACCACCGCAGCTGGGTTGACGTATTTGTGCTAATGCACCTGGCCCGCCGCAACATGCCGATGCCACGCTTCTTTTTAAAACGTCAGTTACTCTGGATTCCTGTTGTAGGGTGGGGCTGTTGGGTGCTGGATATGCCGTTTATGCGCCGCTATTCCAAAGAAACCTTGGCTAAAAAGCCCCACCTGGCCGGCCGCGATATCGAAACGACCGCGCGCTCTTGCGACAAGTTCCGGCATATTCCTACTACCGTTGTTAACTTTTGTGAAGGAACCCGGTTCACCCCCGCCAAACACCGGCTCACCGATAGCTCCTACCGCTATTTATTGCCGCCGAAAGCCGGTGGAACCGCTTTTTCTCTGCAAACTATGGGGCAGCAGTTTGAAGCCATATTAGATATCACTATTGCTTACCCAGGTAAAATTGATCGCCCTGTACTCTGGCATTTACTCAGCGGACAACTGCGTAATGTGTACGTCAGTGTACGCACCTTGCCCATTACGGACGATCTGATTGGCGATTACAGTAACGATGAGGCGTTTAAACAGCACTTTCAAAAATGGCTTAACCTGCGCTGGCACGAAAAAGACGCTACCATTGAGAAACTTAGGGCAAAAATTAATGCCGACGAACAAATAAGGTAGCCACTATGAACTTTGACTTTGTTACCCAATGGCTGAGTAAAACAGGGTTTAAAGAAGGACTGGTAGAACAGTTTGCGTTAGCCATTAATGTCGCGATTATTTTGGTCATCAGTTACATCGCCTATGCGATTGCCCGAATGGTCATTAATAAAGCGATAAACCGTTTACTCAAAAAAGCTCCCGAAAAATGGTATAAAGCCTTAGTCAATAGTGGCTTTTTTAAACGCTGCGCTAATCTGGCTCCGGTGTTAATCCTTAACGCTTTTATTCCGATCATATTTGTTGATAACTTTTCTTCCTGGCAATCTTCTTTTAAAACCGCTGTTGCTCTTTATCTAACCTGGGTAATGACCAGCATTTTGCTAGCGCTAACCAACGTTGTCGCTATTATTTACGAATACTCTAATAAGGCAAAGGAAGTTCCGCTGACAGGCGTCATTCAGGTTGTTAAGTTAGTGATGATTTTAATGGCTATCATTATCACGGTGGCGATTTTAATGAACCAGTCACCGCTATATTTACTCAGTGGCTTTGGTGCCATGACAGCCATTATAATGGTCGTTTTTAAAGACACCTTAATGGGCTTTGTCGCTGGAATACAACTTGCGGCTAACCGCATGGTCGCAATTGACGACTGGATCGAGGTTCCTGATTCTAACGCTAACGGCGTAATTAAAGAGGTGGGTCTGATCACCATAAAGGTGGAAAACTGGGACAATACCTTTGTCTACTTACCAACTTCTTTACTGATTCATCAATCGTTTACAAACTGGCAAGGTATGATTCAATCCGGTGGCCGACGGATGATGCGAGCCATCAAGCTGGATTTAGACAGCACCCAGTTGCTCGACAAAGAACATTTAGCCAACATTACTGACCGTTACTTTCAGCAAGAGGTTGATGCCTGGCTAACAGATAACAATCTCAAGGCTCCGGTGAGCAACCTGACCGTGCTTCGTCTTTACGCGGTCCACTATCTGGCACATCACCCGGGTATTTGTCAGGACATGATGTATATGGCCAGACTGCTGCAGCCAACAGCCTCAGGGTTACCGCTCGAGCTGTATGCTTTTACTAAAAAAACGGTTTGGACTGAATACGAAATGGTGCAATCGGAGATTACCGAGCATATCTACAGTGTGCTGCCGGACTTCGGACTAACGTATTATCAATACTTTGCTAAAGACGTTTCAGAAAATCACAGCGAAGAAGGGTAGTACGTCCCTGTACTCAGTCCTATCCATGTGTTGAACACCTTAGCAAAGCCACCTGAACGTTTCAATACTTAGGTTTACAAAAAACTATGACCTTTATCATAAAAAACTTAAAAAAAACCCCGCTTAAGCGGGGCTCTTCGTTTTTTCCTGCTATTTTTCTATTATTTTTTCTATTACTTTTCTATTAAGTAACCGGCTAGCTTGGTAAAGTCCGCGGCAAAGTCGTCGCTGTCACGAAAGCCTTGTGGCAGCATTTTATATTTACCATTGACGATAAATGTGGGCGTTGCATTAACCCCCAAGTTACTGGCGCGTCGATCCATTTTACTGGCAGCGGCCCGAATGGAAAAGCTGGCCAGCGCCTTATCAAACTCGTCACCCGAAATGCCGTTTACGACAAATACATTGCGAATGTCCTGCTTGCTTGTCAGCATGCTGTTTTTGTTAAAGTTATAGTCAAAAATCGCTGCACTGATTTTTTCTTCGGCATCCAGTCGTTGTGCAGCCGCAAAGGCTTTGGTCATGGTATCACCCACATCACCACGAGGGCTGATAAAAGACACATGAGCCTTTTCAAAGGCCTTGGGGTGAGCTTGCTTAATTGCTTTAGCTATCGGTTCAAAACGATAGCAATGGACACAGTAAAACGAGAAAAACTCAACAATTTCCGGCTTACTGGTCTTATCGTCTGCAATGACTTCGTAATGCACACCCTCTTCAAAGGATTGTGCCTGCGCACTGCCAAAAGCAATTAACACAGCACCTAATAGACCTAATACCCACTTACTCATGATTGTTACCTTCTTATCTTTTTAAAAGCCTAATTTTAATGGCTGTTCATCTAATGCGGCTAACTGCTCTTTCAAGGCCAGCACCTGCTGTTCCCAATAGCGCTCTTCCGCAAACCATGGAAAGGCGCGCTGAAAAGCTGAATCCTGCCAGCGCTTAGACAACCACGCCATATACTGAATAATCCTAAAGCCCCGCAGCGGTTCGATTAAGATCAGCTGCGACTTATCAAACGAGCAAAATTCTTCGTAACCCTCTATTAGAGCATCTAACTGTATGGTTTGTTCCGCACGAGGTCCATTTAACATCATCCATAAATCTTGTATCGCTGGACCCATCCGGCAATCGTCAAAATCGACAAAACTCAGTTGCTCGTCCCAGGTCAAGATATTGCCGATATGGCAGTCGCCATGCAAGCGTTGAAATGAAAACTCGTTTAATGGGGTACCCTTGAGCCTTTGCGCAAGAGGCTCAAGGATCGCAAAAAAAGGCGTTTTAATGCCATCCGGAATCAATTCACTGACCGTCAACTCCTGCCACGCTTGCTCTACAAACAACTGATACGAAATATGCTCGCGGCAATTGAAGTCATGGCTTTTGGCTACGTTGTGTAAACGCCCAATTTGTCGGCCTAAGCGCTCAAGCTGGTCCAGGTTGTCGGGTTCAAAGGCGCGCCCGCCAATACTGGGAAACAGGCAGTAACTGTACCCTTCAAATTCGTGTAACGTTTTAGCGTTGATCGTTAAAGGCGCGGCAACCGGCACTTCGTGATCAAGTAATTCTTGGGTAAACTGATGTTCTTCGACGATTTGAGCCTGACTCCAGCGCCCGGGTCGGTAAAACTTGACCACATAACGCTGATCATCGTCGGCTACAAACTGATAAACCCGGTTTTCGTAGCTATTAAGCGCAAGTAGACCGGACGTTGGAAACAAACCCAACGACTCGATCGCTTTAATCAGGGTATCAGGGTCGAGCCCCTGAAAGGCGAAATCGCGCTGTGACATGTATTCCTTACTCGTAAATAAATCGGGTCTCGTGCGTCAATGTAACGCTTTCATCATCCAGCGACTGTACCACAAAACTAAAATCTGTGACTTGTTGTTGTAGCAAGCTCGGCGGTACTGCCAGCGTTACCGGTAAACTACCCACATCACCACCATCTACCGATTTAGTAGTTTCTCCCAACAGCTGATATTGCTCCAGCCCTTTAACTGTTATCGAATACGTATGCTCGCGTTGTGATTTATTAACAATTTTTAGGGTATATACGTTTTCAATTTCGCCTTGAATGTTTTCTCGGTAAAGTGCGTTGCGGTCACGTAACACGTCAACTTCGAGTGGAATTCGGGTTGAGACGTCCCAGACCAAAACCGCAGTAACCAGCAGCAGAACAACAAAATACCCCATACTTTTCATGCGCCATGGGTTGGTTTTTTGTTGCCCGTTATCGTCGGCAGCCAAATTGCGCTCTGTGGTAAAACGAATTAACCCGCGTGGGTACTTCATTTTGTCCATTACTTCGTTACAAGCATCAATACAGGCGCCACAATCGATGCATTCGTATTGTAACCCGTTACGAATATCGATACCGGTGGGGCAGACTTGTACACACATATAACAGTCGATGCAGTCGCCCAGGCCCTTTTCTTTAGGATCCACTTTACGAGAGCGAGGTCCACGGGGCTCACCCCGGTTTACATCATAACTGACCGTATAGGTGTCTTTATCAAACATCGCTGATTGAAAGCGGGCATAAGGGCAAATGTGTGTACACATAATTTCGCGCATGTAAGCGGCATTACCGTATGTACAAAAGGTAAAAAACAACACACTAAAGTAAGCCCAGAAACTGGCATCAAAAACAAAGAATTCGAGAAACAACTGACGAACATCGGTAAAATAACCGACGAAGGTCAGTGAGGTAAGCAAGGCAACTATAACCCAGCTGACGTGCTTACCGGTCTTGCGCCATAGCTTGTCGAAATCCATTTTACGTTCATCAAGCTTCATGCGCTTATTACGCTGACCTTCGAATTTTTTTTCAAACCACATAAATAATGCGGTCCAGGTGGTTTGGGGGCACATAAAACCACACCAGACGCGGCCCCATATGGTGGTCACAAAAAACAGTGCCACGGCCGCGACAATCGTAAACCAGGCCACAATAGTAAAATCCTGCGGCCATAACGTGATGCCAAATACGCGGAACCTTTGCTCCATGATGTCGAGCAATATGGCTTGCTCACCCTGATAGGTAAGCCAGGGCAAAAGAGCGAAAACAGCCAACAAAATAAAGCCGAAAATACGCCGAAAGTACTCCATGCCGCCTTTGATGGCACGCACATAAATGCGGTTGCGGGGGGAGTAATTGTTTTTCTGAGCGGTATTGGTCGGACGCTGAATTTTTACTTTGTCCGCAGCTTGCACTTCGACTTTTTGTTTCATTGGACTACCACTTGATAACAGTCATCTGATTGCCATTATAACGGATAAAAACCCAGCAATCATTAGTTAACTCGCTGACTCTAGAATACAGTCCAGCAAGACTTGTGTGCCAGCTTGCACATCATGCCAGCGCGACCATTCATCAGGGGCGTGGCTGACACCATTAACCGACGGAATGAAAATAAGACCGGCTTCGGTAATTTGTGCAAAAAATTGTGTATCGTGGCCAGCTCCGCTGGGCATTTTAATACAAGACAGATTACGGGCTTTTGCCTTATCTTCTATGATCTGTGTCAATTTTTCAGAGCACGCCTGTGGTTCTAACCAGCTGACTTGCTCGTATTCAAACATCAGCCGGTGACTGCGAGCGATGGCAGATAATGCTTTGCGGCAGGAGTCGGCCAGCTCTTTCATTATGTTGTTATCCATGTCCCGGCCTACGATGGTAAAAATAGCTTCACCAGGGACAGTGTGTGGACTGCCCGGTTTAAGTTCTACCTTACCCACCGTTATACGGGTTTTATCGGAGCCATCTTCGGCAATGATACGTTCAATTTCGTGAGCAAAATCTGCCAGTCCCATGAACGCATCGCTGCGCATATTCATGGGCGCTGTACCGGCATGATCGGCTTTACCTTTTAAGTGAACGATCCACTTAAACACACCGGATATGCCTTCAACAGCGCCAATGCAAATGTCGTCGTTAAACAGCACGGGGCCCTGCTCGATGTGCAGTTCATAAAAGGCTTTAAGGCGCTCTGGTGGCCAGGCCGCGTCCAGCACATCCATCACATCAAGATCATGAGCGGCCATTGCATCCTTTAAATACACCTCGTCGGCGTCGTGTGCTGACATTAGCCAATCGATATTAACGGCGCCGGTAATGGCCTGCGACCCCATCATACCGCCAAATCGTCCTTCTTCTTCAGCCGTCGCAACTACCCAGACAGGATTTTTTAATTCAACCTCGTTTTCTTTCAGAGTGCGTAAAACTTCCAGGCCCGATAACACCCCAAGCGCGCCATCAAAAATTCCACCGGCAGGGACGGTATCCAGATGCGACCCGGTTAACACCGCCGGGCACTGGTCGTAATCTCCCAACCCAAAAAAAACATTGCCTGCACCGTCCATGTGGGCATCAAAACCCTCACTCTTTACCTGCTCTAAAAGCCAGTAGCGGGCCTGCATGTCAGCATCAGTGAAGCCCCATCGGTAAACGCCGTGGTCTTGTTCGTTATAGCCAATTTTAGAAAGCTCGCGCAGGGAGGTTTTAAGGCGGCTTAAATTAATGTCCAACATGCGTTTCTCCTGTTACAGCATTACTGTAACTGTAGGACAAACTGCTCAATTTAACAGCAAAAAGCCCGTTAAAACGGGCCTGAACTTACGGACGATCCAGCTAATACACTGGTCAAGAGCAACGTGCAGCTGTCAGACTACGACAGCTTGCGCGCAGTTAACGAGGCGTTCAGTACTGCCGCCAACTTAATTGAAGATTGGATCGCCTGTGCTGATACGTCATGCTGCTGCAATGTTTTAACGTGCGAATCAATACACAATCCGCAACCATTCAATGCCGACACAGCCAGTGAAAACAATTCAAAGTCTGCTTTATCAACACCCGGGTTAGCCATCGCATTCATACGTAAGCCTGCTGGCATTTTGCCAAATTGCTTATCGGCCGATAAATGTAAAAAGCGATAGTAGACGTTATTCATTGCCATTAACGTTGCAGCTAACTTAGCGGCCTGAACAACGTTGCTCTCGACTTTTTCTAACGCATCTTCTTCTACTGTCGCAATTAATTCTTCGTCAGCCAGACTGTAAGCTAGTGACAATGCTGTACCGTAAAACTGATCAGAAGTTAAACCGGATGTATCAACGTTGGTGAACATGCTCGACAAATTAAGCTTGGTATCTTTGCCGTGGTCACCCAATAATTGTTTGTAATCTGCTACTGCCATTTTTGACTCCCAAATTCGTTATCGACGGCCTCCAGAAATTGAGGCGAGGCCGTCTTCGCTTTAACGGATAGTGCGTTTTTTACAGTGTGTCGCCGCCGACGGCACGGTTACACGGGCACAATTCGTCAGTTTGCAAGCTGTCTAAGATACGTAATATCTCAGTTGGATTACGGCCAACATTCAGATTGTTTACTGATACGTGTTGAATGACGTTGTGCGGATCGACCACGAAGGTTGCTCGCAATGCTACGTTTTCTTCTTTATCGCGAACTCCCAGACCGTCGACCAGTGAGCCGTCATCAGCAAACGAGTATTGTTGCAGGCCGTTCAAATCAGGGTGCTCACGGCGCCATGCCAACTTGACGAACTCGTTGTCGGTGCTGCCACCCATAACGACCGCATCACGGTCTGCGAATTCTTCGTTCAATTTTGCAAACTCAACAATTTCGGTTGGGCAAACAAAAGTAAAATCTTTTGGATAGAAGTAAACGATTTTCCATTTACCGGTAAAACTGTCATTGGTGATGGTTTCAAACGCGCTTTCACCGTTTTCTTCTGGCATGTTGAAACCTGGTTTTGCTGCGATTACGCTGAATTCTGGTAACTTGTCGCCAACTGTAAGCATAATGTTTTCTCCTAAATGTATGAATCAGTGCTGCTTTATTTCGAGAGCAATGATAAGGAGAAACCTTTATTGGATAAAACGAATAAAGATGATTATGATAATCGATAAAACCAATTTAATGTTCGGATAGGGGCCATCATGGGAAAACTGCCTAGCTTAAAAAATTTGAGTTATTTACTCGCTTTGCATCAACAGCAAAACTTTAACCGCGCCGCCGCCGCTTGTAATGTCAGTCAGTCAACCTTGAGCAGTGGCATTCAAAACCTGGAAGAACAGCTCGATTGTCAATTAATTGAACGCGACCACAAATCGTTTTTGTTTACCGCCCTCGGCGAGGAAATCGTTGCACAGGCAAGAAAAATCATCACCTCCACCGAAGAGCTAATGCATTATGCTCAGGGACACGGCAATGTACTGGAAGGGCCTGTTCGACTGGGGATTATTCCAACCATTGCACCTTTTATTGTCGGCGGTCTTAGCCAGAGCGTTCAACAGGCTTACCCCAGACTATCGCTTCAGCTTGCAGAGGACACCACCGCTAATTTGCTCGGTAAACTGCGTGACGGGGATTTAGACATACTGATACTGGCTTTACCGATGGACATTCACGGTAACCAGAAATGGATACTGGGTCGCGACCCGTTTAAATTGGTTGCGCACAAATCCATTGCTCATAAGCTCGGTGAACCGGTTGACTATGAACGCTTACCCGACGGCAGCATTTTCTTACTGGAAAAAGAACACTGCTTAACAGGACATGCCGTATCCGCTTGCCAGCTAACCGATACCGTTAAAGTTAACCCGTTTACTGCCACCAGTTTGCACAGTCTGGTCCAAATGACCGATGCGCAGCGGGGGGCTACATTTATTTCGCAGATGGCAATTGACCACGGCATTCTGCAAAACACCGACTTAGTTCCTTTAAAGCCAACAGGCCAGGAAGCGTCGCGCGATATCGGTGTGGTTTACCGAGCCACCACCAGCCGCCGGCAAACCTTCCGCAAAATAGCAGAAGAAGCCGCTCGGTTGCTGCCAATTAAGACCCTGAATTAACGCCGGCGTACCGGTGGCAGTGGGTAGCGGTCTGCCAGGCTGATGCTGACGCCATCGGGTTTTATCACGCGTGCCTGACGGCGCGTCAATTCGCGAGGGTCGGTAACGCCGCATGAGTGGGCAATAATATTAACCCCGTATTCTAAAAACTTATGGTAATTGGCCACCCGATTAGCTTTGCTGACCGGGTCCAGGCCTTTTTGTCGCCTTGGGTCATCGGTGGTGACACCGGTTGGGCAGGTGTTTTTATTGCACTGCATGGCCTGAATGCAGCCAAGAGAAAACATAAAGCCCCTAGCAGAAACAATAAAATCGGCGCCCATGGCAATGGCCCACGCAACATCAGCAGGAGAAATCATCTTGCCGGAGCAGATAATCCGCGTTCGGCCGCTGAGTCCTGCTTCTGTCAATTTGTCCACTAATATCGGTAAGCTCTCGGACAGCTTCAGGCCAACGTAGTCCATCAAGGGTTGCGGCGCGGCGCCAGTTCCGCCGTCGGCGCTGTCTAACGTAATAAAGTCCGGGGCCGACTCTTCACCGCGCTCTAAAATCGCCGTAATCAAATCGTCAATCCAATCGGGATCACCCATCACAAATTTAAATCCAACCGGCTTTCCCGTGATGGTTCGAACTTTTTCAATAAAGTCTAACAGCTCCTCATTGGTGCTAATTTCTAGATGTCGATTCGGGCTGATGGCGTCTTTACCCACTTCTATGCCCCGAATTTGTGCAATTTCGGCGTTTACTTTAATCCCCGGTAAAATTCCGCCTTTACCCGGTTTTGCTCCCTGACTGAGCTTTATCTCAAACATTTTGACGTTATTGTGACGACCCAGCTCGGCCAGCCGATCCTCATCCAGGCTTCCCTCTTGAGTTCGCACCCCAAACTTGGCCGTGCCAATCTGAAATACAATATCGCAGTGCCCGCTCAAGTGATAAGGCGACAAACCGCCTTCGCCTGTGTTAAGCCAGCAGCCGGCTTTGGCTGCACCATGCGATAATGCCTTTAACGCAACTGGCGACAAAGCTCCGTAACTCATTCCGGATATGTGAAAATACGAGCGGGGAGCATAGGGATGTTCACAATAAGGGCCAATTTTTAGCGGTTCAGGCTGAGTCTGCTGCTCTGCTAACGGAGGGAACGGCGCATTTCCAAAAATAATGGTTCCGGTTCGGGTTAAATCGCGTGTCGACCCAAACGCAATGTTGCGATCGGAATTTTTAGCGGCCCGATAAACCCAGCTCCGCTGAGCGCGGTTAAAGGGCATTTCTTCACGGTCCATGGCAAAAAAATACTGTCGCATAAACTCACCCATCCGCTCAAAAATACGACGGAAACGCCCAATAAATGGATAGTTTCTGCGAATGGTGTGGTGTACCTGAATTTTGTCTATGACATACATTACGGCAATACTGATAATGGCGACAAAGACAAGCAGCACGAAAGCTGCTGCTAACCATTGTCCAAAAATCAGTAGTGATTCACTATCAAACCAAGAATTCTTCATTAATCAGCACCAACTGCCTGTAATCACTATAATTACGTCTATAATGAACTCACCAATCCACAGATCAAGCCAGTAGGCATCAAATTTCTGGTTTTTGACGTATACTGATTGATAAGCTCAACGAACACACACAGGAAGGAGTCTTATGAAAATCTGCAAACTCACTCTGTTAATGGCGCTATCTCTAGGGGTAACAGCGCCTGCTGTTGCCGACCAGTATAGTACCGAACGCCACACAGTAACAATGAAGACAATGACGGATAATTTGGCCCACCCCTGGGGCATGACATTCCTGCCGGACGGCAGTTTATTGGTTACCGAGCGTCCTGGTACGCTGAACCATATTTCAGCAGATGGCGCTGAACGAACCAAAATCAGTGGAACACCAGACGTTGTGGCACGAAGCCAGGGGGGCCTGCTGGACGTTAATATAGACCCAGAATACGAACAAAACGGCTGGGTTTATATTAGCTATGCCGAGGCTGATCCCGACGGCGGTAAGGGTAACAGCACCGCAGTAATGCGGGGTAAAATAAATGACGGAAAATGGACCGACGGAGAGGTTGTTTTTCGCCAGGCACCGAAATATGAGAGTGGCGCCCATTTTGGTTCACGGCTGATATTTTCGCCTGCCGGTCATCTCTTTATTACGTTAGGCGACCGATACTCGCTTATGGATGACGCACAAACGCTGGATAACCACAACGGTAAGCTCGTACGTATCTGGCCGGACGGCTCGATTCCAGAGGACAATCCCTTTGTCGACGACCCTGATGCGCTGGATGAAATCTGGTCCTACGGTCACCGCAATATTCAGGGGGCAGACATCCACCCCGATAGCGGTGAAATTTGGACCATTGAACATGGGCCGCAGGGAGGCGACGAAGTCAATATTCCTCAGGCAGGTAAAAATTACGGCTGGCCTGTTATTACCTACGGTGAAGATTACGGTGGTGGAGTCATTGGCATTGGTACCCATAAAGAGGGCATGGAACAACCTTTTTATTATTGGCTACCATCGATAGCAACAGCGGGCGCTACTTTTTATACCGGGGACCAATTTGACCAATGGCAGGGAGACTTATTAGTCACCGCCCTAAAAGGTCAAATGGTGTCCAGACTCGATCTTGAAGACGGTCGTATGATCCACGAAGAGCGGCTTTTCGACGGCGATATCGACTTTCGTATTCGTGATATCCAGCAAGGGCCTGATGGGTTGCTTTACATTCTTTCTGACGAAGATAATGGTCGTCTGATTCAGCTTTCACCAACAGAATAGATATTATGATGAAGTATACGAACCTATTGGGGCTGCCACTGCTGGCGGCCCCGTTTTATTTTTCTTTGCCAGTACTCGCTCAAAACGAAAGCATTGATGAACGGATGGTGGTTACAGCCACTCAAACTCAGAGTCCCTGGCTGACAACGCCAGCCAGTGTTACCCGAATCGATGTTAAGCAGCAATTACCTTCTCTGAATATTGATGCCGGCGATGCCTTAGAAGGCGTCCCCGGTATACAGGCGGACAGCCGCTACAATTATGCTCAGGATTCACGACTGGTCATTCGCGGTTTCGGCTCACGAGCAGCTTTTGGTGTTCGTGGCATTCAGTTAAATGTCGATGGTATTCCTTTATCAATGCCCGATGGGCAGGCACAAACATCCAGCATTTTGCTGGATGAAATAACTTCCCTTGAAGTGTTACGTGGCCCATTAGCGGTTTTGTACGGCAATGCCGGCGGCGGCGTCGTTGAATGGCAGAGTCGGGCACCGGCAACATCTCAGTTCAACCTTGCTACGCAACAATCTGACAACGATTTACAGCGCTACACGGTTGATGGCAGTTACGTTAATGACGACCAGCAATTACGCCTGTTGGCGTCCGATTTTAGTACCAACGGGCCACGTCCGCATAACAGTGCTGAGCGCCAGCAACAGGCTTTTCGCTGGTTCAGTCAACTAACTGAGCGACAGCGCCTGGTATTTCGCTACGATAATAATTATGCCCCCTTGCTGGAGGACCCCAGCGCACTGACTCCTGCAGCCTTTCGGCAAGACCCGGAACAAACCGTTCAGCGCGCCATTGACTTTAATACCCGCAAAGCAATCCATCACCGGCAGGGGTCACTCAGCTGGTTTTATGAAGCTGAGGCGCTAACACACCGAATTTCATTGTGGCAGGGCGACCGCGATATCACGCAGTTTTTACCTTTTAGCGGTGACGGTATGACCAGTTCCGGAGCTGTTATTGATCTTTCGCGTCAATTTGAAGGTGTGCATGCGTTCAGTCATTGGCAGCCATCCTCAACCCTATCCTTATCCGCCGGCTGGATGACCGAAAATCAGCAGGACCACCGCAAAGGCTTTGTTAACGATATGGGCGACAAAGGCGAATTGCGCCGGGATGAGTTTAATCATATACAAAACCACAGCTTATACAGCCGGGTAAAATGGCAGTTAAGCTCGGACTGGTCATTGGATGCTGGAGCTCGTTATAACTGGTTAGATTATCAAGTTAACGACTTTTACATTAACCCTCAAAACCCTGATGACAGCGGCGAAAAGGAGTTCGATGAGCTGTCAATTGCCAGTGCGTTAACCTGGCAAATCAGTGATCGAATAAGTGGTTACTTAAGTTACGGTGAAGGTTTCGAAACACCGACGCTAACAGAACTTGCCTACCGCAATGAAGGGAGCGGCCTAAACAATCAGCTATCCCCTTCAACGAATGAGCAACTGGAATTAGGCCTTAAGGCATTTATTATCAATGACTGGCGATTAGGTTTGTCGTTGTTTGATATCAGCAGCAGCAATGAAATTCTGGTGGACCGCTCAATCGACGGCCGAACCACTTATCGCAATGCCGCAAAGACAAGTCGTTACGGCGCCGAGTTTTCTGCTGAAGGGCAATTTACTGACACCTTGAGTGGTTACTTTTCATACAGCAGCATCATCGCTGAGTTTGATTCCGGAGCATTGGCCGGCAACCGCTTACCCGGGGTTTCAGACCAGCAGTTGTTTGGACGGTTAAACTGGTCTTTGCCACAGCAATGGCAGGTGAAACTGGCCGCTCGTTATCGTGGTGAAACCTACAGTTCTGATGATAACAACATAGCTGCGCCAGCCTATACGTTGTTTGATGTCGCAGTGGAAAAAAGCTGGGACGTTGGTGAACATCAGTTCAGCGGTTGGTTCATGCTAGACAACCTGACTGATAAACAATACGTCGGCGCTGTTGTGGTCAATCAAGGCAGCGGACGCGCCTTTGAACCGGGAGTCGGCAGACAAGTCAGCGTCGGCCTCAAGTGGCACCGACGCTTTTAAACCCCTTGCTGAGTGGCGGCTTAGGTCGCCCCTCTCAAGACATTAAGTAACCGTTCAGCAGCTTGTTCAGAAGAGGCTGGATTTTGACCGGTAATTAACATGCCGTCCTGCACCGCGTAGGCTTCCCAGTCATCAACTTTACGATAATGCGCGCCTTTTTCCTGCAATACGTCTTCCAGCAAAAATGGCACCACGGAGGTTAAGCCCACAGCTTCTTCTTCACTGTTGCTAAACCCGGTGACGGTTCGGCCCTGCACAATCGGGTCGCCATCCGGGCTTTTGGCATTAATCAGTGCCGCCGGGGCATGGCAGACTGCGCCAACCGGTTTGCCTTTACTCCAAAACTGCTCTATCAGGTGAATTGAATCCGCATTGTCGGTCAAATCCCATAACGGTCCGTGCCCACCGGGATAGAAGATCGCATCAAAGTCATCAACGTTAATTTCGTCCAACTTGCACGTTGAAGCCAATTTGTTCTGCAACGGCTCGTCATTGTCGAAACGTTTTGTTGCTTCTGTTTGTGCCTCTTCAGCCTGGCTGTTGGGGTCAATGGGAGGCTGGCCTCCGGCTGGAGACGCCAGTGTCACATCTGCTCCGGCATCGCTGAATACATAGTATGGAGCGACAAATTCTTCTACCCAAAAACCGGTTTTGTTACCACTATCGCCCAGCTTATCGTGCGATGTTAAAACCATTAGTATTTTCACTTTTGACTCCTTAAAGCGTTAACTTATTAAATGAGTTTACGTTACTCTGAATCCCTTTGATCACCATTATCATCCAGCCAACGGTAGAGGGTTCTGCGCGTAATGCCAAGTAATTCCGCGGCTTTTGACTTGTTACCCTCTACGTGTTGCATTACCTGGTCGACATAATCTTGCTGCAGTTGTTGCAGTGTTGGCCAGGTTAACGGATCTTCTGTTGCGTCTGCCTTATCGTAGTCCACAATGCGTGCTGGCAGATCCTCCCGGTTGATCATACCATTGTTACTAAAAGCAGCAGCGCGCTCTATTGCATTTTGCAGTTCACGGACGTTACCCGGAAAAGGATAGCTAAATAACGCATCCAAGGCTTCGCTGCTGATATCCTTTACCTGCTTACCGCTGTGTTGCTGCAGCATCGCAATAAAATGCCAAACCAGGCGCTCGATATCCTCGCCCCGGTCACGAAGCGGCGGGACACTTATCGAAAAGGTTTCCAGGCGATAAAACAAGTCCTGCCGGAAACTCCCGTCAATAACTTTCTGCTCCAGATTCTGGTGTGTTGCGGCCAAAATTCGGACGTCAACGGTTTCTTCTTTGTCACTACCCACAGCCCGGATGGTTCCCTCCTGCAAAACTCTTAATAGCTTTGCCTGCAGTGATATTGGCATTTCACCAATTTCGTCCAGCAGCAGAGTGCCGCCGTCAGTCTGTTTCAGTAACCCCTGGCGCTTTCCTTTGGCACCACTGAATGAACCCGCTTCATGACCAAAAAATTCGCTTTCCATTAATTCAGATGGAATACCAGCGCAGTTAACCGCCTGAAACGGCTTTTCTGCGCGCGGGCTGTACTGATGAATAGCTTTGGCCACCAGCTCTTTACCTGTGCCACTCTCGCCGAGAATCAAAACACTGCCATCCACCGCTGCAATTTGTTCAATCTGATCATAGAGCTTACGCATTGCCGGACTTTGCCCGATGATTCCGCCGGGGCCAGTTTGGTGACTTTTAAAGCGCGCCAATTCCTGTTTTACCGTCCGGTGTTCAAGTATTCGCTGCACACTGAGTAATAAGTGTTCAATATCCAGCGGTTTAGTCAGAAAGTCAGCTGCCCCTTGCTTAAGAGCGTCGACAGCCTGATCAACTGTCCCAAAAGCGGTGATAAGCAACAAAGCAGGCGGCTGTTGCTGTTGTTTTATCCATTCCAGCAGGGATAAACCCGAAACACCCGGTAAGCGGATATCACTGATCAGCAAATCATAAACTTTTTGCTGCTGCTGAAAGGCTTCTACGCAGTCATAATGGTCCACCTTAAAACCTTCAGCTTCCAATTCTTCCACCAGGAGTTCATTAAGCGCCGGATCGTCTTCAATAACCGCCAATTGAGCGTACTTATACGACATAATTTACTGCTCCTCGGGCAACGGCAAGTACAGAGAGACACAACAACCACCCTGCGGCTGATTTTTTAACTGCATTGAACCTCCATGATCGGTCATCACATGGCTCACAATCGTCAGCCCCAGGCCAGTACCCTCGCCCTGGGGCTTATCACTGCTAAACGGTTGAGTTGCCCGCTCTTTCATCGTTGATTTTATGCCCTCACCATCATCACAGATAATAAATTCAGCGAATTCTCGTTGCCTTTTTACCGTTACAGTGACTTGTTCGGTTGCTGCCTGCAGGGCGTTTCTCAGGACATTAATCAAAGCCAGTTCAAGGCGCTTTTCATCGACATTTAATTTTAGTGGCGCAATATCATGTGTCGTTATAGCAATGGTGTCATCCTCACGCTCGTAATTTAAGTTTTCAATAGCCCGTTGTATCAGCGTTGTTGCACTAATTAAGCGCCTTTCCTGAACTGGCGTGCGAGAAAAGGCCAGTAATTGATTAACCAAGCCGGTTAATCGCTGCACCTGACCCCGTACTGCCGTTAATTGCCGCCGGTCTTTGTCATTCGTTTGTTCTTTTAATAATCGCCTGGCCCGTGCATCTATGACGGTTAATGGTGCCCCCAATTCATGGGCAACACCGCTGGCCACGCTGCCAATGGCCGCCATTTTTTCTTGCTCTCGTAACGCCTGTTGCAATTTAGCCTCTTGCTGGCGCGTCAACTGAAGTTCTTTTTCAGCCTCAGCAATGCTGTCGAGCATGCGGTTAAGACCCTCACTTATTTCAGCAATTTCACTGGGACCGCCCGGCTTTACCCGGCTATCGCGATCACCCTCGGCAACTCGGCGCATGGCATTTTTTAATTCAACGACGTGACGACCCACGCCCCGATAATGGCCAAAAATCAGTACCGCAATGGTTACCAGAGCAAAAATGGCCCAACTGATCCAGGCGACCTGACTTAACTGCGCAAAACGGTCCTCAAAGTCGCTGGCTTTGCGGTTAATTTGTAGTAGCCCAATAATTCGCCCGCCTCGATCAATGATCGGCAAAAACTGCGAAAAAACATCTTTGCCTTCAACCTTTCGGTAATCGTCCTGAGTGATGCCAGTCTCTACTGTTTGCTGAGCTAAAAAGCTGTTCGACAAATCGGTTTCCGTGATGCCGGCCTCGGCTACCTGCTCACCCTGAACATTGTAAACGGATGCACCATACACTCGGCCAATTGAAAAAACCGAGTCCAGGTTGGCCTGCACAGCATTCAGGTTGCCACTCATCAAAGCATCGCTGAGGGGTAAACTAATGGCTCTGCCAAGCAATTCCAAATCCGCTTTTAAACGTTGCTCTTCCTGGTCCGCTGCTATCTGTAAACCGAAAGAAATAGCGCCCCCCGAAAGAACGATCATTGGAATAACGACATAAATTAATAAGCGTTTCTGTAAACTGGATAGGTTAAAACTGTATCTTTTTGTCAAATGGGCCTCCGTCAATGTATCTAAACGATACACCTTTTTATTCATATATCCTAAAACAGAACGCCATTAAAAATAAAACCCATATATTTCAGCAGCTTAAAATGTTGGCACGATCCTAGCAAAGTAACTACTGAAAAATTTTAACGGCAAAAACTTTAGGAGTTTATGATGAAAAAGACAATGATCGCTTTGGCCGCAATGATGGCGTTTGGTTCAACTACCGCAGTCGCTCAACAACAAGCCGAGCAACAACAACAACAACAAATGAATCAGCAAGCAGAAGCAATAGAAGTTACTGATGGTATGCTGGTTAAATTTGTCAGTGCAATGGAAGGTGTGCAAAAAGTTACTGAAGAGTATCGTGCAAAATTCCAGAATGCGGAAAATCAGGAAGAAGCACAGACTATCCAGCAGTCTGCTCAAGAAGAAATGATTGCTGCCGTCGAAAGTGCTGGTTTAACACCTGAGCAATACAACATGATTATTCAACAGGCGCAAAACGATGAAGAATTGCGTACACGCCTACAGGAAATGACCGGCGACGCATAATGCAGTCCGTTCATAAAAAAGGCGGCTTAGTGATAAGCCGCCTTTTTTGATCATATGGGCTATGCTTTACGTAAATTCTTATAATAGTCACATACTGAACGAGGAGCGTTTGCCGTGAAAGCATCGGATCTGATGATCAAGGCACTGGAAAACGAAGGTGTTGAATACCTATTTGGAATTCCTGGCGAAGAAAACCTCGACTTACTTGAATCCCTCTCTAAGTCTTCCATCAAACTCATCATTACCCGGCACGAGCAGGGGGCTGGCTTTATGGCAGCCACTTATGGTCGATTAACCGGTAAGCCCGGTGTTTGTTTATCAACCTTAGGCCCCGGAGCAACCAATTTAGTAACACCTGTCGCTTATGCCCAGCTCGGTGCGATGCCAATGGTGGTTATTACCGGTCAAAAGCCCATAAAAGAACGTCAACAAGGCCAGTTTCAAATTATTGATGTGGTCGATATGATGACGCCCATTACTAAGTACACACAGCCTATTATCAGCGCCAAAACCATTCCCGCCCATGTTCGGGAAGCATTTCGCCGCGCTGAAGAAGAACGGCCTGGTGCGACTCATCTGGAACTCTCTGATGACATTGCCAGCGAAGAAGTTGACGCAACCCCCATCGAAGCCAGTTTTTATCGACGCCCGATTCCTGAATACAAGGCCGTAACTCACGTTTTGGATCTATTAAAGCAGGCCAAACACCCGTTATTATTAATTGGTGCCGCAGCAAACCGTAAAATTACAGCCAAAATGCTGCGCGCTTTTGTGGATAAAACAGGCATACCCTTTATCACCACCCAAATGGGCAAAGGCGTTATTAATGAGGACCATCCCATGTGGCTGGGGAACGCCGCTGTATCCGACGGTGACTATCCGCATAGGGCAATAGAAAAGTCTGATTTGATACTGAATGTAGGCCACGATGTCATTGAAAAACCCCCTTTTATGATGCGGGCTAATTCGCGCAAAGTAGTTCATATTAACTTTCAAAGTGCGCAAGTCGATGCGGTCTATTTTCCTCATGCCAGTATGATTGGCGATATCGGTAACAGCATATGGCAATTGAAAGAAGGCATTGAGCCTCAGCCGCACTGGGATTTCAACTTTATGCTCGAAATTCGCAATCGCATGCGCGACCACACAGACGAAGGAGCCAACGACGATCGTTTTCCTGTGTTACCACAAAGGCTGGTGGAAGAGGTCCGTGAAGTGATGCCCGATGACGGTATCATTGCATTAGATAACGGCATATATAAAATCTGGTTTGCTCGAAATTATCCCGCGCGCCAGCCTAATACCGTTTTGCTGGATAATGCGCTGGCTACCATGGGTGCCGGTTTACCATCAGCAATGGCGGCAAAACTGGTTTTTCCGGATAAAAAAGTCGTTGCCGTATGCGGCGACGGTGGTTTTATGATGAATTCTCAGGAATTAGAAACCGCCGTCCGCATGGGTCTGGATTTGGTGGTATTGATAGTCAATGACAGTGCTTATGGAATGATAAAGTGGAAACAGGAACAGTTACAGCTAAGCGATTTTGGTCTGGATTTTGATAACCCAGACTTTATTAAATACGCCGAAGCCTACGGGGCAAGCGGCTATCGCTTAACACAAACTGCCGAATTACAGCCCTTAATCGAAAAATGCATGGAGCAGGGCGGTGTTCATCTTATTGATGTACCGGTTGATTACTCCATGAATAACCAGCTGTTAAATCAGGAAATCCCTAAACGCGCCGCACAAATTACTGAATAGTTTTACTCAGTAATTTGTGGCCTTTCGTCTGGGTGAGTGTCTGCAAATGTCGGGTAATCATTAAGCTTATCAATGAACTCCTGCAGTTGTGGGTACTCGCTCAGAGAAAACCGCTGACGAAACAGACCCCAGCTTAAAAAACAGCCCAGACGTAACTCACCATCGCTGAATGGGTGCGGTCCTTCATAGGCTACCGCATGTTTTTTACTATCCATTACCGCTAAAATAGCGTTAACACGTTGCTGTTCGCGCCGAAGATACTGATTATTTTCTGGTGTGACCTTTTCCTTACCCAGTAAAAAGATATTGATACAGGCATCCAGCGCCGTATTGACAAGGCAATACTGATCATAATCTTTGTTATCCAAAAAATAGCGCTCACCGGCTTTTTCTCGAACATATTTTAGTATGCTGCTGGAGTCGTGCAGTCGCAGCTCTTTATGGTGTATAAATGGCACTTTCATGGCGGGAGAAAGCTTAGCACTCATGGCATAGTCTGTTTCGGTAAACGAAAAGTCGGTTTTTGTTTCTGCTAAAGCGATACGTATATGCCTAACGTAAGGCGATGTGTAGCTGCCAAATAATTCCATAATAGTAATCTCCGCTTATTATAAGTTTAATGATCTCGGCACGGTTCGTCAGGATATTCAAGCTCGATGGTAGTGTGTGCTAAGTCAAAAGGCGCCAGTATCTTCGAAACGTTTTGTTTTAATTGTATTCGGTCAGTATTATTTAACTCCCTTGATACCACAATATGGGCCGTTAATACATGTTGCTCGCCATCCAGCGACCAAAAATGAATGTGGTGAACATCTTCAACGTGCTCAACAGCGATTAACTGCTGAATAATCTTCCAATATTGTTCTTTACTGGGGGTTGCCTGAATAAACAGTTTGACCGTTGAAAACAGCGAGCGGAGCACGTTAATCAAAATAAATAGTGTAAAGCCGATGGATAGCAGGGGGTCTAATATGGGCCAATCAACAAACATCAAAACAACCGATACCAGCAGTACGGCAATCCAGCCCAGCACATCTTCAATAAGATGCCAATTGAGCACCCGCTCATTCAGTGTTTTACCCTTGCTCAGCTTGAATGCTGCAAACCCGTTAACCAGCACGCCAAATACGGCCAATAGCGCCATGCCTTCGGCTTGCGGCATAACCGGATTAATAATTCGGGGTATGGCCTCGACTAAAATCCAACCGGAACCGCCCACCAGCACTATCGCGTTGATCAGTGCTGCAACAAGCGACAGGCGCTGATATCCATAACTGAAGGAATAGGTAGGCTGCTTTTCACTGAATTTATTCAGTAGCCATCCCGTCCCCAGGGACAGCGTGTCACCCAGGTCGTGAATGGCATCGGCCATAATGGCGGTGCTGTTGGTCAGTAAGCCACCGATCAGCTCAACGATTGTAAAGCATAGGTTGAGCACAAAAGCCCAGCCAATGCGGGTCGATGAGGTGTCTTTTTCTTTGATGTGCTGATGCATGAAAGGTTAGGTGTTAGCGATAACCACGCGGTTACGGCCTTGTTGTTTGGCGTGATAAAGCGCTGAATCGGCTTGTTTCAGCCAGTCATCTGCCGACGTCATACTGGACAGCAGTTCAGCAACTCCCAGACTAATGGTCAAGTCGATAGGCTCTCGCTTGCCGTCCAAATCAACAATTAAAGGGCTATTTTCAACTTGCTGACGCAATCGTTCTGCCACCGCGTGGGCATCTTCTACAGAGGTTTTGGGTAACGTAATAACAAATTCTTCGCCGCCGTAGCGTCCACAGCTATCGGTTTCACGCTGATTTTCTTGAATTAGGTGAGCAATCTGTTGAATTGCTTTATCGCCGACTTGGTGTCCATAGGTATCATTAACGGTTTTAAAGTTATCAATATCAACTAAAATAACCGACGCCTGGTCACCATAACGGCGGCAACGGGCAAATTCCTGTTCGAACAATTCCTGCCAGTACCCGCGGTTTAATAGTTGGCTGAGGGAATCCGTGCGACTGATTGACTGTAACTGCAGCAGACTGTTGGCTTCCTCGCTCACGTCATAAATCAGTGCGCACACTCGTTCTATGGTTTTATCCGATGAAAATAACGGAAACAAGGTGATGTTTTGGAACATAAACTCAGATCGAGCCGTAAAAGGCCGGGTATTTTCGAAACACAGACTGTGCGGTTCTTGCTGCCAGTTGCAATGTGCCTGGATACCCAACTTTAAAACCGAGTCCGTTTTATACTCAAACCAGTTTTTCGGTAAGGTCGGCAACAAACTGAATAAATTTTCACCTCGTGCCACACCGCTGCTGATACCGCTGTGGTTTTCCATAAAACCATTCCACACCTCGACCTTGTACTGACGATCGAAAACCACCAGGCCCACCTCGATATTTTGCAGTATCTGCAATATCCAGTGCATATTGTCGATATTTAACGCCGTGTTACGCATCGATCAGATACCCCGCTCGCTCTTCCAGGACCGCAATTGAACTTTCGGTAAAAATGACGAATAAGTCACAGGATAAGTGATACTCAGGGATATCGTAATCAATATCGATAACCAACACGTTTTCGTCTTTTACCGCTTCTTTAAACAGTTTATTTGCCGGCTCACTGATGCCAATAACAGACGGCTGGCTGATGTTAAATTCCAGGTCGAGTTGTGATGCAAAGCGCTCTAAAAATGCAGCAATAAGAATTGAAGCGATATCCAGAAATATGCTTTGGTAGTCATCTTTAAACTGATGTTGATGATAGTGAGACAGTTTGTAGGGCAAGTCATGCAAGGTTCTGTTATCAACGAACAAGATCGCCTCTCCGGCGACGGAATTACCCACAAACCCCTCAGAAACAGCATTCAGATGAAGGTGTTCATCGTATTGCAAAATATGGGGCAGGCCCAGATACGGCGTTACAACAACTTTCGGGACCGGTAAATGCACAAAGGTTCCCAACATGTCGCTGAGCAGATTAGCCGCATCCCCTAAGGCAATGTTACTGACCTCTTTCAGGATATCCGTTGCTTCTATCGGCGCACCACCAACTTCGGCTCTTTTTTGATGATTTGGCAACAGCTCCTGAATTAAGCCGTATTCGGTCAATAAATCATTTAGCTCGACGTTATCGATGGGCTTTTTGATGAATCCAAGGGCGCCCAACTTTTTCGCTCGTTGTCGCGATTCGGGTTGTATGTCCCCTGACACAACAATGGTCAGACAGTCCAGTTGCCGTTCGTTTATCGCGGCCAAAACCTGAAAACCGTCCATTACCGGCATGGTCAAGTCCAAAAATAACAATTCGACCTGACCCTGCTCGATCAGTTGTAACGCCTGCTCACCGTTTTCAGCAAAGCTAACCTCAATATCCCAGTCGCCAGGCAGTGCGCGTTCGATACTCTTTCTGGCTAACTTTGAATCATCACAAATGACTATTTTCATTTCATTTTACTTTATCTGAGGC
>JBNJEJ010000028.1:0-29090 GCA_051745735.1 Pseudomonadota bacterium
ACAAGTGCAGGAAAAAGAACGCAAACCGGAACGGCCACCGGAGCCGGAACAGCCCCCACCGGATTTACCGCAACCGCAGATGGACTCCCAGGTTGAGGCCGATACCGGCGGCAGTTACGAGTTCTCGGCGGATATGGCGAGTACCGCCGACATCGGCAATGGTACCTCGTTACAGGCTTCGGACGGCGAGTATCTGCCCATCGTTAAAGTACAGGCCACTTACCCACGCCGCGCTCTACAGCGAGGAATAGAAGGTTATGTGGTGGTGGAGTTCACGGTGACTAAACAGGGCTCAGTGCGCAACCCAACCGTTGTTGAAGCTCAACCGCAAGGTGTTTTCGAGCAGTCAGCGCTGGATGCAGTGCTTAAGTTTAAGTACAAGCCCAGAGTTATTGATGGCGAGCCGGTCGAAGTGGAAGGCGTGCGCAATCGCATGACTTTCGAAATGGATTAAGGAGCGGTGGGATGATTTACGTGCGAAAACTGCTGATGCTGATTGCCATAACCTTTGTTGGTTTGCAGCCGGTATTAGCTCAACAAACCGAGCGCGTACCTGCGTTGCGGGAAAAAGTTTACAGCCAGTTGGCCCGGGCTCAAACCGTCGCTGAAGAGCAGAATAATGCGGCCGGGATACAGGCGTTAAAAAGTGTTGCCGATCGGTCGCACAGCATGAACAGCTATGAGCGTGCCATGCTGTGGAACTTCTTCGGTTTTATGTATTACGAACAAGGGGATACGGCGCAGGCTATTGACTACTTTGCCAAGGTTGTTGAAGAGCAGCCGATTCCCGGTTCGTTGAAAAAAAGTACGCTGTTCAGTTTGGCACAGCTGGCGCTGAGTGAAGGGCAGCTGGACGCGTCGCTGAACTATATTGAACAATGGCAACAACACGCAAGCCCTGACGAGCTGTCCAAAGCCTGGGTGCTCAAAGCACAGGCCCTATATCAAAAAAGCGACTACCAACAAGCATTAAAGCCAATTAAAAAGGCCATAGCGGCAAGCCAACAAAAAGGTGAAACGCCCAAGGAAAACTGGCTTATTCTGGCCCGTGCCATACATTATGAGCTAAAGCAGACAAGCGAAGTGGCGCGTATGCTTGAGCAGCTGGTACTCAATTACAGTAAGCCAGAATACTGGCTGCAACTGGCCGGCGTTTATGGCCAGCTGGAGCAAAATAAAAAGCAGTTAGCTGTGCTGGAAGCGGCTTATCAACAAGGTTTTATTAAAAAAGCCAGCGAACTGAGAAATCTTGCCCAGGTTTATTATTTAAATAAACTGCCGTTTAAAGCTGCGGAATTGATGAAGCAGGGCTTGGAAGAAGGGGTGCTGGAGTCGAATCTGGCTAATTTAAAATTTTTAGCTCAGAGCCTTGCCCAGGCGAAAGAGTACGAAGCCGCAATTGCTGCTTACCAGCAGGCCGCAGAGCTGGGTGAACAAGGCGACTTGCTGGCTCAGGCAGCGCAACTGGCGCTAAATCAGGACAATAATGAACAGGCGCTTAAACTGGCTAATGATGCGCTGGCTGCCGGATCGCTAAAAAGTGCTGGTAATATGCACCTGGTTAAAGGAATGGCGTTTGTTAACCAGCGGCAATACGGCAAGGCGCTGGAGGCGTTTAATGCAGCCATGGATTTTGCTGCTGTGAAAGCCGCGGCGCAACAATGGGCTCAGTACGCTGAATCGCAAAAACAATACCAGCAGCAGCTGGCAGACAGTAAAGGTTAAACGACAGACGTTCTCGTAACGCAGCGCCCTAAGTACCATGGCGTTGCGATAAACCTGTAAATTATGATGTCTTGCGCTATCATATTTCATAAGCTGTCTGATATTTTTTTGTGAGAACGGTTTGATGAAACAACAACTGGCGTTAGTCACTTTATTCTTGGCTGCTTTTCCGGTATTGGCAGATAACGCTGAAAAAAAGCCTGTTAATAACGACGTATTGACCCTTTATGGTCGGGCAAACGTTTCCCTACAAAATAACGATGAAGGTGAGGGCTCTTACACTGACATGGTCAGTCACACGTCAGTATTGGGTGTTAAGGGGCAGGCTGATCTCTCTGATCAATTGGAGGTATTCTACCAAATTGAATTTGGTGTTGATTTAGCGGACTTTGATGAGGGGGATGACACACTTTCCAATCGTAACCAGGTCATTGGTTTGCGGGGTTCTTTTGGTGAACTCATACTCGGTCGGCGTGATACCTTTACCAAAATGTCACAGGGCAATGTGGACAAGTTTCTTCATTACGAAGCCGATTTCAAAAATCTATTTCGTGGGGAAAACCGGCTCGACAATACGGTAACTTACTACTCGCCGTCATTTAACCAATTTAAATTGGGCGGAACCTTTGTGGTGTCGGAGGACGAAAGCAGCGATGACGGGATTTCCTTCGGTATCATTTATGGTGACAAAGCGCTGAACAAGACACGCTTTTACGCTGCCTTAGCCGTTGATCGTGATATTGCCGATTACGATATCGAGCAAGTGACCTTTGTCACAAAATGGGGGGGCACAGAGGTTGGTACCGCTTTGCAACAATTCGAACGCACCGATGGCCTGTTTAAGTCCGACGGTTATCTGTTAAGTGCTGCCCACCCATTTAATAACTGGGTGTTTAAAGCACAGTACCAAGCCCTTAATTATGATGACGACAAGGATGCCTCCGTGTCGTTGGGTGTTGATTATGTTTTTAATGCCGACAGCCGTGTGTACGCTTGGTATGCCACGCGTAAATGCGATATTCAGCAATACGAAAGCAGGGGCTGTGTTGGCTCTCAGGGGCGTGAACAGAACTATTTAGCGGTTGGCATTCGCCACCAATTTTCCTGGTAAGCCGCAGCCAGACGCGCCGCTGATTAAAACGGCGGCTATACTGCAAAGGTTATCCATCAGTCGGTTGTAGAGGCTTTTTTTGTTATGACCAATTTAGTGGTTCTGGCAATCTATCTGCTTATCGGTCTAATTTTTAAGCGGCTTGGAAGGTTTCCGGACAATACCGCGCAAGTGCTCAATCTGTATGTTATTTATGCAGCTTTGCCGGGCGTTATTTTCAGTAAGGTACCGGCCCTGGAATTCTCCAGTGAGTTACTCATCCCCGCCCTGCTACCCTGGCTGTTACTGATTATCAGCGCCGGTTTTGTGTACGCTGTAGGCCGTTTACTGAACTGGTCTCGATCGGTTATTGGCGCGCTATTAATTTGTGTCCCGTTGGGTAATACCTCATTTTTTGGGTTCCCAATGATAGAGGCGTTTTACGGCAGCGATGCTATTGCCTATGGCTTGTTTTATGACCAGTTTGGATCGTTTTTCGGTTTGGCCATTTATTCAACCATCATTATTGCGTTATTTAAAGAGCCTATAGAAGGCGAATCGCAACGCATCAGTGCGGCTTCGGTGATCAAGAAAATTTTGATGTTTCCACCGTTCATCGCACTGATTTTTGCGTTAGCCTTAAAAGGTACTCATTACCCTGCCGTCTTTTCAGTACTGATTGAGTCGCTGGCGGTCACTCTTGTTCCAGTGATTATGGTTGCGGTCGGGTTTCAGCTAAAGTTTCGCTTGCCCAAAGGCAGCAAAACACCCCTTGCCATCGGTCTGACAGCCAAACTTATTCTGATGCCGTTGTTAGCCATTGCTATACTTTGGGTGTTTGGTTTTGACTCACAATTAATTCAGGTAACGATCTTTGAAAGTGCGATGCCACCGATGATTACGGCCGGCGCTGTAGCCATCATGGCTGGTTTAGCGCCTAGTCTGTCCGCTGCGATGGTGGGCTATGGCATTTTGCTGGCGTTTATAACATTGCCATTGGTTTATCAGTTGTTACAGTGGCTGGCATGATAATGTTAGGCAAAATTGTCACAAAAGTGACCCAGTTTCATAAAAATGTCATATCATTTGGTAATAATCAGGGCATTCACAATAGGTAGGAATCCCTAAATGTCACGTCGAGTGTTAATTGTTGAAGATGAAAGTCCGATTCGCGAAATGTTGAGTTTTGTGATGGAACAACATGGATATCAGGCGGTCGAGGCGAAAGACTTCGACAGTGCGGTGAGTAAAATTTGCGAACCTTATCCGGACATGATCTTACTGGATTGGATGCTACCCGGTGGGTCCGGCATTCAACTGGCGAAAAAAGTAAAAAGCGACGACTTTACCCGTAACATTCCGATTATCATGTTAACCGCCCGAGGCGAAGAAGAAGACAAGATAAAAGGTCTGGAAGTCGGCGCAGATGATTACATAACCAAACCTTTTTCACCAAAAGAACTGATGGCACGCATGCGGGCCGTGTTTCGCCGAGTATCACCTACGGTGCTGGATGAGCCGCTGGACTTTGAGGGATTAAAACTTGATCCAGTTTCTCACCGAATTTCCGCCAACGATAAAAGCGTTGATATGGGCCCGACCGAATTTAAGTTGTTGCATTTTTTTATGACTCACCCAGAGCGAGTTTACAGTCGCGAGCAACTGCTGGATCAGGTTTGGGGAACCAACGTGTACGTTGAAGACCGCACTGTTGATGTCCACATTCGTCGCTTACGTAAAGCGTTAACAGCGGATGGGTACGATCGTTTAATTCAGACCGTTCGGGGCGTCGGTTATCGGTTCTCTTCGCGCTAACTTATCATGCTTCTAATTAATGGGCGCTAGCCAGCATGGATCGGGATTATTCAAACTGGGCTGCTTTACGTGATCTGCTCCTTTATTTACTGCCCTTTGTTTTAATTGGGTGGCTTATCGATGCTGTGTGGCCGGTGCTTACGGTGGCATTAGCCGGGCTGGTTATGTGGCATTATCACTACCAGCAGCGCTTAACCCGCTGGCTCTGGAACAGCCGCAATTTAATGCCACCGACGGCTCCCGGCAGCTGGAGTTATATTTACGATGGTATCTACCGTAACCAACGTCGCAGTCAGCGACGCCGAAAAGCCCTAGCGCGCTTATTGCGACGTTTCCGCGAAGCGGCAGAGGCCCTGCCCGATGCTGCTATTGTGTTTCGCAGCGATGGTTCGTTGTTGTGGAGCAACAAATTAGCGCAATTCTATTTTGGTTTACGCTGGCCTGAAGATTCCGGAATGCGCTTATCCAATCTTATCCGCCACCCTCAGTTTTTTGCCTATCTTAAAAAAGGCGAATTCGGTGACTCTTTAACCATTCCGTCGCCGATGCGGGAGTCGCTGGACATCGAAATCCGCGTCATGCCATACAGCGAAGATCAATTTTTATTGGTGGCGCGGGACGTAACTCAAGTGAAGCAACTGGAAAATATGCGGCGCGATTTTGTCGCCAACGTATCCCATGAATTAAAAACCCCGTTGACGGTTATGCAGGGATATTTGGAAATGCTGGAAGATATCGAGCGAACGCCGCCCGAGTTGGCTCATAAGGCGGTGTCACAAATGCAGCAGCAAAGTGATCGAATGAAAAGCTTAGTGGAGCAACTTTTGCTGCTATCCCGAATGGAGACCCCCAGCCATGATGTGTTTAATCACGTTGTGGATATCCCTCAGGTATTACAGCAACTACAGCATGAAATCGAAAAGTTAGCGCAGGATAAGCAGCTGGAACTATCCTTCCAGATTTCACCTGTTTCAGTTTACGGTAAAGAAGATCAGTTGCGCAGTGCAATGCAAAACTTGCTGACTAATGCGGTTCGCTATACGCCGTCAGGCGGAAGGATTCGCGTGGCCTGGCATAAAGTTAAAAACGAGGTGGAGTTCAGTGTCGAAGATAACGGGCCCGGCATCGAAAGTGAGCACGTACCGCGGCTTACTGAACGCTTTTATCGAGTTGAATCAGACCGAAACAGTGACAATGGCGGAACCGGGCTCGGTTTGTCTATTGTTAAACAGGCACTTCAACACCACAACAGTCATCTGGAAATAAATTCCCGCCCGGGTCAGGGGTCACGGTTTTGGTTTCGTTTGCCGGCAGAGCTGGTTAAACACGAATAAGGCGAAATTAAAAAAACTGTCATACTCGTCATTAAATCGTCACATCATTTTTTTATACTGTCTGATACGTACATTCAATGAATTGGGACGAATGGTCCTAAAAAGGTGAACAGCATGTTCAAATCAGCAACTGTATTCAGCAAGAGATTATTAACTATCGCCCTTGCCGGTAGTCTTGCGATGAGTAGCGCAGCAACGGCTAACACCGATGATTTACCCGAATATGAAAAAGTCTCCGGTTTATCCGGTAATTTGTCGTCTGTAGGTTCTGATACCCTAGCCAATATGATGACGTTTTGGGGCGAAGAGTTTAAGCGCATGTACCCTAGCGTCAATATTCAAATTCAGGCCGCCGGCTCGTCAACTGCGCCACCGGCGCTAACTGAGAGCACCTCGAGTTTCGGGCCGATGAGTCGCGCAATGAAATCAAAAGAAATCGAATCTTTTGAAACGCGCCATGGCTACAAACCCACCGCGGTTAGAGTTGCTATTGATGCACTTGCTGTTTTCGTGCACAAAGATAACCCAATCAAGGGCATGTCCATTCGCGAGGTCGACGCCGTGTTCTCGTCTACCCGCAAATGCGGTGCCCGACAGCAGGTTAATCGTTGGGGAGATTTAGGGCTTACCGGCAACTGGGCCAACCGTGATCTGCAGTTATACGGGCGTAATTCAGTTTCAGGAACCTACGGTTATTTTAAAGAGGTTGGCTTATGCGATGGTGATTTCCGATCCGGCGTAAACGAGCAGCCAGGGTCAGCATCAGTGGTGCAATCGGTATCGACTTCGCTTAATGCCATTGGTTATTCAGGTATCGGCTATGTGACCTCTGGCGTTAAACCCGTGCCGCTAGCAAAAGGTGACAATCAGGATTTTGTCTCAGCAACCCGCGAAAACGCATTGGCAGGTAAATATCCGCTGGCCCGGTTCCTGTATGTGTACGTTAATAAACATCCGAACAAGCCGCTGGGCGACGCCGAGGCAGAATTCTTGAAAATGATCTTGTCGAAGCAAGGGCAGGAGATTGTCAATAAAGACGGTTACATTGGTTTACCAAGAGCTATTGTCGACGCCGAGCTTAATAAGCTGGGCCTAAGTCATTAACAAAAATAATTCAACAACCGGCGCTCTGAGCAGAGTGCCGGTTTTTTGTTTTTACACTTTGGTGACCAAATCATGACCGCTTCGTAACAATACTGTCATAAAAAAACACTAGGATAATCATCAATTAATTACATCATGTTGAGGTCAAAATGGCATCACAATCTGCCCAGCAGTTAGCCGCCAATCGCATGCGCTTGATAAAAGATAATGCAGCTCGTTATGGCGTAACGGCGGGCGGTGTTATGGTTCTGGTTGCTTTGTTGCTGATCTTTTTCTATCTGCTGTACGTGGTGCAGCCCATTTTCGAATCGGTCGATTTAAAAAAAGTAAATAGCTTTGAACTACCGGAACAGGGCCCGGTAGAGTCAGTTGGCATGGAAGAGCAGGGCGAAATTGGTTATCGCTTTTTAAAAGACGGTCAGGTTCAGTTTTTTTCTTTAGTCGACAATGAAAAGCACCAAACAGGCGCTGTTATTCTGACGGAACAGCTGTTACCCAGTGCCGAAATCAGCAGTTTTTCGCGCTCACTACCGGTTAATCAACAATACGCTTATGGTACACGCAACGGTACTGCTTTAGTCGCCGAGCCAAAGTTCAAAGTCAGCTTTCCGGATGTTCCCGTATCAACGGTAACAGGCCGCATTAAACGTAATATTACCCCCAGGGTTGACGTGAAAAACGACGGCAAACCCTTTGTTGTCGATCCGCAACAACGGGAGTTGCAGACTCTGGCCTACGAAACCGATGGCGAAGGCTTACTGTTTGCCGCGGTGGTAGAAAATAATACGCTAGTTATTAACCATTTTGCCGCCGAAGAAAATTTTATGACGGGCGCCGTGACGTTAACGCCCAATGTAACCGAAATCCAATTAACCAGCGCCATTGATGATTTGGTGGTAACTCCGGACTTGCGTCAGGTGCTGGCGCGCCGGGGTAATCGCATTCACGTGTTCGATATTGCCCCCACCGGTGGCGTCAGTGAACGTGAACTGCTGTCCAGCCGGGCCCGTGAGTTGGGTGATGCGACCGGTATGTATCTGCTTGCAGGAGCCGCTTCGGTGTTGTTAACCCATGACAGCGGAAAGGTCTCACAGTGGTTCGAAGTGCCGGGCGATGAAGGCCGCCAGTACCAGTACATACGCAGCTTTGATGCGGGTTCGCCGGTAACCCGAATCGAAGTAGAATATTACCGCCGCACGTTTTATACCTTGTCGGAAAATGGCGCGATGAACATTTTCCATACCACCGCAGAAGCCGATCTGTACCGGGGGAAACCCAGCGAAAGTCCTATCCAGCGGATAATGGTGGACCCTCGGGCTAATTTCTTACTGATGAAGACCAGCGACGGCTACGGCTTGTACGATGTCAAAAATGAGCATCCGGAAGTGAGCTGGAGTGCTATGTGGCAGGAGGTTTGGTATGAAGGTTATCCCGAGCCGCGTTACACCTGGCAGTCTACCTCGGGCTCTGATGATTTTGAGTCGAAATTCAGTTTAGTACCAATCACCTTTGGCACCATTAAAGCGGCTGCTTATGCATTGCTTTTCGCGGTCCCTATTGGCCTGGCAGCAGCGGTTTACACGGCTTATTTTATGTCGCCATCGGTGCGTAAATACGTTAAGCCTACCGTTGAAATCATGGAAGCTTTGCCAACGGTTATTCTGGGCTTTCTTGCGGGGCTTTGGCTGGCGCCGCTGGTTGAGGCCTATTTACCCGGTTTTATTGCAGTACTGCTGTTGGTGCCGCTATCGATTATTGCCGTAGCGGCATTGTGGACGCAATTGCCGACCCGGTTCAGAAGCAAGATGAACGACGGCAAAGCGGCATTGGTTCTGATTCCGGTGGTGTTGTTTGTCGCCTGGTTGTCGTTTTCATTAAGCCCGTGGATTGAACAGGTGTTATTTGATGGCAATGTGCGCGGCTATTTGACCAACGAGTTGGGCGTCACCTTTGACCAGCGTAATTCGCTTGTGGTGGGTATCGCCATGGGCTTTGCTGTTATTCCGACCATATTCTCGATTGCCGAAGACGCCGTGTTCAGCGTCCCCGGACATTTATCTAATGGTTCGCTTGCGCTAGGGGCCACGCCGTGGCAGACCTTAACAAAAGTTGTGCTGTTAACGGCAAGCCCAGGCATCTTCTCCGCCGTTATGATGGGCTTAGGGCGGGCCGTTGGCGAAACCATGATTGTCTTAATGGCAACGGGTAACACACCCATTATGGACTGGAACATTTTTGAAGGGATGCGCACCTTGTCGGCAAATATTGCCGTCGAAATGCCGGAGTCCGAAGTGGGCAGTTCCCATTACCGAGTTTTATTCCTGGCTGCTTTCGTATTGTTCGTGTTTACGTTTTTCTTTAACACCATTGCTGAATTTGTTCGCCAACGCCTGCGCGACAAATACAGCTCCATGTGACCCGCGCTCGAGGTTTAACGATGAAAAAGTGGTTTAACACCGGAAAACCCTGGATTTGGCTGACAGCTGGCTCGGTCAGCATCAGCCTGATTGCAGTGATCGGGTTGGTGCTAATGATTGGCTGGCGTGGTTTGTCCTTCTTCTGGCCAGCGCCGATCCACGAAATGACCGTGCAACAAGCGGACGGTTCATCTGCACAGTTGATTGGTGAAATTTATGATTCTGAATCGGTGCCGACCACTCGTTTAACCCAGTCAATGGTCGACTTGGGTAATATTGAGTCTGAGATGGTGACCCGCTATTTAATGAAAATCGGTAATCGTGAATACGTTCCACTCGACTTCAGCTGGGTACTCGAGCCTTTGATCATAGAGGATCAGACTCCCGCCGACCTGGCGGTGATTGAGCGCAGTAAAGACGGCAACTTTTACGGGCGCATCACGGCTGTAACAGAGCAGGGTGAGGTGGTTGCACAGGCCGGCGATAGTAACTTTCGCGACATCATGTTCCAGCGTGTCGAGCGGGCGGTTAAACTAAACGAGCAGGCGATGGCACTACAGGAAGGTGAAATCAGCAACATTAACTATGCGCTGAATGAACTGACCATGGAACGACGCCGTCTCGAGCTGGACAATGCATTAACAGATCAGGCTATCGCCGAATTACAGCGACAACGGCAGCAACTCGAAGCGGATTACCAAGTTTATGAGGATCAGTTGTTTGATTTGCGCCAGCAAGCGCAACGTGACGCCCTTGTAGTGCAGGATTTTCGTGGTAAAGACGTTAACCTGCCGATATATCGGGTATTGGATGTTAACTTTCCGAATGACATGGCGCTGCCGGCTAAAATAGGGCATTTTTTCCAACAAATCGGTGGCTTCGTCAGTAACGATCCGCGCGAGGCGAACACCGAAGGCGGCGTATTTCCGGCCATTTTTGGTACCGTGTTTATGGTGTTGCTGATGTCCATCATCGTTACGCCGTTTGGTGTTGTCGCGGCAGTTTATTTGCATGAATATGCGGGCAAAAACGCGGTGACAAAACTGATCCGCATCGCCGTAATCAATTTGGCCGGGGTGCCGTCCATTGTGTACGGCGTGTTTGGTCTGGGCTTTTTTGTCTACATGGTCGGTGGCAGTTTAGACCAGGTATTTTATCCCGAAGCCTTGCCCAACCCGACTTTTGGAACGCCCGGTGTGCTCTGGTCGGCGGTAACTTTGGCCATTTTGACCCTGCCGGTGGTGATTGTCTCAACCGAAGAAGGGCTGTCCCGGATCCCGCTCAGTTTACGGGAAGGCTCGCTGTCGTTGGGAGCCACCAAGTGGGAAACTATTTGGCGAATTGTTTTGCCAATGGCATCACCAGCGATCATGACAGGACTGATTTTAGCCGTTGCCCGAGCTGCCGGCGAGGTTGCTCCGTTGATGTTGGTTGGTGTGGTTAAATCCGCACCCATGCTTCCGGTTGATGGTAATTTCCCTTACTTTCATTTGGAACGTAAGTTCATGCACTTGGGTTTTCATATATACGACGTTGGTTTTCAAAGCCCCAATGTGGAAGCGGCACGGCCGCTGGTTTATGCCACTTCATTTTTATTGATTACGGTGATTGTGGGGCTCAATTTAACGGCCATTGGCGTGCGCAATCATTTGCGTGAAAAATATCGCTCACTTGCAGACTAAGCATGACTGAATTGTCGAGAAGGTTTTAAATTATGATTAGGGTCAATACGACTACAACTAACACAGAAAAACTGGACTTAGCCAACTTGGCTGAGGAGCAGACAGCGTTACACATCAAGAATCTCGACTTGTTCTATGGTCAGGACCAGGCATTGCAAGATATTTCGATGCGCGTACCGAATAACCGTGTAACGGCGTTTATCGGCCCATCTGGGTGTGGTAAGTCAACCTTATTACGCTGCATCAACCGCATGAATGACTTAGTTGAAATTTGCAAAATCCACGGCAATATCGAGTTGCATGGCAAAAACATTTATGACAAAGACGTAGACGTTGCGGCGTTACGGCGTCGTATTGGCATGGTTTTTCAGAGCCCTAATCCCTTTCCTAAGTCCATTTATGAGAACGTTGTTTATGGGCTACGCTTACAGGGCGTCAAGAATCGTCGTATGCTGGATGAAGCGGTGGAAACATCATTGCGTGGTGCGGCTTTGTGGGACGAAGTAAAAGACCGACTGAGTGCCAGCGCGTTTAGTTTATCCGGTGGTCAGCAGCAGCGTCTGGTCATTGCCCGCTCAATCGCAATTGAGCCTGAAATTCTGTTGCTCGATGAACCGACCTCGGCACTAGACCCGATTTCGACCCTGACCATTGAAGAACTGATCAGTGACCTAAAGAAAAAGTTTACGGTGGTTATCGTTACCCATAATATGCAGCAGGCCGCACGCGTATCCGACCAGACAGCGTTTTTGTACATGGGTAAGCTGATTGAGTATGCTGACACCGATACCTTGTTCACTACGCCGACTGAAAAACAAACCGAAGATTACATTACCGGCCGTTACGGTTAGGGAGACAGTAATGGATAAATTAAACATGAACAAACACATCTCCGGCAGGTTTAATGAAGAGCTGGAGGCTGTTCGTAACCGTGTTCTGAGTATGGGCGGCTTGGTCGAAAAGCAAATCAGTGACGCGCTGCAGGCGATCCAGACAGCAGATACCGAATTGGCCGAAAAAGTACTCACCAGTGATCATAAAATCAACAAGCTGGAAGTTCAGATTGACGAAGAATGCGTGCACATCATTGCCAAACGCCAGCCAGCAGCCAGCGATTTACGCTTGGTTATTGCGATTATTAAAACCATTGCCGATCTGGAACGCATTGGCGATGAAGCCGAGCGCATTGCTAAAGTGGCCAAAGAGAGCTTTAACAAGGATCAGCAGCAACTGTTAGTCAGTTTGGAAAACCTCGGGCAGCACATACTCAGCATGTTGCGCAAAGTGTTGGATGCCTTTGCGCGGATGGATCTGGAGGCTGCCTACGATGTCCATCAACAGGACGAACAAGCCGATCGTCAATACGAAGCGCTAACTCGCCAACTGATGACTTACATGATGGAAGATTCGCGTTCCATTCCAAAAATCATGGACGTGCTCTGGTCGGCCCGTTCGCTCGAGCGCATGGGCGACCGGTGTCAGAATATTGCCGAATACATCATCTTTTTCGTGAAAGGAAAAGACGTGCGCCATGTGTCCCCGGAAAGCATGGAACGCACCGTACTGGGCAAGCTTGATTGAACAACTGCGTAACGGCAACGGGTTAAAATAATTGCCGGGCACGAACGGTGCCCGGTATGGTTTTCATCCGCTGCAGAATTTCACTGCCATTATCCGTATCAAGATCCATCACCACATACCCCATGGTCTCGTCAGTCTGCAGATACTGCCCGGCCACGTTAATCTGATAATCACTTAAAATACTATTGATGGCATTCAACATACCGGGTTGGTTTTTATGAATGTGCAACAGGCGGCGTGCCGTATCATGAGCAGGTAGGTTTACCGCAGGAAAATTGACCGCGGACAGTGTCGACCCGTTATCAGAATAACGGACCAGCTTACCGGCCACCTCAGTGCCAATATTTTCCTGAGCTTCCATGGTCGAGCCGCCCACATGAGGGGTCAGCAGACAATTAGTGATGCCTTGTAAGGGCGAAACAAATTCGTCACTGTTGGTTTTCGGTTCGTGGGGAAACACATCGATAGCAGCTCCGCCTAAATGATCGGAGGTTAACGCGTCAGCCAGGGCATCGATGTCTACCACGGTGCCACGGGAGGCGTTAATTAACAAACTGCCTGGCTTCATGCGTGCCAGCTGCGCTGCACCTATCATATAACGCGTTTGCTCAGTTTCGGGCACATGCAGAGTGACGATATCAGCCTGGCTCAGCAAGTCGTCAAAACTGTGCGCCGCCTGAGCATTCCCCAACGGCAGTTTATTTTCAATATCGTAATAGCAAACCTGCATACCCAGTTGCTCGGCCAGCACACTCAACTGACTACCAATGTGACCATAACCGACAATACCCAGTATTTTTCCACGCGCTTCAAAGGCTTGTTTGGCTGACTTTAGCCAGCCTCCGCGATGAGCGGCGGCATTTTTTTGAGGAATACCGCGCAGCAACATGATGGCCTCGGCAAGCACCAGTTCGGCAACGCTGCGAGTATTCGAAAAGGGAGCGTTAAATACCACCACGCCTTTTTGTTTTGCAGCCGTTAAATCCACCTGATTGGTACCAATACAAAAACAGCCAATAGCAATCAGCTTATCCGCAGCTGCCAGCACTTTAGCACTCAGCTGAGTGCGCGAGCGGATGCCGATAATATGCACGTCTTTTATTTTTTCCAGCAATTCGTCTTCGGACAGTGAACCGGTCACAATTTGCAGGTTGTTGTAACCTTGTCGCTGGAAAAGTTGCACCGCACTTTGATGCACACCTTCCAGTAGTAATACGTTAATTTTGCTTTTCGGTAGAGACTTTTTATACTGCGTCATGTTGAAAACTTTTGTGGTGATTTAAAACTCGTGCTTTTGCACGCCTTGTTCACTGCCGAGCAGGGCGACATCGGCGCTACGGTTGGCAAATAGGCCGTTGCTTACCACTCCGACGATGTTATTCAGCTGCTGCTCCAGCTCTATGGGCTTCATTATCTGCAAGTTATGCACATCTAAAATCCAGTTACCGTTGTCGGTGGTGGTGCCCTGACGCCAGACCGGGTCGCCGCCCAGTTTGACAATTTCCCGCGCTACATAAGACCGCGCCATGGGAATGACCTCGACCGGTAACGGGAAGGTTCCTAATAAGCCGACCTGTTTGCTGCTATCAGCAATGCAAATGTATTTATCGGCGACCGCGGCAACGATTTTTTCCCGGGTCAGAGCGCCGCCACCACCTTTGATCATTTGGCCGTGTTCGTTAATTTCATCGGCGCCGTCGACATAAATGGGCACTGGACCGGCAGCGTTGAGATCAAAAACTTCGATACCGAGTTTTTTCAATCGTTCGGTTGAAGCCTCAGAACTTGACACGGCTCCTTCAATATCGTCTTTTCGGGCAGCCAGCGCATCGATAAAAAAATTAACGGTAGAGCCGGTGCCGACACCAACAATGGTGTTATCTTCGACGTAACTCAGTGCTGCCTCTGCAGCCGCTTTTTTCATTGCATCATTATCTGCCATCACGAATTCTCCAGGAATGTACCGATTTGTTAACTCAGTATAAGGGCTTTGGCAGCAACATGCATTGCTATTCGCAGAGAAAATGCCAGTGTCGGGAGGGTGTGATCACCTGCGGGATAGCAACGTCCCACGGGGCTACCGGGATAGCCGTTAGCTGTTGCTCGTCGTAAGCCAGGCCAACCGGGCGCAGCTGTGGTAAAGCCCCCCTGCGCCAACTGGCCAAGGTGCGGTCATAGTAACCACCGCCCATGCCGAGGCGATTGCCGGCCAGGTCAAACCCCACTAACGGCATAAACAGCCATCGGATTCGGCTTAGGGGGACCACTTGCTGACAGCTTAACTGTGGCTCCGCAATACCGTAACGATTGTTAACCATTGGTGTGTTTTGGTCATAATGCAGAAACAATAAATTGCCGGGTGTAAAAGGGTGTAACACCGGTAATACGGTCTTTATGCCCTGTTGCCAAAGCCGCTCAATGGTGGGCTGAGTGTTCAGCTCGGCGGCAAAGGTTTTAAACACCGCAGCGACCTGATTTGAACGGGGCTGCTGGCTTACTAGGGCAGCTACTCGTTCGGCTACGCGATCAGCGGCGCATTTTCGATTAGCCTCAGAAAGCTGTGATCTGGTCTGTAGTAACTTGCGTCTCAGTTGGTCTCGGTTCATGATAACGGTCAAAATAGCAACAACAATGCATTAAGGATACCCGATGAATCGATTAAACACGATGCTTGCGGCACTGCTCGTGGCACTGATTAGCTTACCGGTGCTGGCCTGGCAGGCACCACCGAAAGCTCCCGAACGACTTGACCGTGGCGAAGGCCCTTATCAGCGGTTGATTTTGCGCGGTGGTACGGTGATTACAGGCGAAGGAGCACCGCCCCAGGGGCCGGTTGATATCGTCATCGAAAATGACCGCATAACGCAGATTGTCAGCGTCGGTAATCCAGGCGTTCCGATTATAAATTCGCGTCGGCCACAGGCAAATGAAGGGGATAAAGAAATCGATGTGGCGGGCCACTATGTGATGCCCGGTTTTATTGATATGCATGCCCATATTGGTGGTTCAGCCGAGGGGATCCCCGCTGAGTACGTGTTCAAACTGTGGCTGGGCCATGGCATCACCACGATTCGTGAACCCGGCAGTTTTAACGGTTTGGATTGGGTTAAATGGCACCAGCAAAAGGGCGCAGACAATGACATTGCAGCCCCCCGTATTATTGCTTACGTGAGTTTTGGGCAAGGTTGGGACGAACCCATTTACGGTACTGAGCAAGCCCGTGAATGGGTCAGGTACATCAAGCAACAGGGCGCTCAAGGGATTAAGTTTTTCGGCGCATCACGTAAAGTCATGGAAGCGGCACTGGACGAAGCCAATAAACAGGGCTTAGGCACCATGATGCATCATGCCCAGCTTAACGTCATGTCGATGAATGCACTGGATTCGGCGCGTTTAGGTTTAACCTCGATGGAACACTGGTATGGTTTGCCGGAGGCCTTGTTCGAAGACAAGCGCATTCAGGATTATCCGGCAGATTACAATTACAATAACGAGCAGCATCGGTTTGAGGAAGCCGGGCGGTTGTGGCAACAGTCAGCGGATAAGGGATCGGATAAATGGAACGCGGTGCGCGATGAGCTCATCGAACTGGATTTTACCATCAACCCTACGTTAACGATTTACGAAGCTTCACGCGACCTGATGCGGCAACGACAGGCTGTCTGGCACGACGAGTACACGCTGCCGCGGCTATGGGACTTTTTTGAACCCAGTCGCTATGCTCACGGTTCGTATTGGTTTGACTGGACAACCGATAATGAAATTGCCTGGAAAAACAACTACCAGAAGTGGATGACGTTTTTAAAAGACTACCACGCTAACGGCGGCCGTATAACGGTTGGCTCAGATGCTGGCTATATCTATAAAATTTATGGCTTCAGTTACATCCGCGAACTGGAGCTATTACGTGAGGCCGGGCTAAACGCACTGGAAGTTATTCATGCTGCGACCGTGGCAGGTGCCGAAGCACTGCAGCTGGACGATCAAATTGGCAGTATTGCACTGGGCAAAAAAGCGGATTTGGTTATCGTAAAAGAAAATCCCCTGGCAAACTTTAAGGTGCTGTATGGCACGGGTCACTTTAAGCTCAACGATAACAATCAGCCGATGCGCACCAACGGCGTTAAGTACACCATAAAAGATGGCATTGTTTACGATGCACAGCAGTTGTTAGAAGATGTAAAAACTATTGTGGCTGCAGAAAAAGCAACACAATAGGGTGGTTTCCCGGCGGCGCCGTTTACGGCGTTGGCCCTTGAACCCATTGGTCCAAGGCGGGGAGCAATTGGTATCCGTCGTAGGCTTCCCGGTACATGCCGGGCTTGCTCATGACGGGCCAGTGGTCCCCTGTTCTAAAAGCATCGGCTCAGGGACATTCGCCTACTTTCGTACGCCCCAGGAAACCGCAAAAGCGGTATAAAACTATTATCTTACTGTCAGCGCGAACCGCGTTGTGAACGCTGCTCACTCATCGCCTGTTCTATGGTTGCTTGCAACAATTGGATCTTTTCTTCCAGTTTCGCGGTACGTGCCGCCTGGTCGTTTTGATCCTGAATCCACTCATGGGACAGGTTCAGAGCTGTCATTACAGCAATCTGCTCAACATTGGTTAACTTAGTACGCTCCTTGGTATCACGCAAGCGTTGATCGAGCGTATCGGCGGCCTGTTGCAACGCACTTTCCTGACCGACCGGACAATTTACCCGGTAGTTTCTGTCCAGTAACGTAATGTCCATTGTACGACCAGCCATGATGCAGACTCCCTGCTTAAAGTTAATCACTGTTGTGCGTGTCTGACGTGACTATTATGACACGACCCGCATACGCTTGTCAGCTAGCGAATTATAAAGGCCAGTGTTAGGATGTTATTAAGTAATTTCAAGGATTTTTTATCATGCCAACACGTTTTAATTACGACCGCCTTGCGGAAATGTTCGCCCGTTACGACATGACACCTTCGGCTGCCGAAGTGCAGGGCATGCTGACGGGTCTCATCGCCACCGGCACCCCGGCAGACAGTGATGAGCTACTAACCTTAATGACCGACCTGGCCTACGATGGCAACCCGATGCCGGCCGAACTCAAGCAGTTGATTCAACAGCAGGCAGAACAAATTCAAGGCTCGCTGGGTAACTCCGACATGGATTACCAGCCGTTATTGCCGGAAGACCAAGCGCCGCTGGCGGATCGGTTGCAGGCTTTAGCCGGCTGGGTACAGTCGTTTCTGGTGGGTTTTGGTGTCAACCAGGCAAATGTTGCCAGTGCCTCGGGCGATTTACGTGAAGCCCTGGATGACATGGTAGAGATCGCAAAACTGGAATTTGACGTTGAAGAAGGGAACGATGCAGAAAAAGCCTACTTTGAAATAGCCGAGTATTTGCGCGTTTCTGCAATGATGTGCTTTTCGGAACTTGGTCGGCATCAGCCGCAACCTTCTGAGAATAATCAAACCTTGCACTAAAGGACTAAACCATGCAGCCCGTAATACCGCAGGATGAATTTTTACAACGCCGACAGCGCGTTATCCAGCAATTGCCGGATAATGTCGTGACGTTGGTCGCTGCAAGCGATGAATTGACCCGCAGCAACGATACCGAGTATCCATTCAGGCAAAATAGTTATTTTCATTATTTAACCGGTTTTAACGAGCCGGATGCGGTATTAGTGCTCAGCACATTGCAGGAACAGCCGGGCAGTGTTCTGTTTTGCCAGAATAAAGATCCTGACGCGGAGGTCTGGCATGGATTGCGACTGGGCTATCTCAACGCGCCTAATGCTCTGGGTATAGACGTAGGCTACGACATAGAGCAGCTGGACGAGCGCTTAGCGGAAATATTAAATGGCGCAGAGAGTGTGTTTTTGATTCTCGGCGAAAACGAAAGCCTTGAACACCAGGTGCACCAGGCTATGGCCTATTTGCGGGAAACGGAAAAGCGTGGCAATAAGGTCCCCCATCGAATAGATGATTTGCGGCCGATGATTGACCAGATGCGGCAGCGAAAGTCAGCCCACGAACTGAGTGTTATGCGCGAGGCAGCGCGCATCAGTTGTGGTGCGTTTAAGCGAATCATGAAATACGTGCAGCCGGGTGTTTACGAGTACCAGCTGGGCGCCGAGCTGCACCACGAATTCGCCGTCAATGGCGCTTTATACCCGGCTTACGGGATGATTTGCGGCGGTGGCTCTAATGCCTGCGTACTGCATTATACGGACAACCGTGATCAGCTGCACGACGGCGATCTGGTGTTGGTGGACGCAGGAGCCGAGTATCAGGGCTATGCAGCGGATATCACCCGCACTTTTCCGGTTAACGGTAAGTTTTCGGACGAACAAAAGCTGCTTTATGATCTGGTCCTGAAAGCTCAGCTGGCAGCGTTTGAAGAGATTAAGCCGGGGTCGGATTTAGTGACCGCAACGGCAGCAGCTGCCCGGGTTATTAACGATGGCCTGACCGAGTTAGAGATTTTAACCGGCGATGCGGACGAGAATTTTGAGCAGCAACAGTGGAAAAAATATTTTATTCACGGCTTGAGTCATTGGTTAGGTCTGGATGTCCATGACGTAGGGCGTTATAAAGACACCCAGAATGAACCACTTAAACTGCAGCCCGGCATGGTAATCACCGTTGAACCCGGTATCTACATCGCGCCGGACTCCGGCGCCGACGAGCGCTGGCGCGGCATGGGTATTCGTATCGAAGATGACTTAATTATCACCGCGGACGGCTTTGAAAATATGACAGAGTCGGTTCCGAAAACGACCGAAGAGATAGAAGCGTGGATGCAAAAGTTGTAATTGCCGGCGGTGGGCTGGTTGGTGCGTTAACAGCGCTGATGCTCGCAGAACAACACCCGGACTGGTCGATTGTCGTCATTGAACCGCGCGCCGAGGGGCCTCCGGCTGATCAACGTATTATTGCGCTTGCGGCGGCGTCCGTTAAACGATTGCAGGCCATGGGTGTGCTTAACGGCCAAAGTCAGCAGACGCCAATCGAGCACATTCATATCAGCGATCGCGGCTACTTAGGCGCAGCTGAGTTGCATGCAAGTAACGAAAATGTTGATGCACTGGGGCTTGTGGTGCCAGCGGCTCAACTGGTAGACAACTTGTACCGGCGCTGCCAGCTACAATCCAACATAAGCTGGCTAAACAGCCAGCGCGTGCAACACATTGAACAGGCAGTGAACTCGGTTACGGTCACTACCGCAGACGATACCCAGATTAAGGCGCAGTTGCTGGTCGGTGCCGATGGGCAGAATTCGTTGGTACGCGAGTCATTGCGCTTACCCAGCACCACCGAAGACTATGACCAGATCGGTTGCACCGCCACGCTAACACTGGACCGGTCATTACAGGGCTGGGCCTACGAACGTTTTACCGAGCATGGCCCTGTCGCGTTATTGCCGATGGCCAATCAACAGGCGTCACTGGTGTGGACCTTTAACGGCCAGCAAGCAGAGGACGCAAAAAACTGGCACGCTGACTATTTCCTGCAGGCTTGCCAAAAGGCTTTCGGCTATCGTGCAGGTGTTATGACGGCAGTATCTGAACGGGTCTTTTATCCGCTTAAGTTGCGCCGTGCAACGCGTAATATCCACCATCGCAGTGTCATTATTGGTAACGCCTCACACGCATTGCATCCGATTGCCGGACAAGGCTTTAACTTAGGCTTGCGAGATGTCGAAGCATTGGCCGCGGTGTTAAAAACGGCTACTGACCCGGGGGCCTTTAAAGGCTTGTCGGCCTACCAGCAGCAGCGCGACAAGGATTACCGAGCGATCATCAGTTTAACGGACTTATTGGTTCGCGGTTTTTCGAATCGCTACCCGGTGATGATAGCGCCGCGAAACCTCGCGTTGATGGGCCTGCAACACAGTGGGCCGGTTAAATCACAGTTCGCCCGGTTAACCATGGGCATGAAATTCGCCGGGGGTGAGTTATGAGCCGACTGCAGAGACAACAGGCGGATGTCGTCATCATTGGTGCCGGCATGATCGGGCTAACCCTGGCCATCCTGTTAGCAAAACAAAAGCGCCGGGTGGTGGTGCTGGAACGACATTCGCAGCCCCAGTTGACCGAACAATTAGCGCTACGTGTCAGTGCACTTAACGCCCGCAGCCGGTCTGTGCTGGACCAGTGTGACGTATGGCAACCGATCAGCGAGCATCGCAGCGGGCCGTACCGCGCCATGCAGGTGTGGGACAAAGACAGCCCGGCGCGGATAGAATTCAGCGCGCAGGACGTTGATGCCGAAAACTTGGGCGTTATTGCTGAAAACAACGTGGTTGAACATTTTTTGTGGCAACGGGCTGAACAACTGGGCGTCAGTATTCAGCAAGTTGACGACTGGCAACTGCTGGAAGCCGGCGACGATGACCAGGCTGTCGAGTTGCAGTTAGCGGATGGTTTGTTGCAGGCCGACCTGCTGGTGGGGGCCGATGGGGGACAATCACTGGTTAGGCAACGAACCGAATTGCCGATCACCTTCTGGGATTACCAGCAACAGGGTATTGTCGCCAATCTGGTTACGGAACTCCCTCACCAGGGCATTGCCCGACAGGTTTTTTTGCCCACCGGGCCACTGGCTTTGTTGCCCACGGCCGATGCGCACACGGTGTCAATTGTATGGTCAGCTGACCAGGCCTTTGCAGAAGACCTGTTATTGCAGGGCGGCGAGCGGCTGGCGCAGCGTGTGGCTGCTGAATCCGGGCGCATTCTCGGTGCCTGTGAATGTGTGTCAGAGATCAAAGCCTTTCCGCTGCGCATGCAATACGCGCGGCAGTGGTATCAGCAACGGGTGGTATTAATCGGTGATGCAGCTCATACCATTCATCCGCTGGCAGGGCAGGGGGCGAATTTAGGTTTTGCTGATGTCGACGGGTTGGTTGATCAGTTAGCCGATGTCGACTTAAAGTCGTTGCCCTCATTACACCGCCGTCTGGGCGCCTATCAACGCCAGCGAAAGGCGCAAACACAGGTTATGATAGCGGCTATGGAGGCCTTTAAACGCGGCTTTGGTTCCGCCAATCCGTTACTTAAAGGAGCACGCGCCCTGGCCTTTGCATTACCCAATAAGCTGGCGCCGGTCAAACGGCAGCTGGCGCAAATTGCACTGGGTAAGTAATTAGGCTGATAAATTAGCCCTAAATGCGCGCTTTGAGATAGTCGGCCAGCTGTGACGTTGCACTGGAAGCGCCACCCGCCAAGCGCATGATAACGTTAACACGGCCCGGCGGTGGCAGGCGCTTATTAGCGGAAACGCTGTCAATAACTGTCAGGTCATCAGGCACCGTCGTCTGGGCTAAAACGGTAATCCCCAGGCCGCTGGTTAAAGCGGCTGTCAGACCGGAAAAATCGGTGTTGGTGTAAGTAATCCGATAGGGCCGATGACTGCGTTGCAGCGACTGCTCCGCACGGCGACGATAAATACAGCCCTCCGGGGCGACCACCAGCGGTAATCGGGATTGCTCCAGTAACGCGGTTGAACCCACCCACACCAGCTCTTCCCGCTGAATTAAAATGTCACTTTTGTTGTGTTGTTCACGTAAGGCTAAAATCAGATCAAATTGCTGGCCCAAGCCGGTGAGTAAGTCTTTACTAAGCCCCGAGGTAACCTGCAGCGTAACTTGTGGGTAGACTTGCGCGAATTGACCTAAAACGTTAGGCAATAAGCTGGAAGCGAATTCACTGGTGATGCCCAGCCGCACTTTACCACTGACCTGCTGTGGCTCAAACTGAGCCCAGGCTTGATCGTTAAGCGCCAGTAACCGCTGGGCGTATTCAAACAGCACCTCACCATCGGGGGTCAAAGCAAAGCCTGCACCATGTCGGGTTAACAGCTGAACACCAATTTGCTGCTCTAATTTTTTCAACTGCAGACTTATCGCCGGTTGCGAACGGCCCATGCGCTCGCCTGCCGCCGTCATGCTGCCCAATTCGATAACGGCGGTAAAGCTTCGTAAGGCCTCCAGTGATAAGTGTTTCATTGAAACCCCTTATAAAAGTATTCAATAGTATTTAAAAGTTAAATGCTAGTATAAGCATTATTGATTTTAAACTTAAGCCATTCAAGCCTATAATTTGCGCCAAATATTAAAGCATAAATAAGGAAGGCGTTATGGGTAGCAAAACACCTTTGTACGATGCACATGTAAAAGCTGGCGCGAAGATGGTCGATTTCCATGGCTGGGATATGCCATTAAATTACGGCTCGCAGATTGAAGAGCACCACGCAGTGCGTCGCGACTGCGGTGTTTTTGACGTTTCCCACATGACCATTGTTGATGTTGAAGGACCGCAGGCGCAGGCCTTTTTGCGTTATCTGCTGGCAAATGATGTTGCTAAGCTTAAAACGCCGGGTAAAGCGCAATACACCAGTATGTTGAATGAAAACGGCGGTGTTATTGACGACCTGATTGTTTATTACTTTACCGAAACCTCTTACCGTATGGTGGTAAACTCGGCAACCCGGGATCGGGATCTGGCCTGGATTGAAAAAGTCGCAGCAGATTTTGAGGTTACGGTTAAAGAACGCGATGATATGGGCATGCTGGCCCTGCAGGGCCCTAACGCAGCAGATAAAATTCAGGCTGTCTTGCAAGCTCAACAATTCGCTGAAATTGACGGTATGAAACCTTTTGTCGGTAAGCAGGTGGGTGATTATTTTATTGCCACAACGGGCTATACGGGCGAGAAAGGCTATGAAATTGTGGTTCCTGCCGAACAGCTCGTACAGCTGTGGGATGCCCTGTTAAAAGCCGGCGTTGCGCCCTGTGGCCTGGGTGCACGGGACACGCTGCGTTTAGAAGCCGGTATGAACTTATACGGCCAGGATATGGACGAGAGCATTACGCCGCTGGAAGCCAACATGGGCTGGAGCGTCGCGCTGCAACCCGAAGACCGCGACTTTATTGGTCGTAAAGCGTTAGAAACCCTAAAATCTGAAGGCCATGATAAGCTCGTGGGTCTGGTACTGGAAGATAAAGGAGTGCTCCGCCATGGTCAAAAAGTGACCGTTGAAGGTGGCGAAGGTATTATAACTTCTGGTACATTCTCGCCTACACTTGGGTTTTCTGTCGCTATGGCGCGTTTACCGGCAACGGTAAGTGATACAGCTGAGGTAGAAATGCGTAAGAAGCAAGTGCCGGTCAAAGTCGTTAAGCCGGGGTTCGTGCGAAACGGCCAATCTGTTTTATAGGCTTTCTGATATTAAACACGTCGAATTGAACTACAGGGACTTATTATGAGCAACATTCCAGCCGATCTGAAATATGCATCCACCCACGAGTGGGTTCGTGATGAAGGCGATGGCACTTTCACCATCGGGATTACTGAGCACGCGCAAGACCTATTGGGCGATATGGTTTTCGTCGAATTGCCCGATGTGGGTGACCAGGCCGACACCGGCGACGATATTGCCGTAGCCGAATCCGTAAAAGCGGCGTCGGATATTTACGCCCCGATCAGTGGTGAAGTGATAGCGGTCAACGAAGATTTGGAAGATTCACCAGAAACCGTGAATAACGACCCGTTTGGCGACGGCTGGTTGTTCAAAATCAAAGCAGACGACAGCAGCGAATTGCAAAACCTGCTGGATGCCGAGGCGTACGAAGCGTCCATTGATGAAGACTAAGTGTTTGATCGCATGAACCCATAGCAGACACGGAATGTCGCGAACCCCGGAACTTTTAGCCGGGGTTCGTCGTTTTTCCGTTGAGAAAATTTTCTTTTTTGTACGAGGCTGAGGTAAATGACCAGTACTACTTTAACGCAATTAGAACATCACGATGAATTCATTGGCCGCCATATTGGCCCAAGCGCTGACGAGCAAAAAGCGATGCTTGAGGTGTTAGGTGCCGACTCGTTAGAAGCACTGACCGAAGATACCGTGCCGGGGTCGATTTTGCTTGAGCCCTTTTTACAGGTCGGTGAACCGCAGACTGAAGGTGAAGCGCTGGCTAAGCTGAAGACTATTGCGAAAAAGAATCAAATTTTTACGTCTTACATTGGTATGGGTTATTACGACACGGTAACTCCAAATGTGGTTTTGCGTAACGTACTGGAAAACCCCGGTTGGTACACAGCTTATACCCCCTATCAGCCAGAAATTGCCCAAGGCCGTTTAGAAGCACTGCTTAACTTCCAACAAATGACCATGGATTTAACGGGTCTTAACCTGGCCAGTGCCTCATTGCTGGACGAAGCCACTGCCGCGGCAGAAGCCATGGCAATGGCAAAACGCGTGTCGAAGAACAAAAAAGCCAATGCCTTTTATGTTGCCGATAATGTTTACCCGCAGACCATTGATGTGGTTAAGACCCGTGCCGAATACTTTGGTTTCGATATCATTGTCGGCCCAGCGCGCGAAGCGTCCGAGCACGATGTCTTTGGCGCGTTACTGCAGTATCCCGATAAAACCGGAGAATTGCATAACATCGAGCAGCTGATCGGCGAACTGCAGGGTAACAAAGCCATTGTCGCGGTCGCCTCTGATCTGATGAGCCTGCTGATGCTTAAGTCACCGGGTGAAATGGGCGCCGACATGGTGTTCGGTAACGCCCAGCGCTTTGGTGTACCTATGGGTTACGGCGGCCCACATGCCGCCTTCTTTGCTACACGTGATAAATTCAAACGCTCATTGCCGGGGCGTATCATTGGTGTGTCAAAAGACAACCAGGGTCGTCCGGCGTTAAGAATGGCGATGCAGACACGCGAACAACACATCCGTCGCGAAAAAGCCAACTCGAACATTTGTACCGCTCAGGTACTGCTCGCCAACATGGCCTCCTTTTATGCGGTGTATCACGGACCACAAGGTCTGCGCCGTATCGCCAACCGTATCCACCGGTTGACGGATATTGTTGCCCTTGGTCTGCAGGATAAAGGCGTCAAAATTGATAACGGCCATTGGTTCGACACCTTAACCTTTACCATGACCGAAAATGTTACTGAAATGCTGGCGCGTTCTAAGGCGGCCGGCATTAACTTGCGTAACGACGGCGAAGGCGTGTTTGGGGTAAGTCTGGACGAAGCAAAAACCCGTGATGACGTTAATCAATTATTTGCCGTTTTATTCGGCGATAACCATGGCCTGGATCTGGAGGTACTCGACAGCCGGGTAGCCAGCGGAGACGTACAATCGATTCCGACGGCGCTGGTTCGTGAATCAGAATATCTGACGCATCCGGTATTTAACGAGTATCACTCAGAAACCAAGATGCTGCGGTACATCAAAAAGCTGGAAAATAAAGATCTGGCCCTGAATCACTCAATGATATCGCTGGGCTCATGCACCATGAAACTGAACGCCACGGCCGAGATGATACCGGTAACCTGGCCTGAATTCGGTCAACTGCACCCCTTCTGTCCGGTTGATCAGGCGCAGGGATATGCCGAGCTGGTATCGACGTTGTCCGACTGGTTGATTGATATTACCGGTTACGATGCCTTATCAATGCAACCTAACTCGGGTGCGCAGGGTGAATACGCCGGCTTGCTGGCAATTCAGAAATACCACGAAAGCCGCGGTGATGCGCACCGTAACATTTGCCTGATCCCAAGCTCCGCTCACGGTACTAACCCGGCCTCGGCTCAGATGATGAACATGAAAGTCGTGGTTGTGGATTGCGATCAGCATGGCAACGTCGACATGGCTGACCTAAAAGCCAAGGCTGAAGAAGCCGGCGATAACCTGTCCTGTAGCATGGTGACTTACCCATCAACGCACGGCGTGTACGAAGAGGGCATTCGTGAAATCTGTGAGCTGGTGCACAGCTACGGCGGTCAGGTGTACATGGACGGTGCCAACATGAACGCCCAAGTCGGTGTCACGTCGCCGGGCTACATTGGCTCTGACGTTTCTCATTTGAACTTGCACAAGACCTTCTGCATACCGCATGGTGGCGGTGGTCCGGGCATGGGTCCCATTGGTGTTAAAGAACACCTGAAAGACTTTCTGCCCAATCACAGTGTGGTGACGATCGACAGCACAAAAGCGGGCAATGGCGCGGTATCAGGTGCTCAGTTTGGTAGCGCCAGTATCCTGCCGATTTCGTGGATGTACATCGCTATGATGGGCGGCCGTGGTCTGCGCGAAGCCTCCGAAGTGGCCATTTTGAACGCCAACTACGTTGCCGAGCAGTTAAGTAAAGAGTTTAAAATTCTTTATCGTGGCCGTAACAACCGTGTTGCGCACGAATGCATCATTGACTTGCGCCCATTAAAAGAAGTCGCCGACATCGCCGAAATTGACGTGGCGAAACGGTTGCAGGATTATGGTTTCCACTCGCCGACGATGAGTTTTCCTGTCGCGGGTACGGTTATGGTTGAACCCACCGAATCCGAGTCAAAAGCCGAGTTGGATCGCTTTATCGAAGCCATGCTTTGCATCAAGCAAGAGGCCGATAAAATCGGTCGTGGTGATTGGCCAAAAGATAATAATCCGTTGGTTAATGCACCCCACACGCTGGCTGATATGACTGACGCTGAATGGGATCGGCCTTATGACCGCCATACAGCAGCCTATCCCGTGCCAGCAGTGAGCTACGATAAATTCTGGCCGACAGTAAACCGCATTGACGATGTCTTTGGCGATCGCAATTTGGTGTGCTCCTGCCCGAGTGTTGAAGAGTACCGCTAATCGGTAAGGTTCTTGTGGGTACCAATTAAGTACCCCCGTTGGATTGTGTTCCAGCTTATAAAGCTAAAAGCCCTCATCGTTTTACTGAGGGCTTTTTCTTACCTTAGTCTACTGTAATATCAAAATCTCAGTCGTCCGGCAAGCTGACAAACAGTGTAACCAGCGCTATAGAGCCGAGGTACTGGAACGAGCCCTGCAGCGAAGCAGCGCCGATCTCCGTTTGCCACATTTGGAAAAACGCGCCACCAAATACGGTGAACAGGCAAAGTAGCGCCAGAAAAACAACAAGGATGATTTTTATGTGGCGAAGTAGCATCGTCGTCTCCATGTTCTTATATATTTTCGGATGACTGACGCATACTGCGGCTTTCGGGCAGCATGAACCCAAAGTCATTGCGCTTGGTCTGGAAAAAGACTAGGCCATTTGCATGAGAAAAGCCAAACTGATCCACGATTGACTGCAGCAGCACACCCTCACTTATAACAATCAAAAAAATTCGTGACCAAGATAAGGATAAGGCCACCATATCACTCCTTCCATCTAAGTGAGTGCTTATGCTCTGACGTTAAACCCATACGAACTATTATACTCACCCACCTCGAGGGGCCGCTGCCGGAGGCGGGTACTCCACTGTCGAGGATTTTTTCAAATTTTCAAGGGCACTCCATACTGGCGCATTACTGAAAGAGAAAACGTATGAGATGATTATTTCGCCCTATAACCAGAATCTGCTGTCGGAAAATGCACGTACTTTTTATGGCTATGGAATGCTCATATGGAATCCCGGCAAGGCGGATGTCCGTCTCGGTCATTCTGGCGGTGGGGCCGGTAATGGTGCTTTCGCCTGGTATTATCCCGAGTTTGATCTCACGGTTATTTGGCTAACTAACCAGGAAGGCTCAGCAATAGTGCCGGCGCTGTTGTTGAGGGATTACTTTGCTGAAAATATATTAAAAGCGTCTGACAAATAATAGTGACACCTCTGGATGTTAAGAGCCGGGCATACATTGAGTAAGGGATTCAGGGAAAAAATTCCTTATCTTGGTTCTGATTCTGCGCTATTAAAACTGGCGCGCAGTATGCTCTGCGTATTTCGGTGATTCCGAACAGTGATTTCGGAGTTATCCGAAACATGCATGTTGACCGATCTTCATAACCGAGGTGCAACACTCTCATTAAAATGACAACTATCGCAGTATATGAGCCTTTCACCTCCGTAATTATTGGAGCAGCAGGATTTGCCATGAGCTGGAATTTATACGACATTCTTGGCCGTCCAATACCCGTCAGCAAGATGTTACTTTTCCCTGGAAGCTTAACGTTGATATATAGGGCACCCACTTCTCACAGAAGAGATTAACTTTTGGCCTAAGTTTGTCCTTCAAATGTTCAGACAGTACACAAATTAAACGTCTTTACATGATAGGAGTTTATGCATATACCTAAGAGTATGGAAATGACGGAAGCCCGCAATGAGACTGTAAAAACATCTGTGCAAATGGCTGTTTGCCCGCCACGAGCAGAACCCGTAAGTTTGGATGAAGCTAATGATGCGTGGCACACCTATCTCAGCAATATTGCGCATTATATACAAATGTTAGGTATCCGAGTTAAGAGGAGAGACCATGACGGACTCGAGAAAAACTGCCGTTACTGCGGACCAGATAAAGTCATTATTGAGTTACGCCATCCTCGCTCCTTCG
>JBNJEJ010000029.1:0-27466 GCA_051745735.1 Pseudomonadota bacterium
TTCAATCAACGATCCTTACTTGAAGATCAAGCCTACGTGCTTGACCAAATTATTGATTATGCCAAACAGTATGAGGTGGATGCTGTAATTGTTGCCGGCGACATTTATGACCGTGCCTTACCGCCAGCCAGCGCAGTCAATCTGCTGAATAAAACACTGAATACACTGGTGGAGGATCTCAAGGTGCCGGTGATCATGATATCCGGCAATCACGACGGCGCCGATCGGTTAGGTTTTGCGGCCAACTTATTGAAAAACAGTGGCTTGCATTTGTTTACTTCGTTTGAACAATTATTTCAACCCGTGCGGTTAAAGGCCCAATTTGGTGAGGTTGTGGTGTGGGGAATTCCTTACTGTGATCCGGAGCAGGTGCGCCATCATTTTGGTGTAAGCGTTTCAGATCATCAGAGCGCTCAGGAATACGTGACCGAACAGCTCAAAAATTACATGGCGAGGGAGTTCACGCAGGACTGCACGCATGTGGTGATCAGTCACAGTTTTATCGATGGGGCCAGTGAGAGTGACTCCGAGCGGCCATTGAGTATTGGTGGTGCCGATCGGGTCAGCCCCGATTTGTTCAAAGATTTTGCCTATACGGCCCTTGGGCATTTGCATCAGGCGCAATACAAAGGACAGCAACAAATCCGTTACAGTGGCTCACCGCTTAAGTACAGTTTTTCTGAAGTGAAGCAAAAAAAATCGGTGACACTGGTTTGCTTTGAGCAGCAAAAACAAGCCACTCACCAGTTGCTGCCACTGGTACCTTTGCGCGATGTGCGTATTCTGGAAGGGGCATTTGATCAGCTATTAGCAGCCGGGCAGCAGGACCCTAACGGACTGGATTACTTACAAATAAAACTCACGGACAAGCAGGCCATACTGGACCCTCTGGCTCGATTACGCACGGTTTATCCGAACGTTCTGGACTTAACCAAGGTAACTAACGAACGGCAAAATAATCCGGCCGAGCGCAGTCGCGAGCAATTGGCGCGCCCGCCGCTGGATGTTATCGATGATTTTTACCAGGATATCCTGGGTCAGGGATTGTCGACTGAGCAACGCGGCTTGCTCAGTGAGGTATTGCAGGACTTGAACCGCAGTGAAGAAAGTGAACAAAACGGGCAGGGCCGCTGATGAAACCCATTTATTTATCGATGTCAGCATTTGGTCCCTTTGCCGAACAGCAGGCGGTTAATTTTCGTGAGTTGGGTGATAACCCGTTATTTTTAATTAACGGGCCGACCGGGGCAGGCAAAACAACGCTGCTGGATGCGCTTTGTTTTGCCTTGTACGGTAAAACAACCGGTGACCGGAGTGGCGAGTCGATGCGCTGCCAGCATGCTGGCGCTGATTGCGCGACCGAGGTCTTTTTTATTTTTTCGTTAGGCGACAAAACTTATCGGATCGACCGGACTCCGCGGCAAAGTACGCAGGCAAAACGCGGCGATGACCGTTTGGTCGATCGCCAGCCATCGGCTACCTTGTACGAAATTGCTGAAACGCCAGCGACTACTGAGCCCTGTGACTGGCCGCTTAAGCTGCTTTCCAGTGGCCGTATCAGTGACACCACGGATTTAATCAAACAGTTAATCGGCCTCAGTCATGAGCAATTCAGGCAAGTTGTGATATTGCCCCAGGGGCAATTCCGCCAGCTGTTGGTGGCTAAATCGGAACAACGCGAGAAAATTCTGTCGAGCTTATTTCAGACCGAGCAATTTAAACAGGTTGAGCAAGCCGTTAACGACAAAGCCAACCGCATTAATCAACAGTACAAACAATTGGAAGCCAGCCTGCAGGCGTTGTTAAACGATAAAGGGTTTAGTCATCCGGAACAGGTTGAACAGGCCCTGACCGAGCTGGAACCGACCTTAAAACAGGCGCAGCAAAGCTATCAACAGGCACAACAGCGAAAAAATCAGGTATTAACTGAGCTGACCCAGGCAGAGCAGCTGGAAAAACAGTTCTCGCAGTTGCAGCAACTGCAAACCGAAGCAGCCCAGCTGGCAGAACAACAAGCGCAGATTGATTCACTGACAGCGCAATTGACTGACCACCGACAGGCTCAACAAATACAGCCCGCGCGGCAAGCTTTAAAACAGGCGGATGAAGCGGTACACAATCGTCAGCAACAATTGCAGCAAAATCAACTGCAGCTGGAGCGGGCGGCTGAGCAATTACAGCAGGCGGAGCAAAAACAGCAGCAAGTGGCCGATCATGAGCAGAAGTTGCAGGCCGCCGAGGATAAGCGCCGGCAGTTGGCTCAGCAAGCCGAGCAGCTGTCGCAATTTACCGAATTAAGCCAGCAACAGAACAGCGCCAGAGAAAAGTGCCTGAAAGAACAGGCTGAACAGGACAAATACAACGCTAAATTAGCCCAGCTTAAGCGCGAGTACAGTAACACAGATCAACAGTTGCAGCAGCTGCGTGACCGTATCAAGCAGCATCAAAATACAGCCCTGCAGTTGTCTCAGTTGCAAACTCAGTTGCAACAACGGCAGCAATTAACACAGCTGACGGAGCAGATTAATCAGCAGCAGCGTCAAGTTGATAGTCTGCAGCAGCCCGTTGCGGTAAATCAACAGCAGTTGCAGCAGGCTAAAACGCAAGCCGGCGAACTGAGGTTGCGCTGGCATCAGCAGCAGGCGCAATTGCTGGCCCAACAACTGCAACCGGGCCAGCCGTGTCCGGTCTGCGGCAGCCTCGAACATGCCAATCCTGCTGCCGGCTACACCACCGAACAACTGGTTAGCGAGCAGCAATTAGAACAAGCAGAACAGCAACAGACTGCGGCTATCGAGGCACTGCAGCAGGCCGAGCAGGTACTGCAAAGTGCTGTTCAGCAACTTGACAGTCTGCGCCAGCAGGCGGCCCCGTTGACTGACTCACTGGGTGAGCTTGCTGAGCAGCCCGAGCAGGTTTTAAATGACCGCATCAGTGCAGTCAGGGCAAAGGAAAACGAACAACAGCAACAACATCAGCAGGCCGAAGCACTGCAGCATAAGCTTGCGGATTTGCAGCAACAGCAACACACCGACCAACAGCAGGTTGAGCGTTTGCAGGGTGCAATCAACGAGTACCAGAGCAGCCTGGCCAGTTTAAAGGGGCGTCTTGAACTGCTCGACCCTGACGGTCAGCTGAGCAAGCAGTCGGCCAGCCAAATAAAGCAGTTGCAAGATGACAATGAGCAGCTGATCAAACAGTTAAAGCAACAACAGCAACAGGCTGCAGAACAATTAAACCAGGCGCAGCAGGCGCACTACCAGGCGCAGACTCAGCGGCAGGGGCTGCAGCAGGAACTGCAACGCGAAGTATTGCATCAGCAGCAATGTCAGCAGGACTGGCAGCAACAGCTCAGTGACTCGCCGTTTGCCAGCATGGCTGACTATCAGCAGGCACTACTGAGCGAGCAGCAAGCTGAATCCATGCCGGAACAGGTGCAGACACACCAACGCCAGCTGCATAAAAATCAAAGTGTTATGGCGCAGGTTAAGCAGACCATTGGTAGCCAGAATCGTGTCGATTTAGCGGCCATACAGCAGCAATTTAAAAGCGCCGAAGCGGCTGAGACGCAAGCTCAGGAGCACTGGCTGACACGGGATAAACAACAAACGGCGCTGCAAGACTTGTTGCGCAGCTATCGTAACCGTCAGACCAGGTCAAAAGACTTAATTCATCAATACAAAGTCATCGGCGAGCTGGCTGAAAGCCTGACCGGAAATAATCCACAGCGCATCAGCCTGCACCGTTTTGTGTTAGCGGTGCTGCTGGACGATGTGTTGCGCGAAGCGACCTTGAGACTGGAGCAAATGAGCGGCGGACGTTACATCCTGTTACGCAGCGATACGGTTGGCGATAAACGCCAGCATGGCGGGCTGGATTTACAAATTGAAGACAGCTACACGGGCATGCGACGCGAGGTCAATACCTTGTCCGGGGGCGAGAGCTTTATGGCTGCTTTAGCGCTAGCGTTAGGGTTGTCTAACATCGTGCAGAATTATGCCGGGGGTATCCAGCTGGACACGTTGTTTATCGATGAAGGGTTCGGCAGTCTCGATGCTGAAGCGCTGGATCTGGCCATTGACGTGTTAGCTAACTTACGCGCCAGTGGCCGCACCATTGGGATTATTTCGCACGTCAGTGAGTTAAAGCAGCGCATCAGTCGCCGCGTCGACGTGCAACGGCATGCTAACGGCAGCACTTTAACTTTGGTTTAGCATCCAGTCGACAATCGTCTGACAGTGCAATTCAGTGGTATCAAACAGCGGTAACTCGGTGTCTTTTTGCTCGATCAGCAGACCAATTTCGGTACAGCCGAGGATAACGCCCTGAGCCCCTTGTTGCGCCAATTCGGTAATGAGCTGTAGATAATATTGCCGCGCCGGCTCTGCAAACTGGCCCAGGCATAACTCGTTAAAAATGATGGCGTCAACGCGGTCGCAGGCCTGTGCATCGGGTATCAGGACATGGATATTCTGCTGTTCAAGGCGCTCGGTGTAAAAGGGCTGCTGCATGGTAAAGCGGGTGCCGAGCAGGCCCGCGCTATCAATGTCCTGCTGTTTTAAGGTTTTGGCGACAGCATCAACGATGTGAATTAATGGCAGATCGACGGCGTTTGCGACCCGTTCGGCAACTTTGTGCATGGTATTGGTGGCAATAACGATGGCTTCTGCCCCCGCGGCTTCAAGCTGACGAGCGGCGCGGGCCAGTCGTTCGCCAGCGCCCTGCCAGTCTCCCTCGCGTTGTTGTTGTTCAATGCCGGCAAAATCAACACTGACTAAAATTAATTCGGCGCTGTGCAGACCGCCCAGGCGCTCGTTGACCAGTTGGTTGAGGCGCTGATAGTAACTGCTGGTCGATGCCCAGCTCATGCCGCCAATAATTCCGATAGTTTTCATCAATAAGCTCGTTAAGTGTTTGATCACTGATAGCGATAGGGTAACGCTAAAGTAAGCGACAAGATAGATAGCCGGCGATAGATGAAACCAGGCCTGTGTAGATACCGTACTAACTGCTGACAAACTAAAACCAGGAGTAACATGTGATTATCTTTTATGACGGCGGGTGCCCCTTGTGTGTCAAAGAAATGCGGCATTTAAAGCAGCTCGATCAATCGGGGCTCATTCAGTTTGAAAACATTAACGAGGACGATTTTAATCAGCGGTTTCCGGAAATCGACGTCACTCATGCGACGGATTATTTGCATGGTAGGTTAGACAATGGCGAGATGATTTATGGCCTGGATGTCACCCACGCAGCCTGGTCACACGTGGGCAGGGGCTGGATGATCGCACCACTGCGCTGGCCGGTTATGCGCTGGTTTGCCGATAAAGCGTATTTGTTTTTTGCTCAACACCGTAGCCGCATTTCGCGCTTATTAACCGGCAAAGAACGGTGCGCTCAGTGCTCGATTAAATGACCGAATGGGGTGCCAATTAGTTCGACTTCAAACTGTAATTTGATTTTAATTGAACAGTCAATTAACATACACACGTCTGTAACATTCACTCGTTAGTCTTAGATAGCATCTAACACTAGAACCATAGGACTTTAAGAAATGAAGTTATACGCACCAATGAAGCCGAGCCTCCTGGCGCTCTCCGTCTTGTCAGCAATGAGTACTTCTGCTTTTGCTCAAGATAACCAAGAGCAAACCAGCGAAGAACAAAAAGCAGAACAAGAACGTATGGAACAGATCCTGGTAACAGGGCGCAGTGTTTCGTATGCAAACAATACCACTGCTGATGAAATGAAAATGCAGCAAACCCCAATGACCAGTGCATTGTCAGTTATTGACAATTTACCGGGGGTACTGATCAACGAAGGCGACGCCTTTGGATCCGACGAATGGTCAACCAGTATCTCAATGCGTGGTTTTCAAATTGACTTGAGTCACCAGCAAATCGGTATGACCATTGATGGCATCGCCAACGGTAACTCAAACTACGGTGGCGGTACCAAAGCTAGCCGTTATGTCGATACCGAGAACCTGGCAACCGTGCAGGTTTCTCAGGGAACCTCTGATGTTTCATCACGCTCTCACGAAGCGCTGGGCGGAACGATTAATTTTGAAACCATTAATCCGGGTTTTGAACAGCGTACCGTGGTCAGCACAACCTTAGGCGAAAACAGTGCGCAAAAACTGTTTGTTCGCCATGAGACCGGCGAAATTGCTAAAGACACTTACGCCTGGGTCAGTTTCTCCAGTCAGGAAAACACCGACTGGATGGACGAAGTAGCAACCAATACGCGTGACCACTTTGCCGGTAAAATCATCAGCCGGATAGCGGATATCGATTTAGAGGGTTACTTTACCTACGATGACGCGCGTGAATACACCTACCAACGTGTCTATGGCGTACAACAGTTTGAATCGAACAAACAGTGGGATGGTCTGATCCCTAACTGGACTGGCGTACCCTATCAGGACCAAGCTTATCGTAAAGGCTGGGTCACCAACCGTGAAAACATGTTCGGTTATTTAAAGGGCACAACCAACATTGGTAACCTGGAATTAAAAGGTAACGCTTATTACCATCACAACGAAGGCCGTGGCGATTGGATCCCATACTATGTTGTTGATGTAACTGACGATGGCGAGGGTAACCCTCATTCAGAGTTAGACAGCAGCACGACCGTTAATGGCGGTTCACCGATTGGTTCTATCTACTTTGTCGACCGCGAAGGTCGTTCGCTGCAGCCCGAAGCGGGTTGTGAAAGCTCAATTACTTTCCCATACGGCGGTGCAGGCGCAACCTTCGATCCAGATTGTTACGGTGCTGGCGCAGTACCTGTGTCGTCTCATCGTCACACCAATTACAACAAAGATCGTTACGGCATTAACGGCGACTTTATCTGGGATACCACGGTAAGTGGCATGGCCAACACCTTACGCGGTGGTTTCTGGTACGAAGATTATCAGCGCGAAGAATACCGTAGCTGGCACAAACTGACTGACTCAGCAACCAGTGACCGTTGGGAAAACAACCCATACTGGATCCAGTTTAGCCGCGAGTTCCCGGTTGACACCTTGATGTATTACCTGGAAAACGAAATTGACACCGGCTTCGCCAAACTGCGTTTGGGCGTCAAACAATTTAATGTTGATGTGGCGAAAGAAGATCAATTCGACAGCAGTAACAACTTAGACGTTAATTCCGATTCTGATGTGCTGTTGTCGGCAGGTTTTGTAGCGCCAGTCCCGGCTGTTCGCGGTCTGGAAGTTTTTGGTGGGTACGCAGAAAACTTTGCCGCCATTAAAGACGGTGTATTAGAGCGTGACGATACTGACCTGAGTCAGGTTGAACCCGAAACCGCAGAAAACATTGACCTGGGTCTTCGTTATTCGTCGCCAGGCCTTAACGCCAGCTTAACGTACTACGATATCACGTTTGATAACCGCATTACTTTTATCAGTAACGAAGATGTTGACGGCATCGACTTTTTAGAAGCCGCAGCCGGTGGTTATGTTAACGACGGTGGTGTTGAGTCTAATGGTATCGAAGCATCACTGGATTACCAGCTAAATGAAAGCTTAGGTGTTTATGTTTCGTATACTAAAAACGATTCAACTTACACCGATAAAGCCTTTGCCGGTAATACCGTTATTGCAAGTGCCGACGACATGGTTGCCGTTAGCTTTGATTACAGCAGCAACGGATATTTTGCTGGTTTCAGCACCAAATACGTTGGTGAGCGTTATATGAACCAGGCCAATACGGCAAAAACTGATTCCTACACTGTTAGTGACCTTTACTTAGGTACAACAGCTTATGATATCGGCGGTGGTATTGAATCAGTCGAGTTTCGCTTTACCATCAACAACCTGTTTGATGAAAGCTACCTTGGCACGATTGCCCCGGGTGCTGGCTGGATCGGTGCTCCACGGGTTGCCGCTTTAAATGCTAAGTTTACATTTTAAGTGACCCCGCAAGCGGGAGCCGACTTAGTGGGCTCCCGTTTTTTTATCGCTCTAAGTAAGGAAACCCTTATGCGTAAAATAAGCTTATTGGCCGCGGCACTGATGACTGTCAGCCCCCTCACCCTGGCCCAGGAAACGATTTCTCACATTGGTTTTGGCTCATGTTCTCATCAGGACAAAGACATGCCTATTCTCGATAGCATCATAGCGGATGAACCACAGGTGTTTTTATTCCTTGGGGATAATATCTATGGTGATACCGAGAATATGCAGGAAATGCAGGCAAAATATGAAAAATTAGGTGCAAAACAGCGGTTTCAGCGGTTAGTGGCAAATACCCGCACTCTGGCCATCTGGGATGATCACGACTTTGGAGAAAATGACGCCGGCAAAGATTATCCGAAAAAGGAACAATCACGGCAGCTGATGCTCGATTTCTGGAATGTACCGGAAGACTCCGCTCGTCGCGAGCGCGAGGACGGTATTTACACCTCAATGATGTATGGCGAAGGTGAACAAAAAATTCACGTTATTTTACCGGATCTGCGCTGGAACCGTGATGATTTAAAACACGTAACTCGCGAACAGTACGCGCAGCAGCGTGCACCTAATAATTTGGGGCCGTACGTTAAACACGATGACTCACAAAAAAGTATGTTGGGAGAAAAGCAATGGCAGTGGTTAGAAGCCGAGTTGCAGAAGCCCGCACGCGTTAAAATTATTGGCTCAAGCCTGCAGTTGCTGGCTGATTTCACCGGCTGGGAGTCGTGGGCTAATTTTCCCGGCGATCGCCAACGGTTATTTAAGTTAATCAAAAAACACCAAGTCAACGGGGTTATTTTAGTTAGCGGCGACACGCACTGGGGTGAGTTCAGTTATTACGATAAAAACTTAGATTACCCCCTTTGGGAAGTGACCAGCTCGGGCTTAACGCAAGAATGGAAGCAGGTCAGCCCAAATAAACACCGGATTGGACAATATACCGCCAATGTAAACTACGGGTCGATAAAAATTGATTGGGAAAAAGAGGATCCCTTAGTATCGTTAGCGCTCAAAGATGTCGATGGCAAAATTTTTAGCCAGCACAAATTCCGTTTATCGACTTTAGAGCCATATGACCAGTAGAGGTACTCATGCCCAAGGTAGGGATGCATCCAGTCAGGAGACAACAGCTTATTGATGCGACCATTGATGTGGTCGCCGAAGTCGGTCTTAAATCGACAACCATCAGTCTAATTGCCAAAAGAGCCGGCCTTTCGTCGGGCATCATCAGCCATTATTTTGGTGGCAAACGGGCGTTAATCCAGGCCACCGTGCGTTATTTGCTGTCACGGTTGAAACTTGAGCAGCCACCGGACGATCCGGTGCTGCGCCTAATGAAAATTGTTGATTTAAACTTTGCCGACATTCAACAGTCGTTACCCAGCACTAAAACCTGGCTGAGTTTTTGGGGTGAATCGATGCACGATGAAGATTTATCCCGCTTGCAGGAAGTGAATAAACGGCGACTTGTCACCAATTTACGCTACAGCTTTAGGCAATTGTTACCGAAAAAGGAAGCCCATGACGCGGCGCAATTAACGGCTGCACTGATTGATGGTTTTTGGCTGCGCTGCGCATTGAGTCGCCAACAAGAGCGTGGCTTTGATGACGCACAAGCCTATTGCAAAGCGTTTGTAACAAAGCTATTGGCAGAGCATGGCATACATGCCGGCCAATAGGCATTTTTTGTAAAAAGTAAGATTTAAGGAGCTCAACTTGTCAACCTCTGTGATTTCAAATTACATTCATGGAACATACCAGCCGCTAGATAACGCTAACGTTTTTGACGTGGTTTACCCCGCTACTGGGGCAACGCTTTATCAGGTGCAGGAAGCCAGCACGGAATTGCTGGAGGAGGCCATTGCGAGCGCCCACAAAGGTTTTGCACAATGGGCTGCGATGACGGCAGTTGAGCGTGCCCGGATTTTACAAACAGCGGCGCGAATGTTGCGCGAGCGCAACGACGAACTGGCACGAGCCGAGGTACTTGATACCGGTAAGCCGTGGCAGGAAGCGGTAGAAGTTGACGTGCAGACCGGTGCGGACTCGGTTGAGTATTTCGCTAACTTGAGCCAGTCGATGATGGGCGCTCAACAACCCATCGGCAATGACTTTTTCTATACCCGCCACGAGCCGCTGGGTATCTGCTTTGGTATTGGCGCCTGGAACTATCCACTGCAAATCGCCTGTTGGAAATCTGCGGCGGCACTGGCGGCTGGTAACGTGATGATTTTTAAACCGTCAGAGGAAACACCGCGTGGTGCCAGTCTGTTGGCCGAGATATTCTCAGCGGCAGGGGTACCCGATGGGGTTTTCAATGTCGTTCATGGTGACGGCAGAGTGGGTAACTACCTGACGCAACATGCCGATATTGCCAAAGTGTCGTTAACCGGCGAAGTGGGTACCGGTAAAAAAGTCATGGCGGCCGCTGCCGGAACATTAAAGCAGGTGACTATGGAGTTGGGTGGTAAATCACCGCTGGTGGTCTTTGATGACGCCGATATCGACGAAGCGGTGACCGGTGCCATGCTGGGCAATTTTTATACCCAGGGCGAAGTCTGTACCAACGGAACCCGAGTTTATGTTCATCAGTCGGTCTATCAGCAGTTTATGCAGCGCCTGCTGGAACGCACCAAGAAAAATGTGGTGCTGGGCGATCCGATGCAGCCAGAGACAAATTTAGGCGCATTGATCTCAGGTCCGCACCTTAAGACGGTGATGGGTTATATCCAACAGGGTATTAATGAAGGAGCTACCCTGGCGTTTGGCGGTAAACAGGTTAAACCTCAAGGTTTTGAAAACGGCTATTTTGTTGAACCGACCATTTTTACTGATTGCACCGATGAAATGAGTATCGTGCAGGAAGAGATTTTTGGGCCGGTGATGTCAGTGATGACCTTTAGCGACGAAGCCGAAGTCATTAAACGGGCTAATGACACCCGCTACGGCCTGGCTGCGGGGATTTTCACGCAAAACCTTCGTCGTGCTCACCGCGTTATTGGTCAGTTACAGGCTGGTATTTGCTGGATTAATGCGTGGGGCAATTCGCCGGCCGAAATGCCGGTAGGCGGTTATAAAGAATCCGGGATCGGTCGTGAAAATGGTGTCGAAACCCTGAAGTCGTACACTCAGACTAAATCAGTTTATGTGGGTATGGACACATTAGAAGGGCCCTTTTAATGACTGCAACGGCCTATGATTACATCATTGTTGGCGCCGGCTCGGCCGGTTGCGTGCTGGCCAACCGTTTGAGCGAAGACCCAGGCTGCCAGGTGTTGCTGTTGGAAACCGGCGGCTCGGATAAAAGTATTTTTATCCAGATGCCAACAGCCTTGTCCATTCCAATGAACACCAAAAAGTACGCCTGGCAGTTTCACACCGAGCCAGAGCCGTATCTGAATGAACGCCGCATGCATTGCCCGCGAGGCAAGGTGCTGGGTGGCTCATCGTCGATTAATGGCATGGTGTATGTACGGGGCCACGCGCGTGACTTTGATGAATGGGCGCAGCAGGGTGCTGAAGGCTGGGACTACCCGCATTGTTTGCCATATTTTAAAAAAGCTGACGACTGGGCATTTGGCGGTGACGACTACCGTGCTGAAGGCGGGCCACTGGCGGTGAACAACGGCAATAACATGCAAAATCCACTGTATAATGCCTTTGTTGAAGCCGGTCAAGAAGCCGGTTACTGGCATACAGATGATTACAACGGCGCTCAGCAGGAAGGCTTTGGGGCGATGCACATGACGGTAAAAAATGGCCGTCGCTGGTCAACTGCTAACGCCTATTTAAAGCCCGCTATGCAGCGCAGTAATCTGACCATTCGTACCGGTGTGCAGGTAAAACGCGTACTGTTAGAGGGTAAACGGGCGGTGGGTGTGGTGCTGATTAACGGCCGCCAGACCGAAACCGTGAAAACTCGAAAAGAAGTTATTCTCAGTGCCGGTTCCATCGGCTCGCCTCATATACTGCAGCTGTCGGGCATTGGCTCGAAATCGGTACTGCAGGCTGCGCGTATTCCGTTGCAGCACGAATTACCGGGGGTTGGCGAAAATCTGCAGGACCACCTGGAGTTTTATTTTCAATACCGCTGTAAACAGCCGCTCAGCTTAAACAGCAAGTTGGGTCCGCTCAGTAAGCTGGCTATCGGCGTGCGTTGGATTGTATGCAAAAGCGGTTTGGGCGCTACCAATCACTTTGAGTCATGCGGTTTCATCCGCTCCAAAAAGGGTATCGAGTGGCCGGATTTGCAATATCATTTCTTACCGGCAGCTATGCGCTATGACGGCCGCAGTGCGTTTTCAGGGCACGGATTTCAGTTGCACATTGGCCACAACAAACCGAAGAGTCGGGGTTGGGTTCGGGTACAGTCTGACGATCCGAAAACCCCGCCGAAAATACAATTCAACTATTTGCAGGAACAGGAAGATATCGAAGCCTTCAGAGCTTGCGTCAGATTATCCCGCGAAATCATTGACCAACCGGCCATGGATGAGTACCGGGGGGCTGAAATTCAGCCCGGCGAAGGGGTTCAGACTGACGAGCAGATAGATGCCTTTGTGCGGGACGCGGTAGAAAGTGCCTATCATCCCTGTGGAACCTGCCGAATGGGTGCAGTAGATGATCCCATGGCTGTGATTGACGGACAGACTCGGGTACGCGGTTTGCAAGGTTTGCGGGTTGTTGATTCGTCGGTATTTCCGACCATTCCTAACGGCAACTTAAATGCGCCCACCATTATGGTCGCCGAACGGGCTGCGGATCTCATTAAAGAGGCCGAGATGCTGGCCCCGGCAGACGTCGATGTGGTTACCGATGCACAGTGGCAACAGCGGCAACGACAGCAATCACCACAACGTGCCAGCGGGAACAACCTATGATGCTCACCCTAGTTGGTATCGGAATGGTTTTCTTTATGGTGATGGTGGGCTTGATCCTGCTGCGCTGGGGGCGTTTACCCCTGACGGGTAAAATACCGGTATCAACGCTGGTGTTCGTCGCTATCTTGTTCACCTCAGGGCTGGATGTCGGCCTGATCATGTTTCCGCTGACTGAGTTTCCGGTTTATGAAAATATCGAGGCCAATCAGGAATACGCCTTTGCCAATCCGCTGGCCATTGAATTTGGTTTTTGGGGCTTCATGGTCTGGGCCATTTATTTCGTTACCTGTTTTTACTTTTGTGCGCTGGAACCGAAATTAAAATTTTTCGAAATCACCTGGGTAAAGTGGATCAATAACCTGGTTATTATCGGCACCTGTGCGTTTACCGCGCATTTGTTGTTTGCCAATTTAAGCTGGTATTTACCCTCATTGGCGCCAGTATCCGGGTTTCCCTGGCTTTTTGCTGCACTGGTCGTGCTCACCATCTGTGCGGCTGTGTACTCAAGCACCGAGCTTAAGTACGTTAAAGTGTTAAGCGTGTCATCCGGTGGCTTGTTTTTCGTATTGATCATTGGTCTGGGTGTCTACATTGTTAATCAGCCTAATGTCGCTGCGGCGGATTATTTTAATACGCTGCCGTTGTTAACAGACTACTTTACGCATTTGCAGCGCTTTATTCTGCCGATTAATGATTATCACGCCTTCTACCTGTTCTGGTGGTTTGCCTGGAGCATCATGATAGGCCAGTTTACGGCCCGCTTTGTTGGTAATATGAAAACCATAACGCTGTTTGCCAACATGCTGATTTGGCCGTCGCTGTCCCTGGGGCTCTGGTTTGCGGTGCTGTATCTGTTTCACACCAAAGGTGTTGATACGGCAGGCTGGATTAACCGGATGATGGTTGCCGTTGGTGTCGTGTTTGTCTTGAATTCCCTGGATTCATTGATCCGTTTGTATTCTGATAATCTTGATCTGACCGTAAACCGGCTTGGTAAGCCCCGCTATTTTGCCCTCCACAGTGGCTTGATGATCGGCTTAACGGTGTTGTTCAGCCTGGAGTTTATCCGTATCCAATGGGTCGGCGCTCTGGTCATCGGTATTGGTCTGTGTTGTTTTGTTTATCTGTTAGCGGCTCAAAAAAGACGTCTCTTACCCGCGTCCAGGCCGTTATTCTCTCAGCGTCGTTAATCGACTGAAGCTATTAGAGCGACTGTCTTAATATATTGGTTTGATGGAACTCAGTCTGCTATAAATAGAGGTAAGATAAGCGAGTCAATTAAGTCGCGCAGCTGCGACGCAACAGGAAGGATATCTATGAGTTCAGGTAAATGCCCAATCATGCACGGCGGTATGACTAACGAAGGCAAATCGAACACCCATTGGTGGCCGAATTCGTTAAAACTTGAAATTCTCCGTCAACATGACCGTAAAGCGGATCCTATGGACGAGGATTTTAATTACGCGGAAGAGTTTAAAAAAATTGATTTAGAGGCGTTAAAACAAGATCTTAAAGATTTTATGACCGACAGCCAGGATTGGTGGCCGGCGGACTGGGGCCATTATGGTGGTTTGATGATCCGTATGGCCTGGCACTCGGCCGGCAGTTACCGGACCAGCGATGGTCGTGGTGGCGGCGGTACCGGTAATCAGCGTTTTGCGCCACTGAACAGCTGGCCCGATAACGTCAGCCTGGATAAAGCACGACGCCTGTTGTGGCCAATTAAGAAAAAGTACGGCAGCAAACTGTCCTGGGCCGACTTATTTATTTTGGCCGGAACCATGGCCTACGAGTCGATGGGGCTTAAGTCCTTTGGCTTTGGTGGCGGTCGCGAAGATATCTGGCACCCTGAAGAAGACATTTACTGGGGCAGCGAAAAAGAATGGCTAGCCGAAACCAAAAATCGCTACCAATCGGATGAGCAGCGCGAATCGCTGGAAAACCCGCTGGCAGCCGTGCAAATGGGCCTTATTTACGTTAACCCGGAAGGCGTTGACGGTAATCCGGATCCGCTGAAAACAGCAAAAGATGTCCGTGAAACCTTTGCCCGCATGGCAATGAACGACGAAGAAACCGTCGCCTTAACGGCCGGAGGCCACACCATTGGAAAATGTCACGGCAATGGTAAAGAAGAAAACTTAGGGCCTGAACCCGAAGCGGCTGACGTGGTCGAGCAAGGCTTAGGCTGGCGTAATAGTGGCGGCAAAGGGAAAGGCCGGGATACCATGAGCAGCGGTATCGAAGGAGCCTGGACCACTAACCCAACACAGTGGGATAACGGCTATTTTTATCTGTTGTTCAGCTATGAGTGGGAGCTGAAAAAGAGCCCGGCAGGCGCCTGGCAGTGGGAGCCGATTGATATCAAAGAAGAGGATAAGCCGGTAGATGTCGAAGACCCCTCAATCCGTCTTAACCCAATCATGACCGATGCCGATATGGCGATGATTAAAGATCCCGAGTATCGTAAAATTTCCGAGAAATTTTATAAGAACCCGGATTATTTAGCCGACGTATTTGCCCGCGCCTGGTTTAAACTGACGCACCGGGATTTGGGACCTAAGTCGCGCTATTTAGGGCCGGATGTTCCGGACGAAGATTTGATCTGGCAGGATCCCGTACCCCGTGTTGATTACACGCTAAGCGAAGCTGAAATTGCGGATCTAAAAGAAAAGCTGCTGAACAGCGGATTAAGTTCGTACGAGCTGATCACAACAGCCTGGGACAGTGCGCGTACGTTCCGCAATTCCGATTACCGCGGCGGTGCAAACGGTGCCCGGATTCGCCTGCAGCCACACAAGAACTGGCACGCTAACGAGCCTGAAAAGCTGGACAAGGTATTAACCAAGCTCGAGCAGGTTCAATCGAGCCTGGACAAGCAAGTCAGTATGGCTGACCTGATTGTTCTGGGCGGCAGTGCTGCCGTTGAAAAAGCCGCCCGTGATGCCGGTGTGGCTATTAATGTGCCGTTTACCCCGGGTCGTGGTGATGCAACAGCAGAAATGACCGACGCCGAGAGCTTTGATGTACTGGAGCCTCTGCACGATGGTTATCGCAATTACCTGAAAAAAGACTACCAGGTACCAGCCGAAGAGCTGATGCTGGACCGTACTCAGTTGATGGGCCTGACGGCGCCGGAAATGACGGTATTAGTGGGTGGTATGCGAGTACTGGGTGCTAATTACGGGCAGTCTGAAGCCGGTGTGTTTACGGACCGGGTGGGTACCTTAAGCAACGACTTTTTCGTCAACCTGACGGACATGGATAATGTCTGGAAAACCGTTGGCGACCACTACGAAGTTCGCGACCGCAAAACGGACGAGCTTAAGTGGACTGCCAGCCGCATTGATTTGGTGTTTGGTTCCAATTCCATCCTGCGGTCTTATGCCGAAGTTTATGCGCAGGACGGTAACCAGGAAAAGTTTGTTAAAGACTTTGTTAAAGCCTGGGTTAAAGTGATGGATGCTGATCGCTTTGATGTGGCTTAACAGCAACTGAGTCACGGCTGATAAGCTGTGGCTCGAACAGCGTCTGAATGTCTGCCAGCTTCTGTTGGTAGACATTTTTTAATACCCAACGGGCAGCCATCTGGCCCATAGCACCAATCGGGTAATCAATAGTAGTCAGCTTGGGAAACATGTAATGCGAGAAGTTGACATTGTCAAAGCCGACCACGGATATGTTCTCAGGAACCGTTAGCCCCGCTTCGCGCGTTGCGGTAAGTGCCCCGGCCGCCATTTCATCATTAGCGCAAACTACCGCCGTAATAGCCGGGTCGGCTTTAATTAACTCAAGCAATCCCTCAGCACCACCTTGCTCATGGTAATCCCCTTGATAAAATAATTCTTTGCGGGGATTAATACCCAATTCAGCTAAGGCTCTTAAGTGTCCGGCGTAGCGCTGCTCGGCATCGTGTTTCCACATCGGCCCAGAGATATAACCAATGCGCCTGTGGCCTTGCTGCAGCAAATGTCGGGTTGCAAGATAACCGCCGTGTTGATTGTTTAGAGTAATGCAACGATCACTCAACGGCTCGACAAAGCGATTTAATAAAACGAAGGGGATATCTTTACTGGCAAGTTCGATCAGATAGTCATCGCTGACCGCTTCGACATGGAGAATGAGCGCGTCACAACTGCGGCTTTGCAGAAAGGTAATACTGTCATTTTCCAGGGTTTTGTCGCTGTGGCCGGCAGCGATAATAACGTGCTTACCGGCACGTCGAAATTCAGCCTCAATGTCACTTAATAACGTACCAAAAAAGGGACCATTAAGTTCAGAGACAACGATGCCGATACTATTTGAGCGGTTTGAAGCCAGCGACTGAGCTACAGAGTTGGGATGATAACCCAGCTTTTCCATTGCCTCGGTCACCCGCAGGCGCGTCTCTTCACGTACCGGAGAACTGCTATTAATAACGCGGGAAACGGTAGCCAGGGATACGCCGGCCAGCTTAGAGACTTCGTATATGGTCGCCATGTCAGGTGTATTGCTCCAACGCTTTACTGATTTTTTGTACTCGCGATTGTTTTAGAGTGTAACCGCGCATCACCCAGGCGACAAGTAGTGACGCCAGTGCTGGCAGCACAGTAAAAGCAACGAGTATGCCTTGTTGAGTGTGCTCGGTTTGCACTTGCTCGGGCATATAGTTATAAAGTGCCAGCCACCAGCCGCCAATTGCGCCACCCATGGCCAGTCCAAACTTGATAAAGAAAATAACCGATGAGTAAACCAGCCCAGTCGCCCGAATACCTGTTTTCCAATAACCGTAATCAACCACATCGGCTATTTTTGCCCACAGCATTGGGGTGCCCATTTGCAGGAAGAAGCCCCACAAAAAATATAAACTAAAAGCCAGTAAAAGTTGCCCGGGATTGACCCAGAATGCCGCCACGCAGCAGATTGCTGCAATAATTTGCAGGGCAATGTAGGCATTGACCTTGTCAAAGCGCAGGCAAACCCATTGCGCCAGCGCACAGCCCAGAATATTACCAACCATGCCAATGCTGATGAACAAAGTGATGAGGTCCTCACGCAACAAATAGTACTTTACATAGTAGATAGCCAGGGTGTTTTTCAGTGCTATACCGGTTAATACTAAAGCAGCGGCAATGCACAGCCGCCGCCATTGTTCATTATGCCAGAGAGTTTGTAAGCCTTTTTGAAAGGATAAGTGCTGCTGGCGGGGGGCGCGAATACGCTCTTTGGTACCCGCAAAACACAACAAAAACAGCAACACGCCGACCGAACTGAGCACCACCATAGTCAACTGATAACCGACCGCATTATTGCCGTGGCCAAACCATTTGACCAGCGGCAGGGTGCAGGTGGTAACGATCAGCCCGCCGAACATACCAAACACAAAGCGGTAAGATTGTACTGAGACACGTTGCAGCGGATTCGGCGTTAACACACCACCCAATGCGGAATAGGGGATATTAATTGCTGTATAGGACAGCATAAGCAAGGTATAGGTTAGGTAGGCGTAAACAATTTTGCCGTCGACACTCAGGTCGGGAGTGGTAAATGCCAGCACACTAAAAAAAGCGAAAGGCAAAGCAACCCACAGTAAATAAGGCCTAAACTGCCCATGTCGGGAACGTGTTTTATCGTTTATCCAGCCCATCAGTGGGTCTGTTACCGCATCAATTAATCGCACCACCAAAAACATGGTGCCAACAGCAGCAGCCGGGATGCCAAAAATATCCGTATAAAAAAAAGCCAAGAATAACATGACCGTCTGAAAGATAATGTTACTGGCGGTATCGCCTAAGCCATAAGCAATTTTTTCTTTGCGGCTTATCATAAATCCTCCACAGCAAGATGCTGTGATTGTCGTGCTAAGCAAAGCTGCTGTAAAGCTTTTGCGCTGTTTTTCAGCGTCCTTTGTTGAGTTTCATAATTGACGTGTACAAGACCAAAACGCTGGCTGTAACCCTCGGCCCATTCAAAGTTGTCCATCAGGCTCCAGGCAAAGAAACCGCGAATGTCCACGCCGGCCTTGAGTGCCTGGTCAACAGCCAGTAAATGAGTTTGAAAATAATCGATACGGCGCTCATCGTTCACTTCACCCTGGTGCACAGCGTCGTCATAGGCAGCACCGTTTTCAGTGATGTAAACAGGCGGCAGGTGGTCGAAATAATCGTCCAGCTGAGAAAGAATTTCCGTTAATCCCTGCGGGAATACTTCCCATCCCATACTGGTGAGGTTGCTGCCGCGGGCAGGCACGTCACTGAACCAGCCGCTGGCATTCATGCGAAAAACCGTGCGGGTGTAATAATTAACACCGAGAAAATCTAAAGGCTGTTGAATGATTTGCATATCACCGGCGGCAATTTGCGGGCGCTCGTGTTGCGCTAATTGTTGCAGAATTTCCGGGTACTGGCCGTCTAGTAATGGCTGCAGATACCAAAGGTTATGATATTGGTGAGCCATCTCAGCTGCCCGTGCATCGGCGCTGCTATCACTCTCGGCATAACAAGGGCTGAAATTTAACACAATGCCGTGCTGAGCTTTTGCTGCATGTTGCCGTAATCTGGGTAAGGCGAGGCCATGGGCCAGCAATAAATGATGGGCCACCTGTCTGCCGTATTGACGATTTTGCTTACCGGGTGCATGGATACCGGCCTCGTAGCCCAAATAAGCGCTGCAAAAAGGCTCATTCAAGGTCGCATAGCTGACTACTTTATTACCGAGTGCGCGGCCGACGACTTCGGCATAATCAGCAAAATGATAGGCGGTCTGGCGGTTAAGCCAGCCACCCTTATCCTCCAGGTACTGAGGTAAGTCCCAATGGTAGAGCGTGGCGTAGGCAGCAATACCGTAACGCGTGAGTTCGTCCACTAAGTCGATGTAAAACTGCAGACCGGCAGAGTTAACGCTGCCATCAGCGTTTATCACACGAGCCCAGGCAATAGAAAAGCGGTAGGCGTCGACTCCCAGATCAGCAATCAGTTTAACGTCGTGGCGCCAATACTTAATGTGTTGACAGGCATTATCACCGTTAGAGCCGTCTTTGATGGTTGCGGGTTGCCGGCAAAAAGTGTCCCAGATGCAACGCTCTCTGCCATTAATATCGCCTTCGATTTGATAGGCGGAGGTAGCGACCCCCAAAATAAAAGCTTTTGAAGCTAAAAAAGACTCAGCTGGAATTGTTAATTTTTTCATGGGAACCCATTCGTATGGTAGGTTTCGATTGCCATTAAATTCAAGTATGCTATACATGAAAGCGCTTACATAATACTAGATGGTGTTAACATCATCGTCAAAAAAATAAAAGCAAGAGGAACTTTATGACTACACCGCAAACCTCAGCGTTACATGGGGGCGATAATAACGGTAAAACCGATTATCGCTTCGCCTTAACGGCACTCACGTCGCTGTTTTTTATCTGGGGCTTTATCACTTGTCTCAATGACATTCTGATACCTTACCTGCGCCTGCTGTTTGATCTGAACTATACCCAGTCAATGCTGATTCAGTTCTGCTTTTTTGGTGCTTATTTTATCGTTTCCGTGCCAGCAGGCATGATGGTTGGCCGAATCGGCTATAAGTCGGGCATCATTACCGGTCTACTGGTAGCCGGGGCTGGCTGTGTGTTGTTTTACCCGGCGGCGATGTTAGAAGTCTATCCATTATTTTTATTGGCTTTGTTTGTCCTGGCATCGGGCGTCACCATACTGCAGGTTGCGGCAAATCCGTACGTCAGCCGATTAGGCCCGGAAGAAACATCGTCCAGCCGCTTGACGTTGACCCAGGCCTTCAATTCTTTAGGTACCACGGTAGCACCGTTTTTTGGTGCCTGGCTGATTTTCGGCGGGGTGGCCGATCCTGAGGCGTCGGGTGTTGCAAAAGATACGGTGTCGACACCTTATTTTATTCTGGCCGCGACCCTGGTGATCATGGCTCTGGTATTTTTAAAGCTGAAACTGCCGGATATGGGTAAAGTTGACAGCACCGCGCCATTGCCGACCGAAGGCGGTGCCTGGGGACAAAAACATCTGGTCTTGGGTGCTTTAGGTATCTTTGTTTATGTCGGCGCCGAGGTAGGTATTGGCAGCTTTCTAGCCATCTATCTGTCGATGCCGGAAATTGGCGGTATGACAACAGCACAGGCATCCCATTACATTTCCTGGTACTTCGGTGGTGCCATGGTGGGGCGCTTTATTGGTGCGGCTGTGATGCAAAAGTTCGCCGGTAATAAAGTGTTGCGTTTTAATGCCATCTCGGCGGTCATCTTAGTGGCTGTTTCAATACTGACAGATGGAGCCCTGGCGATGTGGTCGCTGCTGTTTGTAGGTCTGTGTAATTCCATTATGTTCCCAACTATTTTCAGCCTGGCGTTACAGGGATTAAAACAAAACACCGGACAAGGGTCAGGTATTTTGTGTCTGGCGATTGTCGGCGGCGCTATCCTGCCTTTATTGCAGGGCGCTTTGGCGGATCTCGTCGGTGTGCAGATGGCATTTGTAATTCCCCTATTGAGCTATGTGTATATTGCTTATTACGGATTCCGCGGCTATATCCCGCGGCCTTTTCAACGTGCTAAAACAAATACGGAGACGGCATGAAACTGAAACCTAATTATTGGCTAATGACAGCCGTTCCGGCTTTGCTATTGGGCGCCTGCTCGCCAACATCGGGAGATAGTGAATCTTCTCAACAGTCACAGACGGCGGCTCAGACTATCTGGCCGGCGCTTGATTTACCGGTTGCTAAAGACCCACAAATGGAAGCGCGTATCAGCGACTTACTGGCGCAGATGACGGTTGAGCAAAAGGTTGCGCAGATGATCCAGCCGGAAATTCGTGACATTACCGTTGAAGACATGCGCGAGTACGGCTTTGGTTCTTACCTGAACGGTGGTGGAGCTTTTCCTAACGATGATAAATACGCCACCCCGCAAGACTGGATAGCACTTGCTGAATCCATGTATCAGGCGTCCGTTGATGACAGCCAGGATGGTGTGGCGATTCCGACCATGTGGGGAACCGATGCGGTTCATGGTCACAACAACGTGCTGGGCGCCACAATCTTCCCTCATAATATTGGCCTGGGGGCGGCAAACAACCCATCGTTGATCGAGCAAATTGCCGAGATTACCGCCACCGAAGTGATGGTAACCGGTATCGACTGGGTATTTGCGCCCACTGTGGCAGTGGCGCGCGATGTGCGCTGGGGCCGAACCTACGAAAGCTACTCTGAAGATCCGGCGATTGTACGTGATTATGCGGCAGCCATCGTTACCGGATTACAGGGGGAAGTGGGCGAAAACTTCCTGGGTGAAGGTAACGTCATCAGTACCGTAAAACACTTTATTGGTGATGGCGGTACGACCGACGGCATTGATCAGGGTAATACCCAGGTTAATGAGCAACAGTTGTTCGACATTCATGGCCAGGGTTATGTGGGTGGACTGCAGGCTGGTGCACAAACGGTTATGGCCAGTTTTAACCGCTGGAACGGCGATAAGATACACGGTAATCAATACCTGCTGACCGACGTTTTAAAAGACAAGATGGGCTTTGACGGTTTTGTGGTCGGTGACTGGAATGGCCACGGCCAGGTGCAGGGTTGCACCAATGACAACTGCCCGCAGGCAGCCAATGCCGGATTGGACGTGTACATGGTGCCCACTCAGGCCTGGAAACCTTTGTACGAAAATCTGGTGGCCCAAATTAACGATGGCACCATCAGTCAAAGCCGTGTAGATGATGCGGTACGTCGGGTGTTACGGGTTAAGATGCGGGCTGGTTTGTTCGATAAACCGAGCCCTGCGGCACGTCCGTTATCGGGTAAAACTGAACTAATTGGCGCTGAATCTCATCGCCAGGTAGCCCGCGATGCGGTCCGTCAGTCACTGGTACTGTTAAAAAACAACGACAACTTATTGCCGTTAAAAGCAAAGCAACGGGTGCTGGTAGCGGGACCCGCTGCCGACCATATCGGTCAACAGTCGGGTGGCTGGACTATCAGCTGGCAGGGTACCGGTAACAGTAACGATGACTTTCCGGGCGGCACTTCAATTTACCAGGGACTGGCCCAGGCCGTTACCGCAGCCGGCGGCGAAATCGAGTTGTCCGTTGACGGAGACTATCAGCAAAAGCCTGATGTGGCTGTGGTTGTGTACGGCGAAACTCCTTATGCCGAAGGTAACGGAGACATTGATAACGTTGACTATCAGCGCGGCAGCAGTAACGATTTAGCGCTATTGCAGCACTTAAAAGAGCAGGGGATTGCGGTGGTATCGGTATTTATCAGTGGCCGCCCAATGTACGTTAATCCCGAGCTGAATGCATCGGACGCGTTTGTTGCAGCCTGGCTGCCCGGTAGTGAAGGGCAGGGCGTTGCTGATGTGTTAGTCGCCGATAAAAACGGTAATGCGCGCCATGATTTTACCGGCCAGCTTCCGTTTTCATGGCCGGCTAAGCCAGATCAGGCGGTACTTAACGCGGATCAAGAGGAATACCAGCCGTTGTTGCCGTTAGGTTATGGTTTAGCTTATGGCGAGACCAGTGAGTTAAGCAACGAATTGCGCACCGATTATGAGGACAGTCAAAAGTTACGGGCAATGGCTATCTTTGAGCGTTCGCCACAAGCTCCCTGGAAGTTGCAGCTGTATAACAAGCAACAACGCGTTGATGTAACCAGCAGTGTGCAGGAGATAGAAGCACTGGCGATGCGTACTTTTGATGACCAGGTGCAGGAAGATGCACGTCATTTTGAGTTCTCTGGCGGGCAGACTGCTGGCTTTACCTTTGTCAGCCCGTTTCCGCGAGATTTGCGTGGTTTTAATCAGAGCAACGGCGTGTTGTCGCTTACCGTTAAGCGTAACAGTGACGTGGCCGGTCCGGTATGGTTAAAAATCAATTGCGGCAGTGACAATTGTGAGTTGCAGCAGGACATTCAACAGCAGTTAGCACAGTTGCCACAGGATCAATGGTCAACCTTGACCTTTGCAGTACCGTCACTTGCAGAACAGGGCGTTAATTTGGCCAGTGTCGGGCAAGTGTTCGCCATCGAGACCAAGCAGCCGTTAAAGCTCAGTATTAATGATGCAAGAGTGCAGCTAACGGAGTAAAATTAAGACCCAAAAAAGGCCCGCATGATTAAGTCATGCGGGCCTTTTTTTATTGCCTCAATGGCTTGGGTTTAAAAGGTGTAACGAGCACCCAGGGCATAACGAGGGCCGTACTGACGAGCAAATAAGAACTGCTCCTCGTAGCGACCGTAACCTTCTTCCGTCTCGTTATTTAAGTTAATCCCTTCAAAGAACACCGTTAGCTGTTCGCTAACATCATAGTTGACGCTCAGATCCCATTGCCCGAATGAGCGGGCGAATTGTGGTGGCGCATCAGAAGAACCTTGTGCTTGTCCCACACCAATCAGGTAATCATCACGCCACGCATAGGTTGCCCGAACTGACCAGCCGTGCTTTTCATAGAAAGCCTGAAAGTTAGCTGAATCGCTCAGCCCGGTAAGCGGAGCCTGCTGCTCCAGGCTGTCGACGTCAAACCGAACATCACCGTCAACGACGGTTGCGTTGGCCGCCAGACCAAAGCCTGAGTCAGCAAAAATATGCTGCGCAGCAATTTCAAAACCATCAACGGTTTTACTGTCGCTGTTTTGTGGCTGACTGATACTCCACACCATTAAGGGGTCGTCGGCATTGGGTTCAATGACACCATTACCGTTACCATCACCATTAGCCAGCATTTGTTCAAAAATGGCTGTGCTGGTGGCCTGCTCGCCGCGTGTTTCGATATCATCTACCGCTTGTTGGTAGCGTGGGCCTTGGGCAATATCCCGTAAACCGTCGATGGTAACTTCGGTGATGTTGGTTTGTACGAAATTATCAACGTCTTTACGGAAATACCCTACTGATGCGTAACTGCCTTCGCCATAATAGTATTCCAGCGCTAAATCGATGTTAGTCGATTCAAACGGCAACAAGTTAGGGTTACCCTGACTGCCGGTGCGGGCACCGGGTTTTGGGCTGCCCGATAAGCTGCGACCACCGGCAAGGCTGCCTAAGGGCGCCCGTGAGATGGTTTTACCGGTTGAAAAGCGGCCAATAAGCTGGTCTGTGAGGTTAACTTTCATGTCAAACATTGGCAGCAGCACGTCATGCTCGCCGGTTAGCGTCAGGAAGTTTGAATCACCCTGCTCCTGGTACTGCATGATCCATTCAGAGGCACTAACCCAGTTAACTTGCTGTTCAACGCGTTGCCGCACTGTGCTGGTCACGTCAGTTTGCTCGTAACGCAAACCAAAGTTGATTTCGGTTAAAAAGCCGCCTAGCTGCAGCTCCCAATCGGACTGAATAAACAGCGCATCAGTCTCTTCGCGAACCAAACTTTGACTATCGATACCGTCATAATATGCGTCGACTACAAAGGCATTATCACCCATCAGATCTTCAGTAAGAAAAGAGGACTGGCGTGCTAAGGCTTCGGCAATATCGTAGGTGTAATAATAGTTCTGTGCTAAATCCATTCCACCGCCGGCAAATTCATCCAGGAAACCTGCCGTGGTCTGGTAGTTAAACATACCGTCCGGCAAAATCTCGGTGAAACTTGGATTAAAGCCGGGCCCGCCGCGTAAGCCACTCCAGGCGTTGTAGCCGCCCATATCCTGATCCGTACGACTGATACCAGCCTTGATGGATACTAACGGAATGTCAAAGGTCGAGCTGTTATACCAGGTGCTGTTAAGCTGATATTGTTTAACGTTGGATTCACCAGGGGAGTGTATAAACTGACTGAAGTTAGAGTCGATTTCCGATGGCGCTAATACATTGGTGCCGTTATTCCATAAAATGCTGGCATGCGGCACCTCGCCGGTACGGTAGTCGTAAACCTTAGTTTGTAACTGGTCAGAGCCAAGGATAATTTGGCCGGTTGAGCCGATACCTGCGTCACCGCCATTATCGATTTTATTGCTGGAATCGTGTACATCAAGCCAGATATTAACGTCTGGAGTGATATCCCAGGAAACATTCAAACCGACGGAGTCGGCTTCGGTTTCTGTGGTATCCCAGTTGGCGGTAAATGAACCATCGTTACCACTAATGTCTGCGTATAAGGCGGTACCATTTTCATCCAGCTCATAGCTGTTAATGTTACCCCCAAATTCGTTCCAGATACCCCAGCCGTAACCAATACGGCCCGAGGTGCGGCGCGAACCGGTGTAATCCGCGGTAAAGGTTAAATCCCGAGTTGGCGCAAATTGCAGCGTTAATTGGCCGTTGGTGCGCTCATTTTGCACGTCAGTGAAGCCGTAATTCATATCCTTCGGAAAAAAGTGATTACCAATACGTTCTCCGTCATCATTAACAGGACGCGGATCAATGTATTCACCTTCTTCCAGATCGGGTAGGCCGACATTAGCCTGCCAGCCCTGAACATTGGCGTATTGCTGCTGGAAATCGCGGCGTTGCTGCGATACCGAGAAGGCGACACCAAAGGTATCATCAGCAAAGGTGTTGCTGTAAACAGCGGCCAGTTCCGGGGTCACTGAGTCGCCGGTATCTACCGAGCTATCATGCAGGGCCTTGCCCATTAATACCAGTTGTTGGCCAGAACGTTGTAAGGGCCGGGTAGTAACAATATTAACGGTAGCACCCAGACCACCGCTGGGCGCTTCGGCGCGGGCGGTTTTATAAACCTCCAGCGCAGTAACCCCTTCAGAGGACAGTGCTTCCATGTTATACGAACGGCTGTAGCCGGTACCCGGCATTTGTCGTCCGTTTAACGTGATCAGGTTAAATTCAGGACCAAAACCACGGACAGTAATTTCACTGCCTTCACCGTCGGTACGGCTAATCGAGACACCGGTAATTCGTTGCAGTGATTCAGCCAGGTTAGTATCCGGGAACTTACCCATTTCTTCAGCGGATATGGCATCGACCACACCGCTGGAGCTGCGTTTAAAATCTGTGGAGCGAGCGAGACTGCCGCGAATGCCGTCTACGCTGATCACTTCCATTTCATCTTCTTGTGCCGCTTGTTCGTTATCCTGAGCATAAAGAGGAAAATTAATCCCTGCAGTCAGTACGACAGCTACGGCCGCAGCGACAGGACTTTTGCTAAACATTAGTGATTTTTTCATATCGTTATCCATCGTGTTCGTCGTACTGTTAGAAGTTATCGATTTCGACATTGTCGACTTGATAAACCGCGCCTAAAGACTGTCCCCAGGTTGGGAATATCATGATGACATTAATGTCACTGATATCCAGGCCAGCGTCGAACAAAGACTGTAGGGTAAAGTGATAGCGTTGCCATTCACCGACCACGGGTTGTTGATCGTAGTTACCACTGGCGAGCGGAAGTTCAACAGCCGTTGCCGCGCCGCTTGATTCAAACTTAACCAGCCACTGTGCATCAGCGCCTTCAGGAGGTGATACCACGCGCAAGTCAAAGCTGATGGCACCATTAGCTAACAAGTTTGAAGCATCGAAAGATACGCCTTCGTTAGCAAGGAAACCTAAAACTGTTTCTGGTGAGTTGTTAATTTCGAATTGAGCAACGTTTCCGTATGGCGCTTCGGCTTCAACAATTGAAGGCGTTGAACCGGCGCAGCAATCCCACAAGGTCCAGTCGGCATTAATGTCGTCAGCAAAAATGCT
>JBNJEJ010000030.1:0-26351 GCA_051745735.1 Pseudomonadota bacterium
GCCTTTTTTCCTTAGCCTTTTTTCCTTATTAAAGGGCATCACTTAATCGAATGTACGCGGTTTCAGATTATCGGGCTTCAGAAAGGGCTTTTCGCCCGTATTGTTATGGTCCCCGAGTACCTTACCGTTAACTTTTTGACCGTATAGCGACCATTGATAAAAGTTATTATATTTTTTACGTGTTTCTTCGATATCGCCAGTATAACGCGGGTCTTGCGGACGTTCGTGGGCGTTAATGAAATAGGCGACATCCCAGGCCTGTTTATCTGACAAACGGCCCGGCTGCCCCAGTGGCATATTATTCTGAATAAACGAAGCCGCAGTAAAAATACGGGTCGTACCAGCCCCCCAGTTGTAGGAATCGTCACCCCACAGTGCAGGAAAAACAACTTCGCCATCGACACGCTTACCTTGGCCATTATTGCCATGACAGACGGCGCAGTTCTCCGTGTAAACCTGTTGACCTGCGTCATAGCTGATATCTTCCGGCATCTGTGTGCCCAAATGGCTAAATCCGCGGCCAGCGATATCGGTATTGTAGACCGCCGCGCCTTTGGCCATATAGGTGTGGTAGGCAACCAGTGCCAACATGTCATCGCTGCCATAGGCTGGCGGCTTACCATTCATTGAATAGGCAAAACAGCCGGCAATACGCTCTTGTAACGAGTTAACGTGTTGGTTTTTACCACGAAAATCCGGCAACGTAGTTACCGCAGGCCAGACCGGGGCCGCCCAGGGCAATCGACCTTCACCCATATGGCAGGATTTACAATTCATGTCATTAAATACGTACTCACCACGGTACTTTTGTGTGTTCATGAACATATCCCGGCCTTTTAAGATGACCTTGCGCAGTTCGGGGTGTAAGTCGGGATCTGTCTTAATGTCCATCAAATCGGGCGCATTGTGCAGATAGGCGCCTTGTTTAAATTCCGGTAATTTTATTGCTGTGGGTTGTTGAACCGCTGCAACCGCCAGGCCAGCCACCGATGCTCCTAACAACGATAAAGCGATTTTCAATGCATTGTCCATGATGGGCTCCTTATTTGGTGGCCGGTTTTTTTGCCGCAGAAAGTGAGGCCAGGTAAGCAGCCACAGCGTCGATCTGCTGATCGTTTAAACGCATCGCAACCGCTTGCATTAGCTGCACTTTGTCCGTTTGGCGAGTACCGTTTTTCCAGGCATTAAGTTGTTGTTTTATATAGCTCGCATGTTGACCGGCGATGCGGGGAAAGTTCTCGTCCACACCGCGACTGCCTGGGCCATGACAGGTACTGCACGGTGGAATATACTCATCCCAGTTGCCGTTAATGACTAATCGCTCGCCTAACTCAGCCTGTGCCTTATCAGTAACCCCGGCAGTAGCAGTAGGTGCCGGCAAACTGGCGTAATAGGCAGCAATATCTTTCAGCTGTTGCTCATCGAAATTATCAACATTCATGGTCATGACGGCATTGTCGCGGGCACCCGATTGGTAGGCTTGCATTTGCCGCAACAAGTAACCGGCATTCATACCGGCAATATAAGGGAAACCACCAGCGGCGTTACCCCCGCCTTTAGGGCCATGACATGCCATGCAGGGGGCACCACTGCCATCGCCTGTGGTTGATAACTGCTTGCCTTTTTCAACGTCACCCTGAGTGACAGCAATGGCATTAGAGGCTGCAAGTAAAATTCCTGCGCTGATTAAAGACCGCCACACGGTAAGTGTCTTCATAACGACTTCCTTATGATATATGTCAGTGTTTGACACGTGTTATCTTAGCTAAGAGTCATCTATAATTTGATAAGAGATAGGATGAGTATAGATAAGGATCTAGCTGATGGGTAAAAAATTGTCAAAAGTCATGCTTATTGCCGCCATCATAGGCTTGACGGGCGACACGCTGGCAACCGAACAAGAAACCGCCGTCTCAACTCAAATTTTTACAAATCTGAGTAATATTCAGCAAAACCCCGTGAATTCGTCAGCAGAAGGGTGGCAGTTCGACCTCAAGCGTTTTTATATTAATGTTGACCAAAAATTTAACAATAACTGGAAAGGCTTTATCACCACCGACGTGCAATGGCGTCGTCAGGCCGACCCGACCGATGTTTGGTTTCGTCACGCGTATGTTGAGCGTCAGTTCGGCGACCAGATGACATTATGGCTGGGCGTCGCACCCTTGCCGTGGATTGATTATGTTGCCCGCAAAGTCGGTTATCGTTACATCGATCCAAGCATTAACCCGATGCAGGGTTTTGCCGGACCGACTGACTTAGGCGTCCATTTTTATCAGACGGGCGAGCGCTTCAGTTACGGGGTGTCAGTGGTTACCGGCGGCGGTTTTAAAAAACCAACGGTGGGCGACTCCGCTGATGTGGAAACCTATGCTGCCTGGCACCTGACCTCCGCGTGGGATATTGCGGTGGGCTATTACAGCGGTGCCCGAGCCCAGGACAAAGATGAGTCGCAAAAGTTTAACAGTGCCGAACGTTTTAATGGGTCAGTAAACTACCAAACCGCACAATGGCGGTTTGGTGTGGAGTACGTGTACGCCAGTAACTGGAACCAGGTGGCAACACCAGTTGAGGACGCGAAAAGTGGCTGGGGCAGTTGGGTAAGCTATCGTTATGCGCCTGCTTATTCTGTATTTTTGCGCTATGACTCCAGCAAGCCAAGCCGCCGCTTAAATCCGACCCTGGAAAAAGACTATATTCAGGCCGGCTGGGACTGGCAAACCACGCCTTATCTGACCGTGGCTGTCGTCGCTAAGCATAAACAGCAAAACTCAGCGACTAACGACAAAGACACCAATGAGGTTGGTGTCTGGACCCTGTGGAACTTCTGACCGAAGCGGCCAAAAAGTAGCAGCTAAGAGTAAGAGTAACGGCGGTGTTACTTCAGTAGACTGCTGAAGGTTCGCCGAAACTTAGCCAGCTTGGGTGAGATGACGGCCTGGCAGTACGGGTTGCCAGGATTTCGCTCGTAATAATTTTGGTGATAATCCTCGGCCGGGTAGAAAACCTCCAGCGCTGTTACCTCAGTCACAATGGGGTCAGCAAACGCGTGATCCTCGGTTAGCTCGGCGATAATTTCTTCGGCCTGCTGTTTCTGCTTGTCGTCATGGTAAAAAATGGCGCTGCGGTATTGCGTGCCCACGTCGTGCCCCTGGCGATTCAGCTGGGTTGGATCGTGCAAGGTAAAAAAGATTTCTAAGATTTGTCGGTACGAAATCTGCTCAGCGTCATAGCTTATCTGAGCTACCTCTGCGTGGCCGGTATCACCGCCACAAACCGCCTCATAGCTTGGGTTCTTGGTGTGTCCGCCGGTATAGCCCGGTTGCACATCGGTTACCCCGGTTACTTGTAAAAAAGCCGATTCGATACACCAGAAACAGCCGCCGCCTAATGTTGCTTGTGCCATTGTTACTACTCCTGTCGACTATGGACGTCTATATGGCTAAATGTGATTTTTCTATCCTATCCCAGACAATACGTAAAAACAATCAATTGCGATTCGATTTTCATAACGATCTGCCGTATAATCCGCGCGAGCGAAAGAATCACTGAAGACAAACTTTTCTGGAGAATAACAGATGGCGTTAGAACGTACTTTATCAATCATTAAACCGGATGCCGTAGCTAAAAACTTAGTCGGCGCAATTTATCAACGTTTCGAAACCTCGGGCTTGCGTATCGTGGCATCAAAAATGATGCACCTCAGTCAGCAACAAGCCGAAGGCTTTTACGCTGAGCACAAAGAGCGCCCGTTCTTTGGTGCCCTGGTTGAATTCATGACCTCAGGTCCGGTTGTTGTACAAGTGCTGGAAGGTGAGAACGCAGTATTGAAAAACCGCGAAATCATGGGTGCAACTAACCCAGCAGAAGCACTGGCGGGAACCTTACGCGCTGACTATGCTGAAACCATTGACGAAAATGCGGTACACGGTTCAGACGCAGTCGAATCGGCAGCTCGCGAAATGGCTTACTTTTTCAGCGACGAAGAAATCTGCCCACGTACCCGGTAATTTTTGGCTCGGCCGCAGGCCCTAAACAGGAGTTTTATGACCAACACCATCGACAAAAAAGTCAATCTTCTTAATCTCAATCGCGAGCAAATGAAGGAGTTTTTCAGCGACATCGGTGAAAAACCCTTCCGTGCCGATCAGGTTATGAAGTGGCTTTACCATTTTTGCGTTGATGACTTTGATGAGATGACCAATCTCAACAAAACGTTACGTCAAAAACTCAAGCAGCTGGCCGAAGTTCGGGCTCCCGAGGTTCGTGAACAACAGCAATCTTCTGATGGCACCATCAAATTTGCTATGACCTTGTTTGACGGCCAAGACGTCGAAACCGTCTGGATCCCCGAACGCGACCGGGCGACGCTCTGTGTTTCATCGCAGGTCGGTTGCGCTCTGGAGTGCACCTTTTGTTCCACCGGTGCACAGGGCTTTAATCGCAATTTGAATGTGGCTGAGATCATTGGTCAGGTTTGGCGAGTTAATCAGTTACTCGGCGCCTACGGAAAAACAGGCATAAAGCCGGTTACCAATGTAGTGATGATGGGCATGGGTGAGCCTCTGCTTAATTTGAACAACGTGGTGCCGGCACTGCAGTTAATGCTCGATGATTACGGTTTTGGTTTGTCCAAGCGCCGCGTCACCGTCAGCACCTCGGGGGTTGTTCCGGCACTCGACAAGCTGGGCGAACAACTGGATGTGATGCTGGCGATATCTCTGCATGCTCCCGATGATGAACTGCGCAACGAAATTGTACCGATTAATAAAAAATACAACATAGAAGAATTTTTGGCGTCCAGCCGCCGTTATGTTGAGAAGTCCAAAGCTCAACACAAAGTCACCGTGGAATACGTCATGCTGGATCATGTTAATGACTCCACTGATCAGGCTCACGCACTGGCGCACACCTTAAAGGATACGCCCAGTAAAATTAATCTGATCCCTTTTAACCCATTTCCTGGGTCCGATTACGGTCGCTCCAGTAACTCACGCATCGACCGCTTCGCCAAGGTGCTGATGGAACACGGCTTGACGGTTATGGTTCGTAAAACGCGCGGCGACGATATCGACGCTGCCTGTGGGCAACTGGTCGGCGACGTTATTGACCGCACCAAGCGTATCTTGAAACGCCAACAAGCTGCCCGCGGTAGCGAAATTGGAGTTCAACAGGGCTAGCGCTTCCTTAAGGCGCTCAACCAGGCCCACCAGGGGCTTTCGACAAGGATCGTCGATGATAAAATATGTTGTGGTGTTTGGGTTATTAGTAGCGGGTTGCGCTACGGCCCCCAATCAGCAATTAAGTGATGCCGGCAAAACCCGGCTGACGCTGGGTGTTGAATACATGAAGCGGGGTCAGCTAGAACGTGCCCGGGAGCAGTTGAACAAAGCCTACCAGGATGCACCGCGAGCCGAAGCGGTGATCATTGCCTTAGGCCAATGGTACCTGCGTAAAGAAAACGTCAATTCGGCGTTGCTACTTTACCAACAGGCGTTATCATGGCAACCTATAAGCGGCGCAATGTATTATAACTACGCTATTGCACTGTGTCTGGCGGGTAATACGCAACACGCATTACAGCTGTTTGAGCAAGCCGAACAGTTTCAGCAAGATGTTGCTATCAGCCGCGCCCAGTGTTTATCCCGCCGTTAAACCGAAACGACCGGGGCTAGTGTACCAACAGGGAAATACCCAATTACCATGACTGCTGATAACAAATCACAACAACCAGCTGATGACGCGGTAAGCAACCCAACACCAGAAACTACCGCAGAGCAGCAGCAACAACCTGTTAAAGGCGCTGGTGAATTACTAAAAGAAGCGCGTGAGCAAAAAGGACTAAGTCAGCGCGAGGTCGCTGACAGGTTACGTCTGCGTGAGCAGATCATCGATTTGCTCGAAGCGGACGATTACGAGTCTTTCTCGACGCCAACCTTCGTCAAGGGTTATTTACGCTCCTACGCCAAGTTACTGGAAATTGACGAGCAGCCGATTTTTGCCGCCTATCGTGCGAGCGGTAATAAAGATCCGGATACCTCTGTGATGCAAAGCTTTTCGCGTCGGGTCAAGCACCAGGAAAGCGATAATCGGCTGATGCTGATTACTTACGCGGTGATCATCGTCGTTATCGGACTGGTTATCTGGTGGTGGCAGGACAGTGATTTTAGTTTTGACAAGCTGGGCAATGAAACTCCTGACATGCAACAGCAGGCGCCTGCCCGACAAACTTCCGACAGCGAAACGACGGCAAGCGTTGAACGGACACCGGTGGATAGCTCGGAGCAGGTGTTAGAATCGGATGTTGGTGCCGCTGATGTTAGCACCTCGATGTCTGATAATCCTGCGCAGCTGCAGACTGATGACGGGGCCGTCACGGTAACCGATACCGAGACGCCTGACACTGTGCTGGAACAGGTTAATGAGCCGGCCCCCGAAGCCGAATCGCAGCCCCAGCCAGAAACTGGCGAAGTAAATACTACTGAGCGCCCGGCGATGACCGATGAAGAACCCATTACAGTCACTGGCACTGAAAACAGCGCCAGTGAGTTAGCCGAAGTGAATCAGCCGGCGCCTGCCGTGGAAGCGGATCTGGTTTTTCAGTTTAGTGAAGAGTGCTGGGTAAAAATTGACGACGTTGAGGGTGAAACCCAGGCTGTTGGCGTCAAAGATGCCGGTTACACCATGTCAGTGCCCGGTGAGGCGCCTTTTTCGGTAACTATTTGTAGACCGGAAGCGGTAAAGATTACCTATCAGGGCAGCGAGCTTGATCTCAGTAATCTAAGACGAGCCCGGGTGGCGCGTTTTACGATTCCCTTAACTAATTAATTTGGCAAATAAAGCGTTAGGAATGATTGGCTATGATGCACGAAAGTCCCATTAACCGCAGGCCATCCCGCCGTATCTACGTGGGTGACGTGCCGATTGGCGATGGTGCGCCGATAGCGGTGCAATCAATGACCAACACTGAAACAACCGATGTGCCGGCAACCCTGCATCAAATTAATGCACTGGCCGCTGCGGGTGCAGACATTGTCAGGGTTTCAGTACCAACCATGGACGCAGCCGAGGCTTTTAAAGCCATCAAGGCAGAAAGTCCGGTGCCGTTAGTCACCGACATTCACTTTGATTATCGTATCGCCCTCAAGGTTGCCGAGTACGGGGCCGATTGCCTGCGTATCAACCCGGGCAACATAGGTCATGAGGACCGCATAAGAGCCGTTGTTGATGCGGCGCGTGATAAGCAGATCCCAATTCGTATCGGAGTCAACGGCGGTTCACTGGAAAAAGAGATCCAGGAAAAATATGGCGAACCCACCCCTGCGGCCCTGGTCGAGTCAGCAATGCGCCATGTAGAAATTCTCGACCGCCTTGATTTTCAGGATTTTAAAGTCAGTGTTAAAGCCTCAGACGTGTTTTTGGCCGTTGAATCTTATCGTCAACTGGCGCGCCAAATCGAACAACCACTGCACTTGGGTATCACCGAAGCGGGAGGCAAACGCAGCGGTGCGGTTAAGTCGTCTATCGGGTTGGGTATGTTGCTGGCCGAAGGAATAGGCGATACCTTACGGGTGTCGTTAGCAGCTGACCCGGTGGAAGAAATAAAAGTGGGCTTTGATATTCTCAAATCCTTACGTATTCGTTCACGCGGCATTAATTTTATCGCTTGCCCGAGTTGCTCGCGGCAGGAGTTTGACGTTATTGGCACGGTAAACGAGCTGGAACAACGGCTGGAAGACATCACTGTACCCATGGACGTTTCCGTTATCGGCTGTGTGGTTAACGGTCCGGGTGAGGCTTTAATCGCCGAAGTGGGATTAGCCGGCGCTAAAAATAAAAGTGGTTTGTACATTGGCGGCGAGCGGCAAAAATTGCGGCTGGACAACAACGATTTGATTGACCAGCTTGAGCAGCAAATACGCGATCGGGTGGCCTTTGTCGAAAAACACAAAATTGATGTAAAAGAAATTTAGCATCCGATTTTACCCGCCATAATAAAATCCTTATAATACGCGTTCATTTTCTAAGCTCGCTGGACAAATAGCGGGCTTTTTTATCAGTAAGTTAAGGGAATTCCGACCCGTGGCGAAATCCATCCAGGCAATTCGAGGCATGAACGACCTGTTACCAGAGCAAAGTCCGGCCTGGCAACAAGTCGAGTCTGTTATCCGTCAGGTAGCAGCCAGTTACGGCTACAGCGAAATTCGCATGCCGGTACTGGAAAGTACGGCGTTGTTTAAGCGCTCTATCGGCGAGGTGACGGATATCGTCGAAAAGGAGATGTACACCTTCGACGACCGCAATGGCGAGAGCCTGACCCTGCGTCCGGAGGGCACTGCCAGCTGTGTGCGGGCCGGCAATCAGCACGGTTTGTTGTATAATCAAATCCAGCGGCTGTGGTATCTGGGGCCAATGTTCCGTTACGAACGTCCGCAAAAAGGCCGTTACCGGCAGTTTCATCAGTTTGGTATCGAGGTATTTGGTCTCACCGGTGCCGACGCCGATGCCGAGGTGATACTGCTGTCGGCGCGTCTTTGGAAAGCTTTTGGGATCAGTGACCAGGTTGAATTACAGCTTAACTCGTTAGGCTCCAACGAAGCCCGTAACCGTTACCGTGAAGCCTTGCACGATTATTTGCTGCAGTACCAGGAGCAACTGGACGAAGACAGCCAACGGCGGCTGGCGACTAACCCTTTGCGTATCCTTGATAGTAAAGACCAAGCGACACGAAAAATTCTGGCTGATGCGCCGCGGCTGTCGGACTACTGGGACGATGAGTCGCGTGAGCATTTTCAACAATTGTGCGAGCGCCTGCAACAGGCTGGTATTAACTACAGCTTAAACGAACAACTGGTGCGTGGGCTTGATTATTACAATCGTACCGTGTTTGAGTGGGTGACTACGGCGCTGGGAGCCCAGGGTACGGTCTGTGCCGGCGGTCGTTACGACGGTCTGGTTGAGCAGTTAGGGGGCAAAAGCACGCCTGCGGTAGGCTTTGCTATGGGTATGGAACGATTGGTACTGCTGTTGCAGGAGCAACACAAGTTGTCGCCGCGTCGGGTTGTCGATGCCTACCTAATGCCGCTGGGTTCGGCGGCGGAACTAAAAGCCGCGCCAATTGCCGAACAGCTGAGAGATGCGCTACCTGAATTACGACTGGTGGTGCATTGCGGTGGCGGCGCGATGAAAAAACAAATGAAAAAAGCCGATAAGTCGGGCGCAGAACTGGCGCTGATTATTGGTGATGACGAATTGGCGGAGCAGCAGGTGACGGTTAAACCGTTGCGCAGCGATGCTGAACAGCAAACATTAAGTCACGCAGAATTAATTGAAACCCTGCGACCACTGACACAAGCGTAAGAGGTGATCCTGTGGATCAAAACGAAGAACAACAAGTCGAACGAATAAAAGAGTTTTGGGACGAGCACGGTAAAGGCATCATCGCAGGTGCAGTTATTGGTTTTGGTTTGTTTTTTGGCTGGCGCTATTACGACAGTGCCCAAATCGAGGCGCAAAGCGCAGCGTCGGCGGGCTACCAACAGATCGCCAACCAGCTGGAGCAGGGTAATGGCAATGCGGTGAGTAAGGCTCAGCAATTCATTGACGAACAGGACGGTTCTTATTACGCGCACCTGGCTGCGTTGCAGTTAGCCAATTATTCGGCTGGTGAGGGTGATCTAGGCACCGCCGTGACCGCTCTGCAGCAAGTGATTGATGGCAGCAGTGACGAAAACTTACTGGCAGTGGCGCGCATTCGGTTCGCCCGGGTGCTGCTGGCGCAACAGCAATATGACGCGGCGCTGAGCACCATACAAGCCAGCCTGCCTAAGCCTTACCAGGCAGCAGCAGCCGAGCTGGAAGGCGATATTTTTGCTGAGCAGGGTAATAATGACTCTGCGCGGGAAGCGTATCAACGAGCCCTCGCCGCGGACGGTGAAGCACTGACACCGGCGCTTGAATTAAAACTGAACAGTCTGGCCAGATCATAATGCAGGTATTACAACCGATAAAAAAATCAACTCACTTATTAGCTCTGCTGGCTTTAACAACGCTGGTAAGCGGCTGTTCGATGTTTGGTGATGACGATGAAGAAATTAAAGTAGCTCCGCTACAACCGATCAACGCCAGTGTCAGCGCGACCATAAAATGGCAGCGCGACGTTGGTGATGGTGTTGGTGATTACTTCTCGCGTCTGAATCCCGTGGTTGCCTACGATAAGGTGTATGCCGCCGACCGCCAGGGTCTGGTGATGGCAATGGACAAAAACAACGGCGAGCGACTTTGGCAAGTTGATTTGCACCAGTTGATCAAAATTAATCAGGCATCAGAACAAAGCTGGTTCAGTGGCATTTTCTCAAGTCCGTTTCCGGCTCGTATTGCCGGCGGCTTAGTCGCGGCTTACGATAAAGTCTACTTAGGTACCGAGAACGGCGATTTAGTTGCCTTAGACGCCGAAACCGGTGAGTTAGTCTGGCACACCGAAGTGGGTAACGAGGTCAATGCTGATCCAGCCGTCGGCGAAGGCCGGGTCGTAGTTCACACCACCGGTGGAAAAGTGATCAGCTATGACGCTGAAGATGGTTCTGAACAGTGGCAATATGAATATCAGACCCCAACCCTAACCCTGCGTGGTTCATCAGCACCGGCTATTGCCAGCGGTGGTGTCATTGTGGGTGACAGCAACGGCAGTGCGTCAATCTTAATCGCCAAAAACGGTCAGCAAGCCTGGACTCAGGCGGTAGGCTCACCCTCGGGTGCAACAGAGCTTGAGGCGTTGGCCGATATCGACGCTAACCCGGTCGTCATGGGGACCACCATTTACATGCTCGCCTATAACGGCGAATTGGTGGCGCTCGAGCTGCGCAGCGGTGAAGTACGTTGGAAACGCGATTACAGCTCTTTTGAAAATTTATTGGTGCGCAGCAATCGCATCTATCTGACCGATCACCGCAGTCACGTTTATGGTCTCAATCTGGAAGGCGGCATCGAACTGTGGAGTAACAACCAGTTATTCGGTCGTCAGTTGACCGGGCCAGCCTGGCACGATGGTTACGTAGTCAGTGGCGACTTTGAAGGCTACCTGCACTGGTTCAACCCGGCTGACGGCAGCATTGCGGGACGTCTCGACATCGGTGGTGACGGTGTTTACGCACAACCGGTCGTGGATGGCGAAACCCTGTACACACAAACTCGTGATGGTGAACTTGTCGCTATCCAACTAACTTCAGGAAATTAATACGAATGTTACCAGTCGTCGCCCTGGTAGGGCGCCCAAATGTGGGTAAATCCACATTATTTAATCGCTTAACCCGTAGCCGTGATGCGCTGGTAGCAGACTTTCCCGGATTGACCCGAGACCGTAAATACGGTCAGGCCAATTATGACGGGTATCAATTCATCGTGGTGGATACCGGCGGTATTCATGGCGACGAAGAAGGCATCGATGAGATGATGGCCAGGCAATCGTTGCAGGCCATTGATGAAGCCGATGTGGTGTTGTTTTTAGTCGATGCACGCGATGGCGTCACTGTTGGTGACCAGGCCATCGCCGAGCATCTGCGCAAACAGCAACAGCAGAAAAAAGTCTATATGGTCTGTAATAAGATTGATGGCATTGATGCGCAATCGGCCATGGCCGACTTTTATTCGCTGGCATTGGGTGGTCTGTACGGTATTGCCGCGGCGCACGGGCGCGGTGTCGAGCAGTTGCTGGAAAGCTGTTTTAAACCCCTGTCTGAAGACTATCCCGACGTTATTGTGCGCGAAGTTCCGGTCTCCGAAGATCTGGACCACGACCAAATTGATTACGACGCGTTACCGCTGAAGCTGGCCATTGTCGGTCGGCCCAATGTGGGTAAGTCAACGCTGACTAACCGCATCTTAGGCGAAGAGCGGGTTGTTGTATATGACGCTCCGGGCACGACCCGAGATTCGGTCTACATACCTATGCAGCGCGACGACCGCGAGTACATCCTCATTGATACGGCTGGAGTACGGCGGCGTGGGCGGATTGATGAGGCGGTAGAAAAATTTTCGGTGGTGAAAACCCTGCAGGCGATCGAAGAAGCCAACGTCGTGCTGGTGATTATTGATGCCCGTGAAACCATCACCGATCAGGATCTTAACCTGCTTGGCTTTGCCTTAAATGCGGGTCGCTCGATCGTCATTGCCGTTAATAAATGGGACGGCCTGCAAAGCGACCACAAAGATGAGATCAAACGCGAGTTAGACCGGCGTCTCGGTTTTGTTGATTTTGCCCGTCTGCATTTTATATCGGCGCTGCATGGCACCGGTGTTGGTCATTTATTCGAAAGTGTTGAAGAGGCTTACACCAGCGCAACCCAGCGTATCGGTACGTCTAAGCTGACAAAGATCATGCAAATGGCTCAGGACGAACATCAGCCGCCGCTGGTTGGTGGGCGCCGGGTTAAGCTTAAGTACGCCCATGCCGGCGGCTACAATCCGCCGCGAGTCGTGATCCATGGTAACCAGGTCAACAAGCTACCAGGCTCTTACCAACGCTATTTAACCAATTACTTTCGTAAAGCGCTGGGGGTAATGGGAACACCGATTAAAATCGAGTTCCGTGAGCCACTGAACCCTTATGAAGGAAAGAAAAATCAGCTGACCCTATCACAACAGCGCAAGCGTAAGCGGCTGATGAAGTTTATTAAGAAAAAGAAGTAAAACACTGAACCACAGAGAACACGGGGACCACGGAGAAAAGACTTTATAAGGATAAACATCAGCTCGTAGCTTAGATTTTTTGTTTACCATTAGTAATGTTTTCTTTGTGTCCTCTGTGCTCTCCGTGGTGACATGTCTTTATCTTTTCGGCGATAGCCGAAGCGTTCTAAGAGAAGTCCGCGTTGGCGAAATGGTATTCGGTTAGGCAGTAATCACAGGTCATAACGATTTCGCCGTCGCTGGCTAAAATCTCTTTTAACTCCTCAACGGGTACACTGGCTAACGCTTCCAAGGTACGTTCACGCGAGCAACCGCAGACAAAAGATACCGGCTGGGATGGATACAGCTGCACCGTTTCTTCGTGGTATAAACGATGCAACAGTTGCTCAGCGGGTAGTGTGTACAGCTCTTTTTCAGTGATGCTATCGGTCAGCGTGGTTAAATGTTCAAAACCAACGGCGTCTTTGCCCGACGCCGGCATCCGCTGCAACAGCATACCGGCCGCATGCTCACCGTCGGCATTGAGCCAGATTTTGGTGGCCAGCTGCTCGGACTGCATAAAATAATTTTCCAGCATCCGGGCAATCGAATCAGCATCGGCACTGGTTACTCCCTGGTAACGTTCGCCATTCTCAGGCTCGAGCGTGATCACTAACTGACCGTTACCGATCATCTGCTTGATGTCAGTTGAGTGCAGTTCGCCGCGCAAGCGGGCGATACCGCGCAATTGTTGCTGATGGTTGCCGTTAACGGCAATAAAATTTAACGGACCGTCGCCTTGCAGCTGCACCGCGATGTGCCCTTCAAATTTTAGCGTGGCGGTTAGTAATGATACCGCTGCCATCATTTCGCCTAACGCTTGTTGAACCGCTGGCGGGTATTGATGACCGCGGATCAGGCTTTGATAGCTACTGGTTAATTGCACCAACTCGCCGCGCACATCGTGATCAGCAAAGAGAAAACGATTCAGCTGATCGGTTGGGTAGTTAAGAGCTTGCTCAGTCATGTATCACCACTATCTTTCATGCGTATCAGTTGGCGCCGCTGCTTTTTGTCAGGACGTCCATCGGGGTGAGGATTATACAGCGCATTGAGCTTTCTTGCTTCGGCATTTTGTTCACGTTTTTCCAGGCTTTCTTCGGTTTCCCGGTACAGTTGCTGTGCCTGTGGCGCGCTGCGGCGTTGTTCACTTAATTCCAGCACTTCAACTTGTTTACTGTCAAAGCCCTGGCGCAGCGTCAGCAGCGCACCCACTTGCACCATTTTTGCAGGTTTAGCGCGCTGGCCGTCGTAATGTACCTTGCCAGCCTGTATCATTTGCCGGGCCAGCGCCCGGGTTTTATAAAAACGCGCTGCCCAAAGCCATTTGTCGAGTCGTACGGAATTAGCGTTTGTCATAATTTCTTAATGAAAATACTATAATTTTACTGTTAATGGATTGTTGCACAAATCGCGGTGCGGTAAACTAAAATAAGTTGTAAAAACGCAGAGTTATAACAAAAAAGTGAGCTTAACTTGCCTAAATTAATTTCAAAATTAAAGTCGATGCTGGTTAGTGGCTCAAGTTTATATGTTTTGACCGCCGCTGTTTGGATCCTTTGTATAGCGTTATTGGCGCAAATTACATGGTGGTTGATCGAGCCTACCGAAACAGCCACAGATGTATCGGTAAGTGAACTTAATGCCAGTCGGGTATCGTCCACTACCAGTGCCAATATTAACATTGAAAGAATAGCTGCTCTAGGCTTGTTCGGCACTTCGGCGGCTTCCAATAATAGAAACGCTGAACAGCGTGTGCCCAAAACATCCCTTAATCTGCGACTGGTCGGCGTATCCGCCAGCACCAATCCCAGCCGCTCGGCTGCTATTATCGAACAGGGGGCGCAGCAACAAACCTATGTTGCCGGTGATGCCATTGCCGGCAGTTCAGTGATACTGGAGGCCATTTACGCCGACCGTGTGGTGCTGGATAACAACGGCCGGCTGGAAACCCTGCAACTGGAAGATATCGGCGAAGATCGGCCAGCCTTGTCACTGGTTGTTGACGAAACCAGTGTAGGCTCCACGGCCAACGAGCAACTGCCGGCGATGCAGCAATTAGCCGAAGATCCGCAGGCGTTAACGGATTATGTTGCTATCAGCCCCGCTTTGCAGCAAGGTAAACTGATCGGCTATCGGTTGCAGCCGGGTAAAAAGCCGCGCTTGTTTAATCAAGCTGGTTTTCAGCCGGGGGATTTGGCCGTCGCCATTAACGGTTACGATTTAACTGATACCGAACAAGCTATGCAGTTAACCAAGGAATTAAATACGCTGACTGAGGTCAACGTTCAGGTTGTGCGTCAAGGTCAACCGGTGCAGCTCAGCTTACAGCTCCCGCAATCACAGGATAATTAATATGGTCGTTAAATTCAGTGGTCTTAAAGTCTGGCTAAGTGCGTTAACGCTTAGCGTTGGCGTCGCCACCCTGACTTACACTCCGCAGTCTGTTGCGGAGGAGTACGCAGCCAGCTTTAAAAATACCAACATTAATGAATTTATTCAGGTGGTTGGGCGTAACCTCGGCAAGACCATTATCATCGACCCCAATGTACGCGGCAAAATCGATGTACGCAGCTACGATGTCATGAACGAGCAGCAGTATTATCAGTTCTTCCTGAACGTGCTGGAAGTGTACGGTTTTGCGGTGGTCGAAATGGACTCCGGGGTGCTTAAGGTCATTCGCGATAAAGACGCCCAGCAGTCGCCCATTCCGGTGGTGACCGGTCAGCAACAACAGCAGGGTGACATGATGATCACCCGGGTGGTGGCGGTCGAAAACGTTTCGGTACGCGAACTGGCGCCGTTGCTGCGGCAACTGAACGACCAGACCGGCGGTGGTATGGTGGTCAGTTATGACCCCTCAAACGTGATCATGATGACAGGCCGGGCTGAAACCATCAGCCGGCTGGTACAAATTATCGAACGCGTCGATCAGGCCGGCGATCAGGACGTCGAAATCGTTGATTTAGAGTACGCCTCGGCCAATGAATTGGTGCGCATCGCGCAAAACCTGTTTGAGAAAAGCACCCAGGACGGTACCCCCAACCTGTTAATTCCAAAAATGGTTGCGGATGAGCGCAGTAACAGCATCATTGTCAGCGGCGAACCGCGTGCCCGCACCCGGGTAACCAAGCTAATCCGACAGCTGGATCAGGACTTAAAAACTGAAGGTAATACCCGCGTTTACTATCTTAAATATGCGCGCACTGAAGAAATGGTCGAGGTGCTGGAAAACGTTAGCAGTTCGATTCAGGCAGAAGTCGAGCAGCAACAGGGCGCAAATAACGCCGGTAACCGCCGTGCCTCTAATAACAATACCGTCAGTATCAGCCCTCATGCGCCCACTAACGCCGTGGTTATCACCGCCGAACCGGATATGATGGCATCATTAGAAAACGTTATTCGCGATCTGGACATTCGTCGTGCACAAGTGCAGGTAGAGGCCATTATTGTCGAAGTACTGGAAGGCGACAACGTAGACTTTGGCATCCAATGGATCAGCGAAGACGGTGGCTTAGTGCAGTACAACACCGGCAATCAGGTACCCATTGGTAGCCTTGCCGCCGGTGCCTATCAGGCGCGGCCACGTGAGGGCACCTCAGTAACCCGCATTAACGATGATGGCGATCCGGTCACCACCACCAACCCCGAGGACCGGGGTAACGTCGAATTGCTGGCTAACTTACTGGGTAACGTTAACGGCATGATGTTCGGCACCATTAAAAATGACTGGGCGGCGGTGGTGCAGGCGGTTTCTCAGGACACCAATTCAAACATTCTGGCGACACCCAGTATTGTCACTGTCGACAACGAAGAAGCCAGTTTTCTGGTAGGTCAGGAAGTCCCAACCATTACCGGCTCGACCCTGGGTGGCGACAATCAGAATCCGTTTCAGACCGTCGACCGCAAAGAGGTGGGTATCAAACTTAAAGTTACTCCACAAATAAACGAAGGCGACGCGGTGCAAATGCTGATTGAACAGGAGGTCTCCAGCCTCAGCGGCGCCACCTCCGTAGATGTCATTGTCAATAAACGGGAATTAAAGACCACGGTCATGGCCAACGACGGCGAAACCATCGTATTGGGCGGATTGATTGACGAAGACGTTCAAGAGTCGGTATCTAAGATCCCCTTGCTCGGGGATATTCCCTTTTTAGGAAAAATGTTCAGTTCGACCTCGACTTCCACCCAAAAACGCAATTTGATGGTGTTTATCCGGGCGACCATTGTCCGTGACGGCCCTAAAATGTCGCAGATCAGCCAAAAAAAATACAACTACATGCGTGCACTGCAGCTGGATCGCAGAGCCCGTGGTGTCGACCTGATGCCAACCAAGGAAACACCGGTCATGCCTGAATGGAACGGCGAACTGACCCTGCCCCCGAGTTATGACGACTACATGCAGGATAAGCAGCCGGCCAGCGGAGGCCATGGCGATGACTGATGTGCAGGCCATCGCAACTCAACGGCTGCCGTTTGGTTTTGCCAAACGCTTTGGCGTTATTGTTGAGCACGGTGAACATCCTAAGCTGCATTGTCGCAATGACGTGTCGCCACAGGCGCTGCTGGAAGTAAGGCGGGCATTAAAACAACCGTTCAGCTTGCAGCAACACCCGGCCGATGAGTTTGAAGCCCTGCTGACGCAGGCTTATCAGCGCGATTCATCCGAAGCTAAACAACTGATGGAGGACATTGGTAACGAGTCAGATCTGTTCTCGCTGGCTGATGAACTCCCGCAAACGGAAGACTTGCTGGAGAGCGAAGACGATGCGCCCATCATCAAGTTGATTAACGCCATGCTCAGCGAGGCAATTAAAGAGGGTGCTTCGGACATCCACATCGAAACGTTCGAAAAACAGCTGGCCATCAGGTTTCGCATCGACGGTGTGTTGCGGGAAGTACTGAAACCCAATCGCAAGCTGTCATCGCTGCTGATTTCGCGCATCAAAGTTATGGCGCAACTGGATATCGCCGAAAAACGTATCCCGCAGGATGGTCGTATTTCGTTGTTAATTGCCGGCCGGGCGGTAGACGTGCGGGTCTCGACCATGCCGTCCAGTCACGGAGAGCGGGTGGTCTTGCGTTTACTGGATAAGAACAACGCCCGACTTAACTTGGAACAGTTGGGGATGACTCAGGCTAATCGCGACATTTTTTCTCAACTTATCCACAAACCGCACGGTATTATTCTGGTTACCGGTCCGACCGGGTCGGGTAAGTCGACCACCTTGTATGCTGGCATAACCGAAATTAACTCGGCCGACCGTAATATTCTGACCGTAGAAGACCCCATCGAGTTTGATATTGCCGGTATTGGCCAGACACAGGTCAATACCAAAGTGGATATGACCTTTGCCCGTGGTTTGCGGGCTATCTTGCGGCAGGATCCGGACGTCGTCATGGTGGGCGAAATCCGCGATGTCGAAACCGCGCAAATTGGTGTGCAGGCTTCGTTAACCGGGCATTTGGTGCTGTCGACGCTGCACACCAACACCGCCGCCGGAGCCATCTCGCGGCTGGAGGACATGGGGGTGGAACCTTTTTTGCTATCCTCTAGTCTACTAGGGGTACTGTCGCAACGTTTAGTGCGTACATTGTGCTCAGCCTGTAAACAGCCACATCAGGCTGACAGCGAAGAGCGCCGCATGCTCGGTAGCACGGACCAAAAGGTCACTATCTACCGGGCGGCTGGCTGTGAACAGTGCAATCAGACCGGCTATCGCGGCCGAACCGGCATTCATGAACTGCTGGTGGTTGACCAACACGTACGCGAGCTGGTGCATAATGGTCATGGTGAACAGGCGATAGAGAAATATTTGCGCAATTCCACCCCCAGTATTCGCCAGGACGGTTTGCAAAAAGTCCTGGCCGGTAAGACCACCTTAGAAGAAGTATTGCGGGTCACCCGCGAGGAGTAACAGGCATTGGCTGCATACGCATACCAGGCGGTAGATGCTAACGGACGGAAAAAACGCGGCGTGGTCGAAGCCGATACCCTGCGCCAGGTGCGTCAGCAATTGCGCGAACAGGGTCTCATGCCGATTGACGTTGAAATCGCCGCCGACAAAGAACGCAAACCGGGCGCAACGACAGCCGGCTGGGGATCCGTGCGCGCGGTAAAAGCCCAGGATTTAGCCCTGATTACCCGCCAGTTATCGACTTTAGTCAGTTCGGCGCTGCCCATTGAGCAATGCTTACTGGCCGTGGCTGAGCAGACCGAAAAGCCACGCTTAAAAAAATTACTGATGTCGGTGCGCAGTAAGGTGGTGGAGGGCTATGGGCTGGCTGAGGCAATGGCCGATTTCCCCGGTGTGTTCGACCATCTTTATACGGCGATGGTGGCCGCCGGAGAAAAGTCTGGCCATTTAGACCAGGTACTGAACGAGCTGGCAGACTATACTGAACAGCGTCAGCACATGAAAAGCCAGTTAACTCAGGCATTGATTTATCCGTTAATGCTGACCCTGGTCGCCATTGGTATTGTGGTGTTTTTGCTGGTTTCTATCGTTCCGCAAATTGTTGAAAACTTTGCCAGCATGGGGCAAACCCTGCCACCGACCACCCGCTTTATGATCACCCTTTCTGAGTTTTTACAAAACTGGGGGCTGGCTGTACTGGGTATTATCGTCATCGCGCTGTTAGGTTTTAAGCACTGGCTGCGTAAAGAAAATCATCGGCTCAGTTATCATCGTCAATTATTAAAGCTGCCGTTGCTGGGCAAGGTCATACGCGGTGTAAACACCGCCCGTTTTGCGCGTACCTTAAGTATTTTAACGTCGTCGTCGGTACCGCTGCTGGATGGCTTACAAATCACCTCAACGGTGATCGGTAACCTGGCTATGCGCGAAGCCATCGACGAGGCGGCGACGCGAGTGCGGGAGGGGTCTTCGTTGCGTGCCGCACTGCAACAAACTCGCTTGTTTCCGCCGATGATGCTGCACATGATTGCTGCCGGCGAAAAGTCCGGCGAGCTGGAACAAATGCTGCGGCGCACCGCTGATAACCAGGACCGCGAGTTTGAAGCCTTAGTACAGGTCAGTTTAAAGGTATTCGAACCGGTGCTAATTGTAACGATGGCGGGCATTGTCTTTTTCATTGTGCTGGCGATCATTCAACCGATATTACAACTTAATCAAAGTGTAGGACTGTAACTATGATGTATAAAACAAACACAGCAAAAGGATTTTCGCTGGTCGAAGTGATGGTGGTTATTGCCATCATCGGTATTCTGGCGACCATGATTTTACCCAACGTGCTGGGCAGTCAGGAGCAGGCTAATAAGCAAAAAGTGACCGCTGATATTGTTGCTTTAGAAAACGCCCTGGCGCAATACCATCTGGATAACGGCATGTTTCCGACCACCGAGCAGGGTCTCGAAGCCTTAACCAATCGCCCGAACAGCGATCCACAACCGCGCAACTACCGCAACGGCGGTTACATCAAACGACTGCCTCAGGACCCTTACGGCAACGACTATTTATTGTTGAATCCCGGTGAATACAGCGAAGTAGACATTTTCTCAGCCGGTCCCGACGGACAACCGGGCACAGATGATGACATGGGCAGCTGGATGATTGGGCAGGAGCAACAGAATAACTAAGTGATGCAACGCAGCGGCCGCCGACAAGCAGGGTTTACTCTGATCGAATTGATGCTGGTGATGGCAATCATTGCCTTAATTGCCACCTCGGTTATGTTCACTGTGCCCGGCTCGTCAGGCGCGCAGCGTTCGCCTCAGGATCTGGCCGTGACCTTAAAACAGCAGCTGCAATACGCCCGCGAGCACGCCATGGTCCGACAGCAGCCATTGGGGCTGCATTTTGATGATCAGGGTTACCGCTTTGTGCGCTGGCAGGATCAGCAATGGCAACCGTTTAAACAACGGGGTATGCGCGAGCGCCAGTTTGCCGAGCACATGCGCTGGCAATTGCAGCCGATGGCAAGTGATTTTCTGGCCGTGCAGGGCGCCGACAGCGAACCATTATTTGAGGCGATAGAGCAAGAGGAGGACGAACAAGACGAGCAGGGCGACTCAGTATCATGGCAACCGCAAATCATGATTTTACCCAGTGGTGAAATGACCGCTTTTCGCCTACACATCAGCGACCGCGACCAGTACGATGAGCAACGCTGGCTGGTTGCCGATACGCCCTGGCAAGTACGTGTGCAGGAGCAGGAGCGCGTTGATGCGCAGCGTTAGACCCATGGCCATTAAACACTCAGCAGACCGGCATCGCGGCTTTACCTTAATCGAAGTGATGGTGGCGATTGCCTTGTTTGGAATGGCCGCATTGGCGGCCGTGAATGCAGCCAGCAGTCACCTCAGCAGTTTAAGCCTGCTGCAGCAGAAAAGTTTTGCTCAGTACGTTGCCTCTAATCGTTTAGCGCGGATAACTTTAGCGCAGCAATGGCCGCTGGCTGACGAGGCCACGGGTCAGGCGACTCTGGCAGATCGGTCATGGCACTGGCGGCAGCAGGTGACTGAAACCGTGACGCCGAATGTGGTGGCGCTAACCATTATTGTTTCCGCCGCTGAAGATGGCCAGGAGCTCAGCCGCCTGACCCGCTATTTGCGCAGACCCGATCAGGTGACCAGTGAACCATAAGCTCAGCACAATGAAGGCAACTCAGCGCGCATTTACGCTGGTCGAGGTGCTGGTAACCATGGCGATTTTCGCACTCATTGGTATCGCCAGTTTTACCGTGCTGGACCAAATGGCGAAAACCGAACAGCAGTCAAAGCAGGCGCGTGAACAATTACAGACTTTGCAGTTTGGTTTTTTACTGATGCAACAGGATATTCGTCAGGCGGTAATGAAGCCGACCCGGCCGCGCGGGGTCGAGGTGGTACATCAGTATGTGACCAATGAGCCGGACTTTGCTGATTCAGACAGTGGCTTGCTGGCCCTGGTCAAAAGTGGGTACGATAATCCCGGCTTGCTGCTGCCCCGGGCTGAGCTGCAACCGGTCATTTACCGGGTGCGTGACGAGGTACTGCAGCGGGTAACCTTTGCTTACGTTAACGACCGGTCGGACCAACCGGTGGTACAGGATTTAATGTCCGGGGTTGAGTCACTGAGCGTGCGATTTTATCGTCGACAACAGCAAGCCGAGGCCAATCAGGGCATCGGTGGCGGCTGGCAGGCCAGTTGGCAAACCCGCGGCGATTTGCCGGCAGCAATTGAAGTGACGCTGCAAACCGAGGCGTTTGGTGAAATCCAGCGCGTGTTGTTAACCACCGGTTCGGTACCTGACGATGAGTAACCAGGGGTTAAAACAACAGGGTGCGGCGATGATCACCGTGATGCTGGTTATTGCGCTGGTATCAGTGATTGCCGTTAATCTGGGGGCGACCCTGCAGCGTCAGGTCAGCCGCAGCGCTAACCTGCACCAGGCAGAGCAAAGCTACTGGATGTGGCTTAGTGCCGAGGACGTGCTGGCCGAAGTGTTAACAATGGAACTGAAGCGCAGTGACGGCGTCGTTCATTTGCAACAAAACTGGGCGCAACGACAAGGCCCGTTTCCGGTTCAGGGCGGCCAGATAGCGGCACAAATTAAAGATTTACGCAGCTGCTTTAATCTCAATAGTCTGGTACCCGAGGGTGATGAAGAGTTGCAGGCAGAAAAACGGCGGCAACAATTTCGTCTGTTATTAACGGCGGCAGAAATCGACAGCTACCAGGCCCAGCAGCTAACCGATGCCCTGATTGACTGGATGGACGAAGACACCCGGTTGTCCCAGTATGGCGCCGAAGATCCCGACTATGAGTCCAGAGCCCATGCCTACCAAACGGCCAACAGTGCGTTGCTGGATATCAGCGAATTGCGCCAGATCCGCGGTTTTTCGGCCGAGTTGATCAATCGCATTAAGCATCTGGTGTGTGTGATCCCGGGCAACCGTCAGTTAAAGCTGAACATTAATACACTGGATCCCGAACACGGCGCCTTATTGGTGGCGATAAGTGACGGCAAACTGGACTTGAGCAGCGCCACGCAGATATTGGCAGGTCGACCACAAAGCGGGTATGCTGAGCGCGAAGAAGCGCTGTCCGAAGGGCCCTTAGCGGGTATTGCCAGTGACGAAAACAAGCTGCTGGATGAATTAGTGGTCAGCAGTCAATATTTTCAGCTACTGGCTTTTATTGAATGGGGGGACGTGGAGATACGCGCCCGCTCAATTTTACAGGCGACGCCAGATTCAGCGCGGGTTATTTACCGGGCTATGGGGGAATAGAACATGCAGGAAAAATTATACATTCGCCTGCCGGCCAGCACTTCAACAGAGGCATCCTCACCGGTGCCCTGGTTTATCTGGCATAGCCAGCAGCAACAAGTGATCGCCAGTGGTCAGTTAACATCACCGCAGCAGCTGGCTGAACTGCAGCAGCAGGCGCGGCGCTGTGTCACCACCCTGTTATTACCGGGTCAGGATGTGCTGTTAAAGCAGGTTGCCTTGCCGGCGGGTACCCGTCGGCACCTGGATCGGGTGATACCCTATGCGCTGGAGGACGAGTTAGCCAGCGATATTGACGGCCTGCACTTTAGTTGGCCACAGGCTATTGGCAAAGGCAGTGCCGAGATTCCGGTGGCGGTAGTAGCACATGAACGCATGCAGCAATGGCAGCAATGGCTAGCCGATGCCCAAATTGAAGCTGACCACTGGTGCCCGGAAGCGCTGCTGCTGCCTTATCATGAAGGACAGTGGAGTGCTATGGCGCTCGGTGACACGGTCATTCTCAGGCTAGCACCCTGGCAGGGTTTTAGTATTGAATACAGTCAGTTGCCCGAACTGAGTGAGTTGTTAACCAGTGACTGGCCACAACCGAATAGCATTCAGCATTATGGCGAACTGGACTGGCCGCAACCCCCGGCGCCACTGCAAAGTGTTGATATCGAACAGCCGATCAGTGCGTTTGCGTTAACTGAGCCAACCCTGGAGCTGCGGCGCGGCCGCTATGCGGTGAAACGCAGCCAGCACAACCAGCTGAACTGGAAGCCACTGGCCGTTGCGGCCAGCATTGCCTTTGTTATTGCGGTAGCGGGTAACCTGTTGCGCGGTTATCAGCTCACGACTCAGGCAGAGCAACTAAAAGCGCAGGCCGAACAACACTATCGGCAGGCTTTTCCGGGACAAACCCGCATTGTTAACCTGCGCGTGCAGTTGCAGCGCCAACTTGAGACAGTGGGTGCCAGCAACGACCAGCAGCAATCCGCATTGGCGCTGCTGGATGCGTTACGGCCGGCTTTTTCAAAACAACAGAGCATGCAGCTGGAACTGATGCGGTATCAGGATGGTGAACTCCGGTTACAGGCTTTAGCTAACAGCTTCAGCCAGTTTGAACAGTTCCAGCAGCAGGCCGAACAGGCAGGCTTACAGGTCGAACAAGGCGCCTTGAATAATCGCGGCAATCAGGTTGCCGGGTCGATTACTGTGGCAGCAGGAGGTCGCTCATGAAGCCGTTTCAACACTGGCAGCAGCAGTTGCAGTCGCAACCGGTGGTGCAGCAGGCACAGCAGCGCTGGCAGCAATTCAACCAACGCGAACAAAGGCTGTTGAGCGCCCTGGGCGCGGTGCTGTTGCTGGCCCTGTTGTATTTTGTCATCTGGCAGCCCAGCCAGCAGCTTAGAGTGCAAGCGGAACAGCGGCTGCAGGCGCAACAACAGCAACTGAACTGGGTACGGCAAAATATAGCCCGTTACCAGGCACTTAAATCCAGCCAGTCGTCGACTGAACGTGCCAGTGGTTCCCTGTCGCAACGGCTGAATCAGGCTGCAGCCAGTCATGACATCGCTTTAGCGCGGATTCAGCCGCAGGGCGAGGGCATGTTAATCACCATTGACGAAGCCGGGTTTAACCAGGTATTGAATTTTGTGGCGCAGTTAGAAAACCAGTATCAGATGAGTATCGAGACCCTCGACGTCGCCCGGCTGGACAACCCCGGGCAGGTGCGGGTGCGACAACTGCTGGTGGTTGACCCCTCATGAAGCGGGTTAGCTTATGGTTAGCGGTGTATCTGCTGGCGATGCTGGTGATGATGCCGGCCAAAGTGCTGTATTGGTTGCCATTGCCCGCCGGTGTGTCATTGGCGCAGGCACAGGGCAGCCTGTGGCAGGGCAGTTTAGGTACACTGCAAGTGCAACAGGTGTTGCTGCGTGACCTGAGCTGGGACTGGAATCTGTCGGCCTTGCTGCTGGGGCAAGTGCAGGCGGATGTGCAGGTGCCGGCACAAAACAACAACCTCGCCTTATCATCTCAAGTTACTCTGGGTATTGATAAGCTGGCGCTGGATGATCTTAAAGCCAGCGGTAATTTAGCCAGTGTACTGCAGTTGGCTGATGTCAGTATGCCATTAAAGACGCGCGGTAACTGGACACTGGCGATCGCGGGTTTTGCAGTAGAGCAGCCATCGGCAGTACATTGGTGTGACGATTTACAGGGTAGCGCCCGCGGCATGAATATTCAGGTATTGGTTAACAATGTCTGGCAACCCTTAGGCGATTTCCCGTTGCAGTTAGGCTGCCAGCAACCGGGTCTGATCAGCATCAGCATGGACGGCAATAACAACCTGGGGCTGGCACTCGAGGGAACAATGAACGGGGATAATTTAGCCGTCGCCGGCACCGTAAAACCGAGCCCCCGCACCCCTACAGCGTTGGCGCAGTTATTTACGTATTTGGGACAACCGGATAATCAGGGGCGTTATCGATTCAGCCTTTAAAGGTTGCGGCTGTAGCTGGCACTAAGGTAATCTAAAACCACAATCTGTCACAAAAGGATGTTTTCATGCAGGTCATACTGGAGTGGATTAACAATAACCAGGGCATGTTAATCGAATACGCAATCAAAGTGTTCATCGCCATACTGGTGATGTTTGTCGCGAAAATGATTTCAAATTTCACCACCCGGGTTATGCGCCGGGGCATGGAGAAAAAAGAGGTTGATAATGCCGTTATCAGCTTTTTGTCAGCCATCGTTAAAAGCGTTATTTTTATTTCCGCCCTGCTGGTGGCGCTCAGCCAGGTCGGTGTGCAGACCACCTCGTTTATCGCCATTTTGGGTGCCGCTGGTTTAGCCATTGGCCTGGCCTTGCAGGGGTCTTTGTCAAACATTGCTTCGGGCGTGCTGCTGATCATGTTCCGGCCAATGCGCGCCGGCGAATACGTTGAATGCGGCGGCATTGCCGGTAGCGTAGAAGAAATCAACATTTTTCAGACCATTCTGGTAACGCCGGACCGCAAACGGGTATTTGTGCCAAATTCGCAGGTTCTTGGCAGTGCCATCATTAACTACAATCGCGAAGATACTCGGCGTATCGATCTGGTTATCGGAGTCAGCTACAGCGCAAACTTGCAGCACACCAAACGGGTGTTGATGGAAGAGCTGGAAAAAGACGAACGGATCCTGGAAGACCCGGCGCCGGTGGTCACCGTAACCGCATTAAACAGCTCATCAGTAGATTTTAACGTACGCCCCTGGACAAAAACCGACGATTACTGGCCAACCCGCTGGGATCTGCTGGAGCGCATCAAAGACCGTCTTGATGAAGAAAGTATCGGAATTCCGTTTCCGCAAATGGATGTGCATATGCACAAAGACCAGTAAGATCCGGGACGGTTGTTAGGCT
>JBNJEJ010000031.1:0-26039 GCA_051745735.1 Pseudomonadota bacterium
TTATGGACTTTGCTTACAGTGAAAAAACCAGGGATTATCTGGCGCGGCTTGATGCCTTTATGGTGGAGTTTATTGAGCCTTACGAAAACCAATATCAAAAAGAAAATTACCGATTGAATGACAGCTCCCACTGGCGCGAGTGGCAGGTGCCGCCGCGGGTTGCTGAGCTTAAGCAAATGGCCTGGGAACGGGGGCTCTGGAACCTGTTTTTACCCGATGAAGAAGCCGGTGCCGGGTTGTCCACGTTAGAGTATGCGCCGCTTGCTGAGCGCATGGGTCAAAGTTTGTTAGCCCCCGAAATTTTTAATTGTAATGCGCCGGATACCGGCAATATGGAAGTGCTGCATTACTTTGGTGATGAGGCCCAGCAGGAGCGTTGGCTGCGGCCTTTACTGGACGGCAAAATCCGCTCGGTGTTTTGTATGACGGAGCCGGATGTTGCCTCGTCAGACGCCACTAATATGCAAACTTCCATAGTAGCGGAGGGTGACGACTGGGTCATTAACGGGCGAAAATGGTGGAGCACCGGATTAGGCCATCCGAATGCTGAAATTGCTATTGTTATGGGGTTAACGGATCAAGACGGCGATAAGCATCATCAGCACTCAATGGTTCTGGTGCCGTTAGATACACCGGGGGTTAACATCGAACGGATGCTGCCGGCACTGGGTGAGTACGACGCGCCTTATGGCCATGGTGAAGTGGTGTTTGACAATGTGCGGGTACCCAAAGAAAACATCATTGTCGGTCCGGGCGCTGGCTTTAAAATTGCCCAGGGGCGCCTTGGCCCCGGTCGTATTCATCACTGCATGCGTGCCATTGGCGCGGCCGAACGAGCCCTGGATCTGTTTATCGATCGGGGACTGTCGCGCATCGCTTTTGGTCAGCCATTACTCAAATTAGGCGGCAATACCGAACGTTTAGCTGACATGCGGGTGGCGATTGATCAAGCGCGTCTGATGACCCTGTACGCTGCCTGGCAAATTGACGCTGTCGGTGCGCGCAAAGCCATAACAGAAATCTCGGCCATTAAACTCGTGGCCCCTAACGTGTTGCAACAGGTTGTTGACGAGACCATGCAGTTGTTTGGCGGGGCTTCCCTGTGTCACGACACGCCACTGCCGGGATTGTTGGCGGTAGCCCGCTCGCTGCGTATTGCTGATGGTCCGGATGCGGTGCACCGCGCAACTATTGCAAAAACGGAATTAAAACGGTGGCAGGCACACAATAATGACTGAAGATCTGCTCGATAAAGCAAGTGAGGTGCGCAACGAGGAGGCGCTGCCTGTAGCCGAGCTGGATCAATGGCTGGCAGAAACGATTGGCAATGAATTGCCCGCTGAACGGGGCGAACTGAAAGTAACCCAGTATACCGGCGGCGCGTCGAACTGGACTTACCGGTTAGATTATAACGGCTTAACTCTGGTGCTGCGGCGCCCACCTGCGGGTACAAAGGCAAAATCAGCGCACGATATGGGGCGTGAGTATCGGTTGCAAAAAATGTTGCGACCGGCGTTTCCTTATGTACCGCGCATGCTTGCACACTGTACTGATGAGTCCGTTATTGGTGCTGAATTTTATGTGATGGAGCACATAACCGGTGTTATTCCACGGCGGCGGTTTCCAAAAGAGCTGCAGTTAACTTCGGAACAAGCCCGTCAGTTAAATACCAATGCGCTGGATAAGCTGATTGAACTGCATCAGGTTGATCTTGAGTCAACGGGGTTGAACACCCTTGCTAAAGGTCGGGGTTATACCGACCGGCAGGTAGCTGGGTGGTGCGAGCGTTATAACAAAGCCAAAACCTGGAATGTGTTCGGCGCCGGCTCGGTCATGAGTTGGCTGAAAAACAACAAACCGGAGCATGAAACGATTTGTTTAACGCACAATGATTTCCGGCTGGATAACCTGATTCTGAACCCCGATAACCCCACCGACATTATTGGTATCTTAGACTGGGAACTGGCGACTTTGGGTAATCCGTTAATGGATTTGGGTAATGCGCTGGCCTATTGGATACAGGCGGACGATGACCGCATTGCGCGGGCGACTAAACGGCAGCCGAGTGATTATCCGGGCATGTTAACCCGTCAGCAGATCATTGATTACTACTGTCAGCATACGGATACGAAAATGGGTGACTTTGTATTTTACGAAGTTTTCGGTATGTTTCGGTTGGCGGTTATCGCTCAACAAATCTATTACCGGTACCACCACAAGCAAACCACGAATAAAACCTTTAAAAATTTCTGGTTTTTGGTCAATTATTTATTGTGGCGCTGTCGACGCCGCATTGCTCAAGCTCAATAATAACAACAAACAGCATAAGAGAGTTTAACGATGTCGCAACAGCGTAATACCATTTTGATTACCGGAGCCAGTTCGGGGCTGGGGCAGGGTATGGCGCGTGAATTTGCAGCGCAGGGCAAAAACCTGTGCTTGTGCGCGCGGCGGCTGGATCGCCTGGAAGAATTAAAACAGGAGCTGGAAAATCAGCATTCGGATATCAAGGTCAGCATCAAATCCCTGGATGTGAATCAGCACGACGATGTATTCCGGGTATTTCAGGAGTTTAAGCAGGAGTTTGGGCAGGTCGACCGCTTTATTATTAATGCCGGTATGGGTAAAGGGGCGGCTGTCGGCACCGGTTACTTTAAGGCAAATAAAGCCACCGCCGAAACCAATTTTGTGGCGGCGTTGGCACAATGTGAAGCGGCAATGGAAATTTTACGTGAGCAACAAGCGGGGCATTTAGTCACGATATCCTCGATGAGCGCGTTTCGCGGTTTACCCCGTGCCATGACCGTTTATGCGGCTACCAAGGCTGGCCTGGCTTCGCTGACCGAAGGTATTCGTGCAGATTTAATGAAAACCTACGGCAATAACAGCCCGATTAAGGTATCAACCATGTTTCCGGGGTATATCCGCTCGGAACTTAACGAAAAAGTTAACAACAAACCTTTTATGATTGATACCGAAACCGGTTGTCGGTTACTGGTTCAGGCGATTAATAAAGAACCGGTATCCGCCTGTGTGCCACGCTGGCCCTGGGCGCTTTTGGCGTTTTTGATGAAACGTCTGCCGCTTAAATGGGTGCTGAAACTCAGTTAACAGCCGTCAGTGGGCTGCCGGTCAATATCGACAGCCAGGGTAACGCTCTGACCCTGGCGGTTGCGGTATAAAAACACCGGCTCGGCCAGATTCATTTCCATCCGTTTACCATCGTGGATAACCCGCAGGGTCTGGTCGTTTAAGGCAAGGGTAAGGCAGCTGACTGACTGGGTTGTCAGCATACGTTGCCATTGTTCGCTGTTAGGCTCATAAAGCCATAACTCATGTCCCCGCCATGATTTCTGATCACCGCGCTTGCAGACGTAATGCTGAACTTCTGCTGAATTATCTGCGGTTTGTACCAGTTGCTGTAGGGTACAATCCTCGTCGGTTGGAAGCTCGGGCTGCATCGCCGTGTATTGATAAACAATAATACTAACGACGATTACGGCGAAAGTGATACCGCTGGCGGCAATCAACAGGGCCGCTTTTTTTAACAGTTTCATGGTCTTCCTAACTTTTATGGTTTGCGAAAACACGCTATCGTTATGGTACGACTAAAGAATAATAACAACAAGGAGGCTTTATGTGGCAACGTGTTTCAGCCATTGTAATCATCATTATCGGGCTACTCATGGCCGTTCTGGGAGTTGTCAGTGAACAGGATACCACCATTCGACTGCTGGGCGCGCTGTTGCTGCTGGTGGGCATTGTATGGCTTTATCGACAGCCGCTGGCACCCAAAAACCACAGTGGCGATACGCCCCCGTTACGTTGGTATCAATCACCCATTGTCTGGATCCCAATCGTAGGCATCATCATATTTTTAATCAGCTTGGCACTCTAGGACCCAGCATCAATGAACTTATCAAAACGAATTGTTATTTTAGCCGGCGCTGTCGGCTTATTTTTTTACACAGCAAGCCAGGATCAGCTGGTCGCGGCCATCGCAGATTATCAACTGGGCTGGTATAAACTGGGCGTACCGATCGCCTGGGGGCTGGTATTAGGCGGTATTGTTGCGCTGCTTAAAATACGCAAACTGTTATCCTGGCTTGGGCCCATTACCTTAGTTGCACAGGGGTTAACTACCATGGGTCTGGTCGGAGCCGTGGCCGTGTTTGCCCGCCATCAAATTTTACCGTTAACCTGGCCGGCGTTAGAACTCGCCGCAATCGGTATTGGCTTGTATTTATTCTGTATTGGTTATGCGCGTTTGCTTGGTGACGTTGAAGCGCGCACCAGTAATAAAGAGGATGTTTAAAATCACGTTATGAGTGGCACAAAAAAAATCAGCTTAAATGCGGACATCGGAGAAAGCTTTGGTGCCTGGACAATGGGCGCTGACGAGTTAATTATGCCGCATATAGATTGCGCTAATATTGCCTGTGGCTTTCATGCGTCAGATCCGGTCACGATGTCGCGCACGTTGCAACTGGCTAAAGAGCATTCGGTGAGCATTGGCGCACACCCCTCTTACCCGGATTTGGTTGGTTTTGGTCGTCGTCATATGGCTTGTAAACCCGAAGAAATTACGGCTATGGTGCAATATCAGGTGGGTGCTTTGAGTGCCATTGCGGCGGGCCGTCAGGTGACGGTGGATTACGTCAAACCCCATGGCGCGCTTTATAATGATATGCTCAGCGACGGTAATACCTTTGACGCGATTTGTGATGCCATTAATGCATTGCAGAACGAGGACAAGCTTCCGCTGATGATTATGGCAACGCCAGAAAATCATGCCTGGCTTAAGCGCGCCGAAGAGCATGGTGTGCAACTGATTTTTGAGGGGTTCGCAGACCGTGCCTATGATGATAACGGGCGCTTACGATCGCGGCAGTATAGCAACGCCGTTTATGAAAGCGATGAGCAGATTATTGAACAGGCTCAGCGCTTTAAGGCCGGCGAGAAGATCGTCAGCGTAAACGGAGAATTGTTGGACATACAGATTGAATCACTGTGCGTGCACGGTGATCATCCACAAGCAATTTCGACCATTGAACAACTGCGCAGTTTGCTTAACCAGGACGACGCGAGCGACGACACATGAGTGAGCAATGCCCTGAGCCGCAGCTGGTTAACGCCGGTGCTGATGCACTGATGGTGCAGTTTTCCAGCAGCATCAGTGAGCAGGCCAATCAGCAAGTGATTGCATTACAGCAGCAGTTGCTGGACAGTGATCTGGCGCTGTTTGATTTGGTACCGGCTTATTCATCGTTAATGATTTACTACGATGTGACACGAACGGACGAAGCCTGTTTACGGCAGGATCTGCAAGCTTATCTGAACCGTACAGAGCCATTGGCCGAACAAGACCCGGGTCAGTTGCATACCATTGACGTGTATTATGGCGAGCCGGTTGGTCCTGATATGCATCGCGTTATGCAGCACAACCAACTGAGCCGTGAGCAAGTGGTGGGGCTGCATACCGAGTCCCGGTTTCGGGTGTATGCGCTGGGTTTCGCGCCGGGATTCGCTTATATGGGTACGCTGCCGGAGGGGTTGGTGACGCCGCGTCTGGAACGGCCGCGTGAAAAAATTCCGGCAGGTAGTGTGGCTATAGCGGAACAGCAGACGTCCATTTATCCGCTGTCATCGCCGGGGGGCTGGAACATTATTGGCCGTACGGCTGAACCTTTGTATCAGCCCGAAAAAGGAATTATCAGCTCGCTTAATGTTGGCGATAGTGTGCAATTTTGTGCCATCAGTAAAGAGCAGTTTATCGAGCAGGGTGGGCAGCTGGAGGCGGTCGATGATTGAGGTGCTCGACTCGGGCCTGCAAATGACATTGCAGGACTTTGGCCGATTTGGTTATCTGAGTAAAGGCTTAACCCGCGGTGGCCCAGCTGATGAACAGGCCTTTTTGTGGGCGAACAAATTATTGGGAAATGACTTTAATGCGGCGCAGCTGGAAATTACCTTAGGCGGTGCGCGCCTTAAGTTTCAGCGGGACTGCAGCTTTGTGGTGACCGGCGCTGACGTGGGTGTGCAGCTGGATGACGAAACACTAAATAACTGGCAGAGTTATACCGCGAAAGCCGGACAAATCTTAAGCCTGAGCCAGGCAAAGCAGGGCTTACGTGCTTATTTGGCTGTCTTTGGTGGGTTTGTTCATGAGCCGCAATGGGGCAGCGTTGCAACCGTTACGCGCGAGTTGGTCGGGGGGCCTGAGCACAACGGTCAGCCAATAACTGAGGGTCAGCAACTTAATGGTGGAGGTGTTGCTAAGGTCGTGAATCGGCGCCTGAGCTGGCGTTACCGGCCGGATTACGCAAAGACGCCGACGCTGGGATTAATTCCGGGCAATCAATACGACCAGTTTTCGACCACCGTTAAAGAGAACTTTTGCTTTCATGACTTTACCATCGATAACAGCAGTAATCGCATGGGGGTCAGGCTGACCGGGCATGCGCTGGAATTTAATGGCCAGGGTATTATTTCTGAGGGCATTAATATCGGTTCGGTGCAGGTGCCGCCAAACGGTGAGCCGATCATTATGTTGTGCGATCGCCAGACGCTGGGTGGTTATCCTAAGCTGGGGACCATCAGTCCGCTGGATATCAGCCGTCTGGCGCAATCCCGGCCCGGCGAAGTGGTGCGTTTTAGCCGCGTCAGTATCGATAAGGTACAACAACAATTAGCGCGTTATTACCGCTTTTTTGGGGTCCAGCTTGCTTGTCATGGGCGCCGGAAACTGCGATCATAGGGTGTTATCTATATCCTAATTTTAGCTTGTAGTTGGAGAAAGCAGTCTCATGGCAGATACCGAACACCGGCCGAGTAATTTTATTCGTCAAATCATTGATAAAGATTTGGCCTCAGGTAAGCACACCCAGGTGCATACGCGCTTTCCGCCAGAACCCAATGGCTTTTTACATATTGGTCACGCCAAATCGATTGTACTGAATTTTGGTATCGCCGAGGATTACCAGGGTTCCTGCAACTTGCGTTTTGATGACACTAATCCACTGAAAGAAAAGGTGGATTATGTCGACTCGATTAAAAAAGACGTGGCTTGGTTAGGTTATGAATGGGACGGTGAACCCAAGTACTCCTCAAATTACTTTGATCAGCTGCATGCTTTTGCCGTAGAGCTTATTGAAAAAGGTTTGGCTTACGTTGATTTCTCTGACAAAGATACCATGCGCGAACTGCGCGGTACCTTAAAAGAGGCAGGCACCAACAGCCAGTATCGCGAGACTCCGGTTGCAGAAAACCTGGAACTGTTTCGCCGCATGACGGCGGGTGAGTTTAAAGAGGGTGAATGTTCATTGCGGGCAAAAATTGATATGAGCTCGCCGTTTATGTGTATGCGCGACCCGGTAATTTATCGCGTGCGTTTTGCTCATCACCACCAAACCGGTGATAAGTGGTGTGTGTACCCCATGTACGACTTTACGCATTGTATTTCGGATGCACTGGAAGGTATTACGCACTCGCTGTGTACGTTAGAATTTCAGGATAACCGCCGTTTGTACGAGTGGGTGCTGGATAATATCAGCATCGACTGTCACCCGCAGCAAATCGAATTTTCCCGGTTAAATCTGCAGTATGCGGTAATGAGTAAGCGCATCATCAATACGCTGGTTGAAGAAGGCAAAGTAACTGGCTGGGATGACCCGCGTGTGCCGAGTATTGCTGGTTTACGTCGTCGCGGTTACACGGCCTCGTCGATACGTGAGTTCTGTCGTCGCATTGGGGTGACGAAAATGGATAATCAGGTTGAGATGAGCATGCTGGAAGCCTGTATTCGTGACGACCTTAACGAAAATGCGCCGCGGGCAATGGCGGTAATGGATCCGATTAAACTGGTCATTGAAAATTATCCCGAAGGTCAGACTGAGATGCTGCAAGCGCCCAATCATCCCAACAATCCGGCGATGGGTTCACGTCAGATCACCTTCAGCAAAGAGCTTTACATTGAGCGCGAAGACTTTCGCGAATCAGCGAACAAAAAGTTCAAACGGCTGGTGCTGGATAAAGAAGTACGCTTACGTAATGCTTATGTGGTTCGCGCCGAGCGAGTTGAAAAAGACGCTGATGGCCATGTGACAACGGTTTATTGTACCTACGATGCGGATACTCTGGGTAAAGACCCGGCCGACGGCAGAAAAGTTAAAGGCGTTATTCACTGGGCTTCGACCGAAACCGCCAAAGAAGCAGAATTCCGCGTCTACGATCGGCTGTTTCAGGTGCCTAATCCGGCTGCGGAAGAGGATTTATTTTCGACCTTAAACCCAGAGTCGCTGGTTATCAAACAGGGCTTTGTCGAGGCGAACTTAGCTGAGGCTGGTGTTCAGCAGGCCTTTCAATTTGAGCGGTTGGGCTATTATTGTCTGGATCAGGACGCAGTAACTGAAGGAAAGCTGATTTTTAATCAAACCGTGGGTTTGCGTGACAGCTGGGCGAAAATCGAACAGCAGCAAGCCGACTAGTCGATAATGTATTTATCCAGCAGCTTCGCGCCGTAAAGGCGCGAAGGTGTATAAAAACCACCTTGCGGCTTGTTTTCCAGGATATACAGAGCCAAATCAACGGCGCCTTCAGCGGTTACGGAATAGCCATTTTTAACTTTTACCCGCAGTTCTTTTCGATCACCCAGGGCATTGCGCACTTCTCCCCAGACAAACGTTGGGTTGTTGTCGCGTTCTTTGTCATCTGGGCCTGCTGACTGAGCGTCTACTTTTTCTTTTAGCTTGCGCTGAACCCATTGCCAGTTAAATACCCAGCGCACCCAATTGAGGCGTTTCAGTCGTTTAATCAATCGCGGACTTGCCGGTATGTAAACTTCAATGTTGGGGATTTCGGTTGTGTAATAAGCTGTCGAAACATCCCCCCAGGGAATGGTCATGGCCATTTTTTCACCCTGACCGAAATCAATTTTTTGGGTCTTCCAGGCTAAGGGGACCTGTTCAATAGAACCGTCAATTCTTGCTGCGCCGCCATCTCCAAGCCGCTCGATGCTGGTCTTAGCGGTGCCACGGCTCATGCGTGAACCAGAATCGAAGCCCAGTTTCAGACTTGTCGCGTCAGGCATCTGAGCATTCAGACGGGCTGCAACACAATCGGTCGGTATGACATCGAAACCGACCCCTGGACATAACACAACATTGCTTTGCTGAGCGCTGTCATGCAGCTGGTGCGCGTACTCAAAAATATCGATTTCGCCGGTGATGTCCAGGTAATGGGTTCTACTGGCAATGCAGGCTTGCATCAGTGGGGCAGCAGTATGACTGAATGGGCCAGCACAATTAATGACAAGATCGATGCCGCTCAGTTGCTGTTGTATCTGCTCAGAGGAATTTTTTTCGCCTTCAAGGGCAAACTCCCGGGTCGGCAGTTGCAACTGCTCAGCTAATGCTGCCAGTTTACTGGCATTACGGCCGGCTATTACCGGCGAATAACCGCGCTTTTTGGCTTCTGCAGAGATTAACGCCCCGGAATAACCATAAGCGCCGTAAATCATCCAGCTTAATGCCATTTAATGAGCCTCTATAGCCAGCCGGTATTCACAATTACTGCCCCGCTGACATTCGCCGTACAGATACAGACTGTGGTTGGTTAACTTGATTTTGTTCTGCTTGGCGATACGGATCTGGCGCTCTTCGATAACCTCGTCTTCAAATTCAAAGACGTGACCGCAGGTTAAACACACCAGATGGTCGTGATGATCTTTTGCGCTCAGCTCAAATACTGACCGGCCACCTTCAAAATGGTGACGGGTAATGATACCGGCATCATCAAATTGGTTCAGGACCCGGTAAACTGTCGCCAGACCAATTTCATCTCGTTGTTCTAACAAGATTTTATAGACATCTTCTGCGCTGATATGTTGATTATCCGGGCGCTTTAAAATATCCAGAATCTTCATTCTTGGAGAAGTTACTTTTAGCCCTGCTTTTTTGAGCTGTTCGTCGTTAGTCGCCATAATATCAGTTGCCAGTCAGTTACTTATAATATCGGTAAGGTGGTGTCAGCATAGCCCGAATAACTAGCTGTTTGCTAGTTCAGCAAGGGACATTTCTTCATACACCTGTTGGGACCACTTTTTCACTCGTTCTTTGGTCAGTTCTGGCTGACGATCTTCGTCAATGCCCAGACCAACAAAATGATTATCGTCGACCAAACCTTTTGATGCTTCAAACTGATAACTGTCGGTTGGCCAATGACCAACAATAACGGCACCACGCGGTTCCACAATGTCACGGATCATGCCCATGGCATCAAGAAAGTATTCGGCGTAATCTTCCTGATCGCCACAGCCAAAAATTGCGACCAGTTTGTTATTAAAGTCAATTTCTTCCAGTTCGGGGAAAAAATCATCCCAATCACACTGGGCCTCGCCATAATACCAGGTTGGAATACCCAGTAAGAGCAGATCATAGTCGGCAATATCTTCTTTGCTCGACTTGGCGATATCCTTAACATTGACCAGCTTTTTGCCCAGTTCTTTTTGAATCATTTGAGCGACAGCTTCAGTGTTTCCTGTATCACTACCAAAGAAAATTCCAACGGTTGCCATATATCAACTTTCACCTGATTTGATAAGGTTAACGACTGCTGGCATGACCTCGTCATTTTCTGCCAGCGCGATCTTTAAAACCGCCTCAACCAATTCACCGCGGCTGCAATCATATTGTTCGGCAAGCGCCGTTAATTGCTGGTGAAGTTGTTGGTCGGTCTTTAATTCTATCCGTTTTTTGCCCAACTGCCGATCGCGCTGCAACTGTCGCCGCTTATTAATGCGAAGCTGCTCGTTGCGCGGCAACGGATTGCTGCGTGGGCGCCCGCGGCCGGGCTGTTCGACAAACAAGTCGATAGTTACTTTATCGTTGTTTTCTTTTGCCATGAGCTGATTAAATTCCGGCTTCCCAAAATACCTGAATAATGCCCTTGGCGATAAAACCAAAACAACCAAGAAATAACACCAGCCAAACAATGAAGCGACCAAACTTGGGCACAGCAGACTTGTTCAAGACATCTCGAATGGCCAGGCCAATAAGTAAAAACAAGACGCCTAACGTCAAGTTTGTGACAAGAATCTCGATTTCTTCATAGTATTCAGCCAACATGATTTATGCACACCTTAGGCTGGTTAAAATCCTGCAAAGCTTACCATAAAGGGGCTTCACTGACGAGTTTATCCGATCAGAAAGTGTCTGACTAAGCGGTTAAATACCTGTGGTTTTTCAGCGTGTAACCAATGCCCGGTATTTTCGATTACTTTTACATCCACATCACTGAAACGTTGATTAATTGGCTTACGATGGGCAGGGTTTAAGTAATCAGAATCGCCACCTTTTATGAATAATACGGGGCCTGAATACTGGCCCTGGCTTACCGCACTGGCAATGGCAGAGTAATTATCCTGCAACCCCTGTAAGTTAAGTCGCCATTCGTAGCCGTCATCGGCTTTGCGTAAATTTTTCAGTAAAAACTGGCGAACGCCTGTCGTCGAAATAGTGCTTTTTAATGCTTCGTCTGCTTGTTTACGAGTTTTTACCTGGTTTAGGTCAATGCCCAGCAGAGCATCTAAAATACTGTCGTGAGAACCATCGTAAGCAACCGGTGCGATATCGGCGAAGACCGCGCTGAGTACTCGGTCGCTGTAATCGATAGCCACCTGCATGGCAATTTTTCCGCCCATCGAGTGACCGACTAAATGAAATTGTTGCAAGCCCAGCTGGTCGCAGGTTGCGATAATATCGGCCGCCATCAGTGGATAGCTCATTTCATCGCTGTGCGGCGAATCGCCGTGGTTACGGGCATCGACCATTACGCAGTAAAAATCTTCTTGCAGGTCACGGGCTAAACCTTTTAGATTATCTTTATCGCCGAATAAACCGTGGATTAAAATAACGGTAGGCCGGTCGGATTGACCTAAGGTTTGGTGTTCTAATACGAGAGGCTCTGCCATCGGACAACCTTTAGTGGTAAACTTTAGCTCTATTTTCGGGAGTTTGTGCCGTGCATGCAAGTGCATTTAACGACGAGGTCAAAAAGCTACATGAAACGCATAGAAGTTGAAGACGACTTATACGCCTATATCGCCAGTCACACTCAGCAAATTGGCGAGAGCGCATCGGATATTCTGCGCCGCTTACTGGGCCTGGAGCCGCTGTCAGAAAGCCTTGTTGATGAGCAAAAAGATGGCCGCGACTCGGTCTTTAACCGATTGAATCAACAAGACGTTAATGTACAAAAAAGTGTTGTTGCACGGTTTTTATACATACTCAGCATGTTGTACCGGTCGCATCCGGGCCAGTTTGACAAGGTATTAGCCTTGCGTGGCCGCGACCGTCAGTATTTTGCCCGCAGCGAAGACGACTTGCTGACCAGTGGCAACAGTACCAATCCTAAAGCCATTCCGGGCTCACCTTATTGGGTAGTCACGAATAACAACACCACGAAAAAGAAATCCATGCTAACCCAGGTGGCCGTAAAACTTGGCTACAGCGCATTGGATGCTGAAAAAATCAGGGACTTTTTATAATGGCACTTCATCAACGAGCGGGTCAGCGAGCCCAGGCTTCTGACCTGGTTAATATTGCACAACTGACCAGTGCGTACTACGTGTATGAACCGGACCCCCGCAAAGCTCAGCAAAAAGTCAGTTTTGGTACCTCCGGGCATCGCGGTAGTGCGTTAAAACGAAGTTTTAACGAAGCTCATATCTTAGCCATCGCGCAGGCGATTTGTGCGTATCGGCATGAGCAGGGCATCAAAGGCCCCATACTGGTCGGTAAAGATACCCATGCTTTATCAGAGTCGGCTTACTTAACTGCGCTGGATGTGTTTTTAGGTAACGGGCTGGAAGTTCACGTACAAACTGAGCACGGTTACACACCAACACCGGCGATTTCACGGGCGGTGATCCAGTACAATCGTCAGCACCAAGAACTGTGTGACGGGGTGGTGATCACACCTTCTCACAACCCGCCCGAAGACGGTGGTTTTAAATACAATCCGACTCATGGCGGACCCGCCGACAGCGACACCACCAAAATCATCCAGAAATACGCTAACGCTTTGTTATCGTCGGGTTTGCTTGGGGTTAACACCTGCGAGTCAGAAGATGTGCTGGAGCATCCGAGTTTGGTATTTTGCAACTGGCGACAGGATTACATTGAAGGACTGGCTTCAGTGGTCGACATGCAGGCGATACAAGCAGCTGATTTGAAACTGGGTATTGATGCCATGGGTGGCGCAGGAGCGCAGTATTGGCAGGAGATTGCACAACATTATCAGCTGAACATCGACATTCATAATGCCCATGTAGACCCGGCCTTCGCTTTTATGAACCTGGATAAAGACGGCAAAATCCGTATGGATTGTTCATCACCGCAGGCCATGGCCGGTTTACTGAATTATCAGCATCAATACGATTTGGCCGGCGGCAACGACCCAGACTACGATCGTCACGGTATTGTGACGCCAACCCACGGTCTGCTGAATCCGAACCATTATTTGTCCGTTGCCATCGACTATTTGTGCAAAACACGGTCCTGGGCAGCAGACATCTCGGTGGGTAAAACACTGGTGTCCAGTGCCATCATCGATCGAGTGGTTGCGGATAATGGTCGCTCACTGATGGAAGTACCCGTTGGCTTTAAGTGGTTTGCACCCGGTCTTGCCGACGGCAGTATCGGTTTTGCCGGTGAAGAAAGTGCCGGGGCAACCTTTCTTGATCAACAAGGCAACACCTGGACTACTGATAAAGATGGCATTGTTATGGTGTTATTAGCGGCCGAAATTTTGGCAAAGACAGGCAAGAACCCCGGCCAATACTACGACACTCTGTGTGAGCAGCACGGCACATCGTATTATGGTCGTGTCGATAGCCCGTCAACGGCTAAACAGAATAAGGCGTTTGCAGCGATTCGTGCCTACAAAATCAAACTCGATGAGTTTGCCGGCGAGCCTGTTGAGCAGATCAGCACCAAAGCGGCTGGCAACGATGCGCAGTTTGGCGGCATTAAAGTCAGCACCCGCAATGGCTGGTTTGCCGCGCGTCCGTCCGGTACCGAGCCGGTTTATAAAATTTACGCAGAGAGCTTTAACAGCAAAGAGCACTTAGAGCAGATCATTGATGATGCTCAGCAGTGGGTTTCTGAACTGCTCAATAAGGGTTAATCCTCAGCGTTTCAGGACGGCGCTGCCATTAACTGCGTCGTCCTCTTCTGTTTCCTCTTCATCTGGCAGTTCTTCGGCCATAGACGTTAATAACTCGTCGGATGTTTGCGCCGGAGCCAGCACCGCAAAGCTGCTGTGTAATTGCTCCTCTGCTTTGGCCCGACGGGTAACCCGGTACAGCGAGTAAAGTCCGACAACAGCGATTAAAGCACCCATCAGTAAGAAGAAAAAGTTAATTGCGCCAAACTGCATCAAAGCGGCTACCGCGGGTGCGCCAATGATCGAGCCCGCCCCGCTAATTTTGATAATGGCACCGGTGGCTCCGACCATTTGGTCTTTTTCCAGGTAATCGTTGGTGTGCGCCATGCTGAGTGAGTACAGGGGCAGAATAAAAGCGCCGAGCACTCCGACCGCAACATAAATCAAATTAATGTTACCCGGCCCCAGTTGCGACAAAATAACCGCTGAAATGGCACCGCCAGCGGCGCAAATGGTGATCACAAAACGCCGGTCAATACGGTCGGACAATAATCCGAACGGTGCCTGTGATATTAACCCACCGATGATAAAAGACGACATAAAGAAGGTGATTTGTACCACTGTCAGGCCAATGTAGGAGGCGTACATGGGCCCAATGCCGTAAAACATCGCGTAACAGGCCTGCATGACAAACAAGCTGACGACACCTAGCGGAACCGTTTTTAACAGTAATTGAATCGGTACTTTTTTATTTTCGTGAGTGGTCGGCTCGACAGTGACACTGACTAAAATCGGAATCAGCGCAAGATTGATCAATAACGCGACAATAGCGAATGGCACAAAGCCAGCCGGGTCGGCAACCCCGAGTACTAACTGACCACCAATCAGGCCGGCGTAGATGATCACCAGATACACGGATAACAACGTGCCCCGGCTGCGGTTGTCGGCCATCGTGTTAAGCCAGCTTTCAGCGATAACGAAAACGCCGGAGATAGCAAAGCCGGTAATAAAACGCATCACGAACCAAACCACCGGATCAACCCAGACCGCTTGTATTAAGACACTAAAAGCGGCTAACGCAGCAAGCCCACCAAACGAGCGAATATAACCGACCCGACGGATATCTTTGGGCGCCCGGGTGGAGCCGAACAGATAACCGATAAAGTAGGCCGACATAATAAAACCGGTAACCAGAGTACCAAAATCTTCGATGGTCGCACGTAAGCTTAATAGGGTGCTGGTCATCCCCACGCACATGCCGATAAGACCCATGCTGGTGAGTAAGGAACTGATCCCCCGAAGTTGCTTTTTAAGCATGGCCAACCCTGGTCGCTAAATAATTTCGGTATGGTAACGGCAAGGCGGCATTTTGACTAGCGTAACTTGTTTAATGGAGTAACTTTACGTTTGTTTACGATTCCCACAGGCTTATCCACAAGTTGTCACTTGCTGATTGGTATCTGGCTGTTTACTATGCACTCTCTATCAATACCAATGGTAATGACATGCGCAAAATAAAACGGTGTTCAGTCAGCCTGGCGCTGGTCTGGTTTTGCCTAATGGTGAGTAGCAGCTGGGTCGTTCCGGCGCAGGCAAAACGGGTTGAAAACTTGTTCAGTGCTGAAGTTGAGGTGTCGTCACAATCCAGAGCTCAACGTCAAAAAGCTATCCGCGAGGCATTTCAGCGGGTCGTGCTTAAGTTGACGGGAACACCGTCCAGTCTCAGTCACGACGCTATTCGCCAAGCTCAGAGTCAGGTTAACACTTACCTTTTGCAATATGGCTACAAAAACCCGGCAAGCGGGCTGCGCTTAACGGCGCGCTTTGATGAACGCAAAATTAAACAGTTACTGGCAGAAAACAAGTTACCGTATTGGGGAAATCGCCGACCCGAATTACTGCTTTGGATTGCGAAAGAAAGTAAAGTCGGGCGCAGACAATTAATTGGCAGCCGCGATGAGTCGGTTTTTACCCAGCGGCTGCGCTTTTTGGCCACCCAGACCGGGCTGCCGATACAACTGCCTTTGCTCGATCTGACGGACGCCATGACGGTTTCGGTGACCGATGTTTGGGGGCGCTTTTTAGGGCCCGTGCGGCAGGCGGGACAACGCTACGACACCGATGGTCTGCTCATCGCCCGGATCAGTTTTAACGCTGACCGCGAGCAACAAAGACCCGCCTGGAAACTGGATTGGTCGGCTCATGTCGATCAGCTGCGCTTAACCGGCGAAGTGTTTGCCGAAAGTCAGGACTGGCTTGCCGAACCTTTTGTCAAACAATTACAACAACAATTAGCTGCTGCCTTTAGTGTTGTTAGCTCGACTGAAAAAAACCTGGTTGAAGTACCCATTACCATTAAACAATTAACCGGGTGGCGCGACATTATCGCGCTGGAAAGTTTTCTTAAGTCGATTACGTCGGTCAGTTCCGTCAAGTTGACGCGGTATTCGGCAGAACAGTCGAAATTTTTAATTCAGGTGCAGGGCTCAGCCGGACATTTACTGCAAAGTATTCAATTAGACGGGCGCCTGCAACTGGAACAAGTGAGCCCCTTTATCGCCCCGGACGAGAAGCAGGAGCCGAGCTACATTTGGGGTTCGCAATAGTGGAGTCTGGTTTTGAGTGAGGGTCAGCCACAACAACTGCCGTTGCAAGTGCAATTGCCGGACGATGAGCTTTTTACGACCTTTTTTTCGGCTCACAACAGCGAAGTCATTGACTGGTTAACAACGCTTGCGATTAGTGAACGCCTGCCGCCAGAAACCAGTCGTTACAGTTGGTTATCCGGACCGCCGGCGAGTGGCAAAAGCCACTTGTTGCATGCCACTGTGGCGGCCGCCAACGAGCAGCAGAAAAAAGTTATGTATCTGCCAATGAAAGAGCTGAAACATATCGCCGAACCGGCGGCGGTGCTTGAAGGGCTGGAACAATTTGATCTGCTGTGTGTGGATGATGTTGACGAGGTACTCAGCAGTCAGTCGTGGTGTTTTGAGCTATTCGCTTTGATCAATCGCATCACCGATGCGCAGCAATGTCGCCTGATTATGACCGCTTCGCAGGCAGCGGCACAAAGTGAAGTCAGCTTAGCTGATTTACGCTCGCGCCTGCAGTGGGCAACCGCTTATCAATTGTCACCGCTGGCGGACACCGAAAAAGCACAGGCACTGACGCTGCGGGCCAGTTGGCGGGGGCTACAGTTACCGCCGGATGTGGCTCAGTTTATGCTGCACCGGCTAGGGCGCAACATGCGGCAACTGCTGCGCTGTTTAAATCAGCTGGATATGGCCTCGATGGCACAACAACGCCGCCTTACCATCCCCTTTGTTAAGCAGACGCTGGCAATTTAATCTTTCTTTTTTTGCTTCTTTAAGCCAAGCCCTTCGGCACGGCCCTGAAGGCGCGCATAACCCGTTGCTCCGACAAAAGCTCCCGATGCCAGGATAAGTTCGATAACGGCGTAGGCAAACTCATCCGGGTGAGTATAAATTGCGGTCAGGCCGTGTAAAAAGTAAAACATCAAAATAAAATTGAACCAGGCATGAGTATAAGGTTTCCCCTTAACTAAGCCGACCAATGGCAATAACAGCGGAACGACCCAAAACAAAAGCGCCAGTGACGTTGGCAGACCGAAGGTCTGGTCATTCTGCAGGACCGAATGCCAAAGGATAATAAATATCAGCAAAGGCCAGTAACAGACTTGTGTTAATACTCGATAGAACCCTGGATTTGTTGGCATCATTGCGGATTATCCTTGCTTAGCTGTCAATGGTGGCAGCAGCGCAAGCGCTGGCTACCTGGCAAACGCGTTGGCCTAACGCTTTAGCGGTAAGCTTTTCATTATCCGATAGGGCGCCTTGCTGCAAGTGGCTTGCGCCATAAGGTGAGCCACCGGCGTTTTTACCGTGCAGGCTAGGCTGCGAGTAGGGCACACCGGTTAACAGCATACCATGGTGTAACAGAGGTAAAGCCAGCGACAGCAATGTGGTTTCTTGACCACCGTGCAAAGACGAGGTACTGGTAAAAACGGCACCTGGCTTGTTAATTAAGGTACCTTTAAGCCAGTCCGACGAAGTTGATTCCCAAAACCGCTGTAAACCCGACGCCATGTGTCCAAAGCGCGTCGGGCTACCCAGAATTAGCCCGTCACAGTCGGTTAAATCGTCATTACTGACCACCAGATCACGGGCGCTGGCTGCATCAGAGTCACTTTCAACGGTTCTCTGTAAGGCTTCTCCGCCGGCGGAGGTAATGCCTTCGGCAATGGCATCAGCCAGCTGCCGGGTGGCGCCACCACGACTAAAATAGAGTATTAAAATGGTGGGTTTTTGGGGTGTTGATGACTCAGTCATGTAATTGACTCTTTACCGAATTTGGTTAAGGTACCTTATAGTACCGCAATAACTTCTTTTTACGCAAAAAAGAGAACAAAAGATGCAGAATAAAGCAGTTAAACGATGGTCTTTGGCCGGCACCGGGCTAGTAGCCCTGACTTTGTTGTCAGCTTGCTCGCCCGCGAGCGATGTGCAGACCACAACAGCAACAGAAATTAGCTGGCAGCAGCAAAACACAACCGTGATCAACTACTTTGCTGAATGGTGCGCGCCTTGCCTGCGTGAGTTACCCGAACTGAATGAATTCTACCACCAGCAAGTGGCCGATAATCCGCAACTGCAGTTAATCGGGGTAAGTTTTGATCCCATGAGTAACCAACAAATTCGAGCGCTGGTGGGTAAGCACGGTATTGAGTTTCCATTAGCCCTGGCGCAGCCGGTGCCGAACTTTCCTTTTGCGCGCCCCAACATGTTACCGGCAACCTACGTTGTGCACCCCGATGGCAGCGTAACCGGCCCATTGATGGGGGAACAGACGGTGGAATCTTTACGACAGGCAACCACAAAGTAGTGGCTTTTACATTAAATTTTGCGCCTGCTCCAGCTGCATCCGTAACTGGTCAATGCGGGCGTTTAAACGCTTACGGGTAACATCATTCTGGGTATGGTTGTGCGCTGTGTGCAGCTGCTCGATAGCGAGTTTAAAGTTGCCGCGCAAGGCAAGGGCTTCGGCCCGAGTTTCGTACATTGCTGAGCGGTTAGCGCTGCGCTCGTAGGCGGATGTTAATAAATCAAGCGCCAGTACGTGGTTGTTATTCTGCAACAAAAAATGCCGCAGTAAATCAATCGAAAGCTGTACCTCACCGGCCTCGAGTGCGGCATTGGCGTAATTAAGTGTTACCACTGATTCGTTGGGGGACAGCGTGTAGGCCTGCCGTAACAACTGCAATGCATCGTCATAACGATTCTGGGCAAGTAAAATATCCGTCTGCACGTCCAGGTAAAAACGATTGCGGGGTTCGGCCTTTAACAGCGGCGCCAATAATTGCTCGGCAGCTTCTGACTTGTTGCTGTCCAGCGCCCGAATGGCCTGAGCATATTGACCATAGCGTTGCATATTAGGATCCGTTGACTGAGCCAGCTGCTGTAACTGCGACTCGGTTGAACGCCGGGTGTAGCGCGCATCAACCCGGGCCTTGGCTAAGTAAAAGTCGGCACTTGGCTGAACATCAATATCGCGCATTGTTTCTGCCCGGGCTCGCGTGTCGGCGATGCGTGATTCCGGCAGTGGGTGGGTCATTAACATTTCAGGTGGTTTGCTGACATAGCGGTATTTTTCCGCCAGCCGGCCAAAAAAGCTGGGCGCACCGGCTGGATCATAGCCGGCTGAGGCCAGTACTCCCATACCAATCCGATCAGCCTCTTGCTCGTACAGTCGGGTATAATTAATTTGTGATTGTCCAGCCATACCCATGGTTGCGTAAATACCGGCCGCGCCGGCTTCAGCGTTGGCCATGCCCAGCAGAATGGAGCCGACCAAGCCGGCAATGGTCATGGGCATGCTGCGCTGCTGCTCCTGCATTCGACGGACAATGTGACGCTGCGTAATATGAGCTATTTCGTGACCGATAACAGCAGCTAGCTCGGATTCGTTGCGAGCTTCCTGAATGAGTCCGGTGTGCACACCCACGTGCCCGCCAAAAAAAGCAAAGGCATTAATTTCAGGGTTATTAATCCAGAAAAAATTAAATGGGTAACGGACATTGTCGGCATTACGCACTAAGCTCTGACCGACCTCGCGTAAATAGCTGTCCAGTACCGGATCGCCAATTACCGGAGCCTGAGCTCTTACCTGGCGCATATAGTAATCCCCCACCAGTTGTTCGCGCTCGACGGTCATGAACCCGGCACCGGTGGTACCCATTTGCGGCAGGCGGGAATGGTCCTGAGCCAATGCGTGGGGACTGATGCTGACAAACAACAGGGTGAAAACTAAACTCGCTAATGATTTGATCATGGTTGGCATGTACAGCTCTGTGTTTAACCTAATCTCTGAACCTAGGATAAAATAAATGACTATTAGTTCCTTTTTTACTGTATTGGGTTATGGAAAGATTGCAAGGGCTGATATTATCGGCTTATGCGCATTAAGGTGAACACACTATGCTGAGTTATTTAAAACAATGGTATAACCGCAAATTTTCTGATCCCAACGCCATTACTTTATTTCTGTTGTTGGTTTTCACCGTTGCCATTGTGGTTTTTTTTGGTGGTTTACTGGCGCCAATTCTGGCGGCACTGGCGCTGGCCTATTTGCTTGACTGGCCGGTCAGCCGGCTAATGTCTATTGGTTTGTCGCGACTGCTGGCAACGATTATTACCTTTACCTTATTTTTAGCGTTTGCTGTTTTGGCCGCTTTTACGCTGATACCGATTGTCTGGCAACAAAGTACCACCTTGATCATCGAATTACCGGAGATGCTGGCAAACTTGCAGGTGTGGCTGCATAAACTGCCGGAAGTGTTGCCGAATATCATTGACCAAAATCAAATAAATGAATTAATACAGGGTTTACGAGGCCGGGCGGTAGGCTTTGGCGAGCAGCTGCTGACCTTATCGTACAACTCGTTGATTAATGTCGTTTCGATTATGGTTTACCTGATTGTGGTGCCATTGCTGGTATTTTTTATGCTGAAAGACCGCGACCAGCTGTTAGCGCATTTCAGTCGCCTGCTGCCGTCAAACCGTCAGTTGATCAGTCAGGTTGGGCAGGAAATGAACCTGCAAATCATGAATTATATCCGCGGTAAATCGATCGAGGTGGTGCTGGTTGCGGTGGTCAGTTTTGTGACCTTTTTCGCCTTCGACCTGCGTTATGCGGTACTGCTGTCGATCTTAGTCGGCTTATCGGTGTTGATCCCCTATGTGGGGGCGGCAGTTGTTACGGTGCCGGTGCTGTTGGTGGCGCTGTTTCAGTTTGGACCAACGGCTACCTTTGCTTGGATTGCGGCGGCTTATTTGCTGATCCAGATACTGGACGGTAATTTGCTGGTACCGGTTTTATTTTCCGAAGCGGTCAGCCTGAGCCCAGTTTACATTATTGCTGCGGTGGTTATTTTTGGCGGAATTTGGGGCTTTTGGGGTGTGTTTTTTGCGATTCCACTGGCCAGCCTGGTAAAAGCGGTTTTAACCGCCTGGTCCAGTGGAATCGCAGATCACCGTTCAACCAGTTAGTGGTCAGCGGTCAGAGCGTCTAACACGACCTGATGGTGATCTTTGGTTTTAAATTTATCAAATACTTGGCTGATGGTTCCGTCTTGTTCTACTAGAAAACTGACTCGGTGGATGCCATCGTATTCTTTGCCCATAAATTTTTTCGGCCCCCAGACGCCAAACTGGTCAGCGACTTGATGCTCTTCATCACTCAGTAAAGTGAAGTTGAGCTCGTCGCGTTCGGTGAATTTTGCCAGCCGTTTTGGCGCATCAGGACTGATGCCAACGGAAATCACATTGTGTTTGGCCAGTTCATCACGGGCGTCGCGAAGGTTTTGAGCCTGCACGGTACAGCCCGGAGTCATCGCTTTTGGATAAAAGTAGACCAGTACCCGGTGTTGCTTGAGTAAGTCAGCAAGGGCCACCGATGTATCGTTTGCATCGTTTAGTTCGAACATTGGCGCTGAGTCACCAGCCTGTAAATGTTGCATGAGTATCTCCTTAATTTGTGGTCACTGAGGTAAGGATACCTGACCCATGATGAGATTAACAATTAACGGAACCATTGATGGCTTCCGCGTTCCTAGTCTTGTCTTTATTATGGTGTGCCATTACCATTGGGCCCTGAAAATTTTTATCGGGAGTGGATATGCTGAAAGGTAGTATCGTCGCCTTAGTCACGCCGTTTACCAAATACGGCAATATCGACTATAGCGAACTGGAATATTTAGTAGAACGCCATTGTCAGGCGGGGACTGATGCTATCGTTGCAGTTGGTACCACCGGCGAATCGACCACCTTAAGTCATGAAGAACACATCGACGTGGTCAGCGCCATCGTGGAGTTGAGTAAAGGGCGTATCGCTGTCATTGGCGGAAATGGCTCTAATTCCACGGCCGAAGCCGTGCAGTTGACAGAAAAAATGAGTCATCTTGGAGTGGATGGCTTTCTTAATGTAACGCCTTATTACAATAAACCCTCGTTTGCTGGTCTGATGGCGCACTACAGTGCCTGCGCTGAGGCCAGTGATAAACCGCAAATCCTTTATAATGTGCCGGGCAGGACTGCGCTGGACATGACACCAGAAGTGGTTGAACAGCTGGCCTCGATTGATAAGGTTGTGGGCATTAAAGAGGCAACCGGAGAGGTCAGTCGGGTGGCTGAATTGCGCCAGCGGTGCGGTCAGGATTTTATTCTGTTAAGTGGTGACGACCCAACCGCCCGTGACTTTATGCTGGCCGGCGGCGATGGTGTGATCAGTGTCACAGCGAACGTGGTTCCTGGCCAAATTAAGGCGCTGGTTGATGCCGCTACCGGGGCCGACGCAGACCGCGCGGAACAGCTGGATCGGCCATTAGAGTCGTTGCATCAGGCGCTGTTTATTGAATCCAACCCGATTCCGGTTAAATGGGCGCTAGCGCTAATGGGGTGGTGCAGTGCCAATTACCGATTGCCACTGACTCCGCCCGAAGAACAGAACCAAGCTAAAATAGAAGCCGTGCTGGCAAAACTCGATTTATTAAATTCTCAGGAGTCGTAATGAAATTAACACGCGTTGCTGTCTTAATCGGCGCTTCCTTTACTTTAGCAGCTTGCAGCTCCGGCCCCAAAGGCCAGGCTAGCGGAGATTTTGACTACGCAGAAATGCAGCAAACAGCCGACTTGTCGATTCCGGATAATTTGCAGCCACCGCCAGAGCGGTCAAAATATCGGATACCAGCCACAGAATCCCTGCAAGGGCCTGTCGGTAGCAAGGTTAATGTGTCGGCGCCGCGCTTAATTCGGCCGGTTGCATTAGGCAGCCGGGTACTGGAAAATGAACAGCAGTCAACGGTGTATTTTGATGTTGTAGACGGAATGGGGCGTTCGGTAGAAGACTTTATCTGGCGTGCTGCAGAGGATGTTTTGCAGCGTCGGCAAATGGGCTGGCAACAAGTTAACTCAACAACCTGGCTTACGGAAACTGTCAGCCGGACCCATGAAATGGATACCGGCGATTCAAGTTTTTGGGATTTCAGCGAACAAAGCACGCAACAATTAGAACAAAGCTTTCGCTATCAATTAAGCCAACAACCCGCTGAACACGGGCGCACCACAGCACTGACGATCGAACTGAAAGATGCGGAACAAAGCCTGGGTCAATCGCCACAGGAAATGCCAGAGCTGTTACAAAATAACGTGGAGGTGGCTTTGCTTAATGCCATTATCTCCGAGGTTAACCGACAACAACAGCAGGCTGTCATTGATCAGGGCAATCAAGTTGTGCCGGTTGCCTTAGGTACGGATAACAAACAGCAGGCCGCTCTGATTATTGATATGAGGTTTGAAAATGCCTGGCCACTGGCTGGCCTGGCGCTGGAAGAAATTGGCCTGGCGGTTGATGACTTAAATCGTGATGCCGGTACCTATTTTGTTGACTACACAGCACCGGACTCAGGTTTCATGTTTATCGGCGGTGACGATTATGAGGCACTGGGTATTGCAGAAGGCGAGTACGAGGTGCGTTTAGAAGAGTATGATGACGCGACGTCATTGACCGTTGTCCGTGATGGTGAGTTTGTCGACGAACAGTGGTTAAGCGCCATTCAGACGGCATTGGCAAAAGCTCTGCAAGAGCAGAATCAACGTTAATATAGGGTCCTGATCAGTTATGGAAAAAAGCAGCGAATTGTATCGCGGTAAAGCAAAAACCGTTTACGAAACTGATGACCCAAGTCGTCTGATACTGGAGTTTCGTAATGACACCTCAGCCTTCGACGGCGAGAAAGTCGAACAGCTTGATAATAAGGGAATGGTGAATAATCGCTTTAACCATTTTATTATGTCGCAGCTGCAGCAGGCAGGCATACCAACGCAGCTGGATAAACTGCTGAACGACACAGAGTCGTTGGTAAAGAAACTGGATATGATCCCGGTCGAATGTGTGGTTCGCAACGTCGCCGCCGGCTCACTGGTGCGTCGTCTGGGTGTTGAGGAAGGCTTGTCACTGAACCCACCAACATTTGAATTTTTCCTGAAAGACGATGCATTGCACGATCCGATGGTAAACGAGTACCACATTCAGGCGTTCGGCTGGGCAAATAAAGAACAAATCGAACAGATGAAGACCTTAACCTTTAAGGTGAATGCGGTACTGAAGCAATTGTTTGAACAAGCCGGTTTAATACTGGTTGATTATAAGCTTGAGTTTGGTGTGTTTGACGGGCAAATCATGTTGGGTGATGAGTTTACGCCTGACGGTTGTCGTTTATGGGATGCCGAAACACGCGAAAAACTGGATAAAGATCGCTTCCGGCAAGGGCTCGGAGGTGTGGTCGACGCGTATCTTGAAGTGGCTCGTCGATTAGGTGTGCAGTTGCCTTAAGAGGATTTGTCGTCGGTCTTTTTTTCGGCCGGCGACTGCTTTTTATCGCCTTTTTTAAGCGGCAACTTAAATTTGCTGCTGTACTTGAGCACCATCAGGTTGCTGATGATTACGCCGAGCACTAACACAACAATAAGCCATATCCAAAATGGGTTCATGATTGCTCCTGACAGATATTCAAAATGTATTGGCGATGAATTTTGTCGATGTGCCTTAGCACCGTTTGTTGGCCCTGAATATCCAGTTGCATGAGCAGAGCGCTCAGTTTACCCACCGTAAGCTGTGCCAACAAAGGTGCTGCTAAGGGCTGATAGCTTAGGTGCCAGGGTTCTGCAGCTACCCCATGCTGGTAGCGCGCATAAGGAAAGAAAAAACCGTACTCATGGGCTCTTCTTTTTAACCAACACCATAGATCATAGCAGGGTCCATCGGTTTGTGTGTATTCCGATGGTAATAATTGCAGCTGTTGGTCTGCTGCCGCAAAGGGTGCCGGATCGTAAACGTCAAAGTCAGTCCCCCAGTGATGGCGACTGCTGCCGGGCAGTGCTGACCAGTGTAAAATAGCCCACAATTTATCTTCTGCAGGTAAACTGGCCGTGTCTAACGGCACACCCGCGTGATTACGCAGCGTTAACTGGCCCTGCCATTTACGATTCCAGATACCCAACTGCCGTGCCAATGAGCGAAACCCCGATGCAATAGCCACATTAATGCCTTCGCTGGCCGCATCACGTTGCATGCGCAAGTAGGCATCGGCGGCTTCGGCCTGCAACTGATGTCGTTCACCAGGTAATTCGGTTAGGTGGCTGTCGGTCTGCCCGCTCAGTTGTTCAAAGGTTAGCGGCATGGTCTTATCCCGACTGCTGCTCGAGCAAGCGTTCAAGGCTTGACTGGTAGACATCGGTCAGCAAGTCCAGGTCACTCGCCTTGACGCATTCATTAACTTTATGAATGGTCGCATTAACAGG
>JBNJEJ010000032.1:0-24729 GCA_051745735.1 Pseudomonadota bacterium
GAAAGGAATGATCGTCCAGGCAATTTCGACTTTAACACTTTCATGAAATTTGGCCGGTTCACGACCTTTCGATTTACGATGGCGGATCATTGAAATAAACATCAGACCGAACACGATTACACCAATGACGCAACAAATATAAAAAATGGTCATATGGAGGTCGTAGACACGGTTACTGACTTCGGTCACACCTTCGGTCATGTTTAGGCGATTCTGGGCTTGCGCAGAAAACCCAAACAACGCCGTTAATGCCAACAGCGGCTGCATCTTCACGTGACTTCTCCTCTTATTCTTCTTCGGGCCAGCAAAGTATGACGGAGCTAGCCAATGATGAAGAACAAAGCGGTAAGCAGAAAAAGGAACAGCTTCTCCCCAGAAATCGCTTTCCCTACCAACTCTTTGTTGTAGTTTTATTATTATATTAATTTATATACCCGGGTGACCCTATTTATTAACGAATTTATTGAAAAAGATCCACAATAAACTTACCGTTTGTCTAAAAAACAAACAAAAACGTTAAAAAAAGGCTGCCGAAGCAGCCCAAACACATTATTGGTGGATTTTAACTGAGTGGGGTTCAGTGCAGGTGGGTCAATAATGTGTTTTCTTCAAACAAGAAGCTTTTGGTGTGACTTAAGCGACAGGCCATTTTAATGCGTTGGTTAAAACGTGGCTCGATATCATCAAGCCAGCCAACCACCACACTGCTGGTGCCTGATAGCATCGCCTGCTCTACCGCCCACTGACGCTGTTGAGGATCGTTGGTGCGTAACCAACGTACACGCTGAGACGCGACGCCCGCTGCCAAGAGTTGCGCAATAAACTCTCGCTGACCACCAACCACGGTGATCCATCGCTCAGTGGGGCAGTTAACACAGCAGGCAAGGACTTGTTGTACCGAACTGTAATCGTCAACTGGTTGCTGGCTACGTTCTTGCGGGCTGGCTACAGAGCCCTGCCATAAACCGGGGTGGTAGTGTTTAGTTATGTGCTGAAACTTCATAAGTTGGCTCCATTGCGTATGACGCCGACCGCTAACCCCTCAATGGCAAATACCTGCTGTGAGAGGTCGACGACAATGGTTGAAAATTCATCATTCTCGGGATGCAGTAACACATTGTGCTCTTTTTGTTCAAAGCGCTTTACCGTGACCTCATCCTCTACGCGGGCGACGACAATCTGCCCATTCCTGACTTGTTCTGTTTTATGAACAGCCAATAAATCACCGTCCAAAATACCGATGTCACGCATACTCATACCGTTGACTTTTAGAAGAAAATTGGCGGCTGGATGAAACAAGCTGTCGTCCACTTTAAAATGCCCTTCAATATGCTCCTGTGCGAGGATCGGTGAGCCAGCCGCGACCTGACCAATCAGGGGTAAACCCTCTTCAATGTCATAATCATCGCCGATTAAGCGAATGCCGCGCGACATGCCTGGCATGATTTCGATAACACCTTTGCGAGCCAGTGCTTTTAGGTGCTCTTCAGCAGCATTAGCCGACCGAAACCCCAATTTACTGGCGATTTCGGCACGGGTGGGGGGCATCCCTGTTGCTTGTAAATTGTCTTTGATTAACTCAAGAATTTCTGACTGACGGGCCGTTAAAGGGCGCATAATGTTACCTGTTTATTTGTACAGTATACTGTGAGTATATACAGGTAGTTTTTTTTCGCAAGTGATTTTCTGCAAGGTTTTTTAGTCCTCGCAAATATCCTGTATACTTGTGCGTGTTTTGTTTAAAACGCAACGGCGGTAAAGAATCGGATGGCAAATCAAAGTGTGGGTTATTTTCTGTTAAAGTATCCTCTGCGGTGGATGACGCAATTTATGGCAATTGCGGATGATGCCGAGTCTGAGCAGTCGCCGTTGGGGAGTAAGCCGCTGGTTTATGTCATGCGCTCCACCTCTAAAGCTGATTTTTCGATACTGCAACAGGCAGCCGAGCGGATGCAGCTGCCTGACCCGCAACAGCCGCTGGACATCGCTGGGCAAACCCATCCTCGTGTGATGTTTCTGGAGCAAGCTGAGATAGGCTCATCAGAGCAAGCAATAACCGAATTTCAGCAGCTGCTGCAGGCCCATCAGAGTGATTCCGAGTTAGATATACATCTGTGTCCGGTAGGCATCTTCTGGGGTCGCAAGCCCGGCCAGGAGGCCCATGCTGGTAGCGCTATGACCGGTGATTTGGATGATCCGGGCCACTTACGCAAATTTTGGTTGGTGTTGTTTTCCGGGCGGCAGGTGCTGTGCCGGTTTTCCCGCACTGTCAGTTTAGGAACAATGGCGCGGCAAAGCGGCAGTGATCTGAAGATTGCGCAAAAGTTAGCGCGTGTCGCGCGGGTACATTTTGTGCGCATGAGACATGCGGTTGCCGGGCCTAAGCTCAGTGACCGAAATGAGTTGATGCGCAACCTGATTGAGTTGCCGGCCCTGAAAAAAGCAGTTGCTGACGAACAGCGAAGTAATCGCGTCAGTGCCGCAGAAGCACGCAAAAAAGCACTCAGTTACGTTGATGAGATTGCCGCCAATTACAGCGAAACCCTGGTCCGTGTTCTGGATCGCGCGATGACCTGGATGTGGAGTCGTATCTATAATGGTATTGATATCCGCGGCGCTGACCGGGTAAGGAAATTGGCGCAGCAGGGGCACGAGATTATCTATGTCCCCTGTCATCGCAGCCATATGGACTACTTACTGCTCAGTTACGTGATTTATAAAGAGGGACTGGTACCGCCGCATATTGCTGCCGGTGTTAATCTTAACTTTTTTCCGCTGGGCTCTATTTTTCGCCGTGGCGGGGCCTTTTTTATACGCCGCAGCTTTCGTGGCAATAAACTTTATTCTGCAGTTTTTCGCGAGTATCTTAGCTGGTTGTTTCAAAAAGGCTATCCGGTTAAATATTTTACAGAAGGGGGCCGCTCGCGCACAGGTCGTTTGTTGCCGCCGAAAACCGGAATGCTGGCAATGACCATTCAAGGTATGCTGCGCGGCCAGGAACGGCCCATTTCGTTGGTGCCGGTTTATCTGGGTTACGAACATGTAATGGAAGTCAGTACGTACCTTAAAGAGCTCAAAGGTAAGAGCAAACAAAAGGAATCCATGTGGCAGGTGCTGGGTTCTGTTCGTAATCTGAAAAACTTTGGCCAGGGATACGTTACCTTTGGCCAGCCAATCGATTTAAAAGAGTTTCTAGACCATGAAGCGGGCGATTGGCAGAGCTCGGTAACCCGCGGCGCGGAAGAGCCTGAACGGCCCAGTTGGTTAAATCCTGTGGTCAGTAAATTGGCCGAAGGCGTAATGCGGGGTATCAACGATGCAGCCGCTGCAAACAGTGTCAACCTGACCGCTCTGGCTTTACTGAGCTCTGAGCATCATGCGCTGACGCGCGAAGAGCTATTGTTACAGCTCCAGGTTTATTTGGGGCTGCTGCAGGAAGTGCCCTACAGTAAGCAAGTTAATACGCCTCAATGCGGTGCTGAATCGCTCTGGCAACAAGCCAGCCGAACTAAAAAATTCACCATCACCGAAGATACTATCGGTCAGGTTATCTCGCTGGAAAACGCCAATGCGATTGCAATGACCTATTACCGCAATAATATCCTGCACTTAATGATTGTGCCCGGTCTTATCGCAACGGTTATGATTGCCAAAAAGCAGCAGACACGTGCGCAATTGGTGACATTAGTCGAGCAGGTTTACCCCATGTTACAAGCCGAGCTTTTCCTTTCCCACGAGCTGAATGATGTTGATTTGTGGGTTGCTGCCATTCTGGAGGAATTAGAGCGTCAGCAGCTGGTCACTAAAAAGGCTCAAGATGCGTACCAAATGGTTTCGCGCGAATCGCCCCAGTGGTTGCAACTGCAGTTGTTGGGGCGCAGTGCCAGCGAAACTCTGCAGCGCTACAGCATCGTGCTGGAGTTACTGCAACAGGCACAGCCGATACAACGCGCGGAGTTAGAACGGCACTCCATTACCCTGGCTGAACGGTTAAGCTCGATTCATGGCATTAACGCCCCGGAATTTTACGATAAAAAAGTCATGAGCACATTTATTGGTAGCCTAAAATCGCAGCAGCTATTACAAGTTAATGAAGACGGTCAACAGATTGCTGCGCCACAAATTGGCCCGTTAAGTGATGCCATTGATGCACTCATTGACCCGCCTGTATTGCAGACCATCAGACAATCTGTACAGCAATTACTGGTAGAGGCGAAATCATAAAAACCAGTAATGCCAGGCCAAACCGACCGCAAAGGTCATGCCGACATAATGATTGTGTAAAAAAGCCTTAAAACATTGGCCTGGCTCACGTTCTTTGATCAGTCGCTGCTGATAGGCGAACAGCACAACAATGATCAGCAGGCTCAGCAATAGCGGCCAGCTCCAGTTAAATAGCCAGCTGAGGTAGGCGAGCAATAAAACCGTCAGTAATTGCAGTGCGGCAATCACCGCCTTATCGTAGCGGCCAAACAAGATGGCCGTACTGCGAATACCAATGTTAAGGTCGTCTTCACGGTCTGCCATGGCATACTCTGTATCGTACATGACGGTCCATATCAGGTTGGTAACGAATAGAACTCCGGCAATAAACCATTGGTCCGCTTGTTGAGCAGTAAACGCCATCAGAATACCAAAACTAAAGGCAACGCCCAGTACCACCTGGGGTAAATGAGTCCAGCGCTTACAAAAGGGGTATAGCGCGGCGACACCAACCGCGGCAAAGGCCAACATAACGGTTTCGGTATTCAGCTGCATAACCACCACGAAGGCAGCAAACAGTAAACCGGTAAAAACCGCCAGAGCTTCTGTAGCACTGACTTCGCCGGCAGGGATAGGGCGCTGTCGGGTGCGGCTGACATGACCGTCTAAATTGCGGTCGGCAAAATCATTAATGACACAACCGGCAGAACGCATGAAAAATGTTCCCAGCATAAACAGCGTAAACAATTTAAGTGAGGGCTCACCATCGCCGGCAATCAGCAGTGCCCATATTGTTGGCCAAGCCAATAAATAAGTGCCGATAGGACGATCGGCTCGCATCAAACGCCAGTAGGCATGCAATTTTTTCATGACATTAGCACTCCGCATAAAAGGGCAACGGGGACAGAAAAAATTCGCTGACCAGAACCCGTTGACCGGATGTGAAAAACAAACTTCTGCGGCCCCAAAGGTCACGCTGCTTTTGATGTAGTGACCCATTCAGTTTAGCGATTGGATGCTGTTTTTGCAGATGTGTCACCTGAAACGGACTCCTGAGTAAATCCGCTTGATCAAATAACGATTGCCCGAGCGAACGGTTACCCATAGTGGATAAATTCAGGTTTTTATCGGTTAAGGCCGATAACGGAAAGATACTGCGGGCAAAAACCCAGGGCTGATCATCACAATACAGCATCACTTCGCGCACCGTGGCGTTGAAGGGAATACTGACATGGTGCTGTTGAAACAAGTCAAACTCGCTGTCAAACACAGCAGCGGGCTGCTGGCCGATGAGTTTAACGGAAAACTGAGCGCTGTATTTTTTTAATTTGTGCGTCAGCGAGCCTTCTTCCAGAAGCCAGTCTTTGACCGCTGGAGGAATATCAATAGCGTCAGCGTTTACCCATGTACAGGGGTAGGCAGCAGGAAACTCGACAGTCATAATAGTTGGGTCTGAAAGACGATACCGCTATGATAGCAGAGCTCGCATGAGTTAACAGTATAACCAACAAGGACACCCGGCAGGAATGAACAATAAAATATTACTCATTGCTATAACACTACTGGCTTTATGCAGTCTTCCGACTCAGGCCCAAAGTAGCGTGTCTTATTATGGTTTTGAGCCCGACATCACAACTAATTTTATTAAGGACGGTAGTGATTACCGCCTGGGCTTTATCCGCGTAGCTGTCGAGGTGATGGTGCCGAACAGTGACTATGTCAGCGTGGTCGAGCACCACGCGCCGCTGTTGAGAGACGCCTTTATTCACATTTTAAGCACCGCCTCGGAGCGCGAAATAAAAACTATGACAGGCCGCGACCAGTTACGGTTAAGGGCTTTAGAAAAGGCGCAGCAGATCATGCGTGAAGAAACCGGTAATCCCGTAATACAAGAAGTTTTGTTTACCAAATATCTTTATCAGTGATGGTGCACCTTCGGATTAAGCAGGCGCACCACGATGCCTGCCAGGCAGCCTGACAACAAGCCGGCTAAATGAGCTTCATTGGCAACGTTAACCCATAACATATCGGTGTAGCCGATAATCAGCCAGCCAACCATAAATATTACCAGCCCGGGGGGCAGCCACAGCGGAGTTCTTCTGCCCCAGCTGTACAGCCAGCAAAAGCCGAGTAAGCCATAAACCACGCCGGACAAGCCACCAAAATTGGGTCCACTGAACAGATATTGAATGACGTTAGCGCTGACGCCACTGAACAGCAGTATGGCCAGCAGCCAGGAACTACCTAACGAGCGTTCGACGCGGCCACCTAAATACCACCACCAAAAAACATTAAAGATTAAATGCGTTAGTGTAAAATGCAATAAGATGGGTGTAGCAAAACGCCATGGCTGCTGAAAAGGCAGTGTGTTATACACATCACTGATGCGAAGAGCAGTGAGTATCGCTTCTGGAGCCATCTGTAAGGCGAGATAAATCAGTACAGCAAGGGCGGCTACCAGGCGCGTCAGCCAACCACTGTTCTGCAATATATTGCGACGTAATGGGCTGCTTTGCCTGCCGGCAGAGGATTGTGCTGCAGATTGCAAAAGCTCTGGATTGTTTTTGTAATCTGCAATCAGTTGTTTCGCGGCCGCTTCGTAGGCATTTTGATGCAACCACAACTCGAGTTTGTCACCCTGCTCGTTAACGCTTACGGGGATGCGATTTTGGCGCAAATACTGATAGACGTTGGAAATAAATTCAGGGTCGTCGCTAATCAGCAGTCGGCGCACGGTCAGTTAACTCCACTCAATGTTATCGGGAAAGCGAGATTGCCAGCCGGTAAAACCACCCTGCAAGCTGTACACAGTACTGAGCCCCTGTTGCTGTAACACATCAGCAGCCTGGTGACTGCTGATGCCATGGTAGCAAACCACAATAACGGGGCTTGTAGCCGCCGTATTTTTTATAAACGTGGCAAGGTTATTGTTATTTAAAGGCTGAGAGCCAGGGATACGGCCTGCAGCAAAAGACTGAGCATCGCGAATATCAACAAATAAAGGAGTCGGGTCAGACTGCTGCCATTGTTGATGTGCTTCGGCTAAACTGATCTCTTGCGCCATGGCGTTAATCCCAGTTCAATATGATTTTGCCTGATTGACCACTGACCATGGTTTCAAAGCCTTTTGCAAAATCATCAACGGACATCTGGTGAGTTAATACCGGCGAAATATCCAGGCCAGACTGCAGCAAGCTGGCCATCTTGTACCAGGTCTCAAACATTTCACGGCCATAGATGCCCTTGATAACCAAGCCTTTGAAAATCACTTCATTCCAGTCGATGGCGACGTTTTCCGGAGGAATACCCAGCATGGCAATTTTGCCGCCATGATTGATGGTGGTCAGCATTTGTGAAAACGCAGAAGGCACGCCTGACATTTCTAAGCCGACATCAAAACCTTCTTTCATGTCCAGCTCTTGCATTACGTCAGTGAGTTTTTCTTCTGCGACATTAACGGCCCGAGTAACGCCCATTTGGCGAGCCAGGTCCAGCCGATACTCATTAACGTCAGTGATAACCACGTGGCGGGCACCGACATGACGAGCAACGGCTGCGGCCATAATACCAATCGGCCCGGCGCCGGTGATCAACACGTCTTCGCCGACCAAGTCGAATGCCAGCGCAGTGTGCACGGCGTTACCTAAGGGGTCCATAATAGCGGCCATGTCGTCACTGACGTCAGCGGGCAGCTTAAAGGCATTTTCTGCCGGAATAACCAAATACTCGGCGAAAGCGCCCGGGCGGTTAACACCGACACCGTAGGTATTGCGGCATAAATGTCTGCGGCCGGCCCGACAGTTGCGGCAATGACCACAGGTGATATGGCCTTCTCCGGATACTCTATCACCTATCTCAAAGCCACGAACGCCATCACCCATAGCGGCAATCTCACCAACGTATTCGTGGCCAACGACCATAGGTACCGGGATGGTCTTTTGCGACCAGTCATCCCATTTATAGATGTGAACATCCGTACCGCAAATGGCGGTCTTTTTAATTTTAATCAGGATGTCGTTGTGGCCGTATTCGGGCTTATCAACGTCGGTCATCCAAATTCCGGGCTTAGCATGTAATTTCGCCAGCGCTTTCATAGTATCTCCTTAGTCCCGGCGGATTAAATAATGCCGAGATCTTTGCCAATACGGGTAAATGCTTCGATGGTGCGGTCCAGTTGTTGGCGCGAGTGGGCGGCAGACATTTGCGTACGAATTCGTGCTTTGCCTTTAGGTACCACCGGAAATGAAAAACCGATCACATAGATACCTTCCTCTAATAAGCGGTCCGCCATTTCTGACGCCTGACGCGCCTCGCCAATCATCACCGGAATGATAGCATGATCGGCGCCGCTTAAGGTAAAGCCGGCGGCTGTCATTTGCTGACGAAAGTAGTCAGTGTTCTGCCATAGCTTGTTGCGCAGTTCGTGCCCCTCGGCCAGCATGTCCAGTACCTTAATAGAAGCCTGAACAATCGCCGGAGCAACAGAATTAGAAAACAAATATGGACGCGAGCGCTGGCGCAGCCATTCGATCACTTCCTTTTTACCTGCTGTGTAACCGCCGGATGCACCGCCCAGCGCCTTGCCTAAGGTACCGGTGATGATATCGACCCGACCCATAACCTCGCAGTATTCATGAGTGCCTTTACCATTTTCGCCTAAGAAGCCCGTAGCATGACAGTCGTCCATCATGACTAAGGCATCGTATTTATCGGCTAAATCGCAAATTCCTTTTAAGTCGGCAATAACACCATCCATAGAAAAGACGCCATCGGTTGCTATCAACTTAAACCGTGCGCCATCGGCATCAGCTTGTTTTAATTGCTCTTCCAAACTGGCTAAGTCGTTATTTTTGTAACGATAGCGTTTCGACTTACTGAGCCGCACACCGTCAATGATGCTGGCATGATTTAACTCATCACTGATAATTGCGTCTTCAGCACTCATAATGGTTTCAAACAAGCCGCCATTGGCATCAAAACAGGACGAGTACAAAATGGTATCTTCGGTTCCTAAAAAGTCACTCAACTTGCGCTCGAGTGTTTTATGGATATCCTGCGTGCCGCAGATAAAGCGGACTGAAGCAGTACCAAAGCCATGTTCGTCAAGACCTTGTTTAGCCGCACTAATTAAATCGGGGTGATTGGCCAAGCCTAAATAGTTGTTAGCACAAAAATTAAGTACCTGTTCACCGTTAACGGTGATTTCAGAACTTTGGTCTGAGGTGATAATGCGCTCTTTTTTATACAAACCCTCGCTGCGGGTCGTTTCAAGCTGGTCATTAAGCTGTTGGTAAAAAGCTGAATTCATGGGGGCTCCATATCGTTTCGTTTGATAGTGGCAAGTCTGTTTCGCATTTTACTGATGTTAGCACCTCCCCGCATCCTTATTTTGAATTTAGCGTTTGAGTCAGGCGTTCAATAAGGTGTACTCTCTAACCCTGAAGTCAGCAATTAGGCCAGAATGAGAGGTAAGGATGCACACGAAAGCCATTTATCCCGGCACCTTCGACCCGGTGACTAACGGTCACTACGATTTAATTGAGCGCGCCGCAAGCTTATTTCATGAAGTCGTGGTCGGAATTGCTGAGAGTCCCAGTAAAAAGCCGTTATTCTCCCTGCAGGAGCGGGTTGTGTTGGCACAGCAAGTAACGGATGGTTTAACCAACGTATCGGTCATCGGTTTTTCCGGACTGTTGGTTAACTTTGCTAAGGAACAGCAGGCTACTGTGTTGTTGCGGGGGCTGCGAGCGGTTTCTGATTTCGAATATGAATTTCAGTTGGCAAACATGAACCGCCGATTACACCCCGAACTCGAAAGTGTGTTTTTAACCCCCTCGGAAGAAAACTCTTTTATTTCCTCAACGCTGGTTAAAGAAGTGGCATTACACGGTGGCGATGTTACCGGTTTTACCGATCCGCGGGTCGCCGAGGCGCTGCGGCAAAAGTTTAGCGACCGCCGCTGATCTGACGCGATTATGCGCGCTGGCTTTAAAAAGCGGTGTTAACAAATACCAGTACCATTAGCACCGGGCAGACATAGCGCAAATGCCAGCGCAGGGCGGTTAGCCAAAAGCTGCCCACTGCAATGGCGCGTAAATGATTGCTGCGGCGCCATAGCCAGCCGACCACCAATAAGTAAAAAATCCCTGATATCGGCAACTGAAACTGTGTTACCGCAGTGACAACCCAGCCGAACAAAGGCTCAAAGAACAGCACCAGGCTGAACGATAATAGGGCAATGGTAAGTAAGGCCACTAAGGTTGCTTTTTTCCGGCTTAGGTTTTTTTCTTCCAATAGATAGGAAACGGGCACTTCGGCCTGCGCTATGGTCGAGGTTAATGCAGCAATGCTCAGCAAAATGAAAAAAGCAAAACCGACAAAGGGGCCGACCACACCCATGCTATTAAACAGCTCCGGCAGGATGGCGAAAATTAATTGCCCCTCACCAATCAGTTGGTCGCCGCTAGAAACGTTAACGCCCAGTTCAATACCGACGTACAAAGCCGGTATGATCAATAAACCGGCCAAAAAAGCGATGCTGGTATCAAGAGCGGCAACAGACAGGCTCAGCCGACCCAGTTTGGCTTTGGGTGACAGGTAGGAGCCGTAAATCATCATGCCGCCCAGGCCAATGGACAACGAGAAGAAGGCCTGGCCCATGGCGGCCAAATAAATATCCGGGTCAGTTAACTGCGAAAATTGCGGCACCAGGTAAGCCTGAAAGCCATCACTGGCACCGGCTAGCGAGCCCATGTAGACAATTAGACCAATCAGTAACACCACCAGGGTTGGCATCAAGCGTTTCGACCAACGCTCGATGCCGTACTCGACGCCTTGTAACACCACCCAGCCGGTGGTGATCAGGAATAGTGCGGTAAAGCTTAGGTCGCGTATCATCGAACCGGTAAACAGAAAATCAGCAACAGCGGGCAAACCCAACAGCGTTGCGATATAACCGAGGGCGTGCACCAGCATCCAGCCCGCAACGATGTGGTAGAAACTGAGCATCAGACACGAGCCGATGACATTAAGAAAGCCCATGCCGGCGCCCAGCGACTGGGTACCGGCCTGGCTTAAACGGGCCAGTGAGCGAACCGGGTTCGCGCGGCCATGATGGCCAATCAGCATTTCGCTGTACAGAGCTGGAATGGCGAGTACAAAAATGACGACCAGATAAACCAGCAAAAAGGCGCCGCCACCATGATTGGCCACTTGAGTGGGAAACCCCCAAATGTTGCCCAGGCCTACGGCAGAACCCGCGGCTGCAAGAATAAAACCTAACCGGCTGTGAAATGACTCGCGCATAGAAATTCACTTATTGACTACTGAAAAGGACTAACTGAGCGCGCATTCTAACGGACTGAGAGAATTTTGCCCTATCTTTTTTCGGCGCGAAACGGTAACATTCGCGTCCGAAATTTAATCAAAACAGTACCCCAAGGATGGGCTTGTCGGTGCTGTTTGTTAATTGACTTTACGTCAAATACCGTATTTTCAGGAGCCTTACGTCATGCCGAATTTGGATTTGAGCCGCTATGGCATCAGCAACGTCCAGGAAGTTGTCCACAATCCCGCTTATGATGTCCTTTTTGCTGAGGAAACACGTGATGATCTGCAGGGATTTGAAAAAGGAATACCGACCGATTTAGGCGCTGTGGCAGTCGATACCGGTATTTTTACCGGCCGCTCGCCAAAAGATAAATACATTGTGCGTGACGAAACCACTAAAGATACGGTGTGGTGGTCTGATCAGGGCAAAAATGACAACAAAGCTCTGTCACAGGATACCTGGAACAGCCTCAAAGGTCTGGTCACAGAGCAGTTGTCGAGCAAACGTCTGTTTGTTGTTGATACCTACTGCGGCGCCAACCCGGATAGTCGGCTGGCCGTGCGCTTTATCACCGAAGTCGCCTGGCAGGCTCATTTTGTTAAGAACATGTTTATCCGTCCGACGGCCGAAGAGCTGGATACGTTTGAGCCGGATTTCGTGGTCATGAATGGTGCTAAGTGCATCAATCCGGACTGGCAACAGCAGCAGCTGAACTCAGAAAACTTTGTAGCCTTTAATCTGACTGAGAAAATTCAGCTAATTGGCGGTACCTGGTACGGCGGTGAAATGAAAAAGGGTATGTTCTCGATGATGAACTACTTTTTGCCGTTGCAGGGCATCGCGTCCATGCATTGTTCTGCTAACGTTGGTCAAGAGGGCGACGTGGCGGTCTTTTTCGGTCTCTCGGGAACCGGTAAGACAACCTTATCAACGGATCCAAAACGAGCACTGATTGGTGACGATGAGCACGGTTGGGACGACGATGGCGTGTTCAACTTTGAGGGTGGCTGTTACGCCAAAACCATTAACTTATCAAAGCAAGCTGAACCGGATATTTATAACGCCATTCGTCGCGATGCGTTATTAGAAAACGTCACCGTAGGGGACGACGGCAGTGTTGATTTTGATGACAACTCAAAAACCGAGAACACCCGAGTTTCCTATCCGATTTATCACATCGACAACATCGTTAAGCCGGTATCGAAAGCAGGGCATGCAAAGAAAGTTATTTTCTTAACCGCCGATGCCTTTGGCGTGTTACCACCGGTTTCTAAGTTGACCAAAGAGCAAGCGCAATATCACTTCTTGTCTGGCTTTACCGCGAAACTGGCTGGTACGGAGCGCGGTGTTACCGAACCGACGCCAACCTTTTCCAGTTGTTTTGGCGCTGCCTTTTTAACTTTGCATCCCACTCAGTACGCCGAGGTTCTGGTTAAACGGATGGAAGCGGCTGGTGCCGAAGCCTATTTGGTTAATACCGGCTGGAACGGCAGTGGTAAGCGGATTTCCATTAAAGCAACGCGGGCTATTATTGATGCCATATTAGATGGCTCGATCGAAGATGCCGAGTTTGTCCAGTTGCCGTACTTTAATCTGGCGATACCAACCGCCTTAGCCGGCGTCGAGGATACTCATATACTGGATCCACGCAATACCTATGAGGATCCGCAAGAGTGGGAAGTGCGTGCACAGGATCTGGCGCAACGTTTCGTCGCTAATTTTGAAAAATTCACTGACACAGATAACGGTAAAGCGTTAGTGGCAGCGGGTCCGCAGTTGTAAAGCACAGCAATTTTATTGTGCTTTAAAAAAAGGCCCCTGACGGTCAGTCAGGGGCCTTTTTAGTGAGCTACCTTGGGCTTCTTAATCGTCAGAGCTTATGCGCTCCCCATGGGGCAGTTGGTGAGGCGGTTTAACCTCGGCTTGTTCAATTAAAAAGTTATCCATCCAGCGCATCAGTCGTTGGCTGTAGTCTAACTGTGCTGCCATTTTGCGATTACCATGACCTTCGCCGGGATAAAGTACCAGGCGCACGGGAACATTAGCGTGAGTTTTTAAGTAACGATAAAGCTCCATCGATTGCGACGGGTGTACCCGGGTATCCTCTTTACCGTGCATAATTAAGATAGGGGTACGTGCTTGCTCAGCATAATAAATGGGGCTGCGCTCCAGATACCATTGCCATTTCTCCCAAGGATAGCTGCGAGCGTGTACAGCGTTCATTTCTTTTGCAATATCTGTTGTGCCAAATTTGGAGATGTTGTCACTGATCCCCACGAACATAACACTGGCAGCAAAGTGCTCGGTTTGTTTGGTTGCCCCCCAGGCAGCAGCGTAGCCGCCGTATGAACCGCCGGTGATGCCTACCCGCTCGGGGTCTGCGATGCCTTCTGCGACCAGATGCTGCTTGGCATCAACAATGTCGTCAAACTCTTTGCCGGCGTAGTCATTCTGGCTTAACATTGAAAACTCAACACCACGCCCGGTGCTGCCGCGATAGTTGGGAAAGAACAACGCATAGCCATTTGCCGCTGCGTGCTTAACCGGCGACCCATAACGATCCAGCCAGCCATTGCTGTAATGAGCCTCAGGCCCACCGTGAATGACCATAATGGTAGGATAAGATTCACCTTGCTGGTAATCGGTTGGGTATACCAGCACACCCTCCAGCTGCAGCCCGTCACGCGCTTCATAGCTGACCGTTACCTGACGGGGCAGAGTGATTTCGTCTAGCCAGGGGTTCGACACAGTAAGCCGTTGCAGTTGCGAGTCTGACAACCGAAACGCTTCGTTTGGATGCTCTGGCCGGTTGCCCCGCAAGCTGATCTCACTGACCCCGGGTTCGCCATCAAGGCTGGTAAAAATGGCCTCTCCTGGCTCAATCAACACACGATTCTCGAGGAATTTAAGGGTCAGCGCCTGAACCTCAGATTCTGTGCCACGATGGCCTAACCAGACCAGCTCCTGGTCGGTACGCCAGCTAAAGTCGCGAACAGAGCCCTGGTAATCGGGCAGGACATTGCGCATTTCTTCGCTGCGAGAGTCCCACACCATCAGCGTGCCGGCCGAAGGGTCGTTGTAACTGCTCGCTGCAATCAGCGCCAAATAACGGCCATCCGGAGAAAAGTCAGCCTGCCCCAGTTTGCCGGCTGTCTCAAAGCTTTGCTTAATGTCCCCCGCAGGCGTGAGCAAATGATATTGACTGCTCATGTAATTGTCATCAATTAACGGCGTGGGTGCCACGCGGGCAAGGATGTGTTGATTGTCCGGATGAAACTGTGCCGATAAAATGTGCTGCTCAGCCTCGGAAACTTGCGTTGCTGTTTTTTCTTCAGCGCTCAGATCGACATGATAAAGGTGGGTATAGTCCAGTTCTTCCTCGTAGACTTCTGCTTTAAAGCCTTTCTTAGCTAGCGTTTTCTTGTCCTTATCAGGTTTGCCTTGTGAGGTAAAAATAAGCGCTGTACCGTCGCTGCTTAAATCATAGTCGGCGATATTACCGTCAAATTCATAAAAGGACTGAATGGCACCACCGTCAACGGGTATCCGGTAAAGTTCATTGTAATCGTCATCATCACGCTGGGCAGTGAAATACAGATAGTCACTATTGGGGCCAAAGGTTACCCGAGAGAACGTCTGTTCACGGCTCAGATAAACGGTCTCCTCTCCTTGCCGGTCGATTAAGGCAAGTTCGGTAAAGCCACTGCCGTCGTCATCTTCATAAGGTACTCTCGGAATGTACCTGAGTACGGCGGTGTATTGGCCGTCAGGTGACATATCTACGCGGGCCACAGACTTGGTGGTTACCGTTTCCAGTAGCGTCATCTCGCGCGCTTGTCCGGTTAGGGCAAAGGTCAGTAAGCTAACTGTGCCCAAAGTTCTGATTAACATGAGGTTCTCCTGTTTTTAGAGCTTATTGTCCAGTATTTTGTTGTTCAAGACTGCGTCGTGCAGTATTTGGTTGTGCGCTCAGTCGGCGCGTCCACTCGGCGCCACGGGCCACCAGTCTGACTTGCTGTATGGTTGCCTCAGTTATCTGTTTACGTTCCAGATCACTGGCATCAAAACAATCAGCGCCCGAGCTGAAAACGATTTTCACGATCGCATCGGATTGCAATTGTGCCAGGTTTACAGAAAAGTCATGTTCATTGACCAAGTAGTCTTCCAGTTCGGCTTTAAAATGTTCCAGTTCGCGGGCAACAGCATCACGAAATTCTCGTGAGCAGCCTGTGCGTTCTTGCAGCAGCAACCGAAAAATTGCGGTGTTACTGGCTACATACTGCATAAAGGTTTCTACCGAAACGCGAATGATGGAACCACCTTTATTAATTTGTTGGCGTGCCTGACGGAGCAGTTGGCGCAGGGTTAAACCGCATTCATCAACTAAGGTTAAACCCAGCTCATCCATGTTGCGAAAGTGGCGATAAAAAGACGTTGGGGCAATATGAGCTTCGCGAGCGACTTCACGCAGACTGAGGCTGGAAAAGCCCGTTTCGGCACTCAGCTGATTCATCGCCGCATTGATCAGTGCGCGACGGGTTTTTTCCTTTTGCTGCGCACGTACGCCTAAGCTTACTGTCTTACTCACGGTGACTCGCTTCGATTAAAATTCTTGCTTAATTAGGGATAGTAGCACAGGATTTTACACAATTATCGCTTGTATTTTGACTCCAAAACCCGTAAATTCAGCGTACAGTTGTACGCTAAGCTGCGTGTGACTTTGTCTATTGAACAATCAGGCCGTAACATCAATGAAAGAACAAAACCCAAAACCGCCCATTATCTGGCTAAACACCTTAGTGTTCCTGACCACCTTTCTCATCGCCACCGTGGCTGTACCCTGGTATGCCATTAGCGTTGGCATTGACAGCAGCTTGTGGTGGATCACGTTTGGAACGCTTTGCTTTGCCGGCCTATCGATAACAGCAGGCTACCATCGACTGTGGTCTCACCGAACTTATAATGCAAACCCGGTTATTCGGTTTGTGTTTGCTATTGGCGGTGCCTTAGCACTGCAAAACAGCGCCTTGCATTGGTCTTCGGATCACCGTGTTCATCACACTCATGTTGATGATAACGACAAAGACCCTTATTCCGCTCAACGGGGATTCTGGTACTCGCACATTGGCTGGATGCTGCGTGAATATCACGCCAGCCTATACAGCGACTACAATAACGTTAAGGACTTACAGCAAGATCCCATTGTTATGTGGCAGCATCGCCACTACCTGGCATTAACCTTAATAATGAACTTTGGCTGGCCGCTGGCCGTCGGGTTAATGGTCGGTGATGTGTGGGGTGCATTGCTGGTGGTTGGGGTCTTACGGTTAGTATTGAACCATCACACAACGTTCTTTATTAACTCTTTGGCCCACGTATGGGGCTCGCAGCCCTATACCGAAAAAAACTCAGCACGCGATAATGGTGTTTTGGCTTTCCTGACCTTTGGTGAGGGCTATCACAATTACCATCATATTTTCTCGTCGGATTACCGCAACGGCATTCGCTGGTGGCAGTTTGATCCGACCAAGTGGCTGATCCGGTCATTTGCCTGGCTGGGACTGGCCTCCGGCTTAAAACGCAGTTCTGGGTACCAAGTTGAGAAAGCGCGTTTACAAATGCAGTTGCAACGTTTGCAAAAGAAAGCGCCGGAGGCACCGGCAACATTGCTGGAAAGGGCTCAACAACATTATGATGAACTGGCCATTTTACTGCGCAATTATTACCAGGCCCGTAAAAAGCTACTGGACAGTAAAGCTCAGCATTTGCGCGAGCAAGTTAATATGGATGCGTTAAAATCGCAGGTCGAAGAATTACAACAGTCTGTTGAACAACAAAAACGCCATTGGCGAGAGCTGGTCAGTCAGATTAAGGAACATGCATAACGGTAGGGTTCGATTTAAGGCTTGAAGTTGATCGCTTTTTATACAATACTGGTGGCAACTTTTTGCCGCACTTAGGAGGTGCTTATGGAAATCAATGGTGCAATGAATGCCGGTTTACAAGGGCTTCAGCGAGCAAACCAACAAGTTTCTGAAGCCAGTGCCGAAATTGCTAACGCCAGCGGTCGTAATGATGTCCAGCAGCAAAGTAATGCACAATCAACCGGTAATACCGCAGCAACTGAAAACGCCAGCGAGACCAGTCAGGCGGTCAGCGCAAATAACGCCACAGACAGCTTGATTAGCCTACAACAGGGTGAAAACAGTTTCGAAGCTAACACCCAGACTGTTGCAACGGCTGATGAAATGTTGGGCACAATGATTGACACCAGTGCGTAACAGCTGAAAGCGACATCATGTTGAAAACTTCAGTAGAATAGCGGCATGAACATAACGACTGCTTTACCGATCATACCGGCATCTCCGATGCCGGCCTCGGATTTTGTCGGACGCGACAACCAGCAGCGTTCAATGATACAAGAATCCTCCGCTGCAGCCGAAAACGGCACCGCAACGGATAAGCAGACAGCCGACAAACACCCCCCGAACAAGCCTCATAACGCAAAGCCCGATAGTGCAAAGGCAGATAGTGCAAAGCCCGAGGACAAAAAGCCGCGCAGTGAAACGCAGGACAGTCGTCGGCCTGAAGACAAGAAAGAAGCCGACCGCACGCCGGCAGAGCAACGCGAAGTACAACAACAGATTCAGAAGTTAAAGAGTCGTGACGCAGAGGTGCGTGCGCATGAGCAGGCCCATGCTGCGATAGGGGGTCAGCATGCTGGCAGCCCAAATTACGAATACGAAAGAGGTTCTGACGGTAAATCTTATGCGGTTGGTGGCGAGGTACCCATCGACATCAGCGCAGTACCCGGTGACCCCCAGGCGACGATACAGAAAATGACGGTTGTTCGCCGCGCGGCACTGGCGCCCGCACAACCTTCGTCAGCGGACCGCTCTATCGCAGCGGAAGCGTCGACCAAAGCAGCCCAGGCTCGTGCGGAACTGGCGCAGCAAAACAACAATGTAACTGGTAAGGAAGAAGATGCCACTGCCACTGAAACCATTCAGGGCCCTGTTACCAAAACCCTGGAAGAGGCGGATAAGGCCGATAAGGCTGATAGCGAGGGCCGTGGAGAAAATGCCACTGCTCCAACGACTGGGCCCGAACGTAAAACCTTATCGGCACCAGAGCGTAGCGCCATGATCGCTGATTTTTATCAACAAAAAATCAGCCCGTCAGCAACGGGCTTCACCGCCTCAGCGTAAGAGCTGAGCGCGAGCTAACCTTTCTTAGCTTTAGCAAAAGCATCCGCTAGCGCACTGCCCATGGCAGAATTAGCCGGTTGTTGTTTGGGCTTATTGCCAGCAGGCTTTGTTTTTGTTTTTGCTTTTGCTTCTTTCGGTTTAGCCGCCTTTTCTTTGCGCGCGGGTGCAGTATCGGGATTATCCTCCAGCCGCATGGTCAGGCTGATTCGCTTGCGCTCCAAATCGACTTCCAGCACTTTGACTTTAACAATATCGCCGGCTTTAACGATATCGCGTGGATCGCTGACGAATTGATTGGATAAGGCGGATATGTGCACCAGACCATCCTGATGAACACCGACATCGACAAAAGCACCAAAATTAGCCACGTTGGTGACGACCCCTTCGAGCACCATAGCAGCTTGTAAATCACTGACGTTTTCGACGCCTTCTTTAAAGTGCGCGGTTTTGAATTCTGGACGCGGATCGCGACCGGGCTTGTCCAGCTCGGCGATAATATCGTTAATTGTCGGCACACCGAAATGCTCGTCGGTGTAATCTTCTGCATCCAGCTGCCTTAATAAATCACGGTTACCGATAAGGTCGGCGACGGATAAGTGATTTTTTGCCGCTATGCGTTCCACCGCGGCATAGGCTTCCGGGTGAACGGCCGAGGCATCTAATGGCTGCTCGCCGACCGCAATACGTAAAAAACCTGCTGACTGCTCAAACGCCTTAGGACCCATGCGTGTCACATCGAGCAATTGCTTGCGGTTATTAAAGGCACCGTTTTGGTTACGGAATTCGACAATGTTTTTTGCCAACAACTTAGACAGCCCGGATACTCTTTGCAGGAGCGGGGCTGAGGCCATATTGATGTCAACACCGACGGCGTTAACACAATCTTCGATGACTGCATCCAGGCTTTGTGCAAGTTGTGATTGACTGACGTCATGCTGATATTGGCCGACGCCAATGGACTTGGGTTCGATTTTTACCAGTTCAGCCAGCGGATCCTGCAACCGACGGGCAATTGATACTGCGCCGCGCAACGACACATCGAGATCAGGAAATTCCTGAGCGGCCAGCTCACTGGCTGAATACACCGAGGCGCCGGCTTCATTGACTATAACTTTTGTCGCCTTAACGTCAGCCTGTTGTTTAAGCATCTCGGCAACCAGCTTATCCGTTTCGCGCGAGTGGGTGCCGTTGCCAATGCTGATTAATTCAACTTTGTGTTGTTTACACATCCCCGCCAGCGTCCGTTTTGCTTTGTCCATCTGGTTTTGAGGCGGAAACGGGAACACGGTATTGGTTGCTAAAACCTTACCTGTCTGGTCGACAACCGCAACTTTTATGCCGGTACGTACCCCGGGATCCAAACCCATAGTGCATTTAGCACCGGCAGGCGCTGCCATCAATAAGTCTTTAAGATTACCAGCAAAAACCTGAATTGCTGCCGCCTCGGCACGTTCCCGGATGCTGCTCATCAGCTCCGTTTCCATATGCACCGACAACTTGACGCGCCAGGTCCATTGAATGACTTTTTGTAACCAGTCATCAGCCGCGCGCTGTTGATGTTTAAACTGCAGATAATCGGCGATGAGAGACTCGGCGTGCGAACCGGTTTTAGCTTCAGAGCCCGGGTCGGCATCCATGGCTAATTGCAGGTACCCTTCGTTACGACCTCGCAGTAACGCTAACGCCCGGTGGGAAGGAATGGTCTTTAGTGCCTCACTAAAATTAAAGTAATCACGAAATTTAGCGCCTTGTTTTTCTTTACCTTCGACAACCGTGGACGTCAGGTGAGCGTTTTGCCACAAATACTGACGCAAAAGTTTAAGCAGCTCCGCCTGTTCGGCAAATTGCTCCATCAAAATGGCCCGTGCCCCCTCGAGTACCGCTTTACTGTCGGCAAAGCCTTTATCGGCGTTCAGGTAATTGAGTGCTGCCTGTTCAGGGTCTTGCTGCGGATTGTCCCAGAGCGATTCAGCCAAAGGCTGCAGTCCGGCCTCGATAGCAATCTGCCCTTTGGTACGGCGCTTCGGCTTAAAGGGCAAATAGAGATCTTCCAATTCGGTTTTACTGGTCGTCGCCTTGATTTGCTGTTCAAGTTGAGGGGTGAGTTTTTGCTGTTCTTGGATGGAGCGGATAATCACGCCCCGGCGATCCTCCAGCTCACGCAGGTAGCTTAACCGCTGGGCCAACTGGCGCAATTGCGAGTCATCCAGTCCGCCGGTGGCTTCTTTGCGGTAGCGGGCAATAAAGGGCACGGTCGAACCACTGTCTAACAGACTGATTACCGCCTGTATTTGTTGTTGCTGTACCTTAAGTTCGCTGGCTAACTGCTGAGGTATTGGGTTCATAGCATCTCTCTTAATTGGCAATGGGGCGCAGTTTACCACACTCAAAGGTTAACGAAATCCGATCCTGTTCAGTCAGTAAAAGGTTGCTATTGAATTTTATTGATAAGCCTAATTTGACAATAATTCGAGCAGCGTGTTCAATTGATGGCATCGGGTAAACTTCTTCACTAGGTTGCACAGACAGCAGCATAGTTGCTTTCTCTTTTTGTTGCTTCCGTTAAAACCATCATCCAGGATACGCTATGGGTCAATCAATATTGGAACAGCTGCGTGAGCAAACCCGGCCGGCCCACGCGGCCTTGGAAGCTCAGGCATTACTGCAAAGGCTGTTATCCAGTCAGCTGACGGAGCGTGAATACGGCCAGCTACTGCAATCCATGTTGGCGTTCTATCAATCCCTGGAGTCAGAGCTGATTCCTGCTACGGCGGCTCTTCTCGCGAGACATCCCGATCCGGATTATCGGTATCTGCCACGCGCGCCCCTGCTCGCCAATGACTGTCGGGCTCTGGGCTTTGACTCCCGCGACGTGAACCACTCCCCTGTAAGCCCCCGGCTGGACGGCAGTGGTGTTTATCTTTTGGGGGTACTCTATGTCATAGAGGGTTCTAGTCAGGGAGGCCGGCTCATTGCCCGACATCTGGATCATACTTTGGGTATCAAACAGAACTCAGGCGCCAGCTTTTTTAATATCCATCGGTGGGATAACTCCTGGACCGCCTTTCGGCAATGGCTCAGCAGGGATCTCGCATACCATTATCAGGATGACATCAAGAAGATGATTAAGGGGGCTAATACAACCTTTTCTACGTTACATAGCCACCTTGATCAATGGCAGGTTCTCACCCATGAGCAATAAACCACACTATTCCGAGGCGGAAATAAAAGCGGCCCTCGAAGCCTGTGCCCGTGAACCGGTGCACATCCCCGGAGCAATACAGCCGGAGGGCTGCCTGGTGAGCCTGGATGCCGACATGAAGCGCATCCGCCAGGTCAGCGCTAATATCGAGGATTTCGTCGGTATCAGCGTGGCGGATGTGCTGGCTGGTGAGCCCAGAAAGGTACTGGGTGACGAGTTGATGGACCTGCTGGAAACTGAGCTGGTAAAGCAGGACAACTCTGCGTCTGTGCTCACCGCGACTGCCCAGGGCCAAATAAAGAGCAAAGGACGTCGCTTCCATGCGGTAGCCTATCCCAGTGGCAATGCGTTCGTTGTGGAACTGGAGTTTCAGATGTGCCCGGAGGGGCATCGGCTGCTGGATAAGGTGAACGACTGGCTGGTCGAAGTGGGGCAGATTGATGACATCGACACGCTTCTCGATGCCCTGACGCGGCGGGTGCAAGAGTGGACCGGCCACGAGCGGGTGATGGTCTATCGTTTTGATGAGAATTGGAATGGTCAGGTGATCGCCGAGACCTGTTTGCCTAAGGCGGACAGCTTCCTTGATCACTACTTTCCAGCCAGTGATATTCCTCCCCAGGTACGCCGACTTTACGACGTGAACCGAGCGCGCAGTATTCCGGATGTCCAGGCATCAGCGGTTCCTCTGGTGCCGCCTTGCGGCCCTGACGAGGCAGCGCCACTGGACATGTCGCGGGGGGTATTGCGTGCCGTCGCACCGATTCACCAGGAGTACCTAACCAATATGGGTGTCGGCGCCTCTCTGTCGGTGGGCATGCACGAGGAAGGAAAGCTCTGGGGCCTGCTGGCCTGTCACGGTCTGGAAGCCACACCGCTGGAGGCCGACCTGCGTGATGCCTTGTGCGTCCTGGTTCAGGTCGCCATGCAGCGGTTGACCGTATTGCGCACTGGCGCTGAGATCCGGCTCCTTCATGGCATCCACAATAGCATCGAGGTCCTGTCCGATGAGGGCGGGCCCCTCCTCGGAGCGAATGGCCTGATCCAACGTCACGGCGCGCAATGGCTAGAGCTGCTGCATGCTGAAGGCATTGCCCTGGTGACCGAGAATCGAAGCAGCGGCCTGGGAACCTTACCGGCCGAGGAGAACCTGGTCGCCATGGCCAGCTGGCTGAGCCGTCACGAGAATCACGACCTTCCCTGGCACACCCAAGCCCTGGGAGAGTCACCTCTGGCCCGGTGGCAGGAGGGAGATCTCTGCGGTCTGCTCGCTGTAGCGCTGCCCACCGACACGACCCGTTGGCTTATGCTGTTTCGTCGCGAGCAGCGACACAGCAAACGCTGGGCAGGTAAACCCGAGGATACCCCCATGATGCGAGACGGGCAGCTGGTCATGACGCCGCGCCGTTCCTTTGCCCAGTGGCAGGAGGAGGTTAAAGGCCGCAGTCGCACCTGGCGCGCCATCGAATGTCAGGCCACCGGTGATTTGGTCAAGGCCCTGACCGTCCTGACCTCCAATCACAAGATTGCTCAGCTCAATGAAAAACTCAAGAGCCTAGCCTACAGTGATGGCCTGACCGGTACCTGGAACCGTTACCGTATGGAGCAGGCAGTCGATGCCGAGCTTAATGCCGCCGAACGCCACGACAGGCCCTTCGCCGTTCTGTTGTTCGATATTGATCACTTCAAGCACTTTAATGATACCCACGGTCACGAGGCCGGCGATGAAGTGCTGGTGGCCTTATGTAATGTTGTGCAGAATAAGCTGCGACCTACCGACAACCTGGGCCGCTGGGGTGGCGAAGAATTCCTGGTGCTGGCCAGCGATTGCGACCTTGATGGCGGCATGTATCTGGCTGAGCGCCTCAGGCTGAGTGTCGAGGCACTGGATATGGGCAAATTGGGCGGCGTAACCATCAGTATAGGCGTGGCTGCCTGGCGACCTGGTGACAGGCGCAAGAGCCTGATCGCCCGAGCCGACCAGGCGATGTACCGGGCCAAAGATGGGGGCCGCAATCAGGTGGAAGCCGAAACCGAAGCGTAGAACGTCATTTCGCTTCGTGAAATTTACTTTTCGTACCAAACGTTTAATATTTGCCAGTCGTTATCAGATTTTGGCGTTGGAACCGAAACTGTGTCACCCTCACCATGCTTGAGTAAAGCACGGGCCATAGGCGAATCTATTGAAATCACATTTTTTTTTGAATAAATTTCATCAGGGCCTACCACGCGAAATGTCTTCTTTTCGGAAGGCTCTGAACATTTTTGTATTTCAACCCAAGCGCCAAAAAACACACGGCCCTCTTGCTCTTGCGAATAGCTGACAATCTGGACTGCATCGAGACGCTTGCTTATATATCTTATACGCGAGTCGATTTGGCGAAGTAACCTTTTGTTTTCCTTATAATCAGCATTGTCAGACCGATCACCTAGTGACGCCGCCCAGGCAACTTTCTCAGTAATTTCTGGGCGATGCACTTTCCAAAGGTAGGTAAGCTCGTCTTCAAGTTCTTTATAACCGTGTTTTGTGATCAGGTTGGCTTTCAAAAAATCTCTCCCAAAATAATCTTAAAAAGCTATCGAGCGTTAATTACCGGGGCCGGTTCGCGACACTCAACTCGGCATAACGACTGATTCATCTATTGTATGCTATTGGCTAAATTGCTGCAGCTGGCTATAGTGTGGTTATGGTAAATAATCAATACGGACGTCATTTCATTGAAACGAGCAGCTAGCGTTGTCGGGCTATGCGCAGTCGCCGCCTGTTTAATGATAGGTTTGCCGGT
>JBNJEJ010000033.1:0-24579 GCA_051745735.1 Pseudomonadota bacterium
GAGAAAAAAGGTTTCTGGCAGCGTTTAAGGCAGGGGCTCAAAAAAACATCCGGTAATATCGGCGCGGGTTTGTTCGGTGTTTTTCGAGGCAAAAAAATTGATGATGAGCTATTTGAAGAACTCGAAACTCAGTTATTAATGGCAGATTTGGGCGTCGGCACCACCCGTAAAATTATTGATAATCTGACGCGACAAGCGGATCGTAAGCAGCTGCAGGACGCCGAAGCACTTTATCAGTTGTTGCAGGAGCAACTGGCTGAGATCCTCGAGCCTGTTGATAAGCCCCTCGAAATACCGCAATCGGACAGCCCATTTGTAATCTTGATGACCGGCGTGAACGGTGTTGGTAAAACCACCACCATTGGTAAACTGGCTAAGCAATTTAAGCACGAAGGTAAATCGGTTATGTTGGCCGCCGGCGATACCTTTCGCGCAGCAGCCGTTGAACAACTGGAAATTTGGGGACAACGTAATGAGATCCCCGTTATTGCACAAAAAACCGGGTCAGACAGTGCGTCGGTTCTGTTTGATGCTCTGCAGGCAGCAAAGGCGAGGGGTACCGATGTCCTCATTGCCGATACCGCCGGTCGTCTGCAAAATAAAGCCAATTTAATGGAAGAATTGAAAAAAATTGTGCGGGTTATGAAGAAAGTCGACCCTGAGGCGCCCCATGAGGTGATGTTAACTCTGGATGCCGGTACAGGCCAGAACGCCATAAGCCAGGCCAAGTTGTTTACCGAAGCTGTTGGTGTGTCCGGTATCGTCATGACCAAGCTTGATGGTACCGCTAAAGGTGGTGTTATTTTCGCTGTTGCCGACGAGTTTTCCATCCCGATTCGCTATATTGGCGTTGGCGAGCAACTGGATGATTTGCGGCCATTTATCGCGAAAGACTTTATTGGCGCTCTATTTGACCGTAAGCTAGAGTCAGCATCGGCAACAACAACGGACACGGAATGATACGGTTTGAACAGGTTAGCAAAACCTACCCGGGAGGTCACCAGGCCTTAAGCCATGTTAACTTTCATATCCAGCCCGGCGAAATGGCATTTCTTACAGGCCATTCGGGTGCCGGTAAAAGTACGTTATTAAAACTGATCAGTATCATGGAAAGGCCGACAGCGGGTCGGGTGCTGATCAATGGTCATGACTTGCGTAAAATGAAGCCGTCTGATGTGCCTTTTGTCCGTCGCGATATCGGTATGATTTTTCAGGATCATCGTTTGCTGCTGGATAAATCGGTGTTTGATAACGTGGCATTGCCGTTGGTCATCGAAGGCTACAGTGTCCAGGAAGCCCGTAAACGGGTACTCGCCGCCTTAGAAAAGGTTGGTTTAGCTGATAAACATCGGCACTATCCACAAATGTTATCCGGTGGCGAGCAGCAGCGGGTTGGTATCGCCCGGGCCATCGTTAATAAGCCGCCTTTGTTGCTGGCTGACGAGCCCACCGGCAACCTCGACCCGAAACTATCGATGGAGATTATTCGGTTATTCGAAGCCTTTAATAAGGTGGGTGTTGCGGTTTTAATAGCCACTCACGATTTGGGTCTGATTGCCCGGCTTAAGTATCGTACGCTAACGTTAAAAGACGGTCGTTTAATTAATGATGGTCTGGATGAGGACGCGGGTTAATGAGCCTCTTGTTTGGTAATCGACAAACCTCTGCCGGAGCCAGACAGCGCCGCAAACTGCCCTGGTACCGACGGCTGCTGATGGTGCCGGTACACCACCTGCAACAAGCCATCGGTAGCCTGGGTGAGTTATGGCGTAATCCTTTTGCCAGCCTGATGACGATGGCTGTGCTGGGGTTAAGTTTAACCTTACCATCAGCGCTTTATGTGTTGGTTAAAAATACCTCTACGGTATCCGGCGAGTGGCAGCAAGCTTCACAAATATCGCTGTTTCTGCGTAAGGACATCAATACCCAAACGATTGAAACTCTGCGTACCCAGCTATCGTTAAAAGAACAAATAGACAGCGTCAGTTTGATAACCAAACAGCAAGGGCTGGCTGAATTCCGGCAGCAATCCGGGTTTGGCGAGACGCTGGACTATCTGGAGTCGAATCCATTACCCGACGTGCTGTTGGTTATTCCGGCCGAGCCATATCGTTCACCGGCTAAGGCCAAGCAGTTATTAGAAGGCCTGCAACAAGCGCGTGAAGTCGATTTTGGCAAATTGGATGTGCAGTGGTTGCAACGTTTACAAGCGTTACTGGATTTGGCAAAGGATATTCTGGGCGGCCTGGCGGTGCTGCTGTGTTTGTCGGTTGTCTTGATTGTCGGCAACACCATCCGGCTTAATATTCTAAGCCAACGCGAAGAAATCATCGTAATGAAGCTGGTTGGTGCGACCAACGCCTTTATTCAGCGCCCCTTCTTGTATACCGGCGTATGGTATGGGTTTGTTGGTGGAGTGTTGGCATGGTTTGCTACGGCATTACTGATCTGGTGGGTTGAGGGCTCAGTATTACAGGTTACCGAACTGTACCAGACTCAATTTCAGCTGGTCGGTCTTAATGTCAACGAGATGATGCTGATTTGGTTGATTGCGATTGTGCTCGGGCTGGCTGGATCCTACCTGGCCGTCAGGCGGCACATACGCAGTATTGAACCGAGATAGGGTTGCGATCGTAGTCATCTTAGTTATACTCAAACGTCTGTTTGTCGTTAACGTGGTTTTCTACAGCAGGAACCTTTTTGTCAAAAAAAGGTCATAAAAAGCAGTTAAAGTTAACTCAAGCGGTTCTTTAAACTCAGTTTTGCAGCAAAGAGGTTATTAATGAGCACTGAATTACAAACCATGGCGCTATCAGTCCCTCAGGGAGCCGGTCTAGACGGTTATATTCAGGCTGTTAATCGTATTCCTATGTTAAGCGCAGAGCGCGAAAAAGAATTAGCGACACAGTTGCGCGATGAAGACGATTTGAGCTCTGCGCGCGAATTGATCATGTCGCACTTGCGTTTTGTCGTGCATATCGCCAGAGGTTATTCGGGCTACGGTTTACCACAAGCTGATTTGATCCAGGAAGGCAACATTGGCCTGATGAAAGCCGTTAAACGGTTTAATCCGGAAGTGGGTGTGCGCTTGGTTTCTTTTGCGGTGCATTGGATAAAAGCAGAAATCCACGAATATGTGTTACGCAACTGGCGGGTGGTTAAAGTGGCCACCACCAAGGCACAGCGTAAGTTGTTTTTTAACTTGCGCAAAATGAAAAAACGCTTGGGTTGGTTCAATCAGAAAGAAGTAGAGACAGTGGCCGAAGAGCTGGGCGTAACAACCAAAGAAGTGATGGAAATGGAAACGCGCATGAGCGCCCATGACCAGGCCTTTGAATTAAGTTCGGATGACGACGATTCAAAAGAAGGCAGTAATTACTCGCCGGCCATGTATTTGCAGGACAAGCGGTCTGATTTGGCGGAAGAAATCGAAGCCGAAGATTATCAGGCACATACTCAGCAAAAATTATTAACGGCGATGCATCAACTCGATGAGCGTAGCCAAGATATTGTGCAGTCGCGTTGGTTGGCAGAAAGCAAAACGACTCTGCACGAGCTGGCATCGAAATATCAGGTTTCAGCAGAGCGAGTACGACAGCTGGAGCAAAACGCCATGAAAAAGTTACGTACAACCATGGCTTAAATCAAGCCGTTGTTTATCGAAAAAGGCGTTGCTGAGGCAGCGCCTTTTTTGTTGGGAGTTAGTATGCAGTGTCGTATTGGTTGTGGTGCGTGTTGCATTGCGCCTTCAATCAGCTCATCCATTCCGGGTATGGAAAATGGTAAAAAAGCTGGCCAACGGTGTGTGCAGCTGGACCACGATAATAAGTGTCGCTTATTTGGTTTACCTGAGCGTCCGGCGGTCTGCGGTCAATTCTCTGCTGAAGCGAGCGTTTGTGGGGATAGCCGCGAGCAGGCGCTGATTTTACTGACTCGTCTGGAGCAATGCACTGGGTAAAGCTGGGTTGCTTTTTGCCGTCAGCTGCGAGGCGAAAACTAATTCAATGCCATGTTCGGCCAGCTGTGGTAACTGTCGTTTTAAAAAAGCCAGTGTTTGTGGGTAGGGGTGGGCTATGCCAATAGCTTGTCCCTGGCGCCGGGCTTGGCGGATAAGTTGTCGCCACTGCTGACGCAAATAGCGATCACTGGTTTGATTGTCCAGAAACACATGACGATGAGCTACAGGCACACCAAATTCTGTCGCCGTATCGGCGGCGATACTAAACTCAGAGGTACGGCTATCGATAAAATAGAGACGCCGATGTTGTAAGGTTTCCATAACGGCACGCATTGGCTGGGTCAGCTGGGTGAAATAACTGCCCATGTGATTGTTAACCCCGGCTACATAGGGTATTGCGTCCAGCGAGCGTTGCAGTTCGAGTTTTATTTCGGCAGCTGACATGACACTGGTTAGCCCACCGGGACCCAGTTGGTTGCCCTTCAGGGCCTGCATGGGTGCGTGCAGCATAATCTCTTTTTGCTGATGGTGAGCACGCAAGGCAAAGGAGCGTGAATAGGGAGTAAAAGGCAGTACCGCAAAGGTTAGGTTACCCGGCAGTAACGCTGCCTCAAGGTCGCTGCGGCTGTTGCCAATATCATCGATAATAATGGCAACCTTAGGGGCTGTCGAAGGCTGCTCTGCAGCAAAGCCGTTACTGGTAATAGTTAGCAATAGCAACGCTATGAACAGAAGTGAACGCATACGTTAGTTAATCCATTGCGCAGGGTTTTGAGCATTGCCCTGGTAGCGTATCTCGAAATACAGCGAAGCCCGGGAGCGCCCGCCACTTTGTCCCATCAATGCAATTTCATTGCCCAGCTTCACCTCATCACCAACACGTTTTAATAGGGTCTGATTATGACCGTACAGACTCATATAGCCCTCGCCGTGATCAACAACGATAACCAGACCAAAACCTCTTAACCAGTCAGCAAATACTACCCGACCGTCGGCAATGGTGCGTACCGGTTGACTGTTATCGCCGTCGATCAGCACACCCTTCCAACGCAGCGGGCCTTCACGGCGCTGGCCAAATAATTGCCGGACGCGACCCGCGGTAGGCCAGTCCAGACGACTTTTAACCGGCCGTAGGCCAACCAGCTGAACGTCAGCCTGTAAGGCGGCTTCGATAGTGGCAATCACTTGTTCAAGTTGCTCGCGATTTTGTTCCAGAGCTTGCAGACGTTGTCTGTCGTTACGCTGTTCTTGCTGCAGACGGGCAATCACAGTTTCCTGTTTTGCTTGCTGCTGTTTCAGCGCCTGCCGTTGGCTTTGCTGCTGCTGCTGTAATGCTGCAAGCTCTGTGCTTTGTTGCTTTAATGCGCGCTGCAGTTGCACTAATTCTGCAGCTATCGCTTTGATTTGTTCGATTTGCTCAATTCGTGCCTGGTTAAAATACTGATAGTAGCTCAGCAGGCGTTCAAAGCGTGCAGGGTCTTGTTGATTAAGCAGCAGCTTAAGAAAATCGTGTTGACCATTTGTGTAAGCACTGACAACTTGCTTCTGCAGCCATTTTGCCTGTTCTTGTTGCTGTTGCTTTAGCTGTTGCTGGCGCTGTTGGTTGGCGTTTATACGCCGTTGCAGCTGCTGTTGCTGTTGCCGGGTCTGGCGCAAACGAGTAGCGATCTTAGCCGTCTTCTGCTCAAGCTCTTTAAGTGTCTGTTCCGTGTCGGTCAGTTTTTTGCGGCGTTGTTCGAGCGCTTCAAGGCGTTGTTGTATTTGCTGCTGGACTGTTTGAAGTTGCCTCTGTTTGGCTTCTTTTTCAGCTTCGCTCGGTTGCTGGGCAAGCGCCGTGCTAAGGCCTGCGACACTGAGATAAGTCAGCAGGCCTGCAACGATGGCAGTAATGAAACGACTAGCCGGCCTCATCAGCTGTGTCAGTCTTCAACGTTCATCAGGGGCTTGCCAGTCATTTCCTGCGGCTGTTCAAGACCCATTAGGTGCAGCATAGTGGGTGCGACATCGGACAGAATGCCGTCACGCGGGGTTGCTTTACGGCCAACATAGATAAAGGGTACTAGCTGGCTGGTGTGTGCTGTGTGGGCTTGACCGGTGTTGGGGTCGCTCATTTGCTCGGCATTGCCGTGGTCGGCAGTGATAAGGCATTCACCGCCAACCTGCTGCAGTGCCTCAACCACACGGCCAACAGACGAGTCGACCGCGTTGCAGGCTTTTACTGCGGCCTCAAAGTTACCCGTATGACCGACCATATCGCCATTCGGGTAATTACATATGATGGTATCAAAGTCGCCGCTGTTAACGGCTTTAACGACTTCATCAGTAAGTTCTTCGGAACTCATTTCAGGCTGCTGATCGTAGGTTTTCACCTTGGGTGACGGAATCAATACGCGCTTTTCGCCATCAAATTCTTTTTCTCTGCCACCGCTAAAGAAAAACGTAACATGTGCGAATTTTTCGGTTTCAGAGATACGTAACTGGGTTTTGCCTTGCTTTGCCAGCCATTCGCCCAATACATTATTAAGTGGCTGAGGCGGGAAGGCGACCGGACAGTCTAAATCTTCAGAATACTGAGTCAGTGAAACAAAATTGCTGAGGGATTTACGTTCACCACGATCGAAAGTATCCAGTTCCGGATCAGTAAATGCACGGCTTAACTCACGGGCACGGTCAGCACGAAAATTCATAAAAAACACGGCATCATTATCTTTAATAACCGTTGGCTCAGCAATGATTACCGGGCTGACAAACTCATCGCTTTCGTCGCGCTCATAGGCATTATCAAGCGCTTCTATGGCGTTGGCCGCAGAGTATTGGGCGCGTCCATGGTAAATGGCATTATAGGCTTGTTCGATGCGATCCCACCGGTTATCACGGTCCATCGCGAAGTAGCGCCCACTGAGTGAGGCAAAGCGGCCGACACCGAGCTGTTCAAACAGGGTTTCAAAGCGCTCCAGTGATGCTTTGGCTGATTTAGGCGGTGTATCACGACCGTCTAAAAAGGCATGGACATAAACTTCGTTAGCGCCTTGCTGCGCCGCTAACTTAACCATCGCCATTAAATGGTCCTGATGGCTGTGCACACCACCGGCCGATAGCAGTCCCATAATGTGCACTGCTGCATCGTGCTTAATCGCTTTGCGCACGTTATCAAGCAAAACTGGGTTATCAAAAAAACTACCGTCATCAATACTTTTTGAGATTCGGGTAAAGTCCTGATAGACCACACGGCCTGCCCCCAGGTTGACGTGACCCACTTCGGAATTACCCATCTGCCCGTCAGGCAAACCAACCGCAGCACCTGAACCATCGACCAAACAGTGCGGGTACTTTTGCCATAGGTCATCCATTACCGGTGTGTTAGCCGCTGCAATAGCATTGTCGGCCGCATCTTCGCGGTGACCCCAACCATCTAAGATCATCAAAACTAATGGCTTTTTTCCTTGGCTCATGACTAACACCTTCTGTGACAAATTGAATATTTTTTATCGACTGAATTTAGCCATAGCTTACGCGATTTTGCCATAATACGCATCCGTTTAAGATTTTACTGGCAACTGAAATTTGTGCAGGTATACTCGGAGGCTTAGCTAAACTTGCCTTTTTATCAATTTGTAGAGCTGTGACTGTTATGCAGGAAATTCTCGAATTCGCGCGCCAAAATCCTTATATGAGTGGTCTCTGGGTTGTTCTATTGGTTGCCTTAGTGGTTACCGTGATCCGCTCAAAGTCTTCGCCGATCAAAGAGTTGAACAACCAACAGGCAACGGTGCGGGTAAACCGTGAAGATGGGTTGTTTGTCGATATCCGTAGCGAAGATGAATTCAAAAAAGCCCATATCCATGGCGCAAAGTGCTTACCCGCAACACAAATTAAACAAAATAACGTTACCTCGATTGAAAAATACAAAGACGCCCCCATTGTAATTGTCTGCAATACCGGAAATACAGCACGAGGGGCGGCGACTCAGCTAAAGCAACAAGGCTTTGAGCAAATCGCGGTACTGGCAGGCGGTATGAACGCGTGGCGTAATGATAAGCTGCCGGTAGTGTCCGGAAAGTAGGTTTTGTAAAAGAAATTAGGTACATTATCGAGACAAAAAGTACCTTTTAGGCTCATTAGTTAAATAGTATAGGATGTAAAATCATGGCTGAAGAACAGCAAACAAACGGTGCAGCGGCTCCAACCGAAGAACAATCACAAGTGCAGTTCGCTATTCAACGTATTTTTACTAAAGACGTTTCTTTCGAAGCGCCGAACTCTCCAGCGGTTTTCCGTAAAGAATGGAAACCTGATCTGAAACTGGACTTAAACGTCAAACACGAAAAAATTGAAGACGGTGTGTATGAAGTTGTATTAACACTAACGGCAACTAATAAAGTTGAAGAAGAAGTCGCCTTTTTATGTGAAGTACATCAGGCCGGCATCTTTACCATTGGCGAAGAAGTTCAGGATGGCCAATTAGCGCACATGCTGGGATCTTTCTGTCCAAATATTCTGTTCCCTTACGCTCGTGAGTGTGTTGCCAGCTTAGTTAACCGGGCGACCTTCCCGCAGTTGAATCTGGCACCCGTTAATTTTGACGCGATTTTCGCACGTCATATGCAACAGCAAACTGAACAGAATGAACAGCCTCAGGCAGATGCATAAGTAAAGGCGTTCAAGCTTTTATGAAAAAACCAGAGGTAGTCATTCTCGGGGCGGGCTCTTACGGTACCGCCCTTGCTATTTGTTTTGCCCGTAAAGAAATAGCCACTGTGTTGTGGGGCAGAGATCCCGGGCAGGTGGCTAGTATGCGTGAGCAACGGGAAAACAGTCATTACCTGCCCGATTGTCCGTTCCCCGAGTCGTTGCAAGTGACTGATGATTTGGCGCAAGCCGTAAGTGATGTCAAAAACGTGTTGGTGGTGGTTCCCAGCCATGCCTTCGCTGATATATTGCAGCAGATTAAACCCCTGATTCGGGACGACGCCAGGGTCGCGTGGGCAACAAAAGGTCTGGAGCCGGAATCCGGTCGCTTGCTGTATGAAGTGGCAAAGGAAGCACTGGGTGAGAAGCACCCTCTAGCGGTGCTGTCCGGGCCAACGTTTGCGATTGAAATGGCAAAAGGTCTGCCGACGGCCATTTCCATGTCGTCGACAGACCAGCAGTTTGTCGAAGAATTGTCTGAGATGCTGCACTGCGAACGCTCTTTCCGGGTTTACACTAACGATGACTTTATCGGTATTCAGTTAGGTGGTGCGGTTAAAAACGTTATTGCCATTGGCGCAGGTATGGCCGATGGTATTGGCTTTGGTGCTAATGCCCGAACTGCTTTAATTACCCGGGGCTTGGCGGAGCTGACTCGGCTGGGTTTAACCCTGGGCGCCCGAAGTGAAACCTTTACCGGCATGGCGGGTTTGGGTGATTTGATTTTAACCTGCACTGATAATCAGTCGCGCAATCGTCGCTTTGGTATGGCATTGGGGCAGGGGAAACCGGTTGATACCGCACTGGACTCAATCGGGCAGGCGGTTGAAGGCTACCGCAATACCCGCGAAGTGGTTGCCCTGGCACGGCGTGTCGGGGTCGAGATGCCAATTTGCGAACAAATATACGCGGTATTGTATGAAGGCAAAGCACCCCGCCAGGCGGCCATCGATTTACTCAGTCGTACACGTAAAACTGAGTCGTGACGCATCAGCTGATGGCAAGCTGTTGCTCAATAGCTTGCCATTGTTGAGCAAAATGCTCAGTGGGTAAACGTTTAAAGTCTGACCGCACAAATTGTGCCATTTTACCGTCCACGTAGCTCAGCAGTAAGTTCGCCAGTATCCCTTCTTCAACGGCAAATTTTTGTTGCTCACGTAACGCTTTCTCGCGCAGTACCTGTTTTAGCTGAGCCTCGATGCGGTTAAACAAATCGTCAATGCGGCTGCGTAAACGATCGTGTTCGCCCATCAATGCATCGCCGGTCATAACACGTGTAATACCCGGGTTACGCTCAGCAAAGGTTAAAATAAGTTGTAAGATGGCATGGCACCGATTGAGCGTATTCTTTTCGTTGTCGAAAATAAGATTGATGCTACCCAGCAGGGTGTCTTCGACAAATTCAATCAGCCCTTCAAACATCCGCGCTTTCGATGGAAAATGCCGATACAAAGCTGCCTCTGATACGCCCAGATTAGCCGCCAGTTTGGCCGTGGTAATGCGTTGTCCCGGACTGGTTTCCAGCATGGCTGCTAAAGCCTGTAAAATTTCTTCACGACGATTGCGTTTTTGTTGCGCCATCGAAATCCCTCGTTATTGTTATGATATTTATTGGCTGCCTGAGTGGCCAAAGCCGCCGCTACCACGCTCTGTTTCTGTAAATTGCTCTACAATGTCCAGTTGTGCTTGTATGACTGGCACAATGACCATCTGGGCGATCCGATCCCCTGGTGCTATGGTGTATTCTTGCTGGCTTCGATTCCAGACAGAAATTTTTAATTCGCCCTGGTAATCGGAATCAATCAGGCCAACTAAATTGCCCAGTACAATTCCGCTTTTATGACCGAGCCCCGAACGCGGTAATAAGGTTGCGGCATAGTTTGGATCACCAATGTACATGGCAATACCGGTGCCGACTAAAACCGATTCACCGGCAGCCACGGTCAGCGGCTGATCCAGGCAGGCACGCAAATCCATACCGGCCGAGCCGGAGGTGGCATATTGTGGTAATGGGATGTCGGTACCAATTTTAGAGTTAAGAATTTTTACTTCTACCGAGGTCATTACTCAGTTTTCCTTATCCAGCGTCATTAAAGAAATGTTCGGCAAACAGCGAATTTAGTGAATTTGCCAAGGCAATTTTCTGCTGTGCCTTAAACGACTGTTCGCCATTGGCCCAATAAACTGTTACGGCATTGTCATCACTATTAAAACCGATGCGTTTATCGCTAACGTCGTTTGCGACAATGAGCCGTAACTGCTTGCGGCTGAGCTTATCCCGCGCGTGTTGCTCCAGCTGATGCGTTTCGGCGGCGAAGCCAATGCAAAATGGTGGTCTTTGCTGTGCAGCAACCGTACTTACAATATCAGGATTTTTGACTAAATGGATAACGGGCGGTGTATCTTGCTGCTCTTTTTTAATTTTTTCTGTTGCGACCGTTGCCGGACGGTAATCGGCAACCGCAGCACAGCCGATAAAAATATCCATCGGTTGCGCTAACACTGCAGCCAGCATTTGCTCTGCCGTTTCAACCTGAATGCATTCAACATTAGCCGGTACCGGTAAATCAACCGGGCCTGAGACTAAGGTCACCTGAGCACCGCTTTGAGCTGCCGCCTGTGCTAAGGCATAACCCATTTTACCGGAACTGTGATTGCTGAGGTAACGCACCGGGTCGATGGCTTCCCGAGTTGGCCCGGCAGTAATAGTAATACGCTGTCCTTGCCACACCGAATCAGCCGCAGGAGTGTCTGTAAAGAGCTGTACGGCCAGTTGGCGCAGCTCCGTAGTTTCCAGCATCCGGCCGGCTCCAACATCACCACAAGCCTGTGAGCCTGCAGCTGGACCCCAGATCGCTACGCCCCTGGCTGCAAGTCGCTCAGTATTTTCCTGTACCACAGGCGCGGCCCACATTTGCTGATTCATTGCTGGAGCAAGGGCTATGGGCGCTGAGCTAGCAAGCACAATGGTTGTTAGTAAATCATCAGCCATGCCAGCTGCCAGTCGGGCAATCAAATTGGCACTGGCCGGTGCTATCAGTATTAAATCGGCCCATTTGGCTAATTCAATGTGGCCCATAGCGGCTTCTGCTGTAGGATCTAACAGGTCATTAGAGACTGGATTTCCGGACACGGCTTGTAAGCTAAGGGGGGTGACAAAGGCTTCTGCTCCGCGCGTTGACACAACCCTGACATGAGCGCCCACTTCGCGCAGACGGCGTACTAAGTCAGGTGTTTTGTAGGCTGCGATACCACCGGAGATCCCCACAACGATGTTTTTATTTTGCAGTTCCTGCATGGTCGCCTTCTTACTTATTAATGTGAGTAAACAGGTGTAAAGATAACACGGTCGTTCGTTTGCGGGTAGTCGCTACTATACTGCAACGATTTACTGGGATAGGGAGTGCTCATGAAAATAAAAGAGTGGCCGACAACCGAGCGACCACGCGAAAAAATGCAGTCAAACGGCGCCAGTTCGTTAACCGATGCCGAACTGATTGCGATTCTGCTGGGCAGTGGCAGACCGGGACAGGACGTGGTTTCTTTTGCACGCCAATTGTTGAATGATTTTGACGGCATTGGCCCGTTGCTCTGTGCAACGCCACAACAATTAATGGCCAGCCCAGGCATTGGCCCGGCGCGTGTTACTCAGCTGCAGGTGGTACTGGAATTATCACGGCGTTATTTACAGTGGCAATTAAAACGGCAGGATGGTTTTACCGAGCCTGCGATGGTTAAGGACTACCTGACGACCCAGCTGCGCCACCAGGCACGCGAGGTATTTGTTATTTTATTATTGGACAGTCAGCATCGTTTGTTGCGTTATCAGGAGCTTTTTCAGGGAACCATCAACGCGGCACCCGTTTATCCGCGTGAGGTTTTGAAAATGGTGATGCAACATAACGCTGCAGCTGTTATTCTGGCGCACAATCACCCTTCGGGCGTGGCAGAACCCAGTCAGGCCGACCAACGGGTCACCGAGCGTTTAAAAAAAGCCTTAAGTTTAATCGATGTGGCACTGTTGGATCATTTTGTGATTGGTAGTGGTGCGCCGGTCTCCTTTGCAGAGCGCGGTCTGTTATGAGTTTTTGTGCGATAAGAAATCGCTGCAAAAGTAAACAAAGAAAGCGCTGGAAGATCCGCCACATTTAGCGTAAAATTCGCCGCGATAGATCGGATTGGATCAAAAAACCGCCGTTTTAGCTTGATTAGCGGGCCTGTTTGCTGTATAAAATGCGCCCTCGGATTTATAGGCAAGGTCAAATTGGGCGACAGGCGAGCTTGCAGCAATTTTGGAGTAAAGACATGTCACAAGTATGCCAAGTTACAGGTAAGCGTCCGGTAGTCGGTAACAACCGCTCACACGCACGCAACGCGACTAGACGTCGCTTTTTGCCAAACTTACAAAGCCACCGTTTCTGGGTTGAAACCGAGAAGCGCTGGGTAAAATTACGCATCTCTACTAAAGGTATGCGTATCATCGACAAAAACGGTATCGACTCGGTATTAGCGGATCTCCGCGGCCGTGGTATCAAGGTGTAAGGAAAAGATATTATGCGCGATAAGATTCGTTTGGTGTCGTCTGCAGGTACAGGTTACTTTTACACTACAGACAAAAATAAGCGCACCATGCCAGAAAAAATGGAGATCAAAAAATTCGATCCAGTGGTTCGTAAGCATGTGATCTTTAAAGAAGCAAAAATCAAATAATCGATCTGTTTCAAGTATCACGAAAAAACCGGCCATGTGCCGGTTTTTTTATGCCTAAAAATAGGGGGTAGGGGCTTATCGTTAACGGGGTGGATCAACAATACCGGAAATACTGGCGTTTACACGAAACCAACCGGTAATGCTCAGCCGGTCACGAGAAGAGGGCAGCACTTCGTGCACGAATTTGTCACTGAGAAAAACCACCAGCGTACTTCGCTCCGGGGTAATTCGTTCTAAGACCTGACCGCCTTCGCCATAAATAACTAACTGCCCTCCGTGTTCATTCAGCCAGTTGTCATTAAGATACATAACCGTGCTCAGACGTCGATTACTGCGCCCTTTAAAAGCATCCAGGTGTTTTTTATAAAATGCGCCGCTGGGGTAATGGGCAAGGTGACATTCGTAGTCGAACAAGCCAAGAAATAACTGTCGGTTCAATAACACGCGCAGCTCATCCATAATAGCCAGGTATTGTGCTTCAAGATCGTAGTGTTCAGTCAGCCAGCGAATCCGATCGTTACGCACCATGGTATTAATGGTTTGTTGCTGAGCCCGGCCTACTGCAGCGGTGCTCCAGAGTTGCGCGGGGATTGCGTTAGCGTACTGATGTAATTGTCGGGCAAGGGATGCCTGCAAAAAACCCGGAATAATGCAATAACCGTGGTCGCTAAGGCCGTTAATTATCTCATCAAGGTGTTTGCTTGCCGACATTGTCATTTATTGATTCAGGATTGGTATCAGTGGCTGAATATAGGTTATTCTAAATTATCGTACAAGCCTTTTATGAGTCGTCCCATGAGACAAAAAGATAACCGTACTATTTTCGGCGTAACGCTTTCCAAACGGGCCTGGAATAATGTTCTGGTTTATGTGGTTCTTTTATTAATGTTTCTATTTTGGTTTTCAGCGCCGGATAGTCCGCCGGCCGGCGAACAGTCTGAAAATGGCGGTGCGGTGCAGTTAATGCCGCCCGAAAGTGGTCTGCAGAGTATCCGGATCGGCGACCAGCAAATCACCCTGTCGGAACAGGGCTGGCAGTGTCAAGCACCCTGTTCCTTATCAAAACAGCAGGCCGCCAGTTTAGCTTCGGTGTGGTTAAATCTTAAGATAACGCCGTCACAACAACAGCCGGACCAGAGACTGGTTGATGTTCAGCTGGGCTTTGTTGATAACCAACAGGCGGTCGTTGAGCTTTACACCGAGCCAGAATTATTGCTGCGTTTACCTCAGCAGGATAAAGTTTACCAACCCGTCAATGTCACTATTGAACAACTTTTAGGTCGTTAACGTTATGCCTGAGTTACCCGAAGTCGAAGTCAGCCGTTTAGGTATCAGTCCCCATATCGAAGGTCGCCGGATTAGCGCAGTAAAAGTGCACGACAGCCGTCTGCGCTGGGCTGTGCCGGAGCAGGTCAAGTTGGTGGAGGGCGAACACTTGCGTGCGATAACGCGACGAGCCAAGTATCTGTTACTGGAAACCCCGGCCGGCACCTTGATCCTGCACCTGGGGATGTCGGGCGCTTTGCGCGTGGTCCCGGTAACAACAACATTAAAAAAACATGACCATGTTGATATCGAATTTGAGCACGGCGTCTCGTTGCGGCTGAATGATCCTCGGCGCTTTGGTGCACTGTTATTTACACAAGGCGATGTCAGCTCTCATCAGTTGTTACGAAAATTAGGCCCGGAACCTCTGACGGACGCCTTTGATGCCGACTACCTGTGGCAGCGCTCGCGTGGACGAAAACAGGCGGTGAAAACTTTTTTGATGGATAATCACGTGGTCGTGGGGGTTGGTAACATATACGCCAACGAAGCCTTATTTAAGGCCGGTATCAATCCCAAGCGGGCGGCCGGGAATATCAGTAAACAGCGCTACCAACAGCTGGTGCCGATAATAAAAGAAACCTTAGCCGCAGCCATCGAACAGGGTGGCACTACGTTACGCGATTTTACGGATGTCGACGGCAGCCCCGGTTATTTCGCACAAAAACTGCTGGTTTATGGTCGCGGCGGAAAACGCTGTATGAATTGTAAACAGATACTCAAAGAAATCCGGCTGGGGCAGCGCAGCACGGTTTACTGCACTCACTGCCAGCGCTAACGGTCAGCTAAAAACTGATGATAGTGTCGGCTAAAATCATCGGTTGCTGAAACAAAGGGCATATGTGCGCACTGTGGGTACAGAATAGCATCAGAGGCAGGGACTAAATCGTTCACTAAGGGGATAGTCGCAGCAGGTACCAGCGAGTCCAGGCGGCCGTAAAAACGACAGAATGGCATGGTCAGATCGGCTAGCCGGGCTCGCAGATCGGTATCCTGTAATAGCGTAAGGCCATTGCGAAGGCTGTCGGCATTGGCCATGGGTTTACTGAAAACCCACTGCCGAACTTGTTTTATTTGTTCTTTGGCGTGTGGGCTGCCCATTGCCTGCACGGCTAAAAAGCGCTCTACCGTTTGCTTAAAATCCTTACTGAGTTGACGCTGAAATTGTTGTAGTACACCGGGCTTTATTCCCGGCCACTGTGGCTGCTCAACAAAGCAGGGCGAGGAGGCGACGGTAGCAAGCGTCGCGACGCGGTCGGGTGCCTGCAGTGCCATGTCTGTCGCAACTAATCCACCTAACGACCAGCCCAGTAAATGAAAACGCCGGGGTAGCACAGCCAACAATGCCTTACTGACCTGATGCAGATCATCACTGAACAGTTCGTCGTTGCTTTCTCCAAAACCGGGTAGGTCGATAGCCGTCACGCGTTTATCCGCGCCGAGCTTTGCCATCAAGGGTTGCCAGACATTAGCGTTCATGCCCCAGCCATGGAGTACAACAACATCCTCGCCGGCGCCCACTGAGTGTTGCCAAATAGCCACTATAATGTGTCCTTTAAAATATCTCTGGGTGACGTATGCTAGCGAGATTAAGGCAATTAGCCAATGTTTTAGAGGCGAATAGTTGCTTGCTGTGCAAGCTTTATTGTGTTGATGAGGTCGGTATCTGCGCACACTGTGCAGGCAACTTGCCGCGCTGGTTTCCGCGATGTTGCAAACATTTGAGCGGCGCTCATTATGAACGTCTGGCAGCGGCAGATTACTGGTTTGCTCCGCTGCGCTGGACGGCATTGACGCAAAGCTTAATTTATCGTTATAAAGAACGTGGTCAATGGGATTTAGCGCTGCCATTCAGTTATTGGCTAGCTGCTTACCTGGTGCGGTGTTACCAGTATCACCAGCAGTCACTGCCGGATGTCGTGGTTGCCATGCCAATGACACAAAGCCGCTGGCGTCAGCGTGGCTTTCACCATACCGGACGACTGGCGCAGCAAGTCAGCGAGTTGCTGCGCCTGCGCTACCAGCCGGCGGCTCTGCGATTACTGAAGAAAACGCCGCGGCAAAAGCAACAAAGCCTGAGCCAACGCTGGCAAGCGACAGACAAGAGTCAGTATTGCCGCTACGATGTTGCCGGTTTACGTGTTGCGGTACTCGACGACGTTATCAGCTCTGGTGCTACCATCTCCGCCGCAGCTTCTGCTTTGCGTAAAGCCGGTGCCGAACAGGTACATGGGTGGGCATTAATCTACAACCAGGGTGACTAGCCAGCAGCATTAAGTTAGGTTAAACTATACCCTAGTATTTTAGTCAAGTTTTACGCAGGTAAAGTGCAAAGGTGGGCAGTATGATTCGGATAACGGAAACGGCACAACAACATTTTGCTAAGTTATTAGCTGAGCAACCTGAAGGAACAGGTATTCGTGTGTTTGTAGTGAACCCGGGTGCACCCAACGCTGAGTGCGGCGTGTCTTATTGCCCGCCCGACGCAATCGAAACCGATGACGAGCGTTTTCCTTTTAATGGTTTTGATGCGGTTGTCGATTCTGGTAGTGCGCCGTTCCTGGAAGATGCGGTAATCGACTTTGAAGAGCAGGAAATGGGTTCGCAGCTGACTTTAAAAGCACCTAATGCAAAAGCTCGCAAAGTGGCTGATGACGCACCCTTGATAGAGCGCATTGAATACGTAATTCAGGCAGAGATTAACCCACAGTTAGCCAATCACGGCGGACATGTGATGGTTACCGAAATGACTGACGACGGCGTCGCAGTATTACAATTCGGTGGTGGCTGTAACGGCTGCAGTATGATCGATGTGACAGTAAAAAACGGTATAGAAAAAGAGCTGCTGGAGCGATTCCCTAAAGAGGTTACCGGTGTTCGTGATGTAACCGAACATGAGCACGGCGAGCACTCTTACTACTGAGCACGGCTAGAAGAGCCGGTGCCAGTGCAGGCGTAACCAAATCGCCTGAAAAAGCCCACGCATCAGCAAAAAACCGCTCAGAGCCATCCATAAACCGTGGTTCTGTAGCGGCAAGCCCAGCCACCAAAGTGGCAAAAAGCCCAATAGTGCTGCCAGTATCATGGTGTCACGCATTCCCCGGCTGAACGACAAGCCAACATATACGCCGTCAAACCAATAACTCCAGTGGCCAATCAGCGGCACTAGAATAATCCAGGGAAGATAGTCCCGGGCGAGCGCAATAATTTCGGGTAAGTCAGTAATCAGCTCAATAATGGCTTCGCCAAACAGCCAAAAAATGAGGCTGTAACCAAGCGCAAAGATCGAGGACCAAAGTAATGTCAGTTTGCACCAGAAGCGAACGCGGTCAGGATTTTGTTGCCCTTTTGCTGCGCCTGCAAGGGCTTCAACAGAAAAGGCAATGCCATCAAGCCCCAGAGAGATCAACATCAAAAACTGCATCAGTACGGCGTTAACCGCAACAAAATTGGAACCATAACGTGCAGCAAACCCAGTCATAGAGGCCATACAGAGTTGCAACACCAGGCTTCGGACAAAAATGTTGCCATTGACGTTAGCGTAGTGCTTGAGTTTGTCAGGTACAACCCGGATGTTGCGCGGTGACCAGTCGAGGCTACGGGCACACCAATAGACACCAATAATGGCAGTGACATATTCTGCACTGAGGGACGCCCACGCCGCTCCCACAACATTTAGATTTAAGCCAACGATTAGAATGAAATCCATGATCACATTCACGGCATTGGTGATGATAGCCAGCCACATTGCTCTGCCACTTTGTTGGCGGCCGAGTAAAACACCCAGTGCAATCAGTGTTGCCAGTGCCGCCGGTGCTGACCACAAGCGAATGCCGATATAGCTACTGGCTAACGGTATGAGTTCGGCAGCGGGTTGGACAACCCACAGAGATAAATCGATGATCCAGGGGGATAGCGCAGTTATCAATAGCCCCAGGGTTAACGCCAGGGTCAGCCCGTGATTAAAATGTTGTTGTTGTGCTGACAAATCCCCGGCACCAAAAGATTGGGCAATATAGCCAGTGGTAGCCATGCGTAAAAACACCGCCAGTAAATAAATAAAACTGACCACCATAGCGCCAATAGCTACAGCAGATAGGTAGATAGCGTCCGGCAAATGCCCTATGATTGCCGTATCGACAAGACCCAGCATGGGGGCTGCGATGTTGGATAAGATCATAGGCAGGGCAATGGCAAACACCTTTTTATGATCCTGCAGCGGAAAGCGAAACAATTTAACTAGCACGGTCTCATCTCATCCTACTAAACGAGTGCGGGAGTTTAGCATGAAATTTATACCTCTGTTGTCAGCCTCACTATTGTTGCTGGCCTGTTCTGACAGCGTGTCTCAGGAACAACAGGACACCAGTATTGCGGTGTTGCAATACCACCATGTCTCAGATTCCACGCCGGCAGTGACCTCGATCAGCCCAAAGCAGTTTGCGCGCCATCTTGATTATTTGGTCGATAATAACTTTCAGGTATTGTCGATAACCGAGGCTCATCAACGCATTGAGCAAGGAAGGAGCTTTCCCGACAAAGCCGTGGTCATTACCTTTGATGACGGTTATCAAAACGTCTATCACAACGCAGCCGAGTTGCTGCAGCAACGGAATATGCCCTATGCGGTATTTGTTAACCCTGACCTGATGGCATCCAGCCCCTCGGCTTACATGAGTTGGGAACAACTAAGGGATTTGCAGCAAGGTGGCGCAACGATTGTCAATCACGGGCAAACACACGATCACCTTATCCGGCGTCAGGCGGGTGAAACCGAAGCGCAATGGCAGCAACGTATGCACTACGATATCGTTACTGCTCAACAGGCTATTGATGACAAATTAGGCCAACAGCCTAAGTATTTTGCTTACCCCTTTGGCGAATACGATCCGAGCCTACAGCAATTGCTCAAGCAGTGGGGCTTTCTGGGGTTCGCTCAGCACAGCGGTGCCTGGAGCCCTTACAGTCAGGAAACTGCCATCACGCGCTTTCCGGCATCGGGGCGTTATGCCAATTTAGAAACCCTGGCAACCAAGTTAAACAGCCGGGCGCTACCGGTAACCGACTATCAGCCCCAGGACCCGTTATTAGAGCATCAGCAGACCAATCCAACGCTAACCGTTAGCCTAGATAACAGTGATTCGTTTCAGCGGCAGGCGTTACAGTGTTTTAGTGGTGGCGATGTGCTAAAGCCCGAATGGCAGTCGGATACCGAGTTTCATGTCACTCCGTCATCGGAGCTGCCTATTGGGCGTTCGAGAATCAACTGCACAGCACCGGCCACAGCCGGAAACCCGTATTACTGGTTTTCGGCAGCGTTTATCCGGCCTGATGAAGCGGGTCGTTGGCCCGATTAATCGATCAATTAATCGGCGATTAAGGCGAAATCGCGCTGCAGTTGCTGCATGTCGACAACGGGTATTTCGCCGCGCACGGCGTCCGCGTTAAAAATTGCGCTGCGGTTTCCCTGTGGGTTAACCAGTATGATTGCTGCACTGTGATTAACCAGGTAGTTTTCTTCGTCTTCCTGTGGCACCGAATACATCAGGCCAAGGTCGCGGACAAAAGGAAACAACTGTGGGTGTTCAGCCCGAATGCCGACAAAGTCAGGGCCAAAGTAATTGGTGTATTCGTCTAATCGCGGTAATGAATCTCGCTTTGGATCGACTGAAATTAACCAAACTTTAACGGGTTGCTCAGTATGGGCTTGCAGTTCAGGCAGAGTGCTGCGTAAATCGGACATGGTGGTGGGGCAAATATCGGGACAGTAGGTATAACCGGTAAATAACAGTGTCCACTGACCCTTTAAGTCGGAATTTGAAATTTTTTGCTGACTTTCCGTGGACTCCAGCTGAAAATCTTTTAGTGCCCGCGGTGGCTGATAGACCAGTGCTTCGGGTTGTGGCTGAGGCCACCACTGATGATAGGCGACGTATCCAACACCAGCGGCAACTAATGCGGCCAGGAGATAAAGTACTTTATGCATAAGTTGATGGTCCGCTATAAATAATGGTCAATAAGTAAAATGACGAATAACAGCATCAGATGCCAAATCGAAAAGGCAAACATGTTAAAGGCAGTCTTTTTGCTGGGGGCATATTTCAACTTCCAGGCATAACCAAGAAAAACGGCATTCAGAAGCGTCACACCGATTAAATAAATGGTTCCCGTCATACCCACTAAATAAGGTAAGAAGCACACCACCGACAGCAGAATGGTGTAAAGCAAAATGCAGGTTTTGGTAAACTCAACTCCGTGGGTAACGGGTAACATAGGAACTTTGGCACGTGCGTAATCCTTTTCACGGTGTACAGCCAGGGCCCAGAAATGCGGTGGTGTCCAGGTAAATATGATCATCACCAGCAAAATGGCATGCCCGTGAATTTCGTTGGTAACGGCAGTCCATCCCAACAGTGGCGGCGCTGCACCGGCTAAACCGCCAATGACAATATTCTGCGGAGTGGCACGCTTTAAAAACATGGTGTAGACCACCGCGTAGCCGACCATGCTGGCAAAAGTTAACCAGGCGGTGAGTGCATTAACCCAAGCATAAAGGGTAACAAATCCCAGCAGCCCAATCGTTGCCGCAAACGAAGCGACGCGTAGGGGTGATAAGCTGCCTTGGGGTAGCGGCCGGCGCAGAGTGCGTGCCATCTTCGCATCAATATGTCGATCAACGAGGTGATTAATTGCGGCGGCAGCTGCGGACATCAAACCAATACCGGTAAGCGCCGGGATTAAAATGTCTAAAGCGACCCAATGCGGTTGCGCCAATGCCATACCGACAACGGCAGTCAGTAACAGCAGCGCGACAACGCGGGGCTTGGTTAATTCGAGATAATCTCGCCAATGCGCGCTGCGTTGTTCTATTTTTTTTGTGGCAACGTAAGTTGGCATAACAAACTCCTTTATGCTTTTCTGGACAGGTTGTAGTTGAGTGCGACCAGAGACAGCAATAACAGGGCTCCCACAGCATTGTGAGAAACCGCAACCCATAACGGCAGACTTAACACTACGTTACTGATACCCAGCGCAATTTGCAAAATTAATAACAGGCTGATAACAATTAACGAGCGGCGGAAGAATCCTGAAGCCGCCTTTCGCCAGCATTTAAAAATAAGCCAGCCCAACACAGTGGTGGCGACAATAGCACCAAACCGATGGACAACATGCATGGTCATACGGTCATCGTAATCATGAGCACCAAATTGATAGGTCTCTGCGGCGGGCACACTAAAAGCACCGCTAAAATCAAGTGTACTGGCCCAGCTGCCTTCACAAAACGGTAGCTCGGTACAGGCTAGCGCGGCATAATTTGCCGCTACCCAGCCGCCTAAAGCGATTTGTGCAACAATCACCAGCAAGGCAAAAAAGGCCAGCCCACGATAGCGTCTCAGATCGGGATCGCCGCCCGCCAGGCGGTAAGGAGACAGCCGCAGATGGAGTAAAAACAACAGAGAAAAAACGCTAAAGCCACCCAACAAATGGCCCATTACCACCAGAGGCTGAAGGTTCATGGTAACGGTCCACATCCCCAGAGCGGCCTGAAAAATCACCAGCAGCAAAATAAAGGTTGGCAGTTTGACCGGTGTCGGTTTTTGACTGGGTAGCTTTTTCTGGCGCCATGATGTGATTGCGATGATCAAAATGAGTAGCCCAAGCGTGCCGGCGAAGTAACGATGAATCATCTCATTCCATGCTTTATCGTGCTCTAAAGGTGCGTCAGGGTATAGTGACGCCGCCTGAGCGATATCTTCAGCCTGAGTAGGAACCCCTAAAAAGCCATAACAGCCGGGCCAGTCCGGGCAGCCTAAACCCGCCTCGGTAAGCCGGGTAAAAGCACCTAAAACGATAACGCAAAAAGCCAGAACAAGACTCACTTTAACAAGAAGACGCATGCTTTTACCCTATTCGTGACAGTTTCAGTAGTTTACGTAGATCGGCGAGTACGTTTTTACCCTCCAGGATCATTTCTTCCCTATTGGCATGAGTTGGATAATAGAGCATGACGTTATTCAGTGGATCGACGATAAAGAGCGAGTCGGTCGGCAGCTCATCCAGCTCGGCCACCAGCTGCGGCGCTCTGGTGTGGTTAATAGTAAAGTTTTTGGTATGCGCTTTGGTAGCGTCGGGCGAGCTGGCGGCCAGTACAACGGGGGTTACTCTATCGGTATCTTTGCCGAGGGCAACGTCAATTTGATTCATAACATACAAGGCACTTTGGCAGCTACTATCGCACTGTTGCGGGGCGATGTAGGCAAGTTTCCATCCTTCGGGCAGGGCATCGGTCTCAGGCAAGGAAATTGGATTAGCTAATAAAGTGCCTTTATTGGTGCCTGCCTGGTACCAATGCTGATCGAGAATGATCCAGGCAACAATAACAGGCAGCAAAAAAGCCACCAGGACAATAAGTAACGTTCGTCGTGAGCGATTTAGGGAGCTCATCAGGACTCCTCTTGTTTTTGTTTATTGGTTGTTATAACAGCTATGACAAAAATAATCAGCGCTGCTATGGCTAAGGTAAACCACTGCAGGGCATAGGCGTGATGCTTTTCAGGCCGCATAACCCTGGGTTGCCAGTCTCTCTGAAAGCCAAACGGCTCATGTTCGCTGAGCAGTACCACATAGGGAGCCAGCTCGATGCCAGTGAGTTCGGTGATTTGACTGGGTATAAATTGTTGTACCCGACGGGGCCACAAAGCCGACTGTTGCTCGACGACTTGATTAATAAATACGTTAGCTTCGGGGTAACGTATGAGCCCGGCTAAGGTTAGCCGCTGCTCGGGCAGCACGACCTCAGGTAGTTGTTGGCGCGATGACGGCGCAGCTATCCAGCCCAAATTGACTGCCAAAGGGTCTTCAAGCCCGGTCTCCTGCAGCAAGCCAATAACATGGTAACCCGGTCGCCCCTGACGCATTTCATTATCGACTAAAAAAATCCGCTGCTTATCAAAGCGGCCCGTTACGCTGACGGGCTCAAAGCGGTCGGGCTGGCGCCGTAAAAGCTGTAATTGCGCGCCCTCATCGGGCCCCAGCAACTGACCCTGTTGATAATCGTCAAACATTCGCTGTTTTTCTTCAGCGCGGGCTAGCTGCCAAAATCCCAGCTTGACCATAACGCTAACTGCGAGCAGAGTAATCATTAAGGCCAGTAGAGGAACTCTTATGTTAGCTATCTTTAAAGTCATTATCGTCGCGCTACTAATTTTTATGGTGTTTAATCTGTTCCGGGCATTGTTCGTGATGCTCCGCAACGACCCCAGCAAACCACCAATGTCGCGCTATCTGGGACGGCGAGTCGGTGTTGCAGCGATAGTACTGTTACTGCTGATTATCGCTGCCTACAGTGGCTTCTTACCACTTAATCCGCGGCCCTATTAAAGCCGCGGTTAGTTTCTTTAAATGACATAAACCAAGACAAATAAACAAACCCAAACAACATCGACAAAATGCCAGTACCAACTGGTTGCCTGAAAGGCAAACTGATTGTCCGGTGAAAAGTGGCCCTTTAAGACCCGCAACAACATGACAATCAACATGACGGTACCCAGAGTAACGTGCATGCCATGGAACCCGGTCAATAAATAAAAGGTGTTACCGTAAATACCGGAGTCCAGCGTCAGCCCAAGTTGCTCGTAAGCATGGACGTATTCGGCACCTTGCAAATAAAGAAAGATACAACCCAGCACAACGGTAATACTCAGCATTGCGGTCAGCTGTTTGCGCTTATTTTGCTCAAGCCCGACATGGGCATAATGGCATGTGACTGAGCTGGTTATCAGGATAATGGTGTTAATGAGCGGTAATCCATACCAGCCCATTGCCTGTGTCTCCGTACCACCAGGGGTCTTCACCAGCGGCCACTGAGCAACGAACTGTGGCCATAAAACTTCGGC
>JBNJEJ010000034.1:0-24517 GCA_051745735.1 Pseudomonadota bacterium
CGGCCGGGTTTTTTTGTTTAAGCGCGGCTATCGCCGCTTGTAGGCGTTCGCTACGCTCACTTGCCGACAAGTGGCCGCAGGCCACGCTCAACAAGCGAGTGCTTAAGAACTTGCACCCAGCAATGCTTTCGGTAGACTGAAGCTATTGTTCGGACGATCTGTATCATTGTGAAGCTACTTAATTCATTGTTATTATGTTGTCTGCTGCTATTGGCTACACCGTTGCAGGCGAAAAGGGCCGTCTATGTTGCCGCTTATGACTTCCCGCCTTATTTCTCTAATGCACTGAAAACCGATATGACATCGGAACTGGTTGCGGTGCTCAATCAACACCAAAACACCTACCAGTTCATTATCCAGGTGGTACCGCCCAATGGCCGCTATCAAGCCTTAGCGGCTGATGGCTGTTGCGATGTGATTCTGTTTGAATCGCCAGTCTGGGGTTGGGATGAACAAACCCATCACGTGCAAAGTACACGCCCGTTATTGCGTGGGCGTGAACGTCTGGTCGCCAAACAAACCCCGGGTCGCGGTCAGGAATTCTTTCAGGATTTGCAGAACAAAGTGTTGGGCGGGGTCAATGGTTACCACTACCTGATGGCGGGTACCGTGATGAATTCGGCAGAAGTGGCTGAAAAGTACCGAATTTACTTAGCCGATTCGCGTATAACTAACGTACGCATGTTAATTGGTGGTCGCATTGATGCCGCCGTACTTAATGACGGCTTACTGTACGCCCTTAAAAACTCGTCTGTCGATTACCTCGACCAGCTGCTGGTGTCGGAGGACATCGAACACGAATACAGCTTGTCAGCGATAGTGGCCGACAATAAAAACATTCGGGCGGCAACCATGCAGCAGTTACTGCACGAGTTGCAACGCCAGGGAGATCTGGCAGAGTTGTTCAGACGCTTTAATGTGCAACGGATGCAATTGTCATCGCCCTAATAAACACTTAAGCCCAGTCGGTTGGCTAACTCCCGCACCATATACATTCCGCGGGCACTGTTACCGTAAGCATTCAGTCTGGGACTCCAGGCGCTGATGACACCAAAATCCGGAACAATAGCAACAATGCCACCGCCGACACCGCTTTTCGCCGGCACCCCGACGGTAAAGGCAAATTCACCGCTTTGATCATACATACCACTGGTAGAGAGCAGCGCATTAATACGTTGGGAATCACGTTTTGACATGATTTCCTTTTTTGAAAACGGACAAACGCCGTCATTGGCTAAAAAGGTAAACGACTGGGCCAGGTTTTCGCAGGTCATCGATACCGCGCATTGCCAAAAATAGTGGTCAAGCAGTTCATCAACCTCAGCTTCAATGTTATTAAAGCTCTTCATCAGATGGGCAAGCGCCGCATTACGGTGACCATGGGATTTTTCTGACTGGTGTACCTCATCATCCGCATAAACCTGCTCATTGCCACATAAACTTCGAATCAGACTTAACAGGGCGCCTTTACTGGCTGAATAATGACTCACCAGGACATCACTGACGACGATGGCACCGGCGTTGATCATGGGATTACGGGGAATACCTTGTTCCCACTCTAACTGGACTATTGAGTTAAAGGCTTGTCCCGAGGGCTCCATTTTAACTCGCTCCCATAAATCGTCACCAAGCCGCTCCATGGCTAACATTAAGCCAAATATCTTTGACACCGACTGAATGGAAAATTGCTGCTCGGTATCACCGACGTTAAATATTTCGCCGTCGAGGGTAGCCAGTGTTAAAGCACAATAATCCGGGTTTACTGCGGCTAATGCCGGGATATAATCGGCAACCTTACCTTCAGTGATAGTAAGCGACTCATCATAGATTTCCTGTAACAACCGTTGCAGGTCGTCAGGGGCATTGATGTGTTGTCCACCACTAACAAGTTCACGCGTCAATTGATTGCTCCGGGTGGGTCAGAGTTGCTAGTCGTGAGCGCAATTCGTCAGTTAGGGGAATCGATTTTTTTTCGTTAAAATCAAAATAAACCAGTATTGTTTTCCCTTCAGCACAGAGATCATCGTTTTGCCAAATCTCTGTAGTGATGTCAAAGGATGAGCCGCCTAGACGACTGACATAGGTTTTAACGGTCACGTTGCTACCAAAAAAGATGGGCTGGGCATAGTCGACTTCCAGTCGCGCCACGATCAAACTCTGTGTATCGGGCGACATCTCGCCAAAAAACTCAAATATGGGTAAGCGCCCGGTTTCAATCCACATTGGCACGACCGTATTATTGACGTGACCTAGCGCATCGGTTTCGTAAAAACGAACTTTGAATTGTTCCTGCAACATGGTGATCTTACTGTCCTATGGCTTGTTTAGCATGGGTTTTAAAAAACGCGCCGTATGCGACTCGGCAACTTCGGCCACGGTCTCAGGCGTGCCTTGAGCGATTATTTCGCCGCCTCCGTCGCCACCCTCAGGGCCCAGGTCGATAACCCAGTCAGCGGTCTTAATGACGTCCAGGTTGTGCTCAATAACCACTACGGTGTTGCCGTGGTCGCGTAATCGGTGAATGACGGCCAGCAATTGTTTAATGTCGTGAAAATGCAGACCCGTGGTTGGCTCATCAAGAATGTACAGGGTTTTGCCAGTATCGCGCTTAGACAGTTCGCGTGACAACTTGACCCGCTGAGCTTCACCGCCGGACAGCGTGGTAGCCGACTGGCCCAGCCGCACATAGGACAGGCCGACGTCCATTAAAGTCTGTAACTTGCGGGCAATGGCCGGAATCGGGTCGAAGAACTCGCGGGCTTCTTCGATGGTCATGTCCAGCACCTGGTTAATATCTTTTCCTTTATACTGGATATCCAGTGTTTCGCGGTTGTAACGCTTACCCTGACAGATATCGCAAGGCACATAGACGTCCGGTAAAAAATGCATTTCAACTTTAATAACGCCGTCGCCCTGACAGGCTTCACAGCGGCCACCTTTCACGTTAAAACTAAAGCGGCCCGGTTTGTAGCCCCGCGCCCTGGCTTCGGGTACCCCGGCAAAAAGATCACGAATCGGGGTAAAAATGCCGGTATAGGTTGCCGGGTTAGAGCGCGGTGTACGGCCGATAGGACTTTGGTCAATATCGACCACTTTATCCAAATATTCCATGCCCTCGATACTGTCGTAAGGCGCTGCTTCGCCGGTGGTTGCACCGTTTAGCTCGTGGTGGGCGATATGAAACAGGGTATCATTGACCAAGGTCGATTTACCCGACCCGGACACGCCGGTCACACAGGTCATTATGCCAATCGGCAAATTAAACTCGGCACCTTTTAGGTTATTACCTTTGGCTCCCTTGATCACTAACCTGCGTTGATCGGGCGCGTGCCGTTCAGCGGGCAATTCAATACGCTTTTTGCCGGATAAATAATCGCCTGTAAGTGAGTCTTCACTGGCAATAATGTGTTCGACCTGACCCTGGGCAATCACTTCGCCGCCGTGTACGCCGGCACCCGGGCCAATATCAATAACATGGTCAGCCTGACGGATGGCATCCTCGTCATGCTCTACCACCAACACCGTATTACCCAGGTCGCGCAAATGAGTTAGGGTGTTGAGTAAGCGCTCATTGTCGCGCTGATGCAGGCCAATACTGGGTTCGTCCAGCACGTACATAACGCCGACCAGGCCGGCACCGATCTGGCTGGCCAGACGAATTCGTTGCGCCTCACCGCCGGACAGGGTTTCTGCACTGCGTGACAAGCTGAGGTAGTTCAGACCCACGTTGACTAAAAAGTGCAGTCGGTCATTAATCTCTTTGAGAATTTTCTCAGCAATCTGCGCGCGCTGACCTTCTAATTGCAGGTTGTTAAAAAATTCCAGCGCATTACCAATCGAGCGGCTGACGATCTGCGGCAGTGTGGTGTCGTTAATGAATACATGGCGCGCTTCAGGGCGCAGACGGGTGCCATGGCAGCCTTCACAGGGCTGCACGGCAATGTATTTGGATAGCTCGTCGCGTACCGCCTGTGATTCAGTCTCGCGGTAGCGCCGTTGCATGTTTGGGATAATGCCTTCAAAAGCGTGCTCACGCACCACTTTGTCGCCGCGATCATTGGCGTAAGTAAACTTAATTTTTTCCTTACCACTGCCGAACAGAACCTTTTGCCGTAGTTCGTCATCTAATTCTTTAAATGGGGTGGACAGTTTAAAGCCATAGTGTTTGGCCAGTGACTGCAACATCTGATAGTAATAAAAGTTGCGTTTGTCCCAGCCACGGATGGCACCACCGCCCAAAGACAGTTCGTCATTAGTTACAATTTTGTCAGCGGCAAAAAATTGCTCAACGCCCAGACCATCGCAACGTTCACAGGCGCCGGCGGGGTTATTAAAGGAAAACAAGCGCGGCTCCAGTTCGCGCATACTAAAACCACAATGTGGACAGGCAAAGTTAGCCGAAAAAACCAAACTCTCATCGTCGCCCTCCATCGGCACCACCAGCGCAGTGCCACCACTGAGTTCGAGAGTCGTTTCAAAGGATTCGGCTAAGCGTTGCTCCAGCCCTTCGCGTACTTTAAACCGATCGACGACCACTTCTATGGTGTGCTTTTTTTGCAGCTCAAGTGTTGGCGGATCGCTCAAATCGCAGATTTCGCCGTCGATGCGAGCGCGGATAAAGCCCTGCAAGGCAAGGTTTTCCAGTACCTTGGTGTGCTCGCCTTTGCGACTTTGAATGATAGGCGCTAACAACATGCGCTTATCGCCCTCTGGTAATTGCAGAACATGATCAACCATTTGCGAAACCGTCTGGGCGGCCAGCGGAATATCATGGGTAGGGCATCGTGGCTGTCCAACCCGGGCGAACATTAAGCGCAGGTAGTCATAAATCTCAGTAATGGTGCCGACGGTCGAGCGTGGATTATGAGAAGTCGATTTTTGTTCAATGGAAATAGCCGGCGACAAACCCTCGATGGAATCGACGTCCGGCTTTTCCATCAGTGACAGAAATTGCCGGGCATAGGCCGATAACGATTCAACATAACGCCGCTGACCTTCAGCATACAGCGTATCAAAGGCAAGTGACGACTTACCTGACCCGGACAAACCGGTGATAACAACGAGTTTGTCCCGAGGAATTGATAAATTGACGTTTTTTAGATTGTGGGTTCGCGCACCGCGTACTTCTATGGTTTCCATTCATCTCTTCCTGTTAGCTAGCTGACAACATTATCGCACACCCAAGCGCATCTGGTACAATGCTCACTTTAGAGAATTTAAAAGCTGTGGCAAATGACACAACACACCCTCAATAAAACCGAAAAAAAAGCATCCGTAGCGCTAGCATCCGTGTTTGGAATACGCATGCTGGGGCTTTTTTTGATCATGCCGGTACTGGCTATATACGCGCAGGACTACCCTGATTATAGCGCCTTTTTAATGGGTGTAACGCTAGGGGCTTATGGTCTGACCCAGGCATTTTTGCAAATTCCACTGGGTATGTTGTCGGATCGTATTGGTCGTCGCCCGGTTATTGTCGGCGGCTTGTTGGTTTTTATTGTAGGTAGCATTGTTGCGGCAACCGCCGACAGTCTATGGATGGTTGCCGTGGGTCGGGCGATCCAGGGGCTGGGCGCAATTGCTGCCGCTATTTTAGCGTTAGCTGCTGATATATCCCGCGAACAGCAACGCACCAAAGTGATGGCGATTATTGGTATGTGCATTGGCCTTGCCTTTGCCATTGCCATGGTAGCCGGGCCCTTATTAGCGGGCTGGGTCGGCTTGTCAGGGGTGTTCTGGTTTACTGCAGCAACCGGTGTGTTAGGCATATTGGTGCTGGTGTTCAGTGTGCCGAAAATAAATACCCAAAGTGCGCGCCGGGAAGCCTTGCCGGTTGCCTCTGAATTTAAGCAGTTGTTACGTAATGGCCAGCTGTGGCAATTAAACGCTGGCGTTTTTGTTTTACACGCCGCACTCACCGCCTGGTTTATTACTCTGCCGACACAGTTACAGGCGGCGGGCTTTGAACCCAGCCTTCACGCCTGGTTTTACCTGCCGACGTTATTGTTGTCTATCGCCGTTATGGTGCCTATGATCATTCGTAGTTCGCGCACAGACCAGCAAGTATTCTGGTTTCGGCTGGCGTTGGTATTGCTGATCGCTGCTATTGTGATTGCCTATTTTGGCAGCGGTGGCGGCTGGACTCTGTTAGTTGCGCTGCTGGTGTTCTTCAGTGGCTTTAATTATTTAGAAGCCTCGCTACCCTCGCTGTTAACCCGCATCGCCCCGCCTGGCAGTAAAGGCAGTGCCAGCGGACTTTATGCGACCTGTCAGTTTTTAGGTGCCTTTGCCGGCGGGGCCGCAGGGGGCTGGGTCTTACAACAGTATCAGCTGAGCGGATTAGGCTCGGCGGTGTTGCTATTGCTAGGCTTATGGCTGGCATTAACCGGATTGATGAAAAACCCTAAAGCCGTTACCAATGTGGCGCTGTCCTTGGCAGCGGTGCCGTCACAGGCAGAAGTTGATGCACTCAACGATAAGCTGTTGACGGTAGCCGGTGTTGAAGAAATTCGCTATGCCGAAGATGACAAGATAAGTTATTTAAAAGTAGATAAAAAGCGGTATGATGAACAGGCCGTACAGGGCCTTTTGCAGCCGTACCAGACAGACGAATAACTGACTTATTAAGTGAGTTAAAAGATATAACCAAAGGAGAATACGATGGCCAGTCGCGGTGTGAATAAAGTGATATTGGTGGGCAATTTAGGTGCTGATCCAGAGATTCGGTACACACAAAACAGCACGGCTATTGCTAACTTTAGTTTGGCAACCAGCGAGTCGTGGAAGGACAAGCAAACCGGCGAGCCGCGCGAGCAAACCGAATGGCATCGATGTGTGTCCTATCGGCGGCTGGCGGAAGTCGTTGGCGAGTATCTGAAAAAAGGCTCAAAGGTTTATGTTGAAGGCCGCTTGCAGACACGCAAATGGCAGGGTCAGGATGGTCAGGATCGGTATACCACCGAAATCGTTGTTAACGAGATGCAAATGCTGGATTCAAGGCCCGGCTCCGGCGGCGGCATGAATCAGGGTATGGGACAAAACCAGAACCAGAACCAGAATCAGAACATGAATCAGGGTGCGCCACAGCAGCAGGGTGGTTATCAGCAGAACAGCCCGCAACAAGGTTCACCACAGCAGGGGGGTCAGCAAAACCCGCCACAGCAGGGTCAGCAACCTTCGCAGCCGCAGCCTTTTTCTCCGGATAGCACAGACTTTGACGACGACATTCCCTTCTAGACGCCACATTTCAAGGAAATGACGTCGATGTGGCGTCATTTTTCCATTGACTTAGTGGTACAGGTTTGTAAATGTTAAATTTAAGTTTCACAGCAAATGCAGTTAACATGTTACGCCGTACCTTACGCCAGCTACAAAGAGTCGCTAAAGCCAGTTCACTGGTTGTCAGCGTGTTATTGCTGTCAGCGTGTTCGCAGCCCCATCAGCCGGTAAATCTTGCCGGAAACAGCTGGATTGGCTATCAACCGTTTTTTATCAGCCAGTCATTATACGCTGATCGTGACCGCCAGACCGAGTTCACCATCCATCCGTTGCCGGCTGCGTCTAACGTGATACGCATCATGGCAGCGGGCCAGCTTGATGGTGGATTTTTAACACTGGACGAGGCTTTAGTTTATCAGCAAGGAGCCCAGGACTCAGTGTGTGTTGCCATGGTCATTAACGAGTCAGTTGGTGCTGACGCTATTGTCATGAAAGGCGACTGGCGACAGCGTACCGAACCCTTAATTATTGCTCACGAAGCCACTGCCGGAGGGCGTTACATGTTGAGCCGAGCCCGGCAGCATGACGCTTTTGCAGGCAAAGAGGTTAGCGGCGTTGTGGCAACGTTTAACCGGCATGCACAGATGTTTACCAATGATGAAATTGATGGCGTTGTCACCTTTGAACCGGTATTAACACAATTAAGGCATTCAGGCGCCACAGTGATTTTTGACAGTGCCGATATTGCTGGCGAAATCATCGATGTACTGGTTATAAAAAACAGCGTCTGGCAGCAGCATAGTGAGCATATTGACGAACGACTGCGTTTCCTCTGGGATCGGGTTATTGACGATTTTAAGGCGTTATCGCCCCCGGTTAGGCGGTTACTCACCGAAAATACCGAGCTTAAGGACAATCAACTGCGTCAGGCCCTTGGCGATATTAACCTAATAGGCGCAATGAACTCAGACAGCTTTGATTTACAAACGGCTGTTGAGCCGATTCAAAGCTTATTATTGGCGAGTGACGATTTATCAAAGCCGCAAACATTAGAATACTGCCAGACGGGACAAGCTAATGGTAAATAAAAACCAACTCGTCGGTTTTTGGCGGAGCCTGTCGACCCGCATTACCGCCGTGGTCGGTTTGTTCGGCATTACGATGTTTGTATTATTAGTCTGGTTAACACTCTACCAGCAGCAGTCCGAAAACAGACATCTTGCTGAACGTGAGTTACGTACTTTAGGGCTGGTTTCGCAGGCAACTCTTAACCGTATTATTCGATACGGTTACCCGGAATTGGTTTATGAGGTGATCGCCGAGCTGGAGGTTCATCGTCGAGTCGGCCGCGCTGTTATTTTCAATGAACAAGGTGCTGTTGTTTATTCAACCTCAGCGGACGAGCTGAAGAAAGGTATTCGGCAAATCGACCTGCAGGTTCCGGAAAACTTTCGGAAGCCAGCGCTGACTTATTCGTCGGTCGAGTTTGTTGCAGATTTTAACCGCTTTTACAGTAAATTCCCGTTAGCAGGACTTACCGGCGATAGCTTAGGTGTTAGCAATTGGACGTTACTGATAACCTACCAATACGATGCCGGGATAGCTAACTCAATTCGGCAGAAGCAGCTGACATTACTGGGCGAACTCGTACTGGTTATCTTTCTCGCTTTTTTGCTTCGTGTCTACTTACAACGCCGTCTGACCCGACCACTGGAGCATCTGAAAGAGGGTGTTGAACAATTAAAATACGGTAGCGCCGATGTATCCATAACACTGAACGATAATGACGAGTTGGGGCATATGGCGCGGATTATCGAAGATGTCGCTCGAGACCGCGCGCAGTACATACAAGAGCTTAAAAACTTAAATACCGCGATAGAGCAGAGTAATGAGTGTGTTGTCATCACTAACATCGACAGCAAAATCGAGTACGTTAATCAGGCCTTTACCCAGGTTAGCGGTTATTCGAAAGCGGAACTTATCGGCCAAAACCCCCGCATGCTGCAGTCAGGAACCACCGCTTCGGTAACTTACAAAAACCTCTGGGAAACCTTAAAAAACGGAGAAACCTGGCGCGGCGAGTTGCTGAACAAACGTAAAGACGGCACCAATTATTTGGTCTGGGCTACCATTACCCCTGTGTTCGACGAGCAAGACAAGATGACGCACTTTATTGGTGTTGAGGAAGACATCACTGAGCGCAAGGCAGATGAACAAAAACTGCAATTTTTAGCTTATTATGAGCCGCTAACCTCGTTGCCTAACCGTTTTCACCTGAACGAATTACTGCAGCAGGTCCTGCACTCACACGATGGCGAGCACTTTGGTTCGTTGTTGCTGATCGATATGGACAGGCTGCAGCATATCAACGACGCCAGAGGTTATGAATTTGGCAGCGAGTTGATTAAATCTTTTGCTGAGCGGTTAAAAAGTGAGCTAAAACACCGCGAGCACACATTGGCTCACTTAGGCGCAGATGCTTTTGCGGTGTTGCTACCGGAAGATTCGATAACCATCGAGGGCGCAAAGCAAAAAGCCGAAGCCATAGGTAACCTGCTGCTGGCATCTACAGAAGCACCGTTTTATGTGTGCGATGAAGAGGTGAAGATATCGGTAAGTATTGGCTGCAGTATCTATCCCGAAGACCAGAGCGAAGAACATAATCGCATCACTGCTGAACGCATCATTCGTGCCGCCGAAACCGCAATGCACAAGGCCAAGCAACGGGGCGGTAACAGTTTTGCCTTTTACAAATCGACCTTCAGTCATCAAGTACAACAACAATTTGAGATTGAAAAACGCTTGCGCCAGGCGATAAAAAGCAATGAGCTGGAGCTCTACATTCAGTCGCAATGTCAGAGTAACGGTAATGTCATCAGTGGTGAAGCTTTAGTGCGTTGGCGCCACCCGGAAGATGGCATTGTATCGCCAGGCAAGTTCATTCCGATAGCAGAACAGTCGGATTTGATCATCGCGGTTGATCGCTGGGTACTCAGCAAGGTTTGCGAGTTGCAGGCAGAAATGCAGCAGCAAGGCAAACGACTGAGTATTAGCGTGAACATTAGCGCCCGTCACTTTCGCCGAACTGATTTTGAAGACTGGATCGACGCGCTGTTAATTGAGTACGGGGTCGATCCGACTATGCTCGTGCTGGAAGTAACTGAAGGTATATTGATCGATGACTTAGCAGACGTTGTGGTTAAAATGGAGCGCTTAAGTTACAAAGGCATTCAGTTTTCCATTGATGATTTTGGCACCGGCTACTCGTCTCTCGCTTATCTCAGCAAGTTACCCGTGAGTGAACTGAAAATTGATCAGAGCTTTGTTCGTGCTATCGGTGATCGTAAGTCCGGAGACGGGGTTATCGAGGCCGTGGTTTCCTTTGCTAACCATATGGAAATGCGGGTGGTGGCTGAAGGGGTCGAAACCCGACGGCAATGCGACTTTTTATTCCATTCCGATGCTGACATCGTGATACAAGGCTATTATTTTGCCCACCCAGTTGCGGCGGCAACCTGGCGGGCATCGCTGGACTAACTATTGGTTTGGCTTAACTTTCGGTTAAGCCAAACTGGGCGACTAACTGGTCAAAATAAGCTAAGTTTTGTTTGGTGTAGTCACGCTTTTCAGTGTACGCCCCGGGATAGAAATTCTTTTTAAAACCGTAGGCAACAATATCTTTCAAACGGTGCAGCGGGATATCAAAGTTATCAACCGCTAACTGATACTCGTCGCTGACGGTGGTGCGTGATACCAGCCGGTTGTCGGTACAAATGACTGTTGCGAGCCGATGTTCAAGCATGTGCTTAAAGTTATGCTGCTTAATGCCACCAATAGCCGGGTTGGTCTGCAGATTACTGGTTAAGCACACTTCCACGGCAATGCGCTGATCGGCAATGTACGAAGCCAGTTTTTCGCCGTAAGCTTGAGGGTCTTTAATATTGGGGTCCTGGGTCATTTCGGGCGAAAATAACGAGTACCCATGACCTAAGCGATCAGCATGGCACTGAGTTAAGGCTTCAAAAATACTTTCCGCGCCATAAGCCTCGCCGGCGTGAACCGTTTTTAATAAAAAGTTTTCGTGCGCGTATTCATAGACATCTTTAAATTGACGCGCGGGGTAGCCGATTTCCTGACCGGCGATATCCAGGCCGACAATGGGTAAGCCTTCTTCGTCACGCATGCGAACGCTGGCACGTACCAATTCCATGGCCGCCGTGCGGATCACTTGCATGGGTTCAAAGTCACGCAGCTGTTGGAATAATTGCGTGTAGTAGGGGGAGAAGCCTTTTTTACCAAACATCCGCATAGCGCAGTTGATGATGCCGTAATGAAACGGCGGTTTATCACCGGCAGCGACTTCGGGTTGACGGTTGTATTCGTCCTGGGCGCGTTTTAAGCCGTCGTTAACCACGTGCATGATGGTATCAAAGGTGACTCCGTTAGCCGGGTTCATCAACAACTGCGGGGCAAATCGTACCTCAATGTAGTTGACGCCTTCCTGCTGATTATCTATTGCCAGCTCGTAAGCGGCCTGCTCCAGATTTTCGAGATCGCGCAACACCGCGCAGGTGTACTGAAAGCCATGCAGGTATTCGCCCAGATTGTTGTAGTGTGATTTAAAAACCTTTTCGTACAGCCCTTGTTCGGTATAACTGGGCAGTTCAATATCGGCATGTTTTGCCATCTCGATCAGGCTGCTGGCGCGCAGGCTGCCATCTAAATGCAGATGCAAATCAGCTTTCGGTATCGCTTTAATAAATTCAGCAGGGTATTGCATAAAAAAGGCTCCTCGGTGAAACTTGTTGCTAACATAATGACATAAATCAGTTTTTCACACACTAACCACAAAAAGAATCGCTATGGCCTCGTTGTATTTCACTTATTCGGCGATGAATGCCGGCAAAAGCACGTCGCTGTTACAAGTGGCACACAATTACGAAGAGCGTGATCAGTCGGTGTTGCTCATGACACCGCTGATTGATGACCGCTCTGGTACGGGCACCATCGCATCGCGATTGGGGATAAGCCGCCAGGCGGTTAGCTTTAGCAGCCGTTGCAACTTATTGGAAAGCGTTTTATGCCGTCATCAACAACAAGCCGTTGATTGCCTGCTGCTTGACGAAGCACAGTTTTTGACTGAGCAACAGGTGTGGCAACTGACTACGTTGGTAGATCAGTATGACATTCCGGTGATGTGCTATGGCATTCGCACCGACGCTTTTGGTGACGCGTTTCCGGGCAGCGCGGTGCTGCTGGCGCTGGCGGATAAATTAATCGAAATGAAAACCATCTGCCACTGCGGCCGAAAAGCGACAATGTCGCTGCGGGTTGATGCCGACGGCAAGGCGGTGACTATGGGTCAACAAATTGCCATTGGTGGCAATGACCACTATCTTTCGTGCTGTCGCACACATTGGAAAGCGGCGATGGGAATGGGTTAGACAGGCGGCAATCAAAGCGCCTATAATTGGTGCATCATAAGTGTTTATAAAGGCAAGTGCATGCAGCAGTTAACTATTACCCGCCCCGATGACTGGCATCTTCATTTACGTGATGGCGCTTTACTGAACAGCACAGTTGCCGCTTCGGCCCGGGTTTTTAAGCGTGCGGTTATCATGCCCAACCTGGTGCCTCCGGTAACCACCGTGGCCATGGCGCTCGACTACCGCCAACGTGTGATGGCGGCACTGCCGCCCTCGATGAGCTTCGAGCCAATGATGGCCTTGTATCTGACGGCCGAAACCAGCGCTGCCGAAGTTGCCAGGGCAGCCCAGCATGCACAGATTATTGGCTTTAAACTGTATCCCTCGGGGGCGACCACTAATTCAGCTGCTGGCGTTAAGTCGGTTGATGCATTGGCTCCCGTGTTAGCCGCAATGCAGCAACACCAGGTACCTTTATTGGTACACGGCGAAGTTACCGATGCCGATATTGATGTCTTTGACCGGGAAAAAGTGTTCATCGAGCGGCACCTGTTGCCAATCACAACCCAGTTTCCGGACTTACCCTTAGTACTTGAGCACATCACCACTGGCGATGCGGTCGACTTTGTCAATCAGGCCAGCGATAAGGTGGCCGCTACCATGACCCCGCAACACTTGCTGATGAACCGCAACGATCTGCTGGTTGGCGGTCTTCGTCCGCACAATTACTGTCTGCCCATTTTAAAGCGGCGTGAACATCAGCAACGTCTGCAACAGGCTGCGTTGTCGGGCAGCCCGAAATTTTTTCTGGGCACAGATTCGGCGCCGCACGTTAAGGCCAGTAAAGAAACCTCATGCGGTTGTGCCGGCTGTTATTCGGCTCCGGCAGCTATCGAGTTGTACGCGGAATTTTTTACCCAGCATGATGCTTTAGATAAGCTGGAGAACTTTGCCAGCCAATACGGTGCCGCGTTTTATGGTCTAGAACCGAATCAACAGCGTATAACCTTAACGCGTAGTGAATGGGTGGTGCCGCCAAGCATAAGTACCAGTGACGGACCGATAGTGCCCTATTACGCAGGTCAGCCACTGCAATGGCAGCTTGCTGAATCGACCTGATCGAAGGCTGTTGTTTTTTGTTCACTTTTATTGTAACTATCTGATAGTATAAGCATAACAAAAATCAGATTAAGGAAGTAAAGTGCGGTTCGGAGCGTCTCGTGCGCGTTCTGGTGAATACCGGATAATCTTACATTGGGGAACCGACCAGCTGCGACTACTTGTGTTGCGGCATACAAACCGTGAACAGCCTGAAACCGTGGTCAACGACACCTTCAGTATCTCGTCTAACAATTTTTCAGAAGCTTTAGCACAATGCCATCAACAGTACAATAAGCTGGATCTTGACCATTGCCCTGTTGAATTAGTACTGGGGATTGGCCACTATCAGGCCGTTTCTGTTGACCGCCCTGACTTACCTGATCAGGACATTGCCTCCGGGCTCGCCTTTCAACTCGGAGAATTGGTCGAGCTGGAACCGGAAGCCATGGTGACCGATTATTATGAGCTGCCTTATCAACCCTCCGGTCAGGACAAAATTGTAGCAATTGTTGCTAATAAACAGGAGCTGAGTGACTGGACTCATGCCATCCTGGAGCTGGACTGGGATATCGAGAAAATATCCGTGGTTGAATTACAGTTAAAAAAATTGCATGGAGTCACAGATAAAGCAAAACTGTGCATGTACCCGCTGGATAATGGCGGCTATTTGGCGCAAATTTATCGTCAGGGCCAGCTCTGTTTTTCTCGCGCACTGCGCGGTTTAAAGTCAATTACTGACTACAGTAAAGACGAAATTGAAGTCGGCGCGCTGGAGCCCATGGCCACTGAGTTGCAACGGTCTATGGACTATTTTGAAAGTCAGCTGCGTCAGGCCCCGGTAAAAACCATATTATTAGCCATCAAACACCCACAAATAAATGCGGTAAAGGCAGCGCTGGAAGACTTGCTGGCTGTCAAAATCGAGTCTTTTGACTATCTCCCGTGGATGAGCGAGCTGTGCGAAGGCGACCTAACCGATATTGATGCGCTAGCCGCGGTCTTGCCTGAACCTTCTGAGCAGTCGCAGCCAGACGAGTCAGAGCAGGAAGAGTCGCAGCCAGACGAGTCAGAGCAGGAAGAGCCGCAGCCAGAAGAGCCAGAGCAGGAAGAAGAGCCAGAGCCAGACGAGTCAGCGCAGGAAGCGCCAGAGCCAGAAGAGTCTCAGCAAGAGCGACCGAAACAGGAGCCGTCTGCATGAAGCAAACTGTTAACCTGTTACGTGACGAACTGAAACCGGTGGTACAGCATGTCACCTTGTCGCGGGTGGCGGCTGTTGCAGTGCTCTTGCTGGTACTCAGCGGTCTCGGTTGGGGCTATACGGGTTGGCAAAATGCCGATACCCAGGAAGCTCTCAACAGCGTTAACCAGCGCCTTGAACAAGCTCAGCAACAGCAAAAGCAACTGCAACAGCAATTAGAGCAACGAAAGCCCAGTCCGCAATTGGCAGAGCGTTCACAGCAGCTGGACGAACAGCTGACCGGGCAGCAGCAATTAAACCAACGATTAGCACAACAACAACACGATCAGGCTAGCGTGCCCGACCGCCTAATGGCGGAATTGTTTGCGGTTGATATCGAGGGCCTGTGGCTGACTGGATTTTCTTCTACTACCGCTGGGGTATCACTGGTCGGTAAAGCGATACAAGCCAATTTATTACCGCGTTGGATGCAGCGCTTTCAACAGCAGGAATTATTGGCCAGCAGCCGCTTTGCTGTGGTTGATCTGGACAACGACGAGCAAGGCAATCAGACCTTTAGCCTGACCAACAGCTTGCCGGACAAGGGCGATGACTCTGCCGCTGCTTCAGACTCACCTGAACAGGAGAGTCCATGATGGCGGTGCTAGCACAAAAATGGCAACAAGGGTGTGAATGGTTTAGCGAGCAAGCTAAAGCTCGCAGACTGTTAATAGCAGTGGCCATCTGGCTGCTGGTCAGCTTACCTCTGCTCAGTTACGGAGTGTTGCCTAATCTGCAAGCTAAGCTTAGCGGTGAGCAGGAAATACAAGCGGCGCAGCAGCAAATTGAACAGATTCAGGTTACCATTGAACAATTGCAACAGCAGTTAACAATCAGTGTCGACAAACCAGTGCTGCAAAAAATTGAACGCAAAAGCCGCCGTCTGGCAACGTTGAAAGAAAAAACCGATCGCTTTACTTTATTGGATAAGGCACAACGGCAGCAGTTTTTGCAGGACAGTTTGAGCTATGCAGATGGTATCGATTTACTGCAGCTGGAGTCGCGATCGCCCGAACAGGTATCAGAGCAAAAATCAGCCAGCTTGTATCGGCATCAGGTATCAGCCGTGTATCAGGGCAACTTTACTGAGCTGATGTTGTTTTTTAAACAGTTGCGGAAGCAGCACCCCGAAGTGCAGTGGTTTACTTTTGATTATCAGGTTATTGATTATCCCCGGGCCGAAGCTCGCATTGTCTGGCAATTACTGAGTACGGATAAGGAGATCATCGGTGGTTAGCAAAACGGTGATTGCAGCGCTGGCATTAGCCGGTGCAGCCACGTTTTCGGTGGCTGCAGGAGATCCGACACGGCCACACAACTGGCGTGCCAGTCAGATGGCAACCGATACCAGCGCCGGGGAACCATTGCGGCTAACGCAAATCATAGCCTTTGCTGATAAGCGTTATGCCATGATTAACGGCCAGCGTTATCAGTTAGGCAGCCGCGTTGGCGGCTACCGGATTATTGCTATCGAGAATCAGCGCGTGCGGTTACAGAATGCGCAGCAGGAGTTAGAGTTGACGCTTTTTAAGAATGACATCAAAACACGCATCGTTACTGAGGGAGAGTCCGAATGAGAAGGTTGCTCAGTCTACTTGTGCTCAGCGTGTTGACGGGGTGCGCCTATCAGCCTGCCCATTCGCCATCGGATGCCTACCGGGCGCTGGAACCTCAGCAGGGCTCAGAGGCACAATCAAGAGACCAGACTGATCAACAGCAACAGGGCAATGTACCGGACGAGGTGATGGCGTTTCTGACTCAGCCTACCGCTGAGGGCAGCGAAAACTCCGTGCTGGACGAGCCGCGTTTCGTGTTACAGGCAAAAGATATCGAGGCAGCGGACTTCTTTTACAGTTTAACCGTGGACACGCCATACAATATTATCGTCCATCCCGATGTCGAAGGCTCGATCTCAGTCGATTTAAAAGATGTCACTATCAAAGAAACCCTGGACGTCATCGGGGATACCTACGGTTATGAAATCAAACAAACCGGTCGCATGATTCAAATCTTCCCGACCGGTGTGCGCACTAAAACCTTTTCCTTAGATTACTTATCACTGAAACGTTTTGGTATGTCGCAAACCCAGGTAACCAGCGGTGGGGTCAGTCAGGAACGCAGCCAAAATAGCGGCTTGGGTGGTTCATCAAGCATGGGCGGTGGTTCTAGCGGCTCCAGCGGCTTTAATAACCCAGGCTTACTGGGCGGTGGTTCGTCAGGCGCTAACAATAATACCAGTAATAACATGAATCAAAGTGGTGGTAACGGTGCCAGTATCAGCACTCAGTCGCAGACCGACTTGTGGGGTGATCTGGGGGCGATGCTGGAACAAATCGCCGGTAGTTCCGGCAGTGTTGTGCTGTCGCCTCAGGCCGGCATTGTCAGCGTTACGGCTCAGCCGTCTAAGCTGCGGGCGGTGGGGGAGTTTTTAACCACGCTGCAATCGCGGCTGCAGCGCCAGGTGATTTTAGAGGCGCGTATCGTCGAGGTAACCTTAGGGGATGAATTCCAGCAGGGCATCCGCTGGAGTCAGCTGGATCAGCTGTCATCAGGATTTGACGTCAGCTTTAATGGTGCGACACCCGGCGATTTGAACGCGGCAACCAATGACGGCTTTTTTGGATTGCGCTTTCAGGATAACAATTTTTCCGGCTTTTTAGATTTACTGCAAACCCAGGGCAGCGTGCAGGTGCTGTCCAATCCGCGTGTTAGTGCGTCGAACAACCAAAAAGCGGTGATAAAAATAGGTGAAGACGAATATTACGTCACCGATGTTCAGTCGCAAACTAACTCCACCGGGGTGAGTGATGCGCTGACCAGCTCGGATGTGGAATTAACGCCGTTCTTCTCCGGTATTTCACTGGATGTTACCCCACAAATCAGTGACGACGATGTGGTGACTCTGCATGTTCACCCTTCGGTAGTAGAAACCGCAGAGCAGGAAAAAGTTATTGAGATTGGCGATGAGACTCTGCGCCTGCCGCTGGCGCGCAGCAACATTCGCGAATCGGACACCATTGTGCGGGCACGCAACGGGGAAATTGTGGTGCTGGGCGGCTTGATGCAAACCTCGACCAGCGAAGATATTCGTCAAGTACCTTTGCTTGGTGATCTGCCGCTGATTGGTAATTTGTTTCAAAATCGCAGTAATCAGGCACAGAAAAAAGAACTGGTGATTTTGATTAAACCGACGGTTATCGGGGCTGATACCTGGCGACAAGAACTGCAGCGCTCGCGTGAATTATTGCAAACCTGGTTTCCTGATATAGCGGATCAACCGATTAATCAGGAGCAACCCTAAACCCTATGTACCTGTATCATTTCGGCCTAAGGCAGTTGCCATTTACCATCACGCCCAACACGCAATTTTACTGCGAGTCGAAGAGCCACGCAGAAGCGGTCAAGGTGGTGCTGACGGCGCTTAAAACCGGTGAAGGCTTTATTAAAGTGACCGGCGAAGTGGGCACCGGAAAAACCTTGTTGTGTCGTCGGTTATTGGAGGAAATACCCGATTATTTTCGTACTGCCTATGTGCCCGATTCTTACCTTAACCCGGAAGAACTGCGCCGTGCTATTGCCCACGAACTGGAAGTGGATACTCAGGCCATCGAAACCGAGCATCAGCTTGCGCGGGCGTTACAACAGCGGTTAGTGCAGATTAATCAATCGGGCCAGTCAGTGGTGTTGTTGATTGATGAGGCGCAGGCGTTACCCGAAGACAGTCTGGAAGCGGTGCGGTTACTGTCTAACCTGGAAACAGAAACGCGCAAATTGATACATATTGTGTTGGTCGGCCAGCCAGAATTGGACGAGCGGTTGCAACAGCACCGCTTTCGTCAGTTGCGTCAGCGCATCAGTTTTTCCTATCGGCTAACGGCCATGAACGCTGCCGAAACTGCGCGATATATCGGCCATCGGATGACCGTTGCCGGCTACAAGGGGGCTCCTATTTTTCCGGCTCCAGTGGTAACGGGTGTCTATCAGGCCAGTCGCGGCATTCCCCGGCTGGTTAACATGCTGTGCCACAAGATGCTGCTGTTAGCCTATGGCGAAGGGCGTCATCACTTAACCCTGAAAGACTTAAAATTAGCGGCAGCCGATACCGAAGATGCCCGTTATCAAGCGCGTCGGCGGCCACTGTTGCTATGGGGAGGGCTGTTGGTGACTGTGGTCATACTGGCGCTGGTGGCATTGTTTTATGAACAATTACCGCTGCATCACTGGATGCGGAGCATCAGCCCGTGAGCATTATTAATAAAGTCCTGAAAGATCTGGATAACCGTCAGGAGCATAACGCGGCGCCGGAAGGCCATGGCTCGGCGGTTGCGGCTGAGCAGCCGTCAGGGTTTAACCCAACCACTTTGTGGGGAGCAGGCGCGGTTCTGGTTGCGGCTGCCGCAGGCTTTATTCTGTATGCGATGTTGGCGGATGACAAATCATCGCAGCCACAGTCACAGTCGCAGCAAAAACAACAACAACCATCACAAGCACAGCCGCAGCAATCAGCGGATCCGGCAAGTGAAAGTGCAGCCAGGCCCAAACCGCAGCCGGCACAAAAGACTGCACAAAAGCCTGAGCCCAAACCGGTTACCCGGCAAGCAACGACAGAACCCTTTCAGCTGCCGCAGCCTATTGTACAACCCCGTGGGGGCGCCAATGAGCAACCCAGCGCACAACAAACTGGCCAGAATGATGAGCCGGAGCCCGCCGCAAGTTTTAATAAACAGAGTGTGCAACTGAGCGCCGCCGAAGTCGCCGAACGATCGCTGCAAAAAGCCCGAGAAGCTCAGCGCCAGGGGTTATTCAGTGACGCAGCCGAGCACTTTGCGCAAACCTTACAGGCGCAGCCGCAGCTGCACGAAGCCCGTAAAGAATGGGCGGCACTGGAATACGGACGGGGCCAACTGAGTCGTGCTTTGTCAATAGTCCGTGAGGGACTGACCCGCAACCCCGATGCGCACTCGCTACGGTTATTGGCCGCCAGCATGTTGCAAAAATCCGGTCAAGGGAGTGTCGCCCGACGGTTGATCACTCAGCGCCAGCCCGAACCCTCTCAATTGCCGCAATATTATCAGTTTCAGGCAGAGCTGGCGCAACAACTGAACGACAGGGCGTTGATGCAACAAAGCTACCGGGCACTGTTGCAGGGCGAGCCGGATAACGGTCGCTGGCATCTGGGCCTGGCGCTGGCGTTAAAACAGCAGGATCCCGGCGAAGCACTGCGCCTGTTTGAGCAGGCAGCCAGCTTAATTGAGCATCAGCCCACACTGGAATACATTGCGTTGCAAATTGAACAGCTAAGGAGCCAGCATGAAACGCCCACGCCTTAAAATGCGTCTGGGTGACTTGCTGGTTCATGAGCAGGTCATCAGCGAGGAGCAGCTGGATAAAGCGTTAAAAGAGCAAAAAGAGTCAGGCCGTAAGCTGGGTGCTACCCTCATTGAGTTAGGCTATATAACCGAACGGCAGCTGGTGGACTTTCTTTCGCAACAGTTGAAAATCCCGTTCATTTCCATCAGTGACCGCAAGATACCGCCAGCGGCGCTAAAATTATTACCCGAAGTTCAGGCTCGTCGGCACCGAGCGCTGGTGATTGAAGCGGATGCGGAGCGTGCGTTGGTTGGCATGAGTGATCCTGCCGACCTGTCGGCTATCGATGCCATCAGTCAACAGCTCGCCCCGCGCCAGGTTGAAGTGGCGGTGGTGCTGGAGTCAGAGCTGCTGCAGGCTTTTGATAGCCTGTACCGGCGTACCAAAGATATTGAGTCGTTTGCCAGTCAGTTACAGGATGAGTACGAAGAAACCTCGGAATTCGAACTGGGCGCTCTTAGCATGGACGAAGAGGGCGAAGACGCCACCGTCGCTAAGCTGCTACAGTCGATTTTTGAGGACGCGGTACAGGTCAGAGCGTCAGATATTCACATCGAACCCGACGAAAACTTACTGCGCATCAGGCAACGGGTTGATGGCGTGCTGCACGAAAACATTCTTGATGAAACCAACATAGCCAACGCCCTGGTGTTACGGTTAAAACTGATGTCCGGCATGGACATTTCTGAGCGCCGTTTACCCCAGGACGGGCGCTTTAACATTAAGGTAAAAAAACACAGCATTGATGTGCGGGTATCTACCATGCCGGTGCAGCACGGCGAGTCCTGTGTTATGCGTCTGCTCGACCAGACTGATGGCATATTATCGCTGGAGCAGACCGGTATGCCCGAGGACATGCTAAAACGCGTGCGCGCTCTGATCCACCGGCCCCATGGCATGTTACTGGTAACCGGGCCGACCGGCTCGGGTAAAACCACCACCCTATACGGCGCGCTAAGCGAACTGAACACCGAAGAGCAAAAAGTCATTACCGTAGAAGACCCGGTAGAATATCGCTTACCCCGTATTTCGCAGGTACAAGTCAGTGCTAAAATTGGCTTAGACTTTGCTCGTGTTCTGCGCACTACCTTACGGCAGGATCCGGACATTATCATGGTGGGCGAGATGCGAGACCATGAAACCGTCGAAATCGGCCTACGTGGCGCGATTACCGGTCACTTGGTACTTTCGACTTTGCACACTAATGACGCCATCACCAGTGCCATGCGGCTGATTGATATGGGCGCGCCATCTTATTTGGTGGCTGCTGCGCTGCGCGGGATTGTTGCCCAGCGGCTGGTGCGGCGGGTGTGTGATCAGTGCACCACCGAGGCGCCACTGCAGGAGGAGCAGGAGAATTTGCTAGAGCACTTGCAGAGCGGCAGCTCCAGCCACAAATATCAAAAAGGCAAGGGTTGCCAGTCCTGCGGCCACACCGGTTATAAAGGTCGAATCGGGGTATTTGAACTGCTGGAAATGAACCGCCCGATGATGGATGCGCTGCGCATGAACGACACCCAGGCTTTTGCTGAGGCCGCATACGAGTCGCCGGGCTTTCGGTCCATGGCTCTGGTGGCACTGGAGTACGCCCAGCAGGGCATCACCAGCGTTGAAGAGGTGTTGTTCCTGGCCGAGAGTGTCGAAGACAACGTCCCCGTCACTACGGCCGAAACGCCGGACGCTGCTGAGGATGACGCAGAAACTGACGTAAACAACGCATCGTCGTCGCCGGAGGCCGAGTAACATGCGCTTTCGCTATCAGGCTCGGGATAAACAGGGCAAAATGCAGAGTGGCAACTTAGACGCCGCTGATTCGCGAGCCGCGGCAAAAAGCTTAATGGAGCAAGGGCTGACGCCGGTACAGGTCGCTGCATCGGGGGGCACGGTCAGCCGCACGGACAAAAGTCCGCTGTTTGATGCAGGCTCAGTGCTGCAAAGCCTGCGCGACGCGTTACAGCCGGCAGTTGAACTGGATCAACTGATCATTTTTTGTCGTCAGATGTACTCACTGACTAATGCCGGTATTCCCATCTTACGCGCCATCGAGGGCCTTGCAGACAGCACGCAGAATAAGCGTCTTAAAAAGGCCTTGCGCGACGTTCATGGTCAGCTTGAACGCGGCCGCACCCTGTCGGCCGGGCTGGCGCGACACAAAAAAGTATTCCCTAAATTGGTGATTGCCATTGTTCATGTGGGCGAAAACACCGGTCAGCTGGAAGAGTCTTTTGAACAGCTGGCCCTTTATCTGGAAAAAGAGCAGGATACCCGTAAGCGCATTAAAGCCGCCACCCGTTACCCCAGTTTTGTGTTAATTGCGCTGGTCATTGCGTTATTTGTATTAAATATTTTTGTTATTCCGACCTTTGCTGACATGTTCAGAAGCTTTGATGTTGAATTACCCTGGGCGACGCGAGCGCTGCTGGGCACTTCTGGATTCTTTGTCAGTTACTGGCCGTTGATGCTGATCGCCATCGTCGGCATGGTGTTTGGTTTACGCTATTACACGGCCACCAGCTCCGGGCGGCTACTTTGGGACAGTTTAAAATTAAAAGTTCCGGTTATCGGCAGCATTTTAGAGCGTTCGATGCTGGCCCGCTTTTCACGCAGTTTTTCGGTTATGCTGGGGGCTGGTGTGCCATTAACACAAGCCTTGTCATTGGTAGCCGACGCGGTTGATAACGCCTGGATGGAAAAGAAAATCCTGGGCATCCGGCGATCCATTGAACGGGGCGAGAACTTGTCTCGGGCGGCCCGACAATCGCAGTTATTTACCCCATTGGTTATGCAAATGGTGGTGGTCGGCGAAGAAACCGGACGAATCGACACGTTACTACGGGAAGTTGCCGAATATTACGAACGCGAAACCGATTACGATCTTAAGACCTTAACAGCCCGCATCGAACCCTTCATGATCGCTGTGGTGGCGGTTATGGTGCTGATATTGGCGCTGGGTATCTTTACCCCCATGTGGGACATGATGAGTGCCTATCAAGGGGGGTAAATTGGGAGAGGCCGATGAACCGCAACGACCGAGCACAGCTGCGCCTGAACCGTTGGTTTCAGACCCTGTTGGTGGTGGTCGCTATCGGCTTACTGATCATGATTATGCTGAATAAAGGCTTATTGGGTGACGCCTGGGGCTGGCGGCAGGCTGAACGGGACGTGCTGATAAAGCGCTTTAATGAAAATTTGCTGTTAGCCAAAACCGAATGGCTGCGTCGGGGCCGGCCCGATACCGTTGATCTGACAACGGCGCAAAACCGTTTTGTTATAACAATGAACGCCCACGGCTGGCCCAGTGTTGATAATGGCTGCTTACAATTATGGCAAATGTTGGCCGGCGGGCGTTATCAACCGAAAGCAGAAACATTGCCATGGGGTTGTCAGTACCAATTGAATGAAAATAGCAACGAACAGTCGTTTCAGTTGTCTTATCTAAGTAAGAGCGGACAACTTAAGTGAAAAACAGTAAAAAAATAACAACTGATGGAAAAATAACCTATCAGGATTTAGGTTAACCAGTTACAATATAACCATAGAGGTTAAGGGCATAAGTAATGAACAGCGCAATTCGACAGGCCGGTTTTACCATCATAGAACTGATCATCGTGGTGGTTATTTTAGGGTTATTGGCGGCCTCGGCCCTGCCGCGATTTACTGACGTAACGGCCGACGCCGAAGACTCCGCCATTGAAGGCGTGGCCGGTGGTTTTGCCAGCGCCGTGGGTATCGCCCGCGGTGAGTGGGAATTGCGCGGGCGGCCAAAAGGCAACTCACCAGCAGGTGCCGGCGCTCTGGTCGAATTAGATTCGTTGCCTATCTATGTGGACGGCAATACCGGTTATCCGGTCACCGCACGTGGCGATGACTCGATACACGACGAAAACCTGACCAGTCAGGACTGCGCCAGCCTGATGCAGGGCATTTTGCAGGGCTCGCCGACCATAACCGATAACTTTGCCACGCTGGGTGAAAACCGCTATTACACCCATGCCGTTGCTAACCCGGAACCGACCATGGACAACCAGCTGTGTGTTTACTTTTTAGCCAACACCATCAAAAACTTAACTGCCGCACCGAGCGGCACCGACTACCAGACAACCGGCAATGCCTTTGTCTATAACCCGAGAAATGGCGGGGTAACCGTATTCAGTAACAACAGTAA
>JBNJEJ010000035.1:0-23927 GCA_051745735.1 Pseudomonadota bacterium
TGGCTGAAAGCCTTTAAAAATGGTCGGCGTGAGAGGATTTGAACCTCCGACCCCTGACACCCCATGACAGTGCGCTACCAAGCTGCGCCACACGCCGACCGCGGAGCGTATATTACGGATTTAGCGGCAATAAGCAAGTGTTTTCCGGCCTCTGCAGTCTGAGTGTTGTAAATTTGTTCAATTGCCCGCTTGTTGGCTGTCGCGGCTAAAGCGTTTCAGGTCTTTAAGAGCATCGATCAGCACCGGAACGGTAGGTTCGGCACCTTTTTTTACTTCAAAGCTGGCGAAATCATAAACGCTGAATTGGCCGGTATTGTCCAGTATGGTGATTTCGTCGCTGTCATAGATAACAATGTAAGGGCTGTAGGTTTCGACTAATGGCCAGCGCTCTTTGCTGTGCTGCAGGCTTTTACCGTTACTGAAATTTTTGGTTCCCCCGGCACAGGACATCATGTCGGTGAGTACCGTTGGCATGATATCCATCAGCCCGGCAATCGGCTGGCGCGGGATTTCAAAGCCTCGCTGAAACAATGGAACCGCCATATTCTCAGGCATAAACTGGCGCTGACCCAGTAGCGACTCCGAGGTTGATGGTGCTAATGCGGCAATCAGCACTTGATGTCGCTGGGTTTGCTGCAAAAGGTCTGGTAACTGGGCGATGTTCTGTTGTTGTAAAAATATCACATTGATTTGGTCGTTGGCCCGGGGCCGTAATTTTTGCAGCGCTTCGGTCTGCCAACTGCCATCAAACTGGCTGAGTTTAAGATCAGCCGGCCAACTGGCTGAGCTATGCCAGTTAAGCTGCACCCCAAAATCTTCTAAAGCTTTTAAGTAAGCCGGCTGTAGTTGTTGGTTGGTTAGGGTTTCCAGATAAAAGTCAGGCAACCCATAAAGTAGCTGAAACAAGCCGCCCTGACGGTTGGGATGACCGAGCAACTGCACCGGGGCGGAACTCAGATTAAAGGGCTGAATTTGCTTTTTGAGCTGCTGCTGCGCTTGCTCATTCAGGCGATCAAAAATAATGATTGTCGTCGCCTGATTGTTTTCAACTTTACTGCACAGCAGCTCGTTTTGTGGATAGCGCAGGCTGATGTTGTCCGCCGCCATCAACATTTGCTGCTGTGCCTGGTAGCTTTGCACGTCGATAAAGCCGTGTTTGGCCATCAGTGTTTTAGCGGTCGTTGGATAGGACAACGGAAACATGTCGTCCTGCTGAGTGATGGGTTCGTACAGCTCTGCATCGGCCCAGACATGAGTCAGGTGGCTGCTAAAAAAGCACAGCACAAAAATGGCAACGGCGGGTGCTCCCAGGCGGCGGTGCTGCAGTTCTTGCAAATGTTTCCAGGTGTAGTTGGCAATCAGCAACTGAACACCCAATATAACCAGAAAACCGAGTAAGATCGCCAGGATAATCAGAAAGCTGGCACCGGTAAACACACTTTCTGCGTCTTTCGCCATCTGTGCCAGGGAATAGGCGTTCAGGTGGTAACCGTACTGACGGAAAAATAATAAGTCGGCGGTTAGCGCGATAAGGCCTAAAGAACCGATTAATGCCGACCAGCCGCGTAAAATTCGGGAATAGGGCAACAGCAGACAAAAGGGGAAAATCAGTACAATAAAAACGACAAAGGGCAGGAATGCAAAATGCCCAATCCAGTTGACTACGGTATAAAGAGTGCCTATCACCGAGTCAGAGGATGGCGTTGCTTCAATATACAACGCGCCGAGCGCCAGACAGAGAATAATGTTGATAAAGGTAAACCAATGACCCCAACTGATCAGCCGGGCGATCTTGTCGCGGCGTTGGTGTTTTCCCATTCTTAATTATTCCCGTGATATACTGTAAGGCATAAGTCTAACACAGCGATTTTGCAAGGATAGTCCCGCATATGCAACTACGCATTGAAAACAGCATTATTCACGAGTTTTACCGCCATGACGAGCAAATGGGTTTACGCCTTGCCCCCGAAGCCCTACCCGAAGACGAGCAATTGCATGAGTTGCTCGAGGAGCTAACGCAGGTTTATGTCAACAAGCCGGCCAAAGGCTACGCCAGTTTTTTAACCGAGGGTGATGATGGCGAGCGCAGCCAGTTTCCGGACACGCTAACGCAGTGGCAGCAAGACCAGCTGCAGTTTGTTGAGTTCAGCCAGCAGGCAGCCCGTTCTCTGTTGCAACAGTTGCAGAGTTACAAAATGCTGGAAGCCGGCTTTTTGTTGGTGACTCGTTATCAACATTTGAGTACCGATTATTTGTTGGTGGCGTTTTTGCCGGTAAAAGAGGGCGTCTCCATTAATCCGGATCTGGCGGTGAACAAATCGTCGCAACTGGATATCAGCAAAGTGCAGTTGGCTGCGCGTATTGACTTAACCGAGTGGGCGACCAATTCTGATAGTGAGCGGTATATTTCGTTTATCAAGGGCCGGGCAGGACGCAAGGTGTCTGATTTCTTTCTCGATTTTTTAGGTTGTACCGAGCGGCTGAATTCAAAATCACAGACGCAGACCTTGATTGCGGCGGTTAATGAATACACCAAAGAGGCCGAACTGGAACCCGAACAGCGACAGTCGCTAAACGCGGTGGCTTATGAATACTGCGATCAACAATGGAAACAAGGCGAAGATGTTAAGGTAAAAGATTTATCAGAGCATTTTGCCCAGGCTCAACCGAATGAGAAAAGCTTTGAAGATTTCAGTCGCGACTACGCCGAACAACGCGAAGCAGAGCTGCCTGAAGAGTTTCCCGCCGATAAGTCGACACTGCGTAAATTAGTTAAGTTTCAGGGGCAGGGTGGTGGCGTCAGCGTTGGCTTTGACCACACGCAGCTGGGAGAGCGTATTAATTACGACGCGGGCACGGATACTTTAACAATTCATGGCACTCCGCCAAATCTTCGTGATCAATTGCGGCGTTATTTCGGTATTGATAGTTAAGATAACGCGTTGCTGCAGCCGGATAATAAAACGCCGGTACAAAGGCCGGCGTTTTTTAGATAATTTTCGGTAGGTTAAACCACTATTTGTCGGTGGTTTCCGGAACAATATTGGAAGCGTGCAGACCTTTTGGTCCTTCTTCCAATTCAAACTCAACAGTTTGACCGGCTTTTAGAGTGCGGTACCCCTCCATATCAATGGTGGAGTAATGCGCGAAAATGTCACCCTCGCGGTCCTGACTCTCAATAAAGCCAAAGCCTTTTGAGTTATTGAACCATTTGACTTTTCCGGTAGCCATACTTCTACTTCCTTTTTTTGCAACAGAGAATGTTTTTTTATTATTAGAGTGGTAGCCGTACAAACTTGAAATCGTTGAACGTCAGCACCATGTTTACTCTAGAAAATGCAGTGTAATAGTCAAGCATTTGCGGTGAAAAAATCAACATTTTTGTTAACAATTTTCGAATATGATTAAAAAAAGCCGTAACAAATACACTATAGTGATAATAGGTTATTGATACATGAGTCAGTCTGACCATCAGCATCTCTTTGATCTTGAAGAGAAAGAAAAGCAGGAGCCTAAGCCTCCTTCGATGTATAAGGTTATTTTAAACAATGATGACTACACACCGATGGACTTTGTCATTGAAGTGTTGATGAAATTTTTTAAGATGGATCCGGAGCGTGCCACCGATACAATGTTGCAGGTGCACTATAAAGGGAAAGCCGTCTGCGGTGTTTATTCCGCAGAAATCGCAGAGACAAAAGTCGTACAGGTCAACCAATATGCGCGCGAAAACCAGCATCCGTTGTTGTGTACAATGGAGCAGGAATAAGCCAGCATGGCGGTAAGGAGTGGTAAATGTTAAATAAAGCCCTTGAATTAACGTTAAACGATGCGTTTCGTTTAGCGCGCGAACGTCACCATGAGTTGATGACGGTAGAGCACCTGTTAGTCGCATTGCTGGATAACCCTGATGCCGCGGATGTTTTGCGTGCTTGTGGCACAAACTTTGAGCAACTAAAAGATGAATTGCTCAGTTACATCGATCGCAGTACGCCGGCTTTCGAAAGTGCGGATGAATCTGCGGATACCCAGCCGACCCTTGGCTTTCAGCGCGTATTGCAACGTGCTGTGTTTCATGTGCAGTCGTCAGGTAACGCCGAAGTCACCGGCGCCAATGTGCTGGTGGCTATTTTCAGTGAACAGGAATCACAGGCGGTGTATCTGCTCAATAAGCATGAAATAACCCGTCTAGATATCGTTAATTTTATTTCTCATGGCAATTCGCGCATGGAAGACGACTCAGCGCCGGATGAACCGGTTGATGAAGAAGAAGCGGGCGACATGCACGAAGAGCAACAAAGCCACTTAGCGCGCTTTTGCAGCAACCTGAACGTGCAGGCTAAAGAGGGCAAAATTGATCCTCTTATTGGTCGCGACTTCGAAGTTGAGCGCTGTGCTCAGATTTTGTGTCGGCGACGTAAAAACAACCCGTTGCTGGTAGGCGAAGCCGGGGTGGGTAAAACTGCCATAGCGGAAGGCCTTGCCTATCGAATCGTTAACAATAACGTGCCTGAAATTCTCGACGATGCAGTGATTTACTCTCTTGATCTGGGTGGTCTGCTGGCTGGCACAAAATATCGCGGCGATTTTGAAAAGCGCTTTAAGCAGTTACTGAAAGAGCTGGGTGAACACGAAAACGCGATTTTGTTTATTGACGAAATTCACACGGTTATTGGTGCCGGCGCTGCCAGTGGCGGCGTTATGGATGCCTCAAACCTGTTAAAACCGCTGCTCTCCAGTGGTCAGTTAAAATGCATCGGTTCGACCACCTACAACGAATATAAAAACGTCTTTGAAAAAGACCGGGCGCTGGTTCGTCGATTCCAGAAAGTCGATGTGGTAGAGCCTACCGTGGAAGATACCACCAAGATCTTAATGGGCCTGAAAGATCGGTACGAAAGCCATCACGGTATTCGTTACACGCAACCGGCCATCAAAGCAGCGGCCGAATTGTCAGCCAAATACATCAACGAACGGCATTTGCCTGATAAAGCGATTGATGTGATGGATGAGGCAGGCGCCTCGCAGCGTTTACTGCCGCCGTCCAAGCGGCGTAAAACGGTAAGCGTGCAGGACATCGAGACCATCATTGCTAAAATCGCACGGATCCCGGAACAAACGGTTTCGCGGACCGATCAGGACGTGCTGCAGCAACTGGATCGTAACCTTAAAATGGTGGTGTTTGGCCAGGACGAAGCAATTGACAAGCTGACCTCATCCATTCGCTTGTCGCGCTCAGGTCTGGGCAACGAGCAACAGCCCATTGGTTCCTTCTTGTTTGCCGGCCCAACCGGGGTAGGCAAAACAGAGGTTACGCAACAGCTGGCTAAAGCCATGAGCATTGAGTTGGTGCGCTTTGACATGTCCGAGTACATGGAAAGCCATGCCGTCAGTCGTCTGATCGGGGCGCCACCCGGTTATGTAGGTTTTGATCAGGGTGGATTACTGACCGATGCGGTTATTAAGCAACCCCATTGTGTGTTGCTGTTGGACGAGATTGAAAAGGCACATCCGGATGTCTTTAACATTCTGCTGCAGGTGATGGATAACGGCACCTTAACGGATAATAACGGGCGCAAAGCCGACTTCCGCAATGTGATCATTGTCATGACCACTAATGCTGGTGTTCGCGAAACCATACGCAAGTCAATCGGCTTTAAACAGCAGGATCACAGCCACGATGCGATGGCTGAAATTAACCGCACCTTTACACCGGAATTTCGTAACCGGCTGGACAGCATTGTCTGGTTTAATCACCTTAATGAAGAAGTTATCAAGCAGGTCGTCGATAAGTTTATTACCGAGCTACAGGCCCAGCTGGACCGCAAAGGGGTTTCGCTTGAGGTTGATCAGGCAGCCATAGACTGGCTGGCCGCAAAAGGCTATGACAAGCAAATGGGAGCCCGGCCAATGGGGCGCGTTATCCAGGAGCATGTGAAGAAAACCTTAGCGAATGAAATTTTATTTGGTCAGTTAACACGCGGCGGACGGGTTATCGTTTCAAAAGGCACCGATGACGAGTTGACCTTTGATTACGACAGCCGCAGTGAAACAGTAGAAAGCTAATCACTGTTGTTGCAGTCCGGAAAACAAAAAAGCTGCTTTTTAAAGCAGCTTTTTTTTTTGCGATTCTTATATTTAACGGGCGCGGAAGACGATGCGTCCCTTACTGAGGTCGTAAGGAGTTAATTGAACGGTTACCGTATCGCCGGTCAAAATACGAATGTAATGTTTGCGCATTTTTCCTGAGATATGTGCAGTAACGATGTGTCCGTTTTCCAGCTCAACACGGAACATTGTATTCGGCAAGGTATCTAATACGGTGCCCTGCATTTCAATGCTGTCTTCTTTCGCCATTAATATCCTCTGATCTTCTGGTTATTGTGCAGATTTCTGCACGTTCATCTTAACGTTTGTGTGATTTTACCGCTTTTTTCCACTGATTGCCAATGAGTCGTTCATTTGGCGTAAAGCGAGCTTTATAATTCATCTTTTGGCAGTCGTCAATTTGGTAGCCAAGATACAAATAATCTTTACCACGCTGCTGACATAAGTCGATTAATTGTAGTACAGCGTAGGTGCCTAAAGAGCGCTGGGCCTGGTCTGGGTCAAAAAAGGTGTACATGGCCGATAAGGCATTGGGAACGGCATCCACCACCGCGACCATCAGCAAATTCTGTTCGCTATCGCGCCATTCGATGTATTCTGGCGTCATCCAGTCACAGGCACACCAATACCAAAAACCATCAGAGTCGGGCGGGTACATGGCACCGTCGCGGTGGCGTTGTTCAATAAATTGGCAAAACAGTGCGGCGTAATCATCAGCGGGCTGTTTTACAATTCGACGTACCAGATCACTGTTTTTATTGATCACGCGGCGCTGATTTTTACTGTAACTGAACTCATTACACAGCACCCGTATCGATTGACAAGCCTGACATAAAAGACAGTAGGGCCGGTAAACGTCATTATGAGAACGACGAAAACCATGTTGTAATAAATACTGATAGCGGTCGATATTCATCGCTGTTTGCTGGTCAGTAACCGCCACCAGTAACCGTTCGTTTCTATCCGGCAGGTAGCCACAAGGGGCTTCGCGGGTAATACCAAATTGCAAGGTCATGTGCTTACCGGTTGCAGTTGTCGTGAGGCCCAGAATCGCTCAGGCATGTCGCTTTGTCCAGCCAGCTGCAATTGCCTTAAAAAGGTTACCCGGTTGATATCGCATGCTCCCAGAGAGCTTAAATGAGGATTGCTGACCTGACAATCAATTAACAGACCACCGGCCTGGCTAAAGTGCTCGGCAAACGCTGTTAATGCAACTTTCGAGGCATTGGCGTAACGATGAAACATGCTTTCGCCACAAAAAGCCCGACCAACCGCAATGCCATACAAGCCGCCAACCAGCTGGCCGTGCAACCAGACTTCCACCGAGTGGGCCTGGCCCAACACATGCAGCTTATGGTAGGCGTCTTTCATGCTATCGGTAATCCAGGTGCCTTGCTGGTCACTGCGAATGGCCGCGCAGGCATCGACAACCGCCGTAAAGTCATGGTTTATCGTAACCCGCCAGTCTTTTTTGCGAAGGGCTTTGCGCAAACTTTTTGATCGGTGAATTTGGTCCGGCAGAAAAACAGCGCGTGGATCAGGCGACCACCACAGGATGGGGTCATCGGCCCCGAACCAGGGGAAAATACCCTGTCGATAAGCGTGCATCAAACGCTGCGGCGATAAGTCTCCGCCAACAGCCAGTAAACCATTGGGTTCGTGTAAGGCTGTTGCCGGAGGCGGAAAGCTGATTGAGCGGCTGTTTAGCTGAACGATCATAAGCGCTCAATCGTGTCCATTATTGGGTTAGTGAATCCAGATACCGTTCGGCGTCCAGTGCGGCCATGCAGCCCGTTCCGGCGGAGGTAATAGCCTGACGGTAAACGTGGTCCATAACATCACCGGACGCAAACACACCGGGGACACTGGTTGCTGTAGCATTGCCTTCGGTACCACTTTGTACCTTGATGTAGCCGTTGTGCATTTCCAGCTGACCGTCAAAAATACCGGTGTTGGGCTGATGACCAATGGCAATAAAGCAACCGGCCACTTCCAGCTCATTAAAATCACCGTTGTCGGTGTCTTTAATGCGTACACCGGTCACGCCCATGTTATCACCGAGCACTTCATCCAGTGTTTTATTCAGGTGAAAGGTCACATTACCGTTCTGTTCTTTATCATGCAGCCGGTCGACCAGAATTTTTTCTGCTCGGAAGGTATCGCGGCGGTGGATAACGTGCACTTCACTGGCAATATTTGACAGGTAGAGGGCTTCTTCAACAGCCGTGTTACCGCCGCCGACAACGCAGACTTTCTGCTTTTTGTAAAAGAAACCGTCGCACGTTGCACAGGCTGAAACGCCTTTGCCCATAAAGGCTTCTTCGGAGTCCAGGCCTAGATATTTGGCCGAAGCACCGGTGCTGATGATCACTGCGTCAGCTGTGTATTCGCCGACATCACCTTTCAGGCGAAACGGGCGCTGCGAAAAATCAACATCGCTGATGTGATCAAACACCATCTCGGTGTTAAATCGCTCGGCGTGTTGTTGCATGCGAACCATCAAATCAGGACCGGTCAGGCCCTCCGCGTCACCGGGCCAATTTTCAACGTCTGTGGTGGTCGTTAATTGACCACCTTGCTGCATGCCTGTAACTAATACCGGATCTAAATTGGCTCTGGCCGCATACACAGCGGCTGTGTAACCGGCCGGACCTGAGCCCAAGATCAGTAATTTACAATGTTTGGCTACTGCCATTAAAAACTCCTAATTTTTTATCTTGTTGTTAGCAAGTCGTCAGCAAGTTTAGCTTTGTAATGCTTCACGCGGATCCTGATAGGCCAGCCCTAATTGCTCGCCCAGATCATCATGCACAGCTTTGTAGGTGATTTTACCTTTATGCATGTTGAGTCCGGCTAACAGATGCTCGTTTTCCAGCATTGCCTTAACGCCATGGTTGGCCAGCGCGATGCCATAGGGCAGGGTCGCATTGTTAAGCGCAATGGTAGAGGTGCGGGCAACGCCGCCCGGCATATTAGCAACACAGTAATGCACCACATCATCAATAATGTAAACCGGATCCTGATGGGTGGTGGCTTTGGATGTTTCGAAACAACCGCCCTGGTCGATAGCAACGTCAACTAAAACCGAACCCGGTTTCATGTTACTGATGTTGTCACGGGTCAGCAACTTAGGTGCTGCGGCGCCGGGGATCAGCACAGCGCCAACCACTAAATCCGCCTCGCGTGAATATTTATCAATGGCATCAACTGTAGAGTATACGGTTTTTACGCGGCCAGAAAAAATATCATCCAGTTCGCGCAAACGCGGTAATGAACGGTCCAGGATGGTCACGTCAGCACCCATACCAATGGCCATTTTAGCCGCATTGGTACCAACAACACCACCGCCGATGATCAGTACGGTAGCGGGCGCGACACCCGGGACTCCGCCTAATAATGTGCCACTGCCACCTTGCGCTTTTTCAAGGTAATGGGCACCGGCCTGAATCGACATGCGTCCGGCCACTTCACTCATTGGCGCCAGAAGCGGCAATCCGTTGCGGTTATCGGTGACGGTTTCGTAAGCAATTGCAGTACACTTGGACTGACCCAGCAATTCGGTCTGCGTCGGATCCGGTGCTAAATGCAGAAAGGTGTACAGAATTTGGTCTTCGCGCAACATTTTGCACTCGTTCGGCTGCGGCTCTTTAACCTTAACAATCATGTCGGCGCGGGCGAAAATTTCTTCCGCGGTTTCGACCACACTGGCACCTGCTTCCTGGTATTGCTCGTTGGTAAAACCAATGGCGGCGCCACCGTTATGCTCAACAATCACCTGATGACCGTTTTCGATATATTCACGTACGGCTGAAGGACTCAAACCGATACGATATTCGTGGTTTTTAATTTCTTTTGGAACGCCAATTAGCATGTGACAGCCTCTAATTTTCAGTGATATTAATAATGAATTCGTGCGCCAGATTATAGACGGAAAACCTACTGTATGACGTACTTTTTTTATGCCTGTAATTAGTGTTATATTTGCCCTGTGTCATCAACTATAGATAAAAAGTATGTTTATTGCAGAAGAACCCGCAGAAATCACTATTGACCGGATCGACCGCAAAATCTTGCGCTTATTACAGCAGGACGGGCGTATATCAAATGTGGCCCTGGCCCGCCAGATCGGGCTTAGCGCAACGGCCTGCCTGGAGCGCGTGCGGAAACTCGAGCGCGAAGGCGTTATCGAAAGTTACCATGCTAAAATCAACCCGGCCAAGCTGGGGGCCAACTTAATGGTATTTGTCGAAATAACGCTGACTCGTACGTCGGCTGATGCCTTTGCGGAATTCAGTGCAGCGGCCCGTCAGACCGATGAAATACTGGAATGCCACCTGGTAGCCGGTGATTTTGATTTTTTGATCAAAGCACGGGTGCCGGACATGCGGGCATACCGCAAGCTACTGGGTGAAACCTTATTGACCATGCCGGGCGTTGACGAATCACGGACTTATGTGGTGATGGAAGAGGTCAAACAAGAAAATAAAGTATTAGTAAAGGGCTAACATTCAGCGTCAGTTTCGCTACAATCAGTGCTACCGCAGGACATAACGACAATAACAGGATTTTTTAAGCACACGATGACAGGTGTACAACGATTACTCGAAGCGGGTTTATTGATCAGCGGGGCGCTGGCAATTTTTATCTTTTTGTCTCTGGTCAGTTTTAACCCGGCCGATCCCAGCTGGTCGCAAACCGGTTTTGAAGGCAACATTCACAACGCAGGAGGCGCAATCGGTGCCTGGACTGCGGATGTGTTGTTGTTCACCTTTGGCTTTGTCGCCTATTTAATTCCGTTTGCCTTTGCCGGGCTAGGCTACCTGTTATTTCGCCAGACACACCGTTTACTCGAACTCGATTACCTAGCGGTAAGCCTGCGTCTGGTGGGGGCGCTGTTGACGCTATTGGGGGCTTCAGCATTGGCGTCGATTAACTTTGATGACATCTATTATTTTTCCGCCGGCGGCGTACTGGGCGACGTGATTGGTGCCTCCATCATGCCCTACCTTAATTTTGTCGGTTCAACCTTGTTATTGCTGACCTTTGTCGCGACAGGGATTACGTTAGTCACCGGCGTGAGCTGGTTGCATATTGCCGATAAGTTGGGTGAGTGGACCATCAACGGCGTATTATGGCTGGTGGAATGGCTGCGTAATGCTTTGCAACGCGAGCGGGACAACAAGCCGGCTGTCACCCAGGGAGCGAACGACAAAGCGGCGCTCAGCGAATCTGAGTTTCCGCCTGAGCCAGCTGTTACTGATAACGGCACGCCCGCTAGCGAGCCCGAGATTGATTTAAAAAGTTTGTTTGGCCAGCCCGACTCGGCTGATGATAAAGCCGAGCCGACTTTAGATTTGCCGTCCTTAAGTGCGATAGATAGCGACGATGTTACCCTTGATGACGTGGCTACAGACGACAATGCTACAGACGACAAGGTCACAGCAGACGAACCACCGACGCACGACCAGCCGCCGCGCTTTTCAAAACAAGCCGCAGCGCAAAAACAACAACCCGCCAGTTCGGGGGTAGCAGCAAAAGAACAATCACAAGAACAATCACAAAAAAACCAGCTGCCACCCTTGCCGTCAATCGAATTGCTTGACCGCCCGAATAAAAAAGAACACCCCATCAGTCAGGAAGAACTGGATCAGGTGTCGCAAACCGTTGAACACGTGTTAAAAGACTTTGGCGTTGATGTGCGTGTCGCTCATGTGCAGCCGGGGCCGGTGATCACTCGCTTTGAGCTGGATTTAGCACCGGGCGTTAAAGTGTCTAAAATCTCCAATCTGGCAAAAGATATTGCCCGTACCTTGTCAGCCATTGCTGTTCGCGTGGTTGAGGTGATCCCGGGCAAATCCTATGTGGGTCTGGAGTTACCGAATAAGCACCGCGAAATTGTGCAGTTGCGCGAAGTCGTTAATTGTGACGCCTTTCAAAACAGCACATCGCCGTTAACCATGATCTTGGGTAAAGACATTGCCGGCGGGCCGATCATTGTCGATCTGGCGAAAATGCCGCATTTGCTGGTGGCTGGTACCACCGGTTCGGGTAAATCCGTTGGGGTTAACGTGATGATCCTCAGCCTGCTTTACAAAAGCACGCCGGAAGATGTGCGTTTGATTATGATTGACCCGAAAATGCTGGAGCTCTCGGTTTACGAAGGCATCCCGCATTTATTGACCGAAGTCGTTACCGATATGAAAGATGCCGCCAACGCTTTGCGCTGGTGTGTCGGCGAAATGGAACGCCGCTATAAACTGATGTCGGCCTTAGGGGTACGCAATCTTAAAGGCTACAACGCCAAAGTGGTGGCCGCGCGCGAGGCGGGTGAGCCATTAAAAGACCCGATCTGGAAGCCCGGTGACTCGATGGACGAGATGCCGCCCGAGCTGGAAAAACTGCCCAATATCGTGGTTGTGATTGATGAGTTTGCTGACATGATGATGATTGTCGGCAAAAAAGTTGAAGAATTGATTGCCCGTATTGCGCAAAAAGCCCGCGCCGCCGGCATCCATCTGGTGTTAGCAACTCAGCGCCCGTCGGTTGATGTGATCACGGGTTTGATTAAAGCAAACATCCCGACCCGGATTGCATTTCAGGTGTCCTCTAAAGTGGATTCGCGGACCATTCTTGACCAACCCGGAGCTGACCAGCTACTGGGGCAGGGCGACATGCTGTATTTGCCCCCCGGCAGCGGATCACCGGTGCGGGTGCACGGTGCTTTTGTTGATGATCACGAAGTACATGCCGTTGTGGCGGATTGGAAAAAACGCGGTTCACCTAACTATCTGGATGAAATTTTGTCAGGCGATCAGGGTGAGGAAGGTCTGTTGCCAGGTGAGCAAAGTGAGAGTGATGATACCGAATCAGACGCTTTGTACGACGAGGCCGTGGCGTTTGTAACCGAAGCGCAGCGTGTTTCGGTGTCCAGCGTGCAACGTAAATTCCGTATTGGTTACAATCGGGCTGCGCGCATTGTCGAACAAATGGAGCTGACCGGTGTCGTAACCAGTGCCGGCAATAACGGTCAGCGCGAGGTGCTGGCACCACCGCCGGTGCGCTAGTTTTTAACACAAGGAACCCGTATGTTTAAAATGTTGCTTACGGCCACTATGCTGTCGACCCTGATGCCCATGGCAACACCGGTTGCTGCAGCGCCGGCAGAAACCGAATCGAGCGCCCGTGAAGCGTTGCAAAACCGGTTACAGCAAATGCACAGCCTGACCGCTGAATTCAGGCAAACAGTGACCGCTGCCAATGGTGACCCATTGCAACAACTGACGGGTAAGCTGGCAATAAAACGGCCGGACCAGATGCTGTGGCGTACGGATCCACCGGACGATACGTTAATGATCGCCTCGGGCGAAACGGTTTGGTATTACAACCCGTTTGTCGAGCAGGTTACCCTGTACCAACAAGCCGATATCGCCGCCAACAGCCCCATGCTGCTGCTGTTAACCGGTACACGCGAGCAATGGCAGAACTATCAGGTTAGCCAGCTTGAGCCGGGCCATTACGCGGTGCGCAATAACGAGGCCGGAAACGAGCTGCGTTTAACCTTTGCCGATCAACAGTTAACAACCATCTGGCTGCAGCAACAGCAGGGCGATGTTATTGAAATCAACCTGTCGCAGGTTCAGTTGAACCCTCAGTTGGCGGCGGAGAAGTTCCAGTTTACTGTGCCCGAAGGTGTTGACGTTGATGACCAACGCTAACGAAAGCCTGAACTTTAGTCCCGACTTTCAGCCACTGGCCGCGCGCATGCGGGCAAAAAATCTGGATCAGTACGTCGGCCAGCAGCACCTGCTGGCAAGGGATAAACCGCTGCGCAGCGCCATCGAGCAGGGCCAGCTGCACTCAATGATTTTATGGGGGCCTCCGGGCACCGGTAAAACCACGCTGGCAGAGTTGATTGCCGCTCACGCTAATGCGACGGTGACCCGCCTGAGCGCGGTTACCTCCGGCGTTAAAGACATTCGCCAGGCGATTGATGAGGCCAAACAACGAGCGCAGCAGCAGGGCACCCGAACGCTGTTGTTTGTTGACGAGGTACATCGCTTTAATAAAAGTCAGCAAGATGCTTTTTTACCCCATATCGAAGACGGCACCGTGGTTTTTATCGGTGCGACAACCGAAAATCCAGGCTTTGAACTGAACAATGCCTTGCTGTCGCGGGCCCGCGTTTACCGCTTACAGTCACTGACTGAAACCGACCTGGATGAACTGCTGCAGCGTGCTTTAAGCGATAACACAGCAGGCCTTGGCGAGCGGGCAATCGAACTTGAAGCGGCGGCCCGCGCACGGCTGCTGGATTTAGCGGGTGGCGATGCCCGTCGGCTGCTGAATTATCTGGAGGTGGTGGCAGATTATCTGCCGGCTGACGAACAGCAGGTAAACGTGGCCATGATTGGCGACGCTATCGGCGAAAAAGCCACAGCGTTTGATCATCAGGGTGACCATTTTTACGATATTTTATCGGCATTCCATAAATCCGTGCGTGGCTCATCGCCTGATGGTGCCTTGTTTTGGTATGCCCGCTTATTGGTGGGCGGCGGCGACCCGTTAGTGATTGCCCGACGGCTGCTGGCCATTGCCTCCGAAGATATTGGTAACGCCGATCCACGCGCTTTACAGCTGGCTTTAAATGCATGGGATACCTTTCACCGCGTCGGCCCTGCCGAGGGGGAACGGGCCATTGCCCAGGCGGTGATTTATTGTGCCGCGGCACCGAAAAGTAATGCCGTTTATAATGCCTTTAAGCAAGCGCTTCGGGTGGCAAAAGAACAGGGCGACGCACCGGTGCCCGAACATTTGCGCAATGCGCCGACACAAGTGCACAAAGATCAGGGTTACGGTGCGGATTATCGCTACGCACACGATTACCCCAACGCCTATGTTGCCGGCGAACACTATTTGCCCGAGTCCCTTGGCGAGACCCGCTTTTATCAGCCTAATGATCGGGGCCTGGAAATAAAAATCAAAGAAAAGCTGATTCGCCTGCAGCAGTTAGATGAACGCAGCCCCTGGGCAAGGGGACAGCAACGTGGTTAGCTTACCGGCCATACTGCTGGTTGCTGTGGGCGGGGCGGTAGGTGCCAGTGCACGTTATGGTGTATCATGGCTGTTGATCAATCAGTTGGGGCGGTTCCCTTTTGCTACGCTGATGGTTAATATATTGGGCTCGTTTTTACTGGGCCTGCTATTCGCCTGTACCCAACAGCAGCATTTGTCCGACAGCTGGCGATTGTTTCTTGGGGTCGGCTTATTGGGCTCGTTCACCACCTTTTCGACATTCTCTCTGGAGGTGGTGGTGATGTTTACTCAGGGCGAATTAGGCAAAGCTCTGTTGCACCTGGGGCTTAATATCATAGTGTGTATCGCCGCAGTCGTGCTGGCGATATGGTTGTATCACAGTTTGTTGGATATCTCAGTTAAGTAGGACACACATGTTAGACGCGAAATATTTCCGTGAGGAATTAGAACAAACCGCAGAAGCCTTAAAAAACCGGGGTTTTAGCCTTGATGTCGAACAGTTGCAACAACTGGAACATCAACGCAAAGAGATTCAGGTGCGTACCGAGCAATTGCAGGCAGAGCGCAACAGTCGTTCAAAGGCAATCGGTAAGGCCAAGGCCGCCGGCGAAGATATTCAACCACTACTCGATGACGTCAGCAATTTAGGCGCGCAGCTGGACACAGCGAAAGAAGAGCTGAAACAGGTTCAGCAGCAGCTGCAGGACATCATCATGGGGGTGCCTAACCTGCCCGCCGATGGCGTGCCTGTGGGCGCTGACGAAGAGCAAAACCAACAGGTCAGTTGTTGGGGTGAGCCACGCCAATTTGATTTTGAAGTCAAAGACCACGTTGATGTGGGTGAAAATTTAGCAAAAGGGCTGGATTTTGAAACAGCGGCAAAGCTAACCGGCGCCCGGTTTGTGGTGATGCGCGGCGGCATTGCTCGTCTGCATCGTGCCCTGACGCAATTTATGCTGGACTTACATACCGACCAGCACGGTTACAGCGAAACTTACGTGCCTTACATGGTCAATCACGATTCCCTGTTCGGTACCGGGCAGCTGCCAAAATTTGGTAAAGACCTGTTTCATATCGAAGGCGAGTCACAGGATCAGGTACCTATGTCGCTGGTACCGACCGCTGAAGTTCCGTTAACCAACATGCTGCGGGACGAGATTGCCGATGAAGAGTCGCTGCCGTTTAAATTTACGGCGCATACGCCGTGTTTCCGCAGCGAAGCCGGCTCTCATGGCCGCGATACCCGCGGCCTGATCCGCCAGCACCAGTTTGATAAAGTTGAGCTGGTCTGCTTAACCAAGCCAGAAAACTCAATGGAAGCGCTGGAGCAATTAACTTCACACGCTGAAGCCGTGTTGCAAAAGCTCGAGCTACCGTACCGCAAAATGCTGTTGTGCACCGGTGATATGGGCTTTGGTGCCACCAAAACCTACGATCTGGAAGTCTGGTTACCGGCTCAGAATGCCTATCGCGAAATCAGCTCGTGCTCAAATATGGGCGACTTTCAGGCGCGCCGCATGCAAGCAAGGTTCCGCCGTAAAGGGCAGAAAAAACCCGAGTTACTGCACACCTTAAACGGTTCAGGTCTGGCGGTTGGCCGGGCACTGGTGGCCGTATTAGAAAACTACCAACAACAGGACGGTTCGGTGATTGTACCCGAGGTATTACGCCCTTATATGGGTGGATTGGAGCGTATCAGTAACTGAACGGCTTAAATGCACTTAGCTGGTTTCGGCAGCCCGGCAATCCGGGTTGCCTGTTTTGCCGGACCTTTCGGGAACAGCTTATACAAATAGCGGCTGTTGCCTTTATCTTCGCCCAGCTGCTTTTTCATTGCTTTTACCAACACCCGCATCGCCGGGCTGGTATCAAACTCTCTATAAAAATTCTGCACAAAGTAAACCACTTCCCAATGGGCCGGTGACATGTCAATACGCTCAAGTTCAGCGATGTGCAGAGCTAATGGCTCACTCCAGTCATTAATATCAGCCAAATACTCGTGCTTATCGGTTTGGTACTGTACTCCGTCAAATTCAATCATTGTTATTACCACGTCAGTTGCTGAGGACAATCTAACACCAGCGTCAGCCATTCATTGTCATCCAGCAGCGTTACATAATCAGGCAGTGCTGCTGATGACTCCGCGCTTAGACTGTACATTGTATTGGCACAGGTGCTGGTGGCCGGTAGCTGAGTTAAAGCGGTATCCGTTAGCAGTATTTTATCATCGGTAGCGAGTAATTGTCCGTGCAGCGCAAGCCAGTCGGCCAGTGTCTGTTGTCTTATCCAGTGTAATGTCATGAAAACTGTAAAACCTCATGGTAACTGGCCAGGCGCTCTGACAGCTGCTCTGTTGCCAAAATTTCAACGTCTAGCTGCTGGCTATCGCCAAGAATTTCGTCAAGCGCTTTATCAGAGCAGACCAAAATCGGTTCGGCATCCAGCAGCTCCAGCATCGCATAGCGTTTGCTGGGATTATCGCTGATACAGCTCACCGCCTCATTTAATAATACCAGCTGCACCGGCTGATCCATGCTCGCCAGTGCTAAAGCAAGATCTAACGCCTCGGTTGCCGCATCGGTATGTGCTGCGGCGGTTTGTAAAACGGCAATAGGTTGGCTCATGGTCATGCTCATGGTATCCGGGTTAAAACTGTAAGGTTCGGTCAGCCTGCGCCATAGCCGACACTAAGGCGGTTAAGCCCGAGTCCTGAAAGCCTTCAGCAAAGTCACTGATAGCCAGCCGCTCAGCTGCGGTATGGCAGGCAATCAACGGGATACGGTGTTGTTCTGATAGCTGCAGCCATTGCCGCTGCAATGACCTTGCTGAAGCGGATAAGTCCTTGCGCGCATGGTCAACGGACTGCCGGTAAAAAAACACGCAATTAACCGTATGCCCGTGCGTTGCAGCCTGCTGGGCAAAACGCAGAGCACGCTGACTGAAAGCTGGGTCACCGATACTTTGTTGCAAAATCAGACACAATTTACTCATCGCAAATCTCAGATTTTAACTGACGAAACAAAAACGCCCCGCTGAGCGGGGCGTTTGTCGAACTGGCTATGACCTCAGTACATTAGTCGTTGCCACCAAACGCCATCAATAATGATAGCAAGTGGACGAACAAGTTATAAAGCGAAACATATAAAGTGACCGTTGCCATGATGTAGTTGCGCTCACCACCGTGAATGATGGCACTGGTCTGCCACATGATCAGCATCGCCATTAATGGGATCATGATAGCGGAAATCGCTAACTGCAGCGCCGGCATCTGGAAGAAAAAGTTAGCAATCATGGCAACAAACACCATGATAATACCAGCCATTACAACGCCGCCCAGCTTTGACATGTCTTTTTTAGTGGTTAACACGTAAGCAGAGGTAGCAAAGAAGGTCAGTGCTGTCCCCCCAAGCGCGGTAGCCACCATTTCACCACCACCGGGCATGGCTAAAGCCATATTCAGTAGCGGACCTAAGGTGTAACCCAAAAAGCCTGTTAAAGCAAAGGTAAAGAAAATGCCCATGGAGCTGTCTTTGGTCTTATGCACAGCAAAAAGCAGACCAAAATAAGCCACTAGCGTCAGGATGAAGCCCGGGTAGGGTAAATTCATCGTGGTACTGATGGACGCTGTGATAGCACTGAACGCCAGTGTCATTGCCAGCAGCGAATAGGTGTTTCTGAGTACTTTATTGACGGCCAGTGTCGATTCCTGTTGACCGACATACGTCTGACTGCGATCGTTCATATTTATCTCCGTGGTTAACGACTGTTTATAAGACTCTTTCTGATTTAAAAAGTTTCTGTCTGAGTCGATGAATTCATTACCCCTGATACTACCGTACAAACGGGGCCGATGGGTAGTCATTCTGAACTGAATTTTATTGATAAATCCCGTATAAAGGATGAAATACGAACAGTTTGGCTATTTAGTCACCAAACAACCGAAAAACGGACAATTTGTTTTAATTTTTCCTTTACAAGCGAATCGCAGCCCTTTAATATTCGCTTCGTCTTAACGGGGAACTCCCCGGACAAGATGTTTAGGAGAGGTGGCAGAGTCCGGTTGATTGCACCTGACTTGAAATCAGGCGTGGGGTCAAACCCACCGGGGGTTCGAATCCCTCCCTCTCCGCCAAATTCCAGAAAAAGCCCGCTCATCGAGCGGGCTTTTTTGTTTTCCTGCCCAGCCAAAAGTCGACAAATCGCCGGTTGCTGATATATTAAGCAAAAACGGAATTTGTTATGACGACTGAAAAACAAATTTCCTGCAAAAACTGTGGTGCCGAGCTGCAAGGTGAGTTCTGCCATCGCTGTGGTCAGCAGGATAAACGCTACATGCGCAGTATTTTCGCGGTACTGGGTGACCTGTTCGGCGAGCTCGGCCATTGGGACTCGCGTTTTTATCGCACATTATCCGGCTTAATGTTCAAGCCGGCCTTTTTATCGCTTGAGTTTGTTAAGGGCCGGCATGCCGCTTACGTACCGCCGTTGCGACTTTATTTTTTCGTTTCACTCATTTCCTTTCTGGTTTTGACCACCCTGATTGATTTTCAGTTTGGCACCGTGCAAAACGCAGATCAGGAAAAGCTTGCTCAGATTCAAGAGGATCTGAATCAGCAGCTGCCCAACCCGATGACTCCCTTGCTTGATGAAGAAGGAAAGTTAAAGCGACCGACAATTCGGTTTAACGACATTGAGCTGTCTTGGCTGAATGAGCAGGAAACGGCTGAGCTAGAGCAGAAACTGCAATACTTACTCGAAAACCCCAAACAATTCGGGCAGAAGCTGGTGTCAATGACGCCACAAATGATGTTGTTGATGCTGCCGTTTTGGGCTCTGTTTCTAAAACTGTGTTATCTGTTCAGCCACCATTACTACCTGGAACATTTAACCGTCGCTTTGCATACCCACGCTTTTATTCTGCTCAGCCTGATGCTGGTTACCATAACGGGCAGCGCCACTGACGCTTTAACGGGCAATGCGGTTGGCAGCTGGTTAGAGAGCCTGGGGGATGTCATACAGACAGTTATTGTCAGCTGGATTTTTATTTATTTGCTGTTAACCCAAAAAAGGTTTTATCAGCAGGGCTGGGCATTAACTACCGTAAAATTTGGGGTCTGTATGCTGGGGTATGTGGTGCTGCTATCGGCTTTCTTTGTCTTGATGGTAATTATTGGTATTCTTAACTCATGAATCAAACAGTTGTTTAACTAAGGACTTTTATGAGCTTTAGCAGCACCCTGGCACAAATCAGCAACGACCAGAATAACCAGTTTATCGAACTCCCCGAGGGCTGGGCGCAGGGCAGGGCCCTTTTTGGTGGTTTCAGTGCCGCTCTGGCGGCGCAGTTCTTACAACAGCAGTTTCCCCGCGCTTACCATTTGCGCAGCCTGAGCATTTCGTTTGTGGCGCCGGCAGAACCCGGTGAGGCCGTGCTCAGCTATCGGGTGTTACGCGAGGGTAAATCGGTGCTGCAGTTAGCAGTTGAACTGCATCAGCAGGGCAAGGTTATGTTGGCTGGTTTAGCCAGCCTTGGTAAAGGTCGCGAGTCAGCGGTTCAGGTAGCCGGCGAAGCCCCGCCGGATCTAAAAACCATTAACGACGGTCCGGGCTTACCCGAAGCCGATATCGTCCCGGAATTTGCGAAAAACTTTGACTATCGCATCACCTCCGGCGGCATGCCTTTCAGTGGCCAGCCGGGCAGAACATTCGGTGGTTGGGTGCGTTTTCGTCACGAGCAAGAGCCGCTATCAACCGCCGCCATTTTAGCCCTGGTCGATGCCTGGCCACCGGCGGTGCTGCCGCATTTGACCGAACCGGCCCCGGCGTCTTCGCTCACCTGGACCATCGAATTTCCGGATATTCCGCTGCAGGATTATTCAACTGACGAGTGGTTTCAGTACGAGGCATTTATCGAACACGCAAGTGATGGCTACGGACACAGCAGGGCCGGGCTATGGAGCAAGCAGGGAACGCTTATCGCCATTAGCCGACAGACTTTTACGGTGTTTGCTTAGCCGTTTTGCCGTCGGGATTCAGACGGAATCCTTGCAACTTTTAGGCTGAAACTAACGATCCAGAAAACTATAAAACCTGCTTGCAGATTATAAGATTTCGTTAAATGTTTATTGGCGATGTCGCAGAGAGTCAGTGGTACGGACATCGGGACTGATTATTCGTTGATGGATTATTTAACAAGGAAAGGTTTAATGAACCACATTATTTTAGCTATCTCTAATCCTTTTATCAGTGCTGGCATGGCGGCTATTTTGGAAGATGGCCTAAGCCACAGCATTGAAACAGTTACCTCGCTGATGCAGCTAAGGACAGCCTGCAATAAGCGTGACGATGCCATTGTGGTGTTATGCAGCCAACTGGGTGCTGACGCCACAGTAGAAACCTGGCGCCGCCTGGCCAGACGTTACAAAGAACTGCGCTTAATTGTCTGGGGTAAAGGTTACCAGGACATACTTGATTTTCAGTGCAGTGTTCCTCAGGTCGATGGTTACCTGCTGGAATCAAGCACTGGACAGGAGCTTAAAGAAGCCGTTTTAGCGTTAAAACACGGCAGTGTTTATGTCGCAGCACCCGTTGCACGGTATTTCGCACAAAATCCGCACCTGGACCGCAACACACCCATCATTAACAAGCTTAGTGAGCGCGAGTTGCAGGTGGCACAGATGATCAGTCGCGGGGTCAGAGTATCGGATATTGCGGATTACCTGAGCATCAGCAGTAAGACCATTAATACCTTTCGTTATCGAATTTTTTCAAAACTTGGGGTGCAGGGTGATGTACAATTAGCACACCTCGCCATTAACAGTGGTTTAGTCGAAGTAAATCAACTCAGGAATTATGACAACGACTTTTGATGCAGAAAACTTTTTACGTCACCTGACTCATCAACCCGGTGTTTACCGCATGTACGATGAGGCAGGTGAGGTAATTTATGTCGGCAAAGCGAAAGACCTGAAAAAGCGCGTAGCCAGCTATTTTCGGGATAAAGTGGATCGATTAAAAACTCAGGTGTTGGTCAAACAGATTGCCGACATGGACGTTACGGTTACCAATACCGAAGCCGAGGCACTGATCCTGGAAAACACCTTTATTAAGAAATACCGGCCGCGTTACAACGTATTGCTGCGTGACGACAAATCCTATCCCTATATTATTCTGACCGATCATCAGCATCCGCGACTGGGTTTTCATCGCGGCGCGCGCCGTACAAAAGGCGACTACTTTGGACCCTTTGCAAACGGTGCCGCGGTACGCGAAAGCCTGCGTTTAATGCAAAAGATTTTTCCGGTGCGGCAGTGCGATGATTCTTACTACCGAGCCCGCAGCCGGCCTTGTCTGCAGCACCAGTTACAGCGCTGCCTGGCACCCTGCGTCAATATCTGCAGTGACGAAGAATATGACGAGCAGGTGCAATTTGCCAAACAGTTTTTAAACGGCAAAAATCAGCAGGTGATTGATGAGCTGGTGAGCAAAATGGAACAAGCCAGCGAATCCATGGATTTTGAACGGGCGGCCCGCTATCGCGACCAAATTGTCATGCTGCGCCGTGCCCAGGAGCGCAATTCCGTGACCGGCTCACAGCAAGAGCTTGATGTCATTGGCCTGTCCCGCGGTAACGGTATCGTGACCGTGCAAATGCTGTTTGTTCGTGATAATCACTTGCAGGGCAGCCGCAGCTATTTTCCAAAAGTGCCCGCCGACACACCGGACGACGAATTATTGCGCGCATTCCTGCTGCAGTTTTATTTATCAGACACCGCAGGGCGCAAGGTACCGGCAGAAATTATCTTACCCAGTGAGGTAGTGAAAGACGAAGTGCTGGCCCAGGTTATGGGTCAGGCACTGGATAAAAAAGTACGTTTACTGCAAAACGTAAGAGGCGAGCGCAAGCAATACCAAATGTTAGCGCAGAAAAACGCCGTTAACGCACTGGAGAGTAAATTAAATCAGCAAAGCACCATGAACCGCCGGACTCACGCGTTGGAGCAGGTGCTGGAGCTGGGTGTGCCAATTCAGCGGATGGAATGTTTTGATATCAGTCATACCATGGGCCAGCAAACCGTCGCTTCTTGTGTGGTGTTTGACCAGAGCGGACCGAAAAAAACCGATTATCGCCGTTATAACATCGACGGCATCACCCCCGGTGATGACTATGCCGCCATGGCAAAAGCACTTGCCAAGCGCTATGAAAACGCCAAAGAGGCGGGCAATATACCGGATATCCTGTTTATCGACGGCGGTAAGGGTCAGTTGGCACAGGCAGAAAAGTATTTTGCCGACTGGGGCAAAGACGCACCCATGCTGATCGGTGTCGCAAAAGGGGAATCGCGTAAGCCCGGGCTGGAAACCCTGATAATGGCCGGCAGCCACGAAACCATTCCGCTCAGCAAAGACGCCAGCGCCTTACATTTAATCCAGCATATCCGTGATGAATCACACCGTTTTGCCATTACCGGGCACCGCCTGAAACGCGGCAAAGCGAAAAGAACATCCAGCCTAGAGCAGATTGAGGGCATTGGCGCTAAGCGACGTCAAAAAATATTAAAAAATCTGGGTGGATTACATGAGGTAAAAAACGCTAGTATTGAGCAGTTAGCCAATGTTCCGGGCATCAGCCGGGCGTTAGCGGAAAAAATTTATTATTCATTTCGAAATGAGTAAAATCTTACAAGGACCCAGCGGATAATGAAATGGAATATCCCCAACCTGTTGACCAGCTTCCGGATTGTGTTAATTCCGGTTTTCCTGATCGTATTTTATCTGCCCTTTGC
>JBNJEJ010000036.1:0-22543 GCA_051745735.1 Pseudomonadota bacterium
GACGGTGGGCTTGGCCGCGCCCTCGGATTTTTGAAAAAACGCACCGGTAACTTTTCCCCGTATCCACGACGTTTCAGCATTTCTTCTGAGGGGGTGCAGTTGCACGACGATATCCTGCGAGTAGGTGCTATGTTCCCCGGTCTGCCAAAGAGTGAGCCACAGACCGACCACGGGCCAAGTCGTTAGGAAGGCCTATGTCATCGAAACCTGATACCCCGCCAGACAGCCCCTCGGCCGATCCGGTAGAAAGCCAAGCTGAGGACAATGTTGATAAGGTACTTCTGGCCGTAACCAGCCCGGGTAATCGTAAGCAGCTGATGAACATTCTGGAATCTCACTTTAGGGTTGAGTCTGTTACCGATGTGCCCGATTCAATGCCTGAGTTCGACCTGACCATAATCGATGTAGAAGGTCTGAAAAAATGGAGAACGGCGCTGGTCGGGGCAAAGCAACGGGTCGAGCCAACCTTACTGCCGGTGATGTTGGTGTTAGCTAAGAACAGTCTGCGTCAGCGCATTCAGGCAGATTCCGAGGTGATTGATGAGTTTGTGGTAACACCGACCAATCCGCTGGAATTGGTGGAGCGGGCACGCATTCTTCTGCGCGCGCGCCGGATGTCGCTGAAGCAGTCTGACCACCTGGCCTACACCATCAATCACGACAGTGTGACGGGGCTTGCCAATCGTCCGCTGTTTGAGGATCGTGTGGATATAGCGCTGCGAGGTGCTTCTCGTGAAGATGATAAGATGTTTTTAGTGGTGGTCCGCTTGGCGATGCGCAGCATTACCGAATCACTGGGGAATATGGGCATGGAAGCCGCCGCCCGGGAGCTGTCTTCATGGCTTCGGTCATGCTTCGGGGATGACATCGAACCGGCACGGTTGTCAACGGGTGACTGGGGTATCATGCTGCCACTCGGGACTAGTTTCGAGACAATGATGACGCTGGCCCGAAAAATAAACGATCTTAGAGAGGCGCCGCTGCGCATCGGCGAAGAAGAGATTCGGCTCCGCCCCAAGGTAGGAGTCGGTATCTGGCCCGATGATTCCGACGATGCGGTCGGCCTGATTAACGCTGCGACCGCCGCCGCAGGGCAAGCCAATGGTGATGGTGAGCCCACCATGTACTCACGAACTGCGCAAGAACAGGCGGTTTGGCACTTCCGGACTGAGAACGAGCTTTCCAAAGGCCTGGACGATGGTGAGCTGGAACTGTGGTTTCAGCCTCAGCTTCGCCTCGCTGACCAGGTTGTGATCGGTGCCGAGGCATTGGTCCGCTGGCGCCGGCCCTCAGGACTGATGGTCTCACCAGCAGAGTTCATTCCAATTGCGGAGAAGAGCGACCTGATCCTGAAAATCACCCGCTGGGTACTCGAACAGGCGTTCCGTGTGCTTTCGGAGTGGCGAGAACGGCAGCCGGATTTCATAATAGCCATCAATATCACGCCGGCCGACGTGGCAAGGCCTAATTTTGTCGAACTCCTGACTGAGCTCTGGAGCCGTCATCGAGTGCCCCCCGAGAACCTGAAATTTGAATTGACCGAAACCATGTTTGGCGAGGTAACTGGCGTGCTGTTGGATCGTTTGCGCGAGCTCCGGGACAAGGGGCCGCGAATCGCAATAGATGATTTTGGCACGGGATACTCATCACTCAGCTATTTGCACCACCTGCCGGTCGATGTGCTCAAGATCGACAAGAGCTTTATTGACCGGATCCCGGATGATGAAGATGGTGTAGGAATCGTCGAAGCCATCATTGTTTTGGCACGTCATTTTCATATGGACCTTGTAGCCGAGGGCGTAGAACACAAATCCCAGGCAGACTTTTTGCAATCACAGGGAGTTGATACCGCCCAAGGCTATTACTTTGCCAAGCCCATGCCGGCCTCCGAATTTGTGCGCTGGATGAAATGGTAGTTACGCCGGTCTCCGGATGTCTGTCGGAATAATCTGAGCACAGCTCAGAGTTAAAGGAGCAACCATGGCATGTGGTAAGGATATGAAGATGGCCCAGCAAGATAAAGGCTGGAAACAACAAAAGTACCAATTAGCGTTCGAGAAATCCCGCGATGCCATCATGTTGTTTAAGGAAGACAGGTTCGAGGATTGCAATCCAGCGACGCTGGCAATGTTTCGGGTGCCAGATGTGGATACTTTTGTGACGCTTCATCCAGCTGACTTATCGCCCCCTTATCAACCTAATGGTCAGCCCAGCCGCAAGGCGGCATCAGAGCATATTGACGAGGCTCTGAGTCAAGGCCAGGCCTTTTTTGAGTGGCGTCACCGGACCTGGGACGGTGTCGATTTTCCCGCCGAAGTGTTGCTGAGCCGGGTCGATTTAGACGACGGCGCATTGGTGCAGGCGCTAGTGCGTGATATCAGCGATCGTAAAGAGGGGGCGGGCGTGTTCACTCATCAGCAGGAACTCGTTAAGGCCCAACAGCTCGCTCATTTGGGTAGCTGGACTTTTGATTTGCGCAGCAAGGACATCTGGTGGTCCGACGAGGTTTACCGCATTTTCGGTTTGAGCCGGGAAGACTGGGGGGCGAGCCTTGAATCGTTCAAGACCGCCGTGCATCCCGATGATCGAGCGAAGGTGCAGGCGGCGCTCGACAGCTCGGCAAAAGGCGAACCTTACAAGGTGGAGCATCGGATAATACGGCCCGACGGCGAACAGCGTACCGTGCTTGAGCGCGGCAACACAGAATTCGATACTGATGGCAAGCCGCTACGCATGTTAGGCACGGTTTTGGACATTACCGAACAGCGCCGATTGGAAGATGAACTGCGAAAAGAAAAAAAACTATCCGAATCCATTATGGACAGTCTGCCAGGGCTTTTCTACATCTGCGATAAAAAGGGTCATTTGGTACAATGGAATGATAAAATGGAAGAGCTAACGGGCCGTAGCTCTGAGGATCTTGACGGCCTTAACGGCTGCGCGTTGTTCCCGCAGGAAGAGAAAGGTCGTATCGCTGAAACCATCGCCAAAGTCTTTGCGCAGGGCAGCGCAGAAATCGAAAGCAAGCTGTGCACGGTTGAGGGCGAAATCCCTTATTTGTTTAACGGCTTGCGGGTTGAACTGAAGGGTGAGACTTACCTACTGGGTGTAGGACTGGACATCGCCAGACAAAAGCAGCTGGAAGAGTTACTGAAGCAGGAGGCTAATACGGATAAGCTCACCGGTCTTCATAATCGACAGAGCTTTGATGGTGAGATGGAACGTGCGCTGGCTTACCACGCACGTTATGGTAATGAAATCGCGCTGGCGATGATTGATCTGGACCACTTCAAGAAAGTAAACGATACCTTCGGGCATGACGCCGGCGACCGGGTGCTGATGGAGCTGTCCAAACGGCTGACCGGGCAAATGCGTGAGCCCGATTTTTTGGCTCGTTGGGGCGGTGAGGAGTTCATCGTCATCCTTCCGGAAACCAGCCTCTCCGAGGCCGCCCAGGTAGGGGAGCGACTGCGTCGCTGTATTGAGGAAAAGCCCTTTACCAAAGTGGGAGTCATAACCATTAGCCTGGGCATCACCGACTTTCGTACGGGGGACACGCCCAATACGTTGCTGAAGCGAGTGGACGATGCTCTCTACCAGGCCAAGGAAAGTGGCCGTAACAAAGTGGTGGTCAACGAAGAGTTCCCGGACGCACCATAATTACCCCCCTGTGTTAGACTGCGCGTTGACATCCTACGGTATAACAGATATTAATTGTATAAACTAAAAGGAGAACAACAAATGTTTGAATATAAACGTATTGCACTGGCTGTCTCGCTGGTGTTAATGACCAGTGCCTGTTCTGAAGAACCTAAAAACGAAACGGCTGGCACTGAAACGGCCACACCAACCGCTGAAACGCAAATGGCGGCGGCTGAAACGGCTGATCAGGGTACGCAGCAGACCGAATCCGAAAAAGCCAATGAACTGTTCGAAGATATTTTTACCAAAACCGTTATGCGTAGCCCCATGTATCAGTCTTACCTTGGCATCAAAGAGGATCAAGACAAGTGGGATGATATTTCTGAACAACGGGCAGAGGAAGATCTGGCGTTTCAGAAAGAGCAGTTGGCACGGGTGATGGCGATTGATGAGTCAAAGCTTAATCAGCAGACGCGCATTAGCTGGCTATTGATGAAACAGCAGCTAGAGAATGATATTGCCGACTTTAAATGGCGCCATTACAACTACCCGGTTAATCAAATGTTCGGTATGCATTCGAGCGTTGCCTCACTGCTGATAAACCAACATGGGATCAGCGAAGTTGACGATGCCGAGGATTATATTGCGCGGCTGAATGGTTTGCCCAAATTATTTGAACAACTGGCTGAAAACCTGGAAATCCGTGCAGATGAAGGCATTATTGCGCCGAAATTTGTTTATCCGTACGTTATTAACGACAGCGAAAACATTATTTCCGGTGCACCTTTCGAAGACGGTGAACCTAGCGCGCTATGGGCTGACTTTTCGAAAAAACTTGAGACACTGGACATTGACGAAGCTCAACATGATTCCTTAATGGCTTCTGCGAAAAAAGCGATGCTGGAGTCGGTAGAGCCCGCTTACGAAAACTTGATTAGCGAAGTTCAGGAAATCGCGGAGCTTGCAACCACCAAAGATGGTGTCTGGAAATTTCCTGACGGCGAAGCGTTTTATAATAATGCGCTACAGCGCACTACCACCACCGATTTAACGGCAGAAGAAATTCACCAAATCGGTCGCGATGAAGTGGCGCGCATTCACGATGAGATGCGCGTGATCATGGAGAAGGTCGGCTTTAGTGGCTCGTTGCAAGAATTCTTTGTGCATATGCGCAATAATGAAGACTTTATATACCCGGCAACAGAAGAGGGTCGCAAGCGCTACATGGATGAGGCAACTGCGTACATTGACAACATGCGTGGGCGCCTTGATGAGCTGTTTCTTAATAAGCCAGAAGCCGATTTAATTGTAAAAGCCGTTGAACCTTTCCGTGAAAAATCCGCAGGCAAGGCGTTTTACCAGCAGCCATCAATGGACGGCTCACGTCCGGGTACTTATTACGCCAACCTGTACGATATGGGTTCCATGCCGACCTATCAGATGGAGGCTCTGGCCTATCACGAAGGTATTCCCGGCCATCATATGCAAATCGCTATGGCGCAGGAGCTGGAGGGCATTCCAAGCTTCAGAAAATACGGTCGTTACACGGCCTATACTGAGGGTTGGGGGCTTTATACAGAAAAGCTTCCAAAAGAGATTGGCCTTTACAAAGACCCCTATTCTGATTTTGGTCGCTTAGCGATGGAGCTGTGGCGTGCTGTTCGTCTGGTTGTTGATACCGGTATTCATGACAAGAAATGGACCCGTGAAGAGGGTATCGATTTTTACGTAACGAATACGCCAAATGCCAAAGCAGACGCTGTGAAGATGGTCGAGCGACACATCGTTATGCCAAGCCAAGCGACGGCTTATAAAATTGGTATGATTAAGATCATGGAACTGCGCGAAAAGGCGAAGACGGAGCTTGGCGACGCGTTCGATATTCGTGAATTCCACGACGTTGTGCTGGGCAGTGGCCCGGTACCACTCAATATTCTTGAGCAATTCATTGACGAGTACATCAGTGAGAAGAAAGCTGCGTAATCGTTGTGCAATGGTAAACAATGACAGATACCCGTCAACTTAGTTGACGGGTATCTGGATGCACCATCTCATTGGCGTAAGCCGTCCCAAATTTTTGATCCTACCGCTGGTTTGCATTTTTGTCGCTTATGCGTTGAGCTACGCGCAGGGTGCTCAAATACGCCTCCTCGACATCTTACTCGTTACCATCCTTGGCCTGACCGCACACCCTGGCTTTGTTTGTTTGCTCTACGAAGAACTACTGCGATAAGCTGTGAGCCCTCGCAAACTGTTCAGCTATGAACCATACTCAAGTAAAGAACAGTCAATAAGGAGATAACAATGAAACGAGTACAAGATAAAGTCGCTGTCGTTACTGGTGGTGCGCTGGGTATTGGCCGAGCCATTTGCTTAGCATTGGCAGAACAAGGAGCCAAGGTTGCAGTTACTGACATTGACGACGAAAATGGTAAAAAGGTGGTCGATGAAATCAAAGCCGCTGGCGGTACTGCGCAGTATTGGCACATCGATACGTCTGACGAAGACAACGTCAGTAACGCATTTTCAGATATTAAAACTGAATTTAGCTCAATTGATATTCTGGTCAATAATGCCGGTATTGCCGGGGTGAATAAGCCGACTCATGAAATCAGCAAAGAAGAATGGAATAACGTCATTAATGTTAATGTTAACGGGGTATTCTTCTGCACCAAACATGCTGTCCCGGCAATGAAGCAGGCAGGTGCGGGGAGTATCATCAACTTGTCGTCGATTTATGGCCTGATAGGTGCCGCTGACCTACCGCCTTATCACGCCTCCAAAGGTGCTGTCAGGCTGATGAGCAAAAACGACGCGTTACTTTACGCAAAGGAAAAAATCAGAGTCAATTCGGTGCATCCTGGCTTTATCTGGACTCCCCTCGTTGAACAACTGGGTAAAGATTCGCCTCAGGGTGTTGATGAATTTCGTAAGGAGCTTGATAGCCGCCATCCTGTTGGTCACGTTGGTGAGCCTGAAGATATTGCTCACGGCGTGGTGTATCTGGCGTCCGACGAGTCGAAATTTGTAACCGGTACTGAATTGGTCATTGACGGTGGTTACACCGCTCAGTAAGTTACTTCAGCCGACACGGTTTTAACAGGAACGTGTATAATAATGTTTTTAAGTAAAACAGGGGGTTATAACAATGAAGCTAACCGTTGAAATGAGTAAGTACCCACTTGCAGATAATTATGTTGAGCCAATTAAAGAATTTATTGACCAGCTTAATCAAACACCGGATATAACAGTGATTACGAATACCTTAAGCACCCAAGTTTTTGGCGACTATGACCAAGTAATGCAGGCTTTACAGCGGTGCATTAAATGGTCCTTTGAGCGCTATGGCAAGGTAGTCTTTGTGTGTAAGTTTTTACACGGCGACTTAAGTCCAAAGGACTGAAGTCGTTAATTAGGAATCTGGGTCGCGTTCCAGTTAACTGCCTGGAAGCGGCCATCCCGTTCGATTAACACGCCGGTATTATAATAGTACTCAGTAACCTTGTCCTTTTTTTCAGCAACCAGCTTAAAGTTAAAGATTACCGCTTCACCAAAGGTCTTTATCTCAATATCTTCGGCGCTGTACCAGACACGGATATTTTCGGGTTTTTTGGGCTCAGCATCACTCAGATTGGACATGAGATGATCTTTACCAAAACGGTTGCCGCTCGAGCTGGTATAGGTTAACTCATCAGCCCAGAATTTATCATGTGCGGCGGGGTCATTAATGCTGGCGCCGTATAAAAATTCAGTCACCGCCTTTTTGCTATCGGCCACCACATGGTCATTGGCAAAACTCACTGCACTAAAGCACAGCATAAAAACCATCACTAAGTAATGCATTGTTTCTGTTCCCTTAAGAGTCTTTCTCTTTTTGTTGTTCCGGCTGCTCAGACTTAAGGCGTCGAAGCCCCATCATGCGTAAACCAAAACTTTCATAAATTGGCTGACTGTTACCGTGACGTACTTTATACATAAAATATTTTTCAAAGCCAACCTTGGCCCAGTGTACCCAACGCCCAGAGCCAGTCCAGTTTTGATTTCGTGGTGGATTTTGCGGCACCGCTAAAAAGGCAGAGCCTGTGTTACCCATATCAGCCAAACAGAGTGCACTTAGGGTAGGTTCAGCCCAAATCTCATCTTCGTTCAGGCTGGCTTTAATATTGTTAACAATGGCTGTCGTCATTGATTCTATCATTAAGCCGGTTTTCGGGGCGCCAACCGGTACGGGGGTCTCCTCTATGGGCGCCATGGCAACGCAAACGCCGGCTGCATAAATCTCCGGATAAGTGGGTGAACGCTGGTACTTATCCGTTGTAACAAAACCTTTGGGGTTGCATAAGTCGGTGACGTCAGCAACTGCCGAAACACCTTTAAAAGGTGGTAAAAACATGGCCAGGTTGAAAGGCAGTTGCTCGCTGCTTTTTATCTCTCCCTGCTCATCCAGCACCTCAAATGAGGCTTGATCCGAGGTGAACTCATTGACTTTGGCGTTACAAATCCATTTGATACCACTCTCGCGGAATTTGTGCTCCATTAGTCCTTTTGAGTCGCCGACCCCGCCGAGTCCCATGTGGCCCAGATAAGGCTCTGGAGTGACGAAGGTGATTGGAACTTTATCGCGAATTTTTAGTTGCCTGAGCTGATATTCCAGCGATAACACGTATTCGTAGGCTGGACCAAAACAGCTAGCGCCCGGTAACGCTCCGACCAGCACAGGACCCGGGTCTTCCAGCAGTTTCTCGTAAGCCTGATGAGCCTTTACGGCATGATCAACCGTGCAAATTGACTGGGTATAGCCTTGCTCCGGGCCTGCGCCTTCAATTGCATCATAGGCGAGTTTAGGACCAGTGCATAAAACCAGAAAGTCGTATTCGCGCTCGCTGCCGTCACCGAGTACGAGCTTACGCTGCTCGGCGTCAATTTTAGCAATCCCCGAACCATTAAACTCAATATCGTGCTTGTCAAATATTGACGCGATCGGCATTACTACCTGGTCACGCTGGCGAGTGCCCAGCGCAACCCAGGGATTAGACGGAACAAAATTAAACTCTTCACCTTCGTGAATCACTTCAATGGTCGCGCTTTCAGGTAGTTCCTCGCGCAATTCAAAAGCGGCTGATACGCCTCCCAGACCAGCGCCTACAACGATAACTTTGCTCATGCTCCCTCACTTTAAATTTTCACAAATTAATAATAAAACCATGGACGCAGAAAGGCTTTTCGTCAAGTTGGCGGGGAACAAAGTTTGATCAGCCGCAAACCAGGCTGAGCCAGTAAACCGCTTTAGCGGGTGCCAAAAATCTTATCGCCAGCGTCTCCCAGGCCCGGCATAATGTAGCCATCATCGTTAAGTCGCTGATCCTGTGAAGCACTAAAAATTCGTACATCCGGATGCTTCTCCAATACCGCTGCAACGCCCTCGGGGGCTGCCACCAGTACCAGCACGCGAATGTCCTTACAGCCCTTTTCTTTGAGACTATCCAGTGTCGCTATCATGGTACCGCCGGTTGCCAGCATGGGGTCAATCACAATGGCGATACGCTCGTCCAGAGCATCTACAAACTTGTCATAGTAGCTTACCGGTGTAAGACTTTGTTCATCGCGGTACAGGCCGACGACGCTGACTTTGGCACCGGGAATTAGATCGAGAACACCATCGAGCATGCCAATGCCGGCGCGCAGAATCGGTACCACGGTCACTTTTTTGCCCTTGAGTTGCTCCACTTCAATGGCTTCATCATTCCAGCCATTAATTTCACAGCGCTCAAGGACAAAGTCACTGGTCGCTTCATAGGTCAGCAAACTACTGATTTCATTAGCGAGTTCACGGAAGTTTTTGGTGGAAATGCCAGCTTTGCGGATAAGGCCCAGCTTATGCTGAACCAGCGGGTGCTTGATAATCTTTAAACTCATGCTTTCAGTCCTTTCAATTTAATGGGACAAACTAACAGTACCAGAAGATAGCCGGCGCATCGCCCAAACACCAATCACAGGGCCGGGTAAGAGCCACCAGCTAACCCATTCGTTTTGTATCGACCACAGATGACTGGTGATCGCGATAGCTGGTAGAGTCAGCGAAAAACCAATGGCGTTCATCACTGCCAGCGCCGAGCCGACCTGGTGCTGCGGTGCGTATTGAGCGGCTAACGCTGAAAACTGGGGAGAATCAGCAATAACCATCAGACCCCACAGTAACAAGACCATTATCACAATCCCGCCGGACAGCTGGGCAAGCCAGGGGTATAATAAACAAATGCCTCCTGAGCTAAGTAATGCGATACGGGCGGTGTTTACGCCCCCAATGCGTTGACTAATTGCACCGCCGGAGATACAGCCCAGGCTACCTATGGCAATGATGGCAAAAGCCAGCCAGGGCAGTGCGTTTAATGAAAGATTAAGGTCTACCAGAGGTTTTAATGCCAGTAACGGAACCAACATCCAAAATGCGTACAGTTCCCAACAGTGCCCGAAGTAGCCCATTGCGACAGCCCTGAAGTTGGTATTCTTAAGTGCCGTTAAACCCGAGCTCAGCGCCGCCTTTGGCGCAGTTGCCGGTAAATGCGGACCACTTCCCAGCCAGCCAACCAGTAAACCGGCTGCAACTGCCAGCAGGGAGGAGCCGTACAAGGGAAGTTGCCAGTTAAAATCAAGTGTCATGCCACGCATTAAATGAGGCAAAGCGGTACCTAAGGTCAGCATCGCCAGTAACCAGGATAAGGCACTGCCGGCATAACGAGGAACCCAGCTAATCACCAGTTTCATACCCATTGGGTAAATTCCGGCCAAACTGAGGCCGGTCAAAAAGCGCAGCAAATCGGCTAACAATCCATGCTCGATGCCGACCACAAACAGGCCGTTAAACACAGCGCCGCATAGGCAGGCCAGTAAAAAGATGCGACTGGCCCGATAACGGTCGGCGATGCCAGTGAGTGCTAATGTCAGTGTGCCAACAATAAACCCGAGTTGAACGGCTAAGGTAAAAGCACCTAGGTCAGCTTCGGTAAGCTGCTTCTCATTGGCCAATGGTAACCAGACGCCGTTAATACTGAACCACAGTGACGTCCCCAGCAGTTGGCAGAAAATGATCAGGGGTAAGGCCAGCCTGTCGCGCATTTTAGCCTCGCATCGGCATGACGCGATTACGTCCCAGACGCTTAGCCTGATAGAGTTGGCGGTCGGCAGTTTCGAGCAAATCTGATGAGCGTGAGCCGGGTTGGTAAGCGGCAACGCCAAAGGATGCGGTAATACCTTTAATGCGCTGATTGGAGCGACGGTCTAAGACCGATATTTTTGCCAGAGCCTGGCGTAACAATTCCGCTTTGTGGATTGCTTGTTGCAATGTTGCTCCGCGCATTAAAATAGCGAACTCTTCGCCACCAAAGCGAAAGGGGATGGCGTTATTCTGGCATTTTTCTTTTAATTTTTTAGCAATAGCCTTAAGCACCCGGTCGCCCATTTGATGGCCGTATTGATCATTAACTTCTTTAAAGAAGTCAACATCCAGCATAATCAGACACGCTTGCTGTTGTTCGCTAATTGAATGAATCTCTTGGTCCAGGTAGCGTCGGTTGTATAAGTCGGTGAGTGCGTCATAAAAAGCATCATGCTGACTTTTTTCCAGTTCTTGGCGCAGGCGGGCGACTTCTTGTTCAGCTTTTTGCAGCGAGGTGGAGAAATCTAGGGTTGAGTTGTGTATGGCTTGAGTTTCTCTGACCATGGTGCGGACAAGATGCATGACCTCGTCCATCGACCAACCTTCTTTTTCGACTTTATTAAGATCGTCAAGGCAACTATCCATGGTCGATTTGAAGCCCTGGGTGTTGGTTTTAGTGTCAGAAACAGACTGAGATAATTCGATTAACATGGCTTCGACATTTTGTCGCAGTTGCCAGCCGTTAAGTTCTTCTTTGTCGGCTAAATGTTTTCGGTAAAGCTCCTTGCTGTAAATCTTAGAAAACGGTCGGCCATCGGCCAGCGCTTGCTCAATCTCCTTGTTTAAGGCGCTGTTGGCTTTATCAACGTATGTGTACCAAAGCGCATAATTGGTCGGTACCGCAGGTATTTTGTGCTTCAGTAACAGCGGTATCGTCTGTTTTAGTGTCTTAAAGGATTGATCCAGTTGTTCGCTCACCGGTAGCTCCGTATCAAAGAGGTTGTCGTTTATCCGATAAATTCGTCCAGTAGCCCGACAACGCGGTCAGAGGTGGCAATCAGTTCTTCAACCATGGGCTCAAGTTGGTCGTGACTTGCCCCTTGTTTTGACTTGGCGAAAATATTACGGCCCAGCTGATGAACTTTCGGATGCACGGTATTATACAGCTCACCGAAGTTCGGTTTATCCGCTAACAGTTGCTGACCCTTGCTAGAGTCCAAAAATTTACCGAGGCGGCATTGGGTATGATCTTTCACTTCCGCTTCGGTTAGTGAGGTTTGGCCAAACAAAGAGTAACGAATGACTTTATCCACCCAAACGATATGGTCTGATTTTGCTAAGCGCAGCAGCATCTCCGGCTGGTCATCGGGCAGGGCATGCAACGTCGACAGTTGATTTTCGCGCAATTGCCGCATCACTTTGGAAATATCGTCAAACGAACTATTGGTGGCCTTAACGGCATCGGATACATGTTGCAGTCGTTCAGCCATATCGGTTGCCACGTTCGACTGTTCGCGGGTAGCGGAAGAAACTTCGGTAGTGGCTGATAAGTTTTCTTCAGCAGAATTCTTAGCTCGTTCCAAAATCTCACAAACTTGTTCACGATCTTCTCGTGAATCGGCCAGCGCTTCGTTACTGCTTTCGATAACCGATTCGATACCGCGTGCGCCTTTCACCACGTCATTTACAATGGTGTCAATTTCTGTGGCGGCTTCGGAGCTGCGGTTAGCGAGTTCGCGCACCGCATCAGCCACAACTGAAAAGCCGCGACCGGCATCGCCGGCCCGGGCAGCCTCGATAGCTGCGTTTAAAGCCAGTAAATTGGTTTGATCAGCGATCTCGTTAACGGTTTGAGTCAAGTGAGTGATGCGCTCGGTCTGACTGACAAAAGCACGGGTATGTTCGGTTACCTGAGAGATTGACGACTCAACCTCGCTCATGTGGCTGACTAACGTTTTTAGCTTTTGCAAGCCGCTGTCGGCATCTTTAGCGGAGTTTTCGGCAGATGATAATACCTGCTCGGCGTAAGAGGCGACCTGAGTTGCCGAAGACGACATTTCTTCAACGGCTGTGGCCAGTTGCTCGGAGTCGGACTGTAGGTCGCTAATTTGCTCCTGAAAAGTCAGACCTTCACGGCCGAAACGAACCACGTTTCGAATGGAATCAATACTGGTATCGGCAATCGAAAATAAGGTGGCTGAAGAGTCGTCTGTAGTATCAAATAAGGGTTGCATCCATTCGGGAGCTTCGTCTGCACTGATCTCACCGCGACTGTAGGATTCTAATAACGCCTTGACTCTTCCTTTAGTTAACAACATCCAAACCACCTGAATTTAAACGACTTCAATTAGCTAAACGATACGCTAACTTTTTGTGTAAAACTAGTATCATAACTATCGGCTATTAATCAAAAAAGTTTTATGATGCAGGAGAAGATATGACAGAAAATGAAGAACTGCACCGACGCCGGCTAAAATCAGCCAAGCAATCGGAAGCGGCTGTCGCTAAAATAGAAGGACAGGGCTCTTATAAGCTCTCTTTCGCGGACCCCGACTTTTTACTGCAGGATGACTTGCGGCCCGTCAGGTTGCAGCTTGAATACTTAAAGCCCGAGCTGACACTGGCGCAGAATCAGGTGGATGCGACCATTGTAGTGTTTGGCAGCGCGCGTTTTTTGTCACCTGAGCAAGCGCAACACGACAAACGCATTGCCGAACAGGCACTCGCTGATGCTCCCGACGATGACAGTTTAAAGGGCAATTTAAGGAGGGCCCAGCGCGCTTTAAAAAACAGTCGCTATTACCAGCAGGCAATGGATTTCAGCCACATAGCCACCGACTACAACCTGACCCATAAAGACGATAACTTAATGATTGTTAGCGGCGGTGGCCCCGGCGTCATGGAAGCCGCTAACCGCGGGGCCATGGAAGCAGGTGGTAAAAGTATTGGCTTTAATATTGTATTGCCAAAAGAGCAGCGCCCAAACCCTTACATTACTCCTGAGTATTGCTTTCAGTTCCATTATTTTGCCATTCGGAAAATGCACTTTCTACAACGAGCCCGAGCCCTTGTGGCCTTTCCGGGCGGTTTCGGAACCTTGGATGAAGTGTTTGAAACACTGACCTTAGTGCAAACAAAAAAATCCGATCCGGTTCCTATCATCTTGGTCGGCTCGGAGTTTTGGCGTCGCCTCATTGACTTTGATGTGATGGTCGAAGAAGGCGCCATTGGTGAGAAAGATCTAGACCTGTTTACTATAGTTGACAGTGCTGCAGACGCCTGGCAAACAATCTGTGATTACTATCAGCTTGACGAGGGGCAGCGCCTTGCTGATTAGCGCTGCCCGGTTAGTTGCAGTTGTTAGTTAATCAGCGGCGATAAAAACTCTTTATCGCCGTCAATTTCGGTCATCAGTTTAAGTCCTAAAAGCTCCGCCATGAAGGGATAGATGTGAATGTTGCTGAAGCGCTTCAGCTCAGCGTCACTGTTTATCGCAGGCCCGGCTGTAACAAAAATACCGTCCATTTCACGACTGGAGTGGTAGCCGTGTGTGCCCCCGTCAGAACGGTCTTGTACAGGTCGGGTGGCAAAAGTTACCGGCGCGTTAGTACCTAGAATAATGGCTGGTTTGCGCGGACCGGCTGCAACGGCTAATTGTTGCAGCTGCGATTCAGACTCAAGATAAAACGCTTTATTGTCCATGTTCTCCAGATTGCTGCGCAACTGTTCAATCTGTTCGTCAGTGGTGTTTTCCAGGGGATAAATTAAAAACCGCGTTTGTGAATTCACGGTTTTAAACAGCTGGTCATCAATTGGCAGCGATTCGGGTTCGATCATTTCTGCAGCTTTGATCTCTGACATGCCGTGATCAGATACTAAAATCAAATTAACCGGCACGTCGACTTCGTTTTGAAGGCGCTGCCATAATTCACCAATCAACTGATCAATATGCTGTACAGCCCCTTTAACCTGACGAGAATTCGGGCCGAACCGATGCCCCATACTATCAACCACCGAAAAATAACCGGTAACCAGGCGCGGCCGTGCCGCCGCGGGTAACTTCAGCCAGTCGATGATTTGCTCTACCCGCTGGCGGTTAGGTGCGGGGGTGCTGTAATGGTAATAGTAACTGGCCGTACGGCCGTTAATGCGAGCTTCAGACTCTGGCCAGAAAAATGTCGCTGCCTTGACACCCTGAAACTCAGCCAGGTTCCAGATAGGCAGGGTAGTGAGCCAACTGCTGTCCTCTACACCGTCTCCCATGTGATACTGCTGCTTACGTTCGGTGTCGTAAAAATTGTTGTCAACAAGGCCGTGATTAGATGGATACTGACCGGTGACGATGGATAAATGATTGGGAAAGGTCTTAGACGGGTATACCGGAATTAATCCGTCACTGCGTACTCCGCTGGCAGCAATTTCGGCAATGTTTGTGGCGTTATGTTGCTCAATATAGTCATACCGGAAGCCATCAATGGAAATAAGCACGACAGTTTGCTCTGTTGTGCCGGCTTGACTTGCAAAACTGACCAGGAAAAGAATAAACGCCGTAAAAACTCGCATGAACTGTCCTTATTAGATGAAAACTACGCTTTTTTAACAAACTCAGATTTCAGTTTCATTGCACCAACACCATCAATGCAGTTTACTCTAGTTTAATTACAACTTCAGCGTATTCAGACAAACACCAGCACCACAAAGGTGGATACCACCGCTAATAAGACATTAAGGATAGCGCCTTCGCGCGCCATTTCTTTAATGGAAATGCGGTTAGAGGCGAAGACGATGGAGTTGGGTGGAGTAGCAACCGGCATGCAGAAGGCACAGCTACAGGCAATAACCGCCGGGATCATCAGTATTTCAATGGGTAGGTTGAGGGCGCTGGCCGTTGAGGCCAGTATCGGCATCAGTAAGGTGGCTGTGGCGGTATTCGAGGTAACTTCTGTGACAAACGAAACGGATACCGAAAGCACAAAAATCAGCAGCCAGATAGGCAGCCCGCCGAGAGCCGTCAGGGACTCGCCAATAATATCGCCCAAGCCGCTTTGCATAACGCCTTTGGCCAGGCAAATGCCGCCGGCAAACAACAACAAAATGCCCCAGGGAATATCTTTAGCGAGATTCCAGTCCAAGAGTCTTTTATTTTTTTCGTTGCCGGACGGAATGACAAACATAGCAATAACACCGGCAAGCGCTACTGTAGCGTCATTTAAGCTGCTAAGACCGAACCACGAAGTCCAGCCACCGAACGGGCTGGTGCGGGTTACCCATAACAGTACAACCGCTGCAAAAACCATCAACACCCGTTTTTCATAGTGGGTCATCGCGTCGTTTTTAGGTAATTCGAGGGGCTTATCCAATTTGACGTTACGGGTAAGCCAGAGAGCAATAATCGGTAAGCCCAGTACAACAACGGGTAAACCGATAGATAACCAGCGGGCAAAGCCGAATTCCTGACCACTGATGTTCTGATAAATTGAGGCAAAAATTAGGTTGGGCGGTGTTCCCACCAAGGTCGCCACACCGCCCAATGAGCCGGCATAGGCAAGCCCCAGCAGTAAAGCGCGCTGAAAGTTTTTGTCATCGCTGGCATCAATTAAGGCCAGGGCGACAGGCAGCAAAGCCAGTACACTGGCGGTATTTGATATCCACATGGACAGAAAAGCAGTGGCCAGCATAAACGCGATCACGACTTTTTTACCGTTGCCGGCCCCCATTTTGCTGACCAGGCCTAGCGCGATACGCTTATGCACACCACTGGCCTCAACGGCTTTAGCCAGCATGAAGGCGCCCATAAATAATAAAATAATATCATCGCCTAAGGCGACAGCTGCTTCGTCGGGGGCAAGCACGCCAGCGGTAGGAAGCAAAATAAAGGGTAATAGCGAGGTAATCGGCAGGGGAATGCACTCGCTTATCCACCACCACGCCACCCAGACAACGACTGCCAATGCCAACGCAGGGGAGGTGGGCATGGCAAACCAGGTACTAACAAATAACACGAGCGCTGCAGCGCTGGGGCCGAAAACAATATGCTTCATGATTTCTTTAATTGATCATTGTTATAGAGTCGAGTGTAATGTATTGCAGATAAAAATAAACCAGCAGAGGACTGCATGCGGGATATTGTTGTATTACATGAAAATGAAGAGTGGTTAGTGCCGTTACGCGAGGAGCTGTCCAGGCGCGGTGTTGAAGCAAAAGAGTGGTTTTTGGATGAGGGCACTGTGCCTTACACTGAAACGCCAGCAGACGCCGTTTATTATAATCGTATGAGTGCCTCCTCGCATACCCGGGGTCATCGCTTTGCGCCTGAATTGACAAAACTGATGTTGATCTGGCTGGAAAGTAAAAATCGAACGGTGGTGAATGGTAGCCCGGTGCTGGCTCTGGAAATCTGTAAGATGTCCCAATACGCAGCGCTGGAAAGAGCCGGTTTGCGGGTTCCTAAAACCCATGCGGTAATCGGCAAAAGCCGGCTGCTTGAAGCGGCCAGACGGTTTAATCAATGGCCATTAATCATTAAACCCAATCGCGGTGGCAAAGGGTTGGGGGTGCAACGTTTTGAAAGCCTGACAGAGCTTGAGCAGTGGCTAACAGAGCCCCATGATGAGCCCCTCGACGGCAGCTGGCTGTTACAACAATATATTGAGCCTAAGACACCTCATATCACCCGAGCTGAGTTTGTGGGCCAGCAATTTATTTACGCGGTGCAAGTGAATACTCAGGGTGGTTTTGAATTGTGCCCGGCTGATGCGTGCGCGGTAGAAGATAAATTTGTGATTACCCAACGCTTTGATGATCATGAAATGATTAAGTCATTGCACAGTTTTCTGCGCAGCCAGGATATTGACGTGGCGGGTATCGAATTTATTGAAGATAAACAGGGTCAGTTGTTTGTTTACGATGTGAATACCAATACCAACTACAATCAAGCCGCTGAACAGCGAGCCGCTGTTGAACAAACCGGTATGGGCGCATTGGCCGATTATTTAATCAGCCTGGCTTAAAACGGCAACGGCCTTAGGGCCGCTACCGTTCAACAGAGCCTGAGTTATTTAAAAGCTGTATTCAACACCAAAAGAAGCGGTTTGCTCTTTATTCGGGCGAGCGCCATGAGGCGAACGGGCAACGATTTTTTGCTGGTCGAAAACATTTTCCAGCTTAAAGAAAACGCTCATGTCGTTGTTCATCTCATAACGACTGACAAAGTCGGTTACAAACAGCGACTCGGTGCGTGAAAACTGGCTGTCGTCGCGGTTGCAGCCAACGGAGACACACATTTCGTCAACGTATTTAGCCACCACGTAGTTGAGCCAGCCGTTGTTATTGTCCAGAGTTATACGGGCACTAAAACTATTCTCTGGTATGTCGGTCAGTTTGTCACCGTCGCGCAATCCAGTTACTGCATTGTTAGCGCTGATCTCACCTTCGCTGTAGGTATACGCCAGCTCGACCGGCATTAGCCACTGTTCCAGTTCAAAGGTATGGCTGGCTTGTAATTCGATGCCGGCTACGGTTGACTCGCCAAGCACATAGGAACCTGATTCGGCGCCATTGTCGCAAGGGTTTGCGATGGAGCATTGTTGCGTGGTGTCATTAAAGTCACTGTAAAAACCCACGGCTTCAGCGAAAAAGGCGCCTTGATTAAAGCGTATCCCCGCTTCGTAATTGATACTGGTTTCAGGCTCCTGAGTGGCTTTCGCGCCCCCGCCAAGTGGAGAGAAACCTTTATGAATACCGGCCAGCACTTGCCAGTCATTGTTCACATCATAGGTGAACGATAAGCCCGGTAACCACTCGTCGCTTTCGTTAGCGCGGGTGCTATCAGGCACGCCTCGTTGCGCTGTGGCAAATTGATCGCGATAAGACTCTACGTCTTCATAACGCAGCATCAGATGAACTTTTAGGTCTTCGTTTGCCTGCCACTGATCGGTTAACCAAAGACTTGTTGCATCAGCGCCCTCTAATCGGTTATTGCTCCCCGAAGGTGCAATCTCACGTTGGTAAACAAGGCTGCCATTGACCTGGTCATAGACGGCAACTGGCTGATAGCGATCCATTTCATCGCTGTGCTCGCGCACTCCGGTTTCGATAAAATGGGAGCCGAGTGACCACTTGGCGTTAAGTTCCAGCCCTTTTGACTCATAACTGCGGTTGTTGTTTTTATAGTTTAATCCGGCCTCGTCCCGGTCACCGCGTAAAATAGCCAAGGCCTCTACGTCGCCTTGATTAGCCGCTGAAATGTACGCATTGCCGCCGTCCAGTTTAAACCAGTTACGGGCAAACTCGTTGTAGTAACCGGTTGCACTCAGCGTCAGGTTATCGGTGGCCTGGTAAGCGTAGCGAACGCTGTAACCTTTATGTGAGTTGTCCATCTGGTCGATTTCCGACAGGCCGTAGCGGCGGTTCTCATTCAAATTAAAATCTACGTCGGTTAAGCCCAGGTAAGTTTCATTGCTCTCTTCTTCGGAGTATTGCAACTTGGTCAGCACGCTGCTGCGCTCACCGGTCCATTTAAATTTAGCGGTATAGTCCTGGATACTGAATCCGGTATTGCGCTCTGAACGATCAATCGACTTAAAGCCGTCACTGTTGCGTTGGACGGTTTCTAGCATAAATCCAAATGGCCCCTCGGTACCGCCAACATAGGTGTGCAGGTCCTGTCCACTGTGCTCACTAAACTGCGTCAGTACCTGACCACCAAATTGCTGCGGAATTGGGGTTGAGACTAAGTTTAAAACACCGCCGGTTGTTTGCGGGCCGAAGCGCAGTAATGGAGCGCCTTTTAAAATTTCGACAGCAGACATTCTCAGCGTGGTCGGAAAGTAATAGGCAGCCGGGTTAGAATAAGGGGCTGGCGCCATCATGATGCCGTCTTCCAGCAGAGTGACCTTGCTTACCCGGCCAGCAGATGCCGCACGAACACCAATATTAGGCCGCAGTCCGTAACCATCCTCCTCACGCACATAGATGCCGGGTAAGGTTTTCATTAATTGATTGATATCTGTAGGCACCTCAATGCGCATCTGTTCCTCATCAATCACCGCGCTGGAACCGGCAGTACTGCGCGAGTCCGCCTTGGTGCCAATGATTTTTAGAGTTTCAATGTTAATGTCTGATGTTTGTGCCTGGTCGGCGGCGAAGGCTGTTGTTGAGCTGCCGATTGCTGCAATAATGGCTAAGGCTATCGCGTTTCTAGTCATCATGTACCCTGTTAATGTTGATAAATAAAATGATTGATTACGGCTGTTAAGTGAGCGTAATGATAATGGCAATGAGAATAATTCGCAATACCAATAAGTGTGTATTTTTTAACGCGAATCGATAAAAATTGGCGCAGCTATTGAACAACCCAGTAAAACTTGTCATAAAAGACATTGGCAAAATGTCGGAACGAATAAACAGAACAACAACGCAACATGCCTTTGGAGGCCAAAAATGATAAAAAAAATAGCGTTAGGGGTCAGTCTCGCGTTGCTAACAAGCCAGGCTGCGGCAGCAGATTGGCTGCATTGTGGCGATGTTTTCGATAGCGAAGACGGCGCCCTGAAAGGGGAGCACTACATTGCCGTTGAAGGCGATGAAATCAAGCAGATTACGCGTCAACGCCCGAATGTCACTTCGATTACGGACCTCAGTTCGATGACATGTCTACCAGGGTTAATCGACTTGCACGTTCATTTAGACGGAGAGTCGGCGCCGGACGCGTACATGGACCGTTTTACACAAGGACCAGCTGACCTAGCGCTTATTGCACAAAACTTTGGTATGAAAACGTTAAAAGCGGGTTTTACTACCGTACGTAATCCCGGCGACTCTTATAATGTGACCATTGCCCTGCGTGATGCCATAGCCGCGGGCACGGTGACCGGCCCAAGAATTTACAGCGCGGGTAAATCTCTTGCGACCACCGGGGGGCATGCGGACCCAACTAATGGCGTTAAAGATTTATTGATGGGGCGTCCATCACCGGTAGACGGTGTGATTAATAGTGCAGAAGACGCCAAAGAGGCCGTAAGACAACACTATAAAGAAGGTGCTGACTTTATTAAAATCACTGCCACCGGAGGCGTGTTGAGTATGGCCGCAAGCGGCCAAAACCCACAGTTTACTGGTGATGAACTTGAAGCGCTGATCGACATAGCCAACGATTATAACTTTCATGTTGCAGCTCATGCGCACGGCAAGGAAGGCATGTTGCGCGCGGTAAAAGCGGGTGTCAAAACGGTAGAGCACGGTACCTACATGGATGATGAGGTCATTGCTGCAATGAAAGAACGAGGTACTTATTTAATCCCAACCATCCTGGCGGGTAAATTTGTTGCAGAGAAGGCAAAAATTGATGGTTATTTCCCCGATGTCGTTCGCCCTAAAGCGGCTGAAATTGGTCCGTTAATTCAAGCAACCTTTGCGACAGCCTATAAAGCTGGCGTTAACGTTGCCTTTGGTACCGATAGTGGGGTCTCGGCTCATGGCGACAATGCCCTCGAATTCCAATACATGGTAGAGGCCGGGATGCCGGAAAACGAAGCCATTCAGGCTGCAACCTCGGTTGCCGCGGAAATTTTGAAAAACGACAAATTGGGCGCGTTAAAAGCGGGTAATTACGCCGATATTATCGCGGTTGACGGCAATCCGCTGGATGACATTAAACAATTGCAAGACGTCGACTTTGTCATGAAAAATGGCGAAATAATTAAACACTAAAAGTTTCCCAGCTGGATTTTACCATCTAGCTGCACTTGCCTATGGTCAGCACTGCGAACTTCGTAGCGGTGCTGGCCTTCTTCTTTACAGACCCATAATTGGACTCGGGCGGGTAATATGACCGGCCGCTTAAAGTTAACCTCAATATAATTGGCCGACTGACCAACCGTTCGTTCAATTTCTGCCTGTGCTCTCGCCATCATGTACATGCCGTGGATAATGGGTTTTTTAAAGCCAAACCAACGCGAACAAAACGAATGCAAATGGATGGGGTTAAAGTCACCGGAAATTCGTGCGTAACGACGACCCATACCGGAACCTAGCTGCCAATGACACTGATGGAGCCAATCAGGCGCAGGCGTAAAAGGTTTTAGAGCAACTTTTTTTCGACCGCCATCACCCTGCTGGCCTTTCATAACCTGATAAGTACTCTCACAGGTAACTACCTGCTGATCTTGTTGATAAAAGGTGACAATAAACTGTGGCCTAAGGCGCCTGGGTGAAACATCAGGCCCGCGAGCCGGTAGCTTAACAACGGCGTCTAGCCGAAAGCCTTGTGTGGGATCGATAGCGGCATGTTGCCGTAAGGTATTACTGACGTGGACCAGGCCCGGAGCCGGCCACGGAAACTGATTATCCAACATTTGAGCCAGGTGAACCCGCTGCGCCAGACTGTAAAAGAATGCCAACGGCATGTCGCTGACAAAACCGCCAAAGGTTGCCTGATAGGCGGCAAGTTTTTTGGCCGAAACGGCCTCAGTTACAAACTGATGTTGCAGTTCATCCTTCTCTGCACGCTGGTTATCGACCCGATTGAGCGTCAGTAAAGACTTTGCCAGCATGGTTGGCAAAGCGGGTAACTGATGGCTTGAACTGGCTACTGTTTCCATTAGATCATAGCTTCCTTTTAAGAGTCCGTTCAGTATCTCACAGGCGCAGAGATAGCGACAGTCCGACCACTATCGTCTTCACCCTGCGGTGAAACTCTAAGAACACTACTTATCGGTCGCCATGTTGTGTAAATCCTCGTCGTGT
>JBNJEJ010000037.1:0-18891 GCA_051745735.1 Pseudomonadota bacterium
GTAACCCAGCATCTGGAAGAAATGATGCCCATCATTTATACCCCGACGGTTGGCGATGCCTGCGAAAAATTCTCTGATATTTACCGCAGCTCACGTGGGTTGTTCATCTCGTATTCTGAGCGCGACCAGCTTGATGACATTTTGCGTAATGCCACCAAACAAAAAGTTAAAGTTATTGTGGTGACCGACGGTGAAAGAATTTTAGGCCTTGGCGATCAGGGTATCGGCGGCATGGGTATTCCTATCGGAAAGCTATCACTTTACACCGCCTGTGGTGGCATCAGCCCTGCCTATACACTCCCGGTTATGCTGGACGTTGGTACCAATAATGAAAAATTGCTGAATGACCCGATGTACATGGGAGCTCGGCATAAGCGTATTGATCAGCAGCAGTACGATGAGTTCCTGGATAAGTTTATAAAGGCGGTAGTTCGCCGCTGGCCGGGTGTCATGTTGCAGTTTGAGGATTTTGCGCAGCCTAATGCGATGCCGTTACTCCGCCGCTATCGCGATCAGATTTGCTGTTTTAACGATGATATTCAGGGCACCGCATCGGTGACCGTCGGTACGTTGTTAGCAGCCTGCCGCCAAAAAGGCAAAAAACTCAGTCAGCAAAAAGTGGTGTTTGTTGGCGCCGGTTCAGCCGGTTGTGGTATCGCCGAACAGGTGGTTATACAGATGGTGGCAGAAGGGCTTTCGAAACAGCAGGCCAAACAAAATATTTTCATGGTCGACCGGCATGGGTTGGTGGTCGACTCAATGTCTGGTCTGCGTGATTTTCAGCAAGCTCTGGCGCAACCGCAGCAGCACCTGGATGAATGGCAGTACAGCGGCGATTATCCTTCGCTGCTGGATGTGATTCATTGTGCCGAGCCGGATGTATTGATCGGTGTGTCCGGTCAGGCGGGGCTATTTACCGAGCAAGTTATCGATGCCATGTCCAGGCAAACAGATCGACCGATTATTTTTCCGTTAAGTAATCCCTCTAAGCACGTAGAGGCGCATCCGGCGGATGTTTTAAAGTGGTCAAAAGGGCAGGCCATCATTGCTACTGGCAGCCCCTTCGGCTCGGTAGAATACGACGGTAAGCTGTACCCGATTGCGCAGTGCAATAACAGTTATATTTTTCCCGGTATCGGCTTGGGCGTGCTGGCCGTAAAGGCTAACCGGGTCAGCGATGAAATGTTTCGCGTTGCCAGTAAAACATTGGCCGAAGCGTCGCCTTCAGCTAATGCTAACAACGACAATCTGTTGCCGGCGTTTAATGACTTAGCCGAGTTATCCAGAGAAATTGCGTTTGCGGTTGGCAAGGTCGCCCAGCAAGAAGGGGTCGCTCTTGATATTGATGATGAGCTACTGCGTGAGCGGATTGAGGATAACTTCTGGCACCCCGAATACCGCTTTTACAAACGAGTTAGTATTTAAACTTGTGCTGATTTAAATGAGTTGAAGGCTTGCTGTAAATCGTTAAGCAGGTCTTCTTTAGACTCAATACCAACAGACAGCCGCAGCAAATCGTCCGGTACCGGCGTACCCTCACCTTCGATGCTGGCGCGATGTTCAATCAGGCTTTCAACACCGCCCAGTGATGTTGCTCGTTTCCATAACCGCGTTTTAGCGGCTGTGTGAATGGCTTGCGCAGCACCACCGGCAAGCCGGATAGACATCATTCCGCCAAAACCGCCATGCATCTGCTGTTTGGCAACCTGGTGGCCGTTAAAATCGGGCAGCCCGGGATAGAGTACCTGATTGACTTGCGAGCAGCTCTGTAATTGTTCGGCAAGCCACTGTGCTGACTGACAACTCTCACGAACCCGTAAAAATAACGTCCGCATGCCGCGCAATAGCTGCGCCGCATCATTGGGGCCGGGGACGCAGCCGTTTTGTGCCCGCAAGCTGACAATGCGGAGCCAAAACGAATCATCCTCACGACAGGCGAGCGCACCGGATATCACATCTGAGTGTCCGTTCAGGTATTTGGTGGCCGAGTGCATGACAATATCAGCCCCCAACGTTAATGGTTTCGTCAGCAGCGGTGTTGCTACGGTCGAGTCGACTGCCAGCATGGCCCCATGGCGTTGGCAGCTATCAGCAATTGCACGGATATCACTGACTGTCCATAGCGGGTTACCGGGGGTCTCCAGCCAGACCAGACGCGCGGGCTGCTCTGCCAGAGCGCTCTCGACGGCCCCCTCAACATGGGTGTCGACAAAGCGAACCTTTAGCCCCATATCTTGTCCAAACGTCTTTAGCCAATTTCGCAACGCCCAGTACATAATGGTGGGTGCAATAACCGAATCGCCGGGTTTTAAAGCCAGGAAGACACTGGTTGCGGCAGCCATGCCCGAACTGAATAACCGGGCATCGGCTGCTTCTTCAAGGGCTGCTAATAACGACTCCGGGGCACGGTAAGTCGGATTATCCGCGCGTGAATAAACTCTTCCGCTGCGATATTGATTATCCTCATCACGTAAATACGTGGTTGAGTGGTACACTGGGGGAATCAACGATTGTTTGTCGTTGTCGGGATGCAGCGAATCGATGGTCGCCCCCTGGGCCAAAAGCGATTGGGATGTAAACGTTACTTTTTGCGTCATTGGCCAAACCTTAAGTAATCTAAACGCGCAGAATTGCGTATATATGATGGGTATTTGATATTAACCGAAGGAGTATTGCAATGCGTCTATTGAAAACTTTGTTGTTGGGCTCTGCGTTGTTTGTCGCAAACTCCGCACTGGCTAACGATTGTGAGTTAACAATCGATAGTACTGACAGCATGCGTTATGACACAAAAGAGATGTCCGTTCCTGCCAGCTGTTCAGAAGTAACCGTTACGTTAACGCACTCAGGAAATCTGGCAAAAAATGTAATGGGCCACAATTGGGTGTTAAGTAAAGCTTCTGACATGCAGAGCATTGTGCAGCAAGGTATGTCAGCCGGGCTGGACAACAACTACACACCCAGTGGCTCCGATGCCGTTATCGCGGCCACCGAGGTAATTGGTGGTGGCGAGTCGACTTCAGTAACCTTCTCGACCGATGGTATGGACGCGGACGGTAACTATAAGTTTTACTGCACCTTCCCTGGCCACTCGGCTATCATGCAGGGTGTGTTTAAAATTACTAACTAATTAGTGTGAGCAATTCACAGTAAAAATCAAAACCCGTGTGTGTTTTCATTCACGGGTTTTTTATGGAGATTCGATGAGAAACTTTGCGATTATTTTGTTTGTTGCTGGCTTTGTGTCGTTACTAACCACAGCAGTGTCAGTTCAGGCTCAGGGTTATGGACCAAGAGAAGCCTTAGTCATTGTTGAGCCCATACAATTTGAACGCGAGAGCAATCGAGTCGAAGCGGTAGGGACTGCCGAGGCGCGTCGTTCGGTGACTCTTTATCCGGCGGTGGCAGATCGTGTCCTGGAGGTTAACTTTGAGCCCGGCGACCGGGTCAAAGCCGGGCAGGTTTTGGTGCGTCTGGATGACCGCCGGCAGCAAGTAGCGCTGCAACAGGCCAAACTTAATTTGACAGACGCGCAGCGTACCGTCGAACGACTCAAATCAAGTTTTTCGGAGGGCGCGATCGCTCAGTCCGAGCTTGATAATGCCGTTTTATTACGCGACCTTGCCGAAGTCGAAGTACAAAGAGCGCAGACCGAAGTCAGAGACCGCAAAATCATTGCGCCGTTTGATGGTGTGGTCGGTATCACCGACGTTGAAGAAGGGGACCGGATTAATGAGCAGACGATGGTGGCCAATCTGGATGACCGCGACGTTCTGTTGATTGATTTTAGAATTCCTGAAGCAGCCGTGTCCATTTTGCAGCAGGGCGTTGAGTTAACGGTACAACCCTGGCGCTACTCCGGACCACCGGTACGGGCCGAAGTGGTCGAAAGAGATTCACGTATTAACCCCCAGACGCGCATGTTTCGAGCGCGGGCGGCGATTGATAACAGCAAAGACGACTTCTTGCCGGGCACCAGTTTCAGAACCGACATAGAATTGCGCGGCAAGGAATTTGTTGCGGTACCTGAGGCGGCGATGTCATGGGGGCCTAATGCTCCGTATATCTGGCTTGCCGAAAACAAAAAAGCAAAACGTGTGCAGGTGCAGATAGAACAGCGATTGGAAGGTAAGGTGTTGGTATCCGGTGATATCCAGCGGGATGACATTTTAATTGTGGAAGGTGTTCAGAATCTGCGCGAGGGGCAGGATGTGAAATTTCAAAACGCAGAAAGCGTCGATTCTGCTGAGGTGACACAACAATGAGTGATAATAAAAAACAGCCTGCTGTCAGCGAAACTAACGATCTGCCCTCGTTATCCATTCGTCGTCCGGTTTTAATTGTTGTCCTTAATATTCTCATCGCGATTGCCGGTATTGCCGCCATTATGGGAGTGGAAGTCAGGGAGTTACCCGACGTCGACCGACCCATTGTTACGGTGCGTGCCAGCTTGCCGGGTGGTGCTCCGGAAACCGTTGATGCGGAAGTAACCAGCACCCTAGAAGGTGCCGCAGCCCGGGTTTCGGGGGTAAAGTCCATTCGCTCACAGTCGGAAGAAAACTCGGCTCGTACTGTGGTCGAGTTTCGTCCCGGGGTGGATTTGGATGTTGTCGCCAGTGAGGTTCGGGAGTCGGTCAATCAGGTTCGTCGCGAGCTGCCTGACGACGTAGAACAAGTTATTGTGGTAAAAGCCGATGACGATGCGCGGGCGGTGCTTGACGTTGCCGTCAGCAGTGATTCATTAAGTCTGGAAGAATTGACGCGCCGCTTAGAGACAGATATCGCGCCTGAGTTTTTATCCATCGGCGGAGTGGCTGACGTACGTCTTAACGGGGCCCGCGAACGGGTTTTGCGGGTGGCGCTTGATCCGCTCCGATTAACCAGTTACGGCTTGTCAGTAACCGATGTCGCCAGCGCCTTGCGACAGGCGCCTTTTGATGTTCCGGCGGGCAGTCTGCGCTCGACCGATCAACGTATTATTATTCGGGCTGACGCGACGTCGGTGACGGCCGAGCAAGTCGAAAATATTATAATCCGCGATGATACCCGCATCGGCGACGTTGCCCAGGCCTATTTTGGTCCGGCAGATGCCAGCAGTTTTGTGCGCCTGAACGGCAAGCCGGTGGTCGGTGTCGGTGTTATTCGGCAAGCCGGGTCTAACACCATTGAAATTTCTGACCAGGCGTTAGCCATGCTGGAACGGTTAAAAACGCGCTTTCCGGATATGGAAATGAAAGTCACCAACGATGACGCATTGTTTATTCGCAAGTCGGTGACCGAAGTGATTACTACCCTGGCGATCACCATTGCGCTGGTGGTGGCCACTTTATGGGTCTTTATTGGTTCTTTTCGTGCGACCATCGTACCGGCATTATCGATACCAGTGGCATTGTTTGGTGCTGTTGCTGCTATTTGGTTGCTGGGCTTCTCGATCAATATTTTAACCTTACTGGCGCTGGTATTAGCAACTGGACTGATCGTTGACGATGCCATTGTGGTGACTGAAAACATACAACGACGGCGTGGTATGGGGCTGGGGCCAAGGGCCGCGGCAGTGTTGGGTACGCGAGAAGTGTTTTTTGCGGTTGTTGCTACAACGGCCGTGCTGGTAGCCGTGTTTGTGCCGATTGCCTTTTTACCGTCTACCGCAGGGCGCTTATTCCGTGAGTTCGGTGGTGTACTGGCCGGGGCCGTGATCATTTCATCGTTTGTTGCCTTGTCGCTGGTACCGGCGTTTACCGCCAAGTTGCCGAAAAATGCCGGCAAACGGAATATTTTCTCGGGCATAGGCCATTGGTTTAAAGACAAGTACACCCGTACCTTGCATCATGCCCTCAATTTTTCCTGGGTCATTGTCGCGGCTTCTCTGGTTGCAGCCGGTGGTGCTGCTGCATTGTATGGTCAGGTTGCATCCGAGCTGCTGCCAAACGAAGACCGCGGTACTGTACGCGTTTTTGCCCGCGGCCCTGATGGCGTAGGCCTGAACTTTATGGATCGACAAGCTCGGCAACACGAAGACGTGTTGATCCCCTATTTAGAAGAAGGCGTGTTCGACTCCATTTACACGGTGGTAGGCCAATGGGATCCGAACTTAACCTTTATTACCGCAACCATGAAACCCTGGGAAGAGCGAGATATTTCACAACAAGAAGTGATTAATGAAGTACGCGGTCCCTTGTCAAAAGTGGTGGGTGCGCCCGGTCGGGCTTTTGGCTCTAACTCCCTGAATGTGCGCGGCGGACAGGGCGGTGGTGCGGTAGAAATGGCAATTACCGGGGAAAATTACACCGATATTTTTCGTGCCGCGCAGCAGTTTACGGCTGCGGTAGTCGAGCAGGCACCAGAATTCACTAAGCCCGATATTTCTTATCAGCCGACTCAGCCGCAATTACGCTTTAAAATTGATCGTCGCCGCGCAGCCGATCTTGGCGTGGCGTTGAGCGACATATCAACGACGCTGCGTGCGGCAATTAACGGCGACGACGTGGCTGACTTGAATGTCGGTGATCAGCAGGTGCCGGTTATACTGCAAACCCGGCTGGAGTCCATTCGTTCACCGCAGGACATGAAGAATCTTTTTGTGGCCTCCAATTCTGGTGAATTGGTGCCAATCTCCAGTGTTGCTGAAGTCGTAGAAGAGGGTGTTTCAGCAGAACTGGAACGACACGGGCAACGCCGAGCCATCGAAGTTGAGTTTGAGATACCCGAGGACTTTCCGTTGTCGGATGCCACGGCGGCCCTGCGTGATATTGCCCAGGCCGAGTTACCGGACAGCATGGGGTTATTGTTCCTGGGCGAAGCGAAAACCTTTGAGGATACCAATCAAGAGGTCGCGATGACCTATATTTTGGCTTTTTTAATCGTGCTGCTGGTGTTAGCGGCGCAATTTGAAAGTGTGAACAGTGCGATAGTGGTTATGCTGACTGTTCCCTTTGGCCTTGCAGCGGCTATTTACGCCCTGTTTTTAACCGGAATCTCATTGAATATTTATTCGCAAATCGGGCTGGTGATGCTGATTGGCCTGTTAGCCAAAAACTCAGTGCTGCTGGTCGAATTTGCGGACCAACTGCGCGACCGCGGAGAGTCAGTCCGGGATGCCATAGAAAAGGCAGCCGAAATTCGTTTGCGGCCCATCATGATGACATTGGTTTCGACCATTCTGGGGGGCTTGCCGTTGATATTGTCAACGGGAGCGGGTGCCGAGGCACGGAACTCCATTGGCTGGATCGTCTTTGGCGGTCTCGGCCTGGCGACGGTATTCACCCTGTATCTAACACCGGTACTGTACTTATGGCTGGCGCGCTTCAGTAAGCCTCGCGCCGACGAATCGGCACGTTTGGCTGATGAAATGAGTAAAGCCGGGCAGTAATGGGTTTGCTATTGTAATTCAGGCAGCGTGGCTGCTGCCTGAACTAGTGCCCCTGCACGGCCAGCTTGGTTTTAATGTAGTCTGCGTGCGAGATGTACAGCAAATCCGCTAACTTGCGCAGCATGCTCTCTTCGTGCGGGTCCAGTTTCTGGTCGGCATAGGCCAGTCGCCAAAGATCCTCTAATAAACTCACTTTATCCGCGTAAGGCAAACCTTTAAGTGGCGAAGTAAAATGCTGTAGTGAGTGGGCCTCTTTTACTTCGCTGATTGCTGTTGCCAGCACCTTTTCAGCCTGCTCATCCGTTAACTGATAGTCACTGTGTAAGTCGCTGATCAGGTGTTCCCGTTCTTCCGTTGACAGAGAGCCGTCGGCGAGGCCGATTTCCGTCATCAAAATCAGGCTGAGTGTCTGGTATTTATCGAGCGGATCGATCAACAGGGATTCGTCTGACTTGTCCGTCGCCAAATTATTTTGCAATAGTCTTTGAAGTTTTTTCAGCATAAGTTCCAGGCTTTGTTGATGAGTTGTCTCACTGCGACCAGGTCGCGATGGCTGAGTTTCAATCATAGTGCGTTTCTTTCCATTTAACTCGGTCATTGGCAACTCTGACGAGCTGAACTGGACAAACACTCAAATTGCATTTAGAACAGACTGACCGAGTACAGAAAAGAGAGAACAATGAAAAAAACCATACTTTCAATTGCTGTGGGGTCCATTTTATCCTTAACAGCACAAGCACAGCAAGAAGGCTCATCCGAATGGCAGGTTGATCAACCTCAGGGTGTGTTTGACAGCATCGATATCAGCGTCAACCAGGGTACCTGGATGAACGTCGATTTGAGTCCCGATGGTAAAACTCTGGTGTTTGACCTGCTGGGCGATATTTATCGAATGCCTGCCAGTGGTGGCCAGGCCGAAAAACTGACCAGTGATATTGCCTGGCAGATGCAACCGGTTTTCTCGCCAGACGGCAGCCAAATCGCCTTCACTTCTGATCAGGGCGGTGGCGACAACATCTGGGTGATGGATACGGACGGCAGTAATCAACGCGCAGTTACTGAAGAAACCTTTCGCTTGTTGAACAGCCCGGCCTGGTCACCGAATGGAGAATTTATTGTCGCGCGCAAACACTATACCGCGACCCGCTCGCTGGGTGCCGGCGAAGTCTGGATGTATCACGTCAGTGGCGGAACCGGCATTCAGCTGACCGAACGCCCGAATGACCAAAAAGACCTGGGTGAGCCGGCATTTTCGCCTGATGGTCAGTACATTTATTTTTCTCAGGATGATACCGCCGGAAAGACCTTTCACTACAGCAAAGATTCGCTGGAAGGTATCTATGAAATTAAACGCTTTGAGCGCGAAACCGGTGATATCGAAACCCTGATATCCGGAGCGGGCGGAGCCATTCGTCCAACGCCATCGCCTGACGGTCGTTACCTGGCCTATATAAAGCGTGAGGACTTTAACAGCGTTTTATATCTGCTGGACTTAAAGACTGGCGAGCATCGTCGCGTTTTTAAGAACATGGAACGCGATATGCAGGAAACCTGGGCTATTCATGGTGTCTATCCAAAAATGGACTGGACACCGGATAGCAAAGAATTGGTATTTTGGGCCGGTGGTCACATCCAGCGTCTGAATATCGAGTCCGGTGACGCACGAGTTATTCCGTTTAGCGTAGAAACCACCAAGCAGGTACAAAAGCCGTTACGCTTTGAACAGGATATCGATAACGACACCTTTGACGTAAAAATGTTGCGCATGACGCAAGTTTCGCCAGCAGGGGACGAGGTAGTGTATCAGGCGCTGGGACACATCTATCGTAAAAGCTTGCCGGACGGTAAGGCAGAACGACTAACCTCTGCCGAGCATTTTGAACTTTACCCTCGTTATTCGCGCGACGGCGAGAAACTGGTTTATGTGACCTGGGACGATCAACAGTTAGGTCAGGTGATTGTGCGTGACTTAAGCAGTGGTCAGGAAAAGGTCCTCAATACCGGCGGTGGAACCTTTGTGGAGCCGGTCTTTTCGCCGGACGGGCAATCGGTGGTTTATCGTAAAGTCAGTGGGGGTTATATCACCAGTGATAAGTACGGCTTGGAAACCGGCGTTTATGAACTTGATTTGGCATCGGGAGACCCCCGGAAAGTTGCTGATGCCGGTTGGTTACCGCAGTTTGGTGCCCGCAATGACCGTCTGTACCTGATGACACCGGCGGATAAACCGACCTTAAGTGTGGTCGACCTGGAAACCAAACAAGCGCGTCCGCTTTACCAATCGGAACTGGCAACAGAATATCGCGTGTCTCCGGATGGTAAACAGCTGGCTTTTGCTGAGCGTTTTAAAGTGTTTGTTACACCACTGGTAGAGCGCGGAGAGGTAATTAATGTGGGCCCTGGCGATAAGCAGATGCCAGTAAAGCAGCTATCGGTGCGGGCTGGTGAAAGTCTGTCCTGGACCCATGATAGCTCACAACTGTACTGGACTTTAGGTCCTGAGCTTTATCATACGGATGTCAGCAGTGCCTTTAACGCTGATATGGACAGCACTAAGCTGCAAACTGAGAACGGCCTTGATATTGGGTTTTCGATGGACGCCATGGTGCCGGACACCACAGTGGCTTTCGTCGGTGGTCAGGTGATTACCATGGAAGGCGATCGGGTTATTAACGACGGTGTGGTCGTGGTTGAAAATAATCACATTGTGGCGGTTGGATCGCGTGATGAGATCGATGTCCCAGCTGCGGCCGAAGTGATTGATACCACCGGCAAAACCGTGATGCCGGGCTTATTTGACGCGCACGCTCATGGGTCACAGGGTTCTAACGAGATTATCCCTCAGCAAAACTGGGGTCAGTACGCTAATCTGGCCTTCGGGGTAACCAGTATTCACGATCCGTCCAATGATACCACCGAGTTTTTTGCTGCCTCAGAAATGCAAAAAGCCGGTCAAATTGCGGCGCCGCGGTTGTACTCGACCGGCACCATCTTATACGGAGCACACGGGCCGGGTTACACCTCGCATGTGGATAGCCTGGAAGACGCCAAGTTCCATTTGCAACGCCTGAAAAAAGTCGGTGCGTTTTCGGTCAAAAGTTACAATCAGCCACGCCGTAATCAACGCCAGCAGGTTATTCAGGCAGGTCGCGAGCTGGAAATGATGGTTGTGCCTGAAGGCGGCTCGTTGTTGCAGCACAACTTGTCTATGGTTTTCGACGGTCATACCACTGTTGAGCACTCGATTCCGGTAGAATCTATTTACGATGATATTCGGCAAATGTGGTCGCAGACCGATGTTGCTTATACGCCGACCCTGGGGGTAGCTTACGGGGGGATTTGGGGCGAAAACTACTGGTATGCAGAAACCGATGTCTGGAAACACCCTAAATTATCGAAATACGTGCCACAGGAATTCTTAGTGGGCAAATCGGTAAGGCGGGAAAAGGCGCCTAAAAATCATTACAACCACTTTAATAACGCCGAAGTGGCTGCCGAACTTCAGGACCTTGGTGTTGATGTTCTGTCAGGAGCGCACGGACAACGTGAAGGACTGGCTCAGCACTGGGAAATCTGGATGATGGCGCAAGGCGGTATGAGCCCGTTGGACGCATTGCGTACCGCGACTATTGATCCGGCTAAGGTTTTTGGTATGGATCATCAAGTGGGTTCGATTAAAGAAGGTAAATTGGCCGATATCATTGTTATTGACGGTGACCCGCTGCAGGATATCCGCAGTACCGACCAGGTGACTTACACCATGGTTAACGGTGTCTTATACGACGCCACCACCATGGATCAAATATTGCCCGTGTCGAAAAAACGCCAGCCGTTTTACTGGGAATAACAGCAGGTTAACGTTCGGCCGCCGCAGTATCTGCCACAATTTGGCGGAACCAGCGGTGGCCCGCATCGTGTTGCAACAAGGGGCTCCAGATCATCGTCAGGGTAAGGCCTGGGATGGCAAAGGGGGGCTCCTTAATGGCCAATGCGTCATCACTTTGATACAACTCAGCGGCGCGTGTCGGTAAAGTGGCGATTAGCCCTTGCCGGGCAAGGTACATAGCCACGTGATAGTTGCGGGTAAATACCTTAATGTGACGCCGCCGTTGCAGTTTATCGAGGGCATCATCAACCCAGCCAAGTTTTTGCACGTCGTGGGGATCCATGCCCACACCCACACCAAATCCCGTTTTGCTGACCCAAACATGTTCTGCTTTTAAATACTCATCCAGCGTGTAATTTTTCAATAACGCGTGTTGCTTATGAATCAAACAGGAAAACTCATCCACCCAAAGCTCTTTTTGGTGGAATGATTGGGGCAGCTTCTCAAAGCGGTTAATGGCTAAGTCAACTTTACCGTTTTCAACATCATGAAAACTGATGTCACTGGGTGTCATAATGTCTAATGAAACGTGTGGTGCCTGTTCGTCTAACGCCTTAAGGAGACGCGGCATCAGAGTTGAGGCGGCGTAATCAGAGGCCATAATGCGAAATACCCGGTTGCTGGTTGCGGCTTCAAATTCGCGTACCGGCTGGATCATTTCTTCGACCGAGTAAAGAACGGTGCGCAGCGATTCCTGCATGTTCAGTGCCCGCTGGGTCGGCCTCATACCCTCGCTGGTGCGCACCAGAATGGGATCGTTAAGCAGCCCACGCAGACGCTTAAGACCGTTGCTCATGGCTGGCTGAGTGATGTTGAGCTGCGCGGCTGCGCGCGTTACATTACGCTCGCGCAGCAGCACATCAAGGTAGACCAGTAGGTTAAGATCAATATCTTTAATGGTATTCATACAGCACCCGCTAAAACGCTAATACGGAAAGTATATGGCAATGATAAAGGCTGTGAATACTTAATAAAAGACGTGGATGTTTTCGGGCCTTAGCGAAGCCAGGCCCGTTAAGGGTCAGTAAAGGGTTTTAATCCAGCGCTCTTCGGTGATGAAGTTCCAACCCCATTGTTCATATTCTTCGCCGAGCCCTTCGCCCAGGACATCTTCCAACGCCATGCCCTGATTGCGCATGTCATCAACCTGCGCTTTGGTGGCTTTAATCATAGTGACGAATTGTTGATAATCTTGTTTAGTTGCCTGCGGGCCATGGCCGGGGATAATAACGGTATCGTCGTTAATTTTGCTGAGCAAAACCTCAACATTGTTGATATAACCCTCAACATCACCACCGCTGCCTAAATCGATATAAGGGAAGCGCTCGTTGAAAAACAAGTCGCCAGGGTGTAATACATTAGCCTGCTCAAACCAGACAGCCACGTCGCCATCGGTGTGGCCACTGGGCAAATAGAACACGTGGACGGTATCACCGTTAATGTGCAGAGTAACGGCTGAGTCAAACGTCAGGACCGGCAACCCGTTCGGATCAAATGAGTCATCATTTGCCAGTCGCTTGCGCACGTTGTCATGGGCCATGATGGTGGCATCGTGTTGTTCGCGAAACCACATATTTGAGCCGACGTGATCACCATGAAAATGTGTGTTAATCAGGTATTTAACGGGAGAGCCCGTGATTTGGTCAATTTTGTTGGTGATTTTAGCCGCCATCTGCTGGTACTGGTCGTCAATCAGTAACACGCCGTCTTCACCGTGCATCAATGCCATGTTGCCGCCGGCACCGCTTAACATATGCAGGTTGTCAGCAACTTCGGTTGCTTCGACGGTCACCTCTGCAAAACGATTTTGAGCCATTGTCGAAACGCTCATGACCAAAGTGGCCAGGATTAAGAGTTTTTTCATGTTAATTTCCTGTTGTTATCAGCAAGAGTGATTACTTTCTAACCGTAAAAGAGGATCAATGCAACATGTCATAAAAGTGAATCTTTTATGACAGTTTCGGGTTGTCACAAAGCTGTCATGCAAGCTGACTAACCTCCATACCCGATGAATAAATAACTCAATGGTTCTAAGTCGGGAGAACATAATGCAACTCAATTCTTTATTCAAAGCTTCTGCTATTGCCGCTGCGCTGGTGCTAGCGGGTTGTGGCGGTGATATCAATATTGACACCGGAGCAACAGTAGAACAGCCTGATACCGGCAGTGGTACCGGCGATAGTGGCAATGACAGCGGTGTTGACCTACCCGGAGAGGCTAGTGGTTCGTTGTCATTGGCTGCCACGGAAGCCTTAGGCCAAGAGATACAAGTACAAGTACTATCCGGTCGACTGACGCAAGATACCACGCTGGTCAACAGCAAAGATGACGGTACCACCGTAATGTATGCCCTTGACGGCCCGGTCTTTGTCGGCGGCGATAAGAGTGACTCTGCGGTGTTAACGGTTGATCCGGGCACGGTCATTTTCGGCCGTCAGGGCAACGACTACTTAGTGGTAAGCCGTGACTCGCAAATCATGGCAGAGGGTACCGCCGAAGACCCAATCATTATGACCTCCTCGCAAGACGTATTGGGTGAAGAAACCGCTGCTGGACAATGGGGTGGTTTTATTATCCTGGGTAACGCACCAAGCAATAAGTGCCCTGCCGATGGTTCCGATTGTGCATTGCAAGTTGAAGGTGCGGAAGAAGGCTCTGTGTTTGGTGGCACGGACGAGACTGATAACTCGGGTGTCCTTAAGTACTTTGTTGTGAAACACGCGGGTTTTGAAATTGCACCGGATAACGAATTGAATGGCATTACGTTCGGTGGTGTTGGCTCCGGAACGACCGTAGAATATCTTCAGGTACACGGTAATGCTGATGACGGAATTGAAATGTTTGGTGGCAATGTCGACTTTAAACACGTTGTATTGACATCAATACAAGATGACAGCATTGACTGGGATAACGGCTATCAGGGCCGTATGCAATTTATTTACGTGCAGCATGATGCCAATGGTGGAGACGCGAACCGCGGTATCGAGGCAGATAATGATGGTTCTGATCCTGCAAAAACACCAATGTCTAACCCGATAGTGTCTAACCTTACGATTATTGGTAACAACTTTCAGGGCGAAAACTCTTCGGAAGGAATTTATCTGCGCGAAGGCACAGGTGCGCAGTTTTATAACACCGTGGTGACGGGCCCATCGGAAATGGGCGAATGCCTGGAAGTTGAGGGTAACCCGGTTTCTCAAGGGCACTTGGCTGACAATACCCTATTGATGCAAAACTCTGTTATGGCTTGCAGCAACGGCGAAAACTTTAAATTCGGCGATACCGACGTGAATCTGCAGGACTGGTTTGTTAACCAGCAGGAAAATAACTTTATCAGTGAATCCGTAATGCTGGCAGCTAACGGTCAGCCCATGAACGGCTCCCCATTAATTGGCGCTGGCCAGGATGTTTCCAATACTGTGGATGGCAGCTTTTTTGAATCGGTAGATTACATTGGTGCGGTAAGCTCAACAAGTGACTGGCGCCAGGGCTGGGCGTTTGGCTTTGGTGGCGGCGAAGTTACTGCCGGTGGCTCTGAAGCGCCAGTAGCCGGTTGTCCGGCGGGTACCGAGGCGATTACCCCAATTGACGGTTCGACCACAACCTGTGAACTTGAAGGTCGTTACAGCGAAGACTTAACGCTGACTGCAGGTAATTACTATGCGTTAACTGGTGCTGTATTTGTTGGTGGCGATAAAGTCGACTCGGCAACCTTGACCGTCGAGCCTGGTGTTACTTTGTTTGGCCGCACCGGTAATGACTACCTTGTGGTCAGCCGTGGCTCGCAAATTGATGCTCAAGGAACGGCTGCTGATCCCATTACAATGACTTCAGCAATTGATGTTGAGGGTGGTCAGGGTATGCCCGGTCAGTGGGGCGGTTTGATTGTGCTGGGTAATGCGCCAAGTAATAAATGTCCGGCGGATGGTTCGGATTGTGCTCTGCAGGTCGAGGGCGCAGAAGAAGGCGCAGTATTCGGTGGCACCAATTCTGCAGACGACTCAGGTACTTTGCGTTACGTTCGTGTAATGAACGGAGGTTTTGAAATCGCGCCTGATAATGAGCTAAACGGTATTACCTTTGGCGGTGTGGGCTCTGGAACGACAGTTGAATACCTGCAAGTACACAATAACTCAGACGATGGCATCGAAATGTTTGGCGGTAACGTTAACTTCAAATACGTAGTACTGACTAACATTCAAGATGACAGCATTGACTGGGATAACGGCTATCAGGGCAATATGCAGTATGTATTGGTTCGCCAAAACCCAGATAACAGCGATGCTAACCGTGGTATTGAAGCCGATAACGACGGTTCTAATCCAGCATCAGAACCGATGTCGAATCCAACGATTGCTAACCTAACAATTATCGGTAACACCTTTGCTGGTGAAAATGCATCAGAAGGCATCTACCTGCGTGAGGGGACTCAGGCAACTTTTTACAACACCATCGTTTCTGGTCCTGCAGACATGGGCGAATGTCTTGAAGTGGAAAGTAACCCGGTCAGTCAGGGACATCTGCAAGATGGTGGCATCAGCATGACACACTCGCTGATGGCCTGTGATAACAGCGAAAACTTCAAGTTTGGTTCAACCGATGTCGACCTTGAACAATGGTTCTTAGGTCAACAAGGTAACAGCGTAGTAGCAGCAGCTGATGCTTTGGATGGCATTTATACCGCAGCGGATGCGGCAGCGGCTGACTTAAGTGGTGACACCTTCTTTGACAATGCGGGTTATGTCGGCGCGGTCAGTGCTGACAACGACTGGACAGCAGGCTGGACAGTCGGTCTGGAATAACAGCGCTCTACAAACCGAGGGTATGCAACAGCTTGCATACCCCGGTTTTCACTGTATAAAAGAGGTAGTTATTATCATGCGAGCCAACCAATTTCCTCTGGCGAGCCTTACTCTTGCGATACTAACCGGCTTGTCGTCGCAAAGCGCTTTTGCCTTACAAGAACAGCAAACATCTCCGCAGGATGAACAACAAGCGGAGCAGCAAGCCGCTGAACCGGTTATCGAAGAAGTGGTTACCACCGGCACTCGTTTACAGGGCAGTGCAGCCGCAGTTGTTCAGGAACGTAAAAATCAAGCCTTTGTTGCTGATATCATGGGCGCCGACCAGATTTCGCGGACCGGCGACAGTGATGCGGCAGCAGCACTTCGGCGTATTACCGGACTCACCCTGGTGGACGGCAAGTTTATCTATGTGCGTGGCCTGGGTGAACGCTATTCAAGTACGCAGCTTAATGGTATGTCGGTACCCAGCCCGGATCCAACCCGAGCTGTTATCCCGTTAGATTTATTCCCGGCTGACATTATCGAAAGCCTGGCCGTACAAAAATCCTATTCGGCATCGATGCCGGCAAACTTTGGCGGCGGCAACGTCGACATTCGATTAAAGTCTGCGCCCCAGCAGGAAGTGTTTAACGCATCAGTAAAAGTTGGCGGTAACAGCGAAAACTTTGACGATGCCTACTGGTACGATGGCGGCAGCAACTGGAACGGTAAAGATGACGGTACCCGTGCGGCCCCAGCGGTATTGCAAAACTTGTGGTCCCAACGAACGTTGTTAGATGATATCTCGCAGGAAGAAAACCGCGATGTCGCCTTGGCGCTTAACCGCGACTACGATCCCACTTTGCAAACCATCGATCCCGACTATGGTCTGGACTTAACCTACGGTAATCGCTACGACATCGACGAAAAATGGGCTGTCGGATTTCTTGCTACAGCCGCTTACGATAATGATTGGGAAGTGTCAGAGCAATATTTGGGTGAAGACTGGAGTCTGAACCCGGACGGTACTTATACCATTTTACGGGGCTGGGACGATGTTGAGTCGACCGAGCATCAGGTAACCTGGTCGGGCATGCTGACAGCCGGTGTTAATTACGGCAGTAATCACAGTGTTGATTTTAGTCACGTGATTTTAAACGATACCGAAGACCGGATGCGCGAAAAGTTAGGTAACAGTAACAATATTAACTTTGGCTCTGACCAACGAATTCGTTCCTACGACGTCAACTATCAAGAGCGTCGCATGGTAGCGAATCAGTTAAAAGGCATGCACACCTTTACCGACTGGAACTTCCTGGGTGTGGACTGGAAGTATTCTAAAGCGCGTTCAAGTCGTTACGCTCCAGGCAATATCGAGACGCGGTTTATTCTCAGGGATAGCAACGATGACGGTAACTTTGACCGCGAAAACGAAAGCGTGCTGACGAACGCAACAACAGCCGCTCGTTATACCTTTCAGGATCTTAACGATGAAGTCGAGAACTGGGGCGGCAACGTAACCTTGCCGATCATGCTGGAAAACTGGGATATCACGCTTAAGGCTGGCGCTAACTTTGTACAGAAGACCCGTTACGCGACCAGCCGTCGGTTTGACATTAATACCCGTGCCTTCAGCGATTCCAGCATCCTGGAAGGTTATCAGTTAGGAGAAATCCTGAATGATGATGTTATCAGCAACGCTGAACTCGGATTTCGCCCCATTCTTAATGATACTACGGTTGCCGGTGATGATTACATTTCGGCGCAGGCGATTGACGCGTTTTATGCTGAAGCTGACTTCTTCTTTGACGAAAAATGGCGCGTCACCGCGGGTGTGCGTTGGGAAGACTTCCGCCAGGCAGTACTACCGTTAGTCCCGGAAACGGGGGAAATTGATTTACCCACCAGTCCCGATAGGCAGGATTTACAAGACTTAGCTTTTCAGGAAGACGATCTTTATCCATCGCTGGCATTAACCTATTTTCTGTCGGATGAGCAACAGCTTCGCTTTAGTTACGGTCAAACAGTCGTGCGGCCAGACTTGCGAGAGGTGTCCAGCTCTACTTATCTGGATCCATTAACGCTATTCCCTATCGGTGGAACACCCGGATTGGAAACCACTGATATTAAGAATTTTGATGCTCGGTGGGAGTGGTACCAGGATAACGGGGACTCTTTGTCGGTCGGTCTTTTTTATAAGGATATGACCAATCCGATTGAGTCGGTCCAGTCGCCATCTCAGGATGGGCCACCGTTGGTGCGTATTGCCAATGCCGAAACCGGCGAGGTTTATGGTACTGAAATTGAATGGCTAACGTCGTTAAATAATAACTTTTTTGTTTCCGGTAATGTGACGTTGAGTGACTCAAGTATCACATTGGATACTCAAAATATTGTTGAACAAACCGGCGTATCGACCTCAATTACTCATACAGAGCGTCGCTTAACGGGACATTCTAAATGGGTAGTCAACTCGCAGTTGGGCTTCGACTCGGATAACGGTAAGCACTCGGCATCGTTGGTTTATAATGTCTTTGGCGAGCGTATTATCATTCCGGGTATAGAGGGCCGGGGTGATGCCTTCGAGCAACCGTTCCACTCTGTTGATGCGGTTTACAGCTACTATCCGGACTTTAATTCTCAGATTACGCTTAAGGTTCAGAATATGTTGAATCAGGAGAAGGAAATCGAATTTGATAATACGTTAATGCGCTCAGAAACTCGCGGGGTTAGCTTTTCTTTAACCTATAAACGCGAATTTTAACGCAGGCTTAAGCGGAAAAAGGGGCTCAGGGGTGAGCCCTTTTTTTGATCTATTCCGAAGGTTCTTTTAACCGAATTTCCAGCGGCTT
>JBNJEJ010000038.1:0-16881 GCA_051745735.1 Pseudomonadota bacterium
CGAGCTATCGAAGTTTGCTGAGGGAGCTGAGAAAAAAGACGCGGCCTAGCATTTAAAGTAAGACCGCAGAAGCCCCGTGATCAGAGCGAAGCGATGTCGCGGGGTAGTTCACTTAATTTTAGTCTTAACAGGACTGTTTCTAGGTAAGCCGGTTGCGGCTGCCAATGAGCCGGTTGTGTCTGTCGGGCAAGTTAAAACAGAGCAGGTAAGCCCCTCGATTCGAGTAACGGGACACGTGCAGTCACGGTATCGCACCGAACTCTCCGGTGGTGTCAGTGGTGTCGTGGCGTGGACAGCCGAGGTGGGTACGAAGGTGCAACGAGATGAAGTGGTCGCACGGCTTGATACCACGCAACTGAACCTGTCACACCGCCGATTAACGGTTCAACTGCAGCGTAAGCAGGTAGAGCTCGAGCGTTTGTCGCAAGATTATCAGCGCTTAAAAGGCTGGAACACAGCCAATCGGTGTCAGAGCAGGCATTAAACAATGCACGAGTTGATATGATGCTGGCACAGTCCGATGTTGAACTGCTGGAAATCGAACTACAGCAAGCGCAAGATAACCTAACTAAAGCTCACATCAAAGCGCCGTTTAATGGTGTGATTACCGAGCGGTTTGTGCGGGTCGGGCAAGCAGTTTCGGCAACCCAGTCGGTACTCAAATTGGTGAACTTAGAGCAATTAGAGGTAAAACTCTACGGCCCGCTTAATTACGGTCGACATCTTGAGCAAAAGGGGTCTGCGGAGGTCTTTTTTAACGGCGGCCGGACCCTGCTGCCGGTACGTGCGCTGGTACCAGTGAGCGATGAGAGATCGCAGATATTTTCCGCATACCTGCAAATTCCGCTGCAGACACGGCAGCAATTCGACATCGGTCAGGTTGTCAGTGTGAGCGTTCCCAGTGCTGCTGATGTAGCGCAGTTTACGGTACCGCGAGATGCGCTGGTGATTAATCAAGCAGGACGCTTTGTGTTTACTCTAGATAAAGACAATATCGCAAAAAGAATTCCGGTCGAGGTAAAGCACGGCAACGCGGATCGACTTGCGGTTAAGGGAGCTCTTAAAGACGGTGAGCGGGTGATCATCCGTGGTGCCGAAACTTTACAGGATGGCACCACGGTGCGTGTACTAACGGCGAATGAGTTTCCGCTAGCGAGTTAACGCGAGATCTGTTTTTCGATACGCTGCGTCACTTGCTGAAATTCAGGCAGTGACGCAAGCGGTTGATAAAGAGGGTCTAAAGGAATAAAGACCGCTGCGGGTTGTTTGCTATTCACCGCTTCATGCAACCAGCCTATTGCTTGCTCAAAATCCCCCGCAATGACCGCATAGCGTGCCCATGCTAGGGGTGGCAGGGAGTGACCTAAATTAACGTCGATACGTTGATCCAGCAGTGTTTGGTAAACCGTTGCGAGATCCTGACGCAGGAACTGCATTTCGAGCTGTTGAATGAAATCATTACCCAGGCCAGCTTTATCTAATGCTGCCGAGAAAACCCCGTGATCAGAGAGAAGCGATGTCGCGGGGTAGTTCACATTCCAGTTTTGCAAGGACAGCGGCCCTATTAAAAAAAAGGCCGGTTGAGGGAACCGGCCAAACTCGTTGCGACATGACAGCCATTAATACATCATGCTGTACAACTCTCTACGTGCCCTTGATGACAGTGGATCACCGTCAGGTAGTGCGTTAATGATATCTAACGTATAGCGCCTGGCATCTGCATTAGCCGGGTCCTTGCGCAATACCCTGAACAGATGCTGTAAGGCCTCTTCATCACGGTGCGCCTGGTGCAACTGAACGGCTAACTGCATTCTCAGATCATCAGCTTCTGGCTCGGCGTCGACTTGTTCCTGTAATGCTCTCAGTTCGGGTGAATCGGCAGCGTTTTCTGCTAATTCAATTTTACTGAGGATGCGCTGATAGTCCTGGTTCTGTTCAACCATGGGAATCGTGTTAGCCAGGTTTTTGGCTTGTTCCAGCCGGCCATTATCGACTGCCGCTTCGGCTAACAACTTAACGCAGTCAATATTGGTGCTATCAACGTCATAGGCTTGCTTAGCATAAGTGTATGCGTCAGCCGCATTACCCTCGGCAAGGGCCTGTTGAGCTTTACTGATTAAGTTGTCTGTTGGGCTGGGCAAGTGCTGACTGAGCAACTCTTTTATTTCACTTTCTGATTTAACCCCGGTAAAGCTGTCGAGCGGTTGCCCGTCTTTAAAAAAAGCGACCGTGGGTAAGCTACGAATACCAAACTGCATTGCCAGTTCTTGTTGATCATCGCAGTTAACTTTAGCCAGTGTCAGTTGCTCTGGATTTTGTGCCGCTATGCGTTCAAGGATTGGCATAAGCTGCTTGCAGGATTCGCACCAGTCGGCCCAAAAATCGATTATAATAAGTTTTTCTTTTGAACCTTCTAGCAGCACTTGCTGAAAGTTCTGAATTGTTACGTCAACCACGTTTTCTGCAGCCATGTCGGTCGTCTGCTCCTATAATGTATTAAGCTTTACTACGATATGCTGACTAACACAGCAAAATTCAATGGCGAGGCCGGGTTTAACTGAGCCAGCTTAGAATTTTATCTTTCAGGCGACTGTAGGGGGGATATCGCAATTTAATATCCATGATAAAGCGTCGGGTCATAACCGGCTTAAGATGGCTAAAGCTATCAAATCCCCACTGCCCATGATAACGACCCATGCCACTGGTACCAACACCGCCAAACGGCAGTTCCTGGTTCAGCATAAACATCAGCGTGTCGTTGTAACACACATTGCCGGCTGAAACCTGCTCGGTAAATTGATTTAACAGGCGTTTGTTTTTAGTAAAGACGTAAAGCGCTAAGGGCTTAGGCTTCGACTGAATCAGCTCAATGGCCTCAGCTGCGGAGGAAACACTGACAATCGGTAAAATGGGGCCGAAAATCTCCTCCTGCATCAGGGGGGCGGACAAAGCAACATCATCAACAAAGGTTGGTGCCAGGTAGAGTTCTTTTTTGCTGTAACCACCACCAAATATCACCTTTTGGTCGTCCAGCATGTCCACCAGACGCTGCCAGTGTTGCGAGTGAATAATACGGCCATAGTCATCGCTGACCTGAGGATCTTCTCCGTAAAACTCTTTCACAACCTCTTTCATGGCGGCAATCAGCGGTTCTTTAATTTCATCTTCTACCAACAGATAGTCCGGAGCAATACAGGTCTGGCCGGCATTTAATAGTTTGCCCCAAATAATCCGTCGTGCAGTAACCGTCAGATCACAATCGGCTAATACAACGGCCGGGCTTTTGCCGCCTAACTCTAAAGTCACCGGTGTCAGGTTTTCAGCTGCGGCTGCCATGATTGACCGTGCGGCCTGTTCGCCACCCGTGTAGAAAATGTGATCAAAGGGCAGTTTTGTTAATGCAGAAGACACCGCCACATCACCTACTACGACTTTGAATGCCGCCGGGTCGAGGTAATCAGATAAGTGTTTATGGATAATCTGCGCTGTGTGAGGCGCGTGCTCAGAGGGTTTTATAACAGCGCAGTTGCCAGCTGCAATGGCAGCGACTAAAGGAGCCAGCAACAATTGAATCGGGTAATTCCAGGCCCCCAGAATGAGCACGGTACCTAAGGGCTCAGGTACCAGCTGGCTGCGTGCCGGCCAAACCAATAAAGGATTTGAAACACGACGTGGGTTTTGCCACTGGGGAAGTTTTTTTAAGGTATGCGAAATGTCGGTCAGCAAAAACTGCAGCTCGGTGAGCTTGCCTTCGCTGGGGTGTTTGCCAAGGTCGTGTTGAAGCGCCTCAAGCAACCCCTGCTGGTGCTGCTCAAGAAATAGCTTGAGTTGTTGCAGTTGCTGCTTGCGCCAGGACACCGGGCGAGTCAGCCCGGTGTTAAAGGTTTTTTTTAAATCCTTTAGTAGGGTTTGATGGGCACTCATCCGAGTCCGCCGAGTGTTACGGTTTTAATTTCCAGATACTCATCAAGACCGTATTTTGAACCTTCGCGGCCAACGCCTGATTCTTTTATGCCGCCAAACGGGTTGTAAGCGTGGGAAATCCCCCCGGTATTAACACCCACCATGCCGTATTCCAGAGCCTCGCTGACGCGGAATATTCTGGCCGTGTCTTTAGTAGCAAAATAGGACGCCAGACCAAATGGCGTATTGTTAGCCTTTTCAATGGCTTCCGCTTCGGTTTCGAAGGTACTGATAGCAACGACCGGGCCGAAAATTTCTTCGTTGTCGATTTCCATATCCTTGGTTACACCACTAACCACAGTCGGTGCATAAAATAGATCGCCAATATCGGTCAACACATGGCCGCCCGCTTCTATGGTGGCACCGTCAGATTCAGCCGCTAACACTAAACGCTGAACTTTATCCACGGCGTCCCTATCAATCAGTGGGCCCATATCGACACCTTCTTCGTCGCCGGGGCCAACCTTCAGCGCGTTAACTTTTTTGCTCACCGCCTTAACGAAGTCGTCTTTCATCGACTGGTGTACTAAGACCCGGTTTGCGGCAATGCAGGTTTGTCCCCCATTGCGGAATTTACAGGCCATGAGCTGTTCGGCCGCACTATCGATATCGGCATCATCGAAAACAATAAATGGCGCGTTGCCACCGAGTTCCAGAGAAATTTTCTTTACGTTTTCAGAGCATTGTTGCATCAACACTTTGCCGACTCCGGTTGACCCGGTAAATGATAACTTACGCACTTTTTTCGAGGTGGCCAGAATTTTGCCAACGGTTTTCGCATCGGAGGTGGGGAGCAGGTTGATAACACCGTCCGGAATGCCAACTTCGCTGGCTAGCTGTGCCAGAGCCAGACTTGATAGTGGTGTCAACTGTGGCGGTTTAACCACAATGGTGCAGCCAGCGGCAAGGGCTGGCGCAATTTTGCGGGTGATCATTGCATTCGGAAAGTTCCAGGGAGTGATAGCGGCACAAACGCCAACCGGTTGTTTGGTTACTAATACCCGTTTACTGCTGTCGACCACAGGTAAAATATCGCCATCCATGCGCTCCGCTTCGCCGGCAAACCAATCGACAAAACTAGCGCCGTATTCGACCTCACCAGCGGCTTCGGTAACGGGTTTGCCTTGCTCGGCACTCATCAACTCGGCTAACGCCTGTTTGTTGTCCATCATCGAGGCATACCACTTACGCAGCAGCTCAGCGCGCTCACGAGCGCTTTTTTTCGACCATTGTTGTAGCGCCTCTTCGGCCACATTAATGGCACGGTGAGTCAGGCTATCATCGGCATCTGCAACATCAGCGATAACCTCGCCTGTGGCAGGATTAGTTACTGGAAAACGGTTGTCTGTTGGTACCCAATGACCTTCGATAAAGCAATCGCTCTTCAGCAGTGATGACATAGAATGAGCTGACATAACGTGTCTCCTTACAAATGAGTTGTTCTACCAATGTAGGCAATAAATCACTGAAAGGTTCAATTTTATAGTAAAAACCTTGCTTTAGGTTAAATTTTAGCGCTAATCCCTTCGCTGGCTTGCAAATTTAAAAAAGGCGCGTACAATACGCACTCCTTCAAGGACATCCGCTTACATCAGTGACAGACACTGAGTCAGAGAGGCTGCGGAAACCCTTGATTCGTGGGGTTGAGCGCCTGATTCCAGATAATGGCAAAGTTTATCGCAGTATTCACGTCGTGAGTGCTTGCATGTGCACTTATCATGATTCCTGTTGCCGGGCCAAAACCCCTTATTTTGTTGTATGTTTGCCCGAGCGCAAACAGGAATGAGTGAGATATTCATGACAGATACTATTACAGGCATGTCGTTTAGCGACATGGCACTCCCCGCTGCTTTGTTAAATCAACTGGAAAAAATGGGTTTTACCCAGCCAACACCGATTCAACAACAGTCAATTCCGGCGCTGATGGACGGTAAAGATGTTTTGGGCGAAGCTCAGACAGGTACCGGTAAAACCGCAGCCTTTGGTTTACCTGGTCTGGCTGCCATTGACCCATCGGTTAAACAGACACAAATGCTGGTGGTTACGCCAACTCGTGAGTTGGCTATTCAGGTGGCCGAAGCCATTGAAGGCTTTGCCCAGCAAATGAAAGATGTCAACGTTGCTACTGTCTATGGTGGTGCAGCATTCGGGCCACAGGTTCAGGCTCTGAAAAAAGGTACGTCAGTGATTGTTGGTACCCCGGGTCGGCTTATTGATTTACTGAATAAGAAAGTACTTAAGCTGGATGCTCTGCGGGTTGCTGTACTAGATGAAGCCGACGAAATGCTGAATATGGGCTTTGTTGAGGATATCGAAACTCTGTTAAGTGCGGTTCCAGAGGACGCTCAGCGCGCTCTGTTTTCAGCGACCATGCCGACGGCTATTCGTAAACTGGCAAAAACTTACCTTAAGCAGCCGCTGAATATTCAGGTTGAAGCCGTTGCGCGGGAAAAAGCAACCATCAAACAAAAAGCCTGGAAAGTCGCTGGTATAACCAAGATGACCGCATTAACCCGGTTACTGGAAGTGACTCCTTATCAGCGCGCTTTGATCTTTGTCCGTACTCGTCAGGATACAATGGATCTGGCTGAACTGTTGCAACGCTCAGGCTTTAAAGCAGCACCATTAAGTGGTGACCTGAATCAGACGCAACGTGAACAGACGGTCAGTCAGTTACGCAGCGGTCATATCGAAATTCTGGTTGGTACCGACGTTGTGGCGCGGGGTCTTGACGTACCTGAAATTACGCACGTGATAAATTACGACTTGCCAGGTGACACAGAATCTTATGTACATCGCATCGGTCGTACAGGTCGAGCGGGTCGTGAAGGCGAAGCGATTTTGTTCTTCCGGCCGAAAGAGCGTCATTTACTGCGTCATTACGAGCGCTTAACTAACTCCTCGATTGAGTACTTTGAGGTACCTAACGCTCAGCAGCTAAGCGAACATCGCCAGCAACAGCTGTTGACTCAGGTAGAGCAGAGCCTGCAACTCGAAAATCATCAGCCCATTGAGCAACTATTGCAAAAATGGCTGACTGAAACCGAGTTAAGTGCGGAGCAAATCGCGCTGGCGCTGCTTAAACAACAGCATAAGCAACGGCCGCTGTTCCTGAAAGAAGATCGTCCGGTACGCGAACGTGCAGAACGCAACGAACGTGGTTCAGAGCGTGGTGCCGAACGAGGCGATCGTCGCAAACCTCGTGCTGAACGCAGCAATCGCGCTGCTGACGTTGATTTTGATACCTACAAAATCCAGGTCGGCCGTGAGCACGGAGCAAAACCGGGTGATATCGTTGGTGCTATCGCTAACGAGGCATCGATGGATAGCCGCTTTATTGGCCAAATCCAGTTGTTTGACCAGCATTCGTTGGTGCAGTTACCTAAAGGCTTACCGGGTGACGTGGTCAATGTCTTAAAACGGGCTCGAGTTCGTCAGCAACCGATGTCATTAGAGATCACCAATGACCAGGTTTCACGGGCTCCTCGGCCTGCTCCTCGCGGTGGACGCGAAAATCGCGACGGCCGCAAGCCTGCAGCAAAACGTGGACAAGGCGCAGCGCGTCGCTTTAACTAAAGTCCGCTTATCTGAGCTCGACCGGATGATCCACCTGGGTTATCCGGTCGAAATCAAATCCCCTTGTTTTGCTTTAGCAAGCGCCCAATCAATGTCATTCTGAGCAACTTGTGGTTGTCTGGATAAGAACCAGAACTAATCACCAGAGTCGCTGGTTACTATTGCCAGCCACTGTTTCATTGCATCGTTTTCTTACAGTTCATTGATGCGCTTAAGGTAGTCATCGGCCTGCTGCAAGATTTGATTTTTTTCATCCTGCGATTTCTTATTCCACACAGCGTACATCATATTCATTCGATGATTGTCTTTAAATTGTTGCTCGTGGCGATCGATAAAATGCCAGTAAAGGCTGTTGAACGGGCAGGCCCGAGGTCCGGTTTTTTGATCGTGTCGATAATAGCAGCCTTTGCAATAATGACCCATTTTATGAATGTAATTGGCACTTGATACATAAGGTTTGGTAGCCAGTAAGCCACCATCTGCGTACTGACTCATGCCTCGAGTATTCGGTAATTCCACCCACTCAAAAGCATCGATATAAATACCAAGATACCAGTCGTCCAGCGCATCGGGGTCGATCCCCGCCAGCAGAGCGAAATTGCCGGTTACCATTAAACGTTGGATGTGATGAGCATAAGCGAATTCGAGAGATTGCTGTACGCTTTGCTTAATGCAATTCATTTGAGTATCAGCATCCCAGTAATAATGGGGCAGGGGGCGATCATGTTGTAGCTGGTTGAGGTTTTTATACTCGGGCATATGATGCCAATAGATAGCCCTGATGTATTCGCGCCAGCCAATAATTTGCCGGACAAAGCCTTCAATTTGATTCATGGCAATTTCATCGGGTCGCTCGCGCCAGGCTTCAATGGCTTTTGTGACAACTTCCAGTGGGCTCAGAATTTTACTGTTTAATGCAAATGACAAGCGAGAATGATAGAGGCTCCAGGCATGCTGGTGGTAAGCCTCTGTTGTCATGGTATCTTGATAGGTGCCAAACTGAGCCAGTAGATGCTGGCAAAAATAATCCAGTAACTGACGGGCTTGCTGACGCGAGGTCGGCCATATTAATTTAGCAGGATCTACGCTGCCCAGCGTTTCAACGCCTTGCTCGGTTAGCATATTGTCAATGTCGGTAACGTCGTTGGCAAACGTTAGCGGTTGCGGCAGGATTTCGTTTTTGGGGATCTTTTTACGATTGTTACCGTCAAAGTTCCAACGCCCGCCAATCGGTTTGCCCTCTTCCATTAGCAAGTCAAAATGGCGTCGCTGATGACGATAAAAGGTTTCCATTAACAACGATTTTTTCGTTCCAAAAATCTGGCTGAGACTATCGCGGGCGGTTAAAAAATGCTCGCTGTCGTACCAGTCAATGGTGATCCCCTTGGCTCCAGCCCAGCTGCGAAGCGCATGGTCAAGTCGATACTCATCGGCTAGCTGGCATTGTAAACGGGCATTCGGGTATTGCTGCAGTAACTGGGCCAAATTTTCAGTAATTGATTGCTGATTGTCGTCAGCGTCGAGGGTGATGTAACAAACCGGCAGACCTTTTTGCTGTAACGCGTCGGCAAACTGGCGCATGGCTGAAAATAAGGCCAGTACTTTTTGCCGATGATGGCGGACATAGGTAGCCTCTTGCATGACTTCCATCATCACGTATAAGGTGCTTTGGTCAGAGTCTTGGAACCAGCTGTGGCTGGCGTTCAGTTGATCACCCAGAATCAGACGCAGAGTGGTTATTTCAGTTGTGCTCATCGTCTGACAATCCTGCTAGTGGAATCTCGCGAACTTGTTGGTCAGGCTTGGCGTAGCTTAAACGGCCCAGGGATGACGTTGTATGGTAGCGATCTAAACCGGAAACAGTGACCGTATTAAGCGCTTCCAAATCAATTAAACCATCATCCTGTATTGCCTTTTCGTGAGTTCTTACCCACTGAATTTCACCAATAACAAACTCTGTACCGTTATGAGTGATGCTGGCAACTTCAACCAATTTAATGCCCATGGATAGATTGCTCTCACTGACAAAAGGCGCATGGAAACCATCGTAACGTTCAGCCGTTAAGCCGGTTTCTTCAAATTCTGATTGGTCGCGATTATAACGAGCAGAGGTTTGGTGCGCCGGCTTAAAAATATCGGCATGCACTTGATTAACCGTATAAACACCGGTGTCTTTAATATTATCTAAGGTGTGGCGATCGACTGAATGGGGGCGTAAAATAAAGCCGAGCAGAGGCGGATTAGTGCCCAGATGAACGACTGAACTGATAATGGCCAGGTTATCGTCATTTTTTCGGCTGCTGGTACCTATCATGTTGGCACTTTTAAAGCCTGACAGCGAGTTTATAAATTGTACCCGTTTGCGGTTGTCCATTGCCGCGAGCTGTTGTTGGTTAAAATGCTTCACAATACATCCTTTTTAGTCTATGTAATTGACTTATACGGTACCTTAAAGCAGGCAGATCTAATACCGCACGCCTTTAATTTATGGCATTATGCAGGCGTTAATTCATCGGGAGATTTTAATGAGTCAGGATACAGAAACAGTTAACGTACTGTGTATCAAATGGGGCAACAAATACGGCGCTGACTATGTCAATACATTGTACTCGATGGTAAGTCGTCATTTAAGCCGGCCGTTCCGGTTTGTTTGTTTAACCGATCAAAACGAAGGGATTCGCGACGGGGTCGAGGTTAAGCCGATCCCCAAAATTGGCTTCGAAGACTTTGATCAACAAAAGCCCTGGAGCAAAGCTCACGGTTGGCTGAAACTGACCTGTTTTGCGAACCCTCTATACGATCTTCAGGGGCCTACGCTGTTTCTCGACTTAGATATTGTGATTGTCGGTAGCCTGGATGAATTTTTTGATCCTGAGGGTGAATTTTTGGTGATCAAAGAGTGGGATAAGTCCGACGCAACGGGTAATACGTCGGTGTTTCGTTTCCAGGCAGGGGCTCACGAGGACGCGTTGGATTACCTTAAGCAGAACCCTGAAAAAGCGACTGAGTCGGTCCGCAATGAGCAGGAATATATTACTCAATTCGTCGACCGTCAGGGTAAACTCAGTTATTGGCCTGCCGACTGGTGTCGTAGTTTTAAACGCCATTGTTTACGTCCGTTTCCGCTCAGTTTTTTTCAGCAGCCCAGAATTCCGACGAACGCCAAAGTGATCATCTTTCACGGCAAACCACACCCTGATCAAGCTTTGCGTGGCCGCAGCGGAAAATGGTATCGCAAGGTCTTGCCGACTCGCTGGATCGCGGAATATTGGCAATAGTGATGTGGCGTTGGCTTTATGTGGTATTGATGACTTTATTAATGCCACTGATGCTGGTCTATTTTTACTGGCGCAGTCGCAAGGACCGTGGCTATCGGCAGCATTTAGCAGAGCGTCTCGGCTATTTACCTTATCAGCATCAATGGCAAGGCGGTGTGCTGATTCACAGTGTGTCTGTGGGCGAGACCATAGCCGCGAGAGCACTCATCGAGGCCTTGCTGCAAAAGGCCCCGTCGATACCGGTAACAGTATCCTGCATGACGCCTACGGCAAGACGGTTGATTGAAAAACACTTTGCTCAGCGGGTTCGTTGTGTGTATTTTCCGCTGGATACTCCAGCCAGTTGTCGGCGCTTTATTCAGCGTTGTCGGCCGCAGGCTGTCTGGCTAATGGAAACCGAGCTGTGGCCTACGTTTTTGCATCAACTGAATCAGCACCGGATACCCGTAGCGCTATTGAATGCACGCCTTTCGGCTAAGTCGGCGCAAGGCTATAAACGCTTGTCGGGACTGACCGGGTCCTGTTGGCAGCAACTCAGTCTGGTAGCTGCGCAAGATCGTCAATCCGGCAATCGCATGAAAGCTCTGGGAGTTAGCCCGGCCAACCTGTTTATCGATGGTAATTTAAAGTTTGATATCCAAGTGTCCGAGCAACAACGGCAACAAGCGGCTGTGATTAAGCAGCAATTACCGGAACGCCGCATTTGGTTAGCTGCCAGCACCCATCCGGGCGAACATGAGCAGGTGATCGCTGCCGCGGCGCAGATAAAAAGACATTTGCCTGATGCACTGCTGATTATTGCGCCACGACATCCTGAGCAATTTCAACACGTTGCACGACTACTGGATAAAAAAGGCTTGAGTTTTTGCCGGCGTGACTCCATTCAACAGCTTGCCGCTGATACCGATGTGCTGCTGGCCGATAGCATCGGTGAAATGCTGATCTGGGCAAGCCTGGCTTCCGTGAGCTTTATTGGGGGGAGTTTAATTGCACGGGGAGGACACAACCCACTTGAGCCGATAGCTGGTAACAGCGTCGTGCTATCGGGAGCGTCAATTTATAATTTTTCGCAAATTTACCAACAACTTAATTACGTCGGAGGCGTTGGCTGGGTTAGCAACGTTGATGATCTGAGTGAACAGGTGTCACACCTGTTAACTGATAATAAGCAACGTAATAGACAAAACGCCGCAGCACAACAGGTGCTAAATCAACATAAAGGCGCAACCCGGCGGATGTTACGACATGCGATGGGCGCGACTTTAACAGGACGACGTATGGTACAAACCAAGGCAAACGGAAAACAATTCATAAAATTTGACCAAGATGTGTTAGCCGACTGTGAGGCCAAGCATTTTTCCGCCCGCTACTGGCAACAGCAAAAAGCCATCGCGGGTAATTCTGCCGGACGAGCAACCGTCTGGTTTATTCAACAGGGCGATCACGGCATGGTATTGCGCCATTATTATCGTGGTGGATTAGTCGGCAAGTTAAACAAAGATCGTTTTTTTCGTGAGCCAGCGGAGCGCAGTCGCGCGATACATGAATTTGATTTACTGACTAAACTGCGGCAATTAGATTTGCCGGTGCCGAAACCCATTGCAGCAAGAATGCTAAAAACCGGATTGTTCAGTTATCAGGCAGATATTTTAGTGGAAGTGATCCCGGGGGCCGTTGATGTTTTTCGGTTATTGCGAGAAAAATCACTGACGGCAGAAGACTGGCAATTATTGGGGGCGGCGGTAAAGCGCTTGCATAATCATAATGTTTATCACTCGGATCTTAATTGTCACAATTTGATGTTAGACGATCAGGCACAAGCTTGGATTGTCGATTTCGATAAATGTGGTATCAAAGAACCGGATCAGTGGAAACAGCAAAATCTGGCACGTTTAAAGCGCTCATTAGTTAAAGAAAAAAGTCAGTTTGATACTTTTTACTGGAAGGAAAGCCGTGATTGGCCAGAATTTCTGACGGGCTATGAGAAGGCCTGATTACTGGGCAAAAAAAAGCCTGCTCACGGAGTCGTAAGCAGGCTTTTTTGATGTCATTTTAACTTATTCGCGTATTTGACCATTACCGGTAACCACAAACTTTTCTGTTGTTAAAGCTTCTAGTCCCATTGGCCCATAGGCGTGTAGTTTACTGGTTGAGATACCGATTTCTGCGCCTAAACCTAATTGGCCGCCATCAGAAAAGCGCGAGGAGGTATTAGCCATAGTCACTGCCGAATCGACTTCACGAATAAACTGCTCTGCCGTTTTATCGTTTTCGGTAATGATAACTTCGGTATGGCCACTGCCGAATCGCTGGATGTGTTCAACGGCCTGATCGAAGTCAGTTACGGTACGCACTGCAATCTCAAGGGCTAAATATTCTTCGCCAAAGTCGTCCAGCGAAATCTCATCAGCCCCGTCGAAATACTTAACCGAATCTTTATCGGCGTGTACAGTAACGTTTTCTTTAGCTAATGCTTTGGCAGCCATTGGCAAGAAAGTATCGGCAACATCGCTGTGTACCAATAAGGCTTCCAGCGCATTACAGACGCCGGTCCTTTGGGTCTTACCATTGAGTAAGATGGCCAGCGCTTTGTCCAGGTCGGCCTCTTTGTCAACATACAGATGACAGACACCCTTATAATGCTGGATAACCGGAATCTTGCTGTTATCACTAACATAATGGATCAGGCCTTCACCGCCGCGTGGAATTACCAGGTCAATGTAGTCTTTTTGTTGCAGCAGCTCTTTCATCAGCTCACGGTCTGGTGTCGGTACTACTGTGATCACATCTTTTGGTAAACCGCTTTCTTCTAACGCCTCGTGCAGAGCAACGGCAATGGCTTTACTGCTTTCGATTGCTTCGCGTCCACAGCGTAGAATCACAGCATTACCTGATTTAAAGCACAGCGCACCAGCGTCAGCGGTGACGTTTGGGCGAGCCTCGTATATCATGGCAATGACACCCAGCGGGATACGCATTTTTTCAATTTTTAAGCCGTTGGGGCGCTCTTCCAGCAAATAGCGACTGCCGACGGGATCTTTCAGGTCAATGATTTCTTCGATTGCTGTTGCCATACCTTCGATACGGTCATCGTCGAGCTGCAAGCGGTCCATCATGGCATCGGATAAGCCTTTTTCTTTACCGGCCTCTAAATCTTGCTGGTTAACTTGCATGATGGTGTTTTTATGTTGGCGAATGGCGGCAGCCATCTTGCGCAACACGCTGTTTTTTTCCTGCTCTGACAGTTTTGCTACTGCGCGCGCTGCTTTCGCCGCTCGCTGAGAAATCTCGGTTGCTAATTGTTCGCTCATTAATCCTCCAAAATCATTAAATCGTCGCGGTGAATAACCTCGGTCATCGGGCTGTATCCGAATTGCTCGGCTATATCTTCGGTTTGCTGACCTTTAATGTGTAGCAGTTCGTGAGAACTGTAGCGGCAAATGCCTTTAGCTAATGCCTCTGTGTCATCGGCACTGCGGACTAAAACCGCATCACCACGGTCGAAATCTCCCTGTATGTCAACAATGCCTGAACTTAACAGCGATGCACCGTTTTCCATCAGGGCTTTTTCAGCGCCCTTATCTATCATGACTTCGCCCTGGGCGACCAAAGTGTGCCTTAGCCAGTGCTTTTTATTACTGATTGGATCGGACTGACGGCGGAACAAGGTACCAGGGATTTCACCCTGTAACAGAGATTCAAAGGTTTCACCTTTTCGTCCGTTAACAATATAGGTATCAATGCCATGCGATGTCGCCTTTTCGGCAGCTTCTACCTTAGTGCGCATGCCACCTGTGCCAACTGCGCTAACAGAACCGCCAGCCAGTGAGAAAATACTCTCGTCGATTTGTTCAACAATCGGGATTTTCTTAGCATCAGGGTTTAGATTAGGGTCAGAATCGTACAGGCCATCAATATCTGAGCAGATAAACAGCGCATCGGCATCGACTAAGGTGGCTATCATGGCTGATAAGTTATCGTTATCGCCAACCTTCATTTCATCAGTTGCCAGCGCGTCGTTTTCGTTAACTATCGGTAAAACGTGATGCTCTAATAGACGGTTTAAGGTGTTTTTAATGCTGACATAGCGGGCCCGGTCACGCAGGTCACTGTGTGTCATCAGCAATTGGGCGCAAGGGAAATCGAAAAATCGCGACCAATAACCCATCATTTCATTTTGGCCAACGGCGGACATTGCTTTGCGCACCGCGACGGGGACTTTTTTATGTTCGAAGTGAATGTGTTTTCGACCGGCAGCGACACTGCCTGAAGAAACTAAGACAACTTCTTGCCCACGTTCACGACACTCATTAACGAATCGAGCTATGGGCAGCAAATACTTGGTACTAACTCCGGTTTCATCTGGCGCGATGAGCGCGCTGCCTATTTTTAGCACGGCTCTTCGCCAGGACGGCGCTTTCATAGAGACTCCCTCTTGTTAAATTCATTAGTATTCTAACAGACTTGACGTAAAGGCTCCACAGCTAGGCTCACAGTCTTATACGCTTGTCAATTTTTAACGGGTTGCTTTTGTTACTCCGAACTCGGTGGTGTATAGCCTTCGACTTCAATATCTTTATGTTCGAATAAAAACGCTATCATGGTCTGCTCGAGAAATTGGCGATCATTCTCCGCCATCATATTCAGATGCTTTTCATTAATCAGCATGGTCTGTTTTTTCTGCCACTCAGCCCAGGCCTGCTTGGAGATATTTTGGTAAATTTTTTCTCCTAATTCGCCTGGGTAGAGTTGAAAATCCAGACCTTCAGCCTGTTGCTGTAAATACTGACAAAATACAGTCCGGCTCATAAATGCCCCTCAAGTTGTTTTAAAATTTTTACGGTTGCTGCAGCCAGGCCGACATCGGCCTGATTGTTGATGGCAAACCATCGTTGTTGTTGCTCAAGAATAACATGGTCACAATCTTTACTATTAACCATAATTGGATAACAGTCCAAATGAAAATGTGAGAAGGTATGACGGAATGTATCGAGTTCGGTGACGCTAGCTGCGGGACTTGCCAACGAGCTCAACAGTTCCTGCTTGCTGGAAAACTGCGGGAAGCCCCATAAGCCCCCCCAAATACCGCTTGGTGGCCGGCGAGTCATTAACACCTGCTGGTTGCTAACATTAATCAGAAAGAAAGCGGTTTTGACAGGCTTTATGGTTTTCGGTTTTTTCCCTGGGTAGTCAGTTTGCTGCTCCTCGCGTCGGGCGATACAGCTGTCAGCAACTGGGCATTGCGGACACAAAGGTGACGAGCGAGTGCAAATCATAGCGCCAAGGTCCATCATCGCCTGGTTGTAATCTGCATGCTTTTGTTGCGGCGTAAGTTGCTCACTCAGCAGCCATAGCTGGCGTAACACAGCGGCCTGTCCTGGCCAGCCGGCAACGGCGAAATGTCGTGCCAGCACGCGTTTAACGTTACCATCTAAAATAGCTGCGTATTGATCGCACCCCAGCGACGTAATAGCTCCGGCGGTGGAACGGCCAATGCCGGGTAATTGCATCAGCAATTCAACGGAACAGGGCAGCTGCGCGGCGTATACATCACAGACCTGCTGTGCTGCTTTATGCAGATTACGGGCGCGGGCGTAGTAACCTAAGCCGGTCCAGAAACTCAAGACTTCATCCTGTTGTGCCTGAGCCAGATCCTGGATGGTCGGAAAGCGGTACATAAAACGTTGAAAATAGGGAATGACCGTCGCAACCTGTGTTTGCTGCAACATAATTTCAGACACCCACACTTTATAAGGCGTTTTTTCCTGTTGCCAGGGTAAATTCTTGCGCCCGTAATCAGCAAACCACGACAGTACCCGTGTATTAAAGTTGGTTGTCATTGCATCCGTCATGAACCGTCCTGAGTACAAAGAAACCTATTAGAACCCAGCCCTGCGGGTATGTAAATAATTGCAAACAATTCGGACAAATCGCAGAAATGCACTATACTTAGCGGTAGCAGTGTTTGGTGACATGTAACGGCATCAACTAAAAAATTCGTTTGCAAAAACAAGGAGCTTGCAATGAGAAAATTTAATACGGTTTTATTGGCGTTAATCGGTGT
>JBNJEJ010000039.1:0-15098 GCA_051745735.1 Pseudomonadota bacterium
GCTTGCTCAGTAAAATTGATAAAGGCTTTATAATTTGCGGTAATGGATTTAAAGCCACTACTGAATTCGCTGCTCTCAACCAGTCGCTGGGTGGCTTCGTTGGAGTTAACTTTAGGGAATGCGTTGTTCAAACCATCGCGGAACAATAACTCATAAGCAAAAAGCTTTTTCTCAGTGTCGAGAATGGGTTGTCGGGCAATGTAAAAGTTCACCAATTTTCCTTATTGGAGCGCTGGGTTTTATGCTACAAGTATGACCTGTTAGTGTACGGGTAAAAAAAGGAATTGGGAAGGTAACCATGGCAGAAGTAAAAGTTGCGCTTGCACTCGGCTCCGGAGCAGCCCGTGGCTGGTCTCATATTGGCATAATCAAAGCCCTGGAGGAAATGGGTGTGCGCATTAATATAGTGGCCGGCACCTCTATTGGATCGCTGGTCGGGGCCGGCTATGCCTCCGGTCGGCTGGCAGAAATTGAGGAATGGGTCCGCGAAATGGGGCGCTGGGAAGTCTGGAATCTGCTCGATTTTGGTTTTAATCAAGGCGGATTGATTGGCGGCGATAAAGTATTTAGTAAAGCTCGCGAGCAGTTTGGTGCAAAAAAAATTGAAGACTTGCCGATAACATACGGTGCTGTTGCAACCGACCTGTACAGCGGCCGGGAAATGTGGCTGCGCCAAGGTGACCTGTACGACGTATCCCGGGCTTCGTGTGCCATGCCTGGCGTATTAGGGCCAGCAGCCATAGACGGTCGTTGGTTAATCGATGGCGGTTTAGTTAATCCAGTACCCGTGTCCTTGTGTCGTGCCTTGGGGGCTGACTTTGTTATTGCTGTGCATCTGAACTCACAGCTAACTTCAAGAACTCAGCAGCAACGGGGCCGTAACATGCCACCGCAAACGCAAGTCGAAGGCGCGCCAAAACAACCGTATGGCACAGCCAGCGACGAAACGGGATTCTTCGATAATTTTCGTTCCAACAGCCAACATTACTTTGATAGCGTTAAAGACCGTTTTAAGACTAATCCGCATAAGCCACCGGGCATGTTCAGTGTCATGTCCAGTGCCATTGATATCATGCAGGAGCGCATCACAAAAGCTCGCATGGCCGGCGATCCGCCGGATATCTTAATCCAGCCGAAACTGGGACAGATTGGCATAATGGAATTTGAACGGGGTAATGAAGGGATTGATATCGGTTATGAGACCACGCAGCGGATGCGTGACCTCATTTTGGACGAAATAGAACTGTACCGTCAGCGCAGCGGTTAGTAGCCCGCCGCGTGTCCGTCTTTACGGCTTTCTGAGGCGCCGTAATAAACGTCTTCTTGATGATTTTTCCAGATCGCCTGATAACCGCCAAATGGGCCAACCGCTTCCTGCAATGTATGGCCCATTTTTATCAGCTCGCGGCGGGTATGAGCCGAAAAGCCATTTTCTAAATGTATGACGCCACCATCGTTCATGATTGCTCCAGTCGGTTGGCTAGAGCCTGAATGCAGGATACGTGGCGCATCGCCAGCCTCTTGCAGATTCATGCCAAAATCAAGAATGTTAATCAGGATTTGCGCGTGCATTTGTGGCTGGGTGGCTCCACCCATCACCCCATAGCTCATGATGGGTTTGCCGTCTTTGGTGACGAAGGCGGGAATAATGGTGTGGAAAGGGCGCTTACCCGGGGCAAAAACGTTGTTGTGGTTCTCGTCCAGATTAAATAACTCACCACGGTTTTGTAACACAAAACCCAAGCCCTCGGGGGTTACACCTGAGCCCATACCCCGATAGTTACTCTGGATCAGCGATACCATGTTGCCGTCTTTATCGGCTGTGGTTAAATAAATGGTGTCGCCTTCTGTGGGTGGATTACCAGGCTCTACCGAGGCAGCCGGTAGGTTAGGGTCAATTAGCTTGGCTCGTGCTTTGCCATACGCTTTATCCACCAGGCCCTGAACCGGAACATCGTTAAATGCGGGATCGGAATAATATTTTGCCCGATCCTCAAACGCGAGTTTTTTGGCCTCGACAAAGTGATGGATGTACTCGGCACTGTCATAGCCCATTGCGCTAATGTCGAAGGTTTCCAGCATATTAAGAATTTGCTGTGCGGCAATACCCTGGGTATTAGGTGGCAATTCCCATAAGTCATAACCACGGTAACTGGAGGATACCGGCTCAACCCAGCTTGATTCGTGCTCGGCTAGATCCTGATAGGAGAGGAAACCGCCATTATCCTGCACAAAATCACTGATGGTGCGTGCTGTCTCACCACGATAAAATTCGTCACGACCGTTTTCGGCAATGCGCTGCAAGGTATCAGCTAAGTCGGGATTACGAAAACGCTCGCCTTTTTGTGGCATGTCGCCGTCGCTCATAAAGACATCAGCGAAACCGGGTTGATCCTTCAGAACTTCGCCATTGCGGGCAAAGTAATAGGCGATGACTTCGGTTACCGGAAAGCCCTGACGTGCGTACTCAATGGCCGGCGCTAACACCTGTTCCATTTCCAGTGCGCCAAATTTCTCGTGCAGCTCAAACCAGCCATCTACCGTGCCCGGCACTGAAATAGGTAACACACCGCGGGCCGGAATGCTGTCGTAGCCGTTTTCAATAAAGTACTCCCGGGTCAGCGACTCAGGCGACCGGCCAGAAGCATTAAGACCGTACAACTGCTCACTGTCTGCATCCCAGACAATGGCAAATAAGTCGCCGCCAATGCCATTACCGGTAGGCTCGACTAAACCGAGCAGTGCATTGGCCGCAATCGCCGCATCGATGGCGTTACCGCCTTGTTGCATGATTTGCAAAGCCACCTGGGTTGCCAATGGCTGGCTGGTTGCTGCCATGGCATTAGGCGCCATAGCTTCGGAGCGAGTTGCAAAATGATGACCGGTAATACGGTCGGCGCCTTGTGTTGTGGTGGCAGTAACGGCACAGCCAACCGCCAGGGCGCAAGAAAGCAAAGTGGAACGCATCGATTCATCCTCCTTTAATAAGTCAGACCACTATAGCGACAACTCCTTCCAAACAACAATACCAAGCATAAAAAAAGGGCCGCTAATGCGACCCTTGGTAGACTATTTCAGATGAATGAAGCGAGCTCTTGCTGCGCTCCTTTTATTACGCGTTACTATCGTTGCGTATGATAGTGCGAGTCGATGATACCTTCCATTTCGACAAATTTGTCCTGCAGCTCTTGATCAGGCTCTGCGGTCAGCTTACTGAAGATAACAACAGAAAGCGTCGAGACAATAAAGCCCGGTACGATTTCATAAACGTAACCGCTTAACGTTTGACCGCCAAACTCAGGACCGAAGATCCAGAACAATACTGTCCCTGCACCGAGAACCATACCAGCCAATGCGCCGTGGCGGTTCATTCGTTTCCAGAACAGGCTCAGAATAACCACCGGTCCAAATGCGGCACCAAAACCAGCCCAGGCATTTGATACCAGGGTTAACACGGTATTTTCGGGGTTATAAGCAAGCCAGATGGCTACCAAAGAAACCAACAACACCGAAATACGTCCGACCGCAACCAATTCTTTCTGGCTGGCGTCAGTGCGCAAGAAGGCTTTATAGAAATCCTCGGTTAACGAGCTGGAGCTGACCAGCAACTGTGATGAGATGGTGCTCATGATGGCGGCAAGAATGGCTGCTAACAAGAAGCCGCCAATCAATGGATGGAATAAGAACTGCGAGAAAATAATGAATATCGTCTCAGCATCAGCCAGCGCCATCTGCGTATCAGCAACATAAGCGATACCGACGAAGCCGGTCCCCATGGAACCGATGATGGAAACCGTCATCCAGGTAATGCCGATACGGCGGGCGCTTTTTATTGCACCGACCGACCGAATTGCCATAAAGCGAACAATAATGTGCGGTTGACCAAAGTAACCCAGACCCCAGGCAAGCAGTGAGATAATCCCCAGGGTAGCTAAGCTTTCGCCGGTTGCCGCGTCTTTAAAGAAGTCGAGGAATAGCGGATTGACGCTACTAACCTGGCCGACCACATCACTGTATCCGCCAAGTTCGGCAAAGGCCACGACGGGCACCAGTACCAACGCCACAAACATGATACAGCCCTGCACGAAATCGGTCATACTGACCGCTAAAAAACCGCCAAATAAAGTGTAGGCACAGACCACACCGGCGGTCACCCAAAGTCCGGTGTTGTAATCCAGGCCAAAGGAGCTGTCAAACAGCTTACCTCCCGCAACCAAACTGGCTGATGTGTATAGCGTGAAGAAAATAATGATGACCACGGAGGAGAATATCCGCAGCTTGCGCCCTTTATCGTTAAAGCGATTAGCAAAGTAATCGGGAATGGTGATGGCGTCATTAGCGACTTCGGTATAGGTGCGCAGACGTGGGGCCACAATAAGATAATTAAGGTAAGCACCAGCGACCAAACCGACCGCAATCCACAACTGTGACACGCCGGAAACATAAATTGCACCGGGCAAACCCATCAGCATCCAGCCACTCATGTCTGAAGCGCCGGCGGACAGCGCGGTAACTGCCGGGCCAAGGCCTCGGCCACCCAGCATATAGCCGGAAACCGAATCGGTCGATTTTTTGTAGGCATAGACGCCAATGCCCATCATGACAATAAAATAAAGCGCCAGCGATATCAGTGTACCTACTTCCACATTAAACTCCCGTAGTTGTTTGTTGTATGAGCGACGTTAGAGCTTGTGCCGCTGTTCGTTTATGTGTTCTTTTGTTAAATGTGCGTGCAGCAGTTGCTCAACATAGGGCTGCTGCGATTGCTCTAGTAAACGCTCTGTTGTATCAAACGCGATTATCTTACCACGATACAAAATCAAGATCTTGTCAGCAATATGTTTGACGATTTGCGGTGAATGAGTGACTAAAATGTACGAAATACCCATATCTTTCTGCAAATCCAACATCAGATTAATGATCTGAGCTCGTACCGAAGGGTCCAGTGCCACTAACGCCTCATCGGCAACAACGATTTGCGGTTGCAGAGTAATTGCTCGGGCAATAGCGACCCGTTGCTTTTGCCCGGTGGATAACATATGAGGATAAAACTCATAATGTTCGGTCAGCAGACCGACTTTGCGCAGCACTTGCTTAACCGATTCACGCCGTTGTTCGGTGGTTAAGCGGGTATTAAACAGCAACGGCTCTTCCAGTTGCTGACCAACGGTGCGCTGGCTGTTGAGTGACTTGTCGCTGTCCTGAAAAATCATGCGAATATTCTGGCTGCGCTGTTTTGAATTGTTGTCGTGCAGCTTCTGGCCATTTAAGTAGATAGAACCGGAGGAAGTTTTTTCAACTCCGGCAATGAGCTTAGCCAGCGTCGATTTGCCGGAACCTGTTTCTCCCATAATCGCCAGCGTTTCGCCGGCCCCCAGCGTAAAGGATGTCGGATCCAGTGCCATTGATTTGGCGGTCCAGGGCCAGTCGCCGCGACCACGAAAGCTTTTGCTCAGTTGTTTGACTTCTAATACTCCGGTCATGATGACGGCTCGTTTAACGGAAAATGGCAATGAAACAGCTGCTGCTCCCGCTGCGTAGCCGGTGGCGCGGTTACGCACTGTTTTTGTGCTTTAGGGCAGCGAGGACCCAGCCGGCAACCAATGGGTAAATGGCGCAGCGTCGGCACCGTGCCGGGTAAGGTCGGCAAGCGGGCTTTATGAGGTAAGTTGGTCTGATTCTGTAATGACATTCGGATCATCGAGTCGGTGTAAGGATGAGCCGGGCTGGCCAGTATTTTAGCTGCATTGCCGGTTTCCATCAGCTGACCGCAATAAAGCAGAGTCAGGTTTTGTGTGTCGGGTAAAATCGATCCAACGTCCTGGGTAATCAACAACACGGACATATTTTCACTGATGGCTAACTTAGTTAATAAGCGTTGTATTTGATTACGGGTTGACGGTTCCATGGCGGTGGTCGGTTCGTCGGCGATTAATAAGCGCGGGCGATGAGCGACCGCTACCGCGATGCTGACCTTCTGTGCGATGCCTTCTGACAATTCAAAAGGATAACTTTTTAACACCTTGTCGTGATCGCGGATGCCAACTCGATGCAAAAGTTGTTCTACCCGGGTTTGTCGGTCCATACGTCGGCGCATAAAGGTGCCGGTGACATCGCCTTGCGGAATGGCCTCAATAATTTGCTGGGCAACGGTGTTATTGGGGTCCAGATAAGCGGCAGGATCCTGAAAAATCATCGCCATATCGCGCCCGGTGACAGCACGGCGTTCTTTTAACGTCAACGCCTGTAAGTCCTGCCCTTTCCACCACAAGCGGTCCGCGGTCAGCCGCCAGGCCGGGTTAAGGACACCAATTATGGCCTTAGCGAGCAAGCTTTTGCCGGAACCGGATTCGCCCACAATCGAGTGAATTTCGCCTGCCTTGAGCTGTAAGTTAACCCGGTCCAGGACTCTGACTCGCCCCTGTGGCCTGTCCAGCTCTATGGTTAAGTTACGAATATCCAGTAAATCCATCAGCTATCCATCCGTTGCTTAATCGAGCGTCTTAAACTGTCACCGACCACATTAATGGCCGTGATGGTAACAAACAAGGCGATACCGGGTAGTATCATGGACCAGGGCGATAAATAGACTTCGTCCAGGCTGCGTGACAGCATGCTGCCCCATTCTGCGGTAGGCGCCTGCACACCCAGACCCAGAAAGCTCAGCGCGGCGATATCCATGATGGCGGCCGACAGAGCTACCGTTAGCTGCATAACCAGCGCTGGTGTAATGTTGGGCAGGATTACCCGGTACATTAAATAGGTGTTCGAACAGCCATTTAAGCGCGAAGCGGTGACATAGTCTTTTTGCCACTCGTCATGTACTGCATTACGGGTGCTGTAAATGAATTGCGGTACCAGCGACAAAGTGATGGCTATAACGGCGTTGCCCAGACCCGGGCCCAAAATGGCAATGATAACCAAAGCCAGTAAAAAAGAGGGGATGGTTAAAATACGGTCAAACATCTGGCCGATAAATTGATATTTGAAATTACGATCAACACCCGCCAGGGCGCCCAGGAAAATACCAAAACTTGAGCTTACGATGACAACGGTAACCGGTAAGGCAAAGCTGTATACGGCGCCGATTAACAGCCGCGAGAACATATCGCGACCCAGGTCATCGGTACCAAATAGAAACTGCATGTTGCCACCGTCCGCCCAGGAGGGCGGCAGCGATATGGCATCGCTGAACTGCTGAGCTGGCGAGAACGGGGCCAGCAACGGTGATACCAGCGTCAATACAAACAGAATGATCAGAACCCACAAAGCGACCATAGCGGGCAAGTGGCTTCGAAAGGATAACCACACCAATTGCAATGGCGACGGGTTATTATCTTCGTAATAAAGATTAGGTTCCGCCATAACGCTCCTCGCGCACAATGGGGAATCGCCAACCGCGATAGACTTCGAAGAGGAAATGAGCGCTCAGCGTGGTGGCGACAAAGATCACCAAAGCCGCCTGAATGACGGGATAATCCCGTTCGATAATGGCCTTTAACAACCAGGAACCAATGCCGGGCCAGTTAAAAATGGATTCGACAATGACGCTGTTTGCCAACATTAAGCCAAAAATAAAAGTGAGTTGCGGCAAAACCATCTGCAGGGTGTTGGGGACGGCGTGTTTCAAAATAACCTTGAGCGGCGACAAGCCACGTGCACGCACCGCTTTAAAGTAAGGTTTTTGCAACACTTCGACAGTGGCATTGCGGGTCATCCGCAGCAACAACATCGACGGCAGACTGGAAATAACAACCACCGGTAACACCATGTGAGCTAATGCATTTTGCAAGGCGGATGCCTTAAAGGCTGAATCGCTGAGTGCAATATCCAGTAAGATCGAACCGGTTTGGGGTTCAATCAGATACAGTGGGTCGATTTGACCGGTAATAGGAAACCAGCGAATTTGTACCGCAAACAGTAATATCAACAACTGCGCCAACCAGAAAACCGGAATCGAGTAACCGGTGATAGCCGAGGTTACGATGGCTTTATCCAGGCTTGAACGGTATTGCGCTGCGGCCAACGTACCGAGCGGCACGGCGACACATAAGGCCAGTAAGAACCCAAGAATCAGGATCTCAGCAGTTGCCATAAAAGTTCGCGATGCTTCAGCCCAAACCGGTTGCTGGTTGCTCAGCGATATGCCCCAGTTAAAATTAATCAGGTTGGTCAGATAGGAACCGTATTGGGTCAGCACATTACTGTCACCGGCGCGTAAAGCAAATTCCGTTTGGTAATCGGGGTTGATGGTGCGGATGCCGGACATGTTGGTGATGACATCGCCAGGAAACAGCCAGTTCAGTAAAAAACTAAACACCGTCAGTAACCAAAGTGCCAGGGCAAAATAAATTATCCGGTGAATCAGATAGCGTGTCACTGCTTCAGCTCCTTACCCGCGTGCCGAAAACTGATGCCACCATAGGGCGGTAACTCAACACCGGTGACAAAATCTTGGTGAGCCTGATAACGCATTGAGTGAGCCATGGGAAGTAGCGGCAGTTGCTGATTGAGTAATTGTTGTGCCGAACGGTACAGCTCTTTGCGTTGTTCAATATCCGTTGTTGCAATGGCGCTGAACAGTATTTGGTCGAAGCCCGGGTGACACCAATTGGCGCGATTACTGCCGGTCGCTACTGCAGCGCAGCTGAGCAACGGGCGGAAAAAATTATCAGGGTCAGCATTATCTGCGTACCAGCCAATCAATGCTGTGTCGTGTTCGCCGCGCGAAAGCCGGCGTCTGAAGCTATTCCATCCGTAGCTAACAATGCGGGCAGTGATACCCACCTGAGCTAGATCTGACTGCATCAACTCCGCCATACGGCGCGCGTTAGGATTATAAACCCGTTGCACCGGCATGGCCCAGATAGTCATTTCAAAACCTGCGCTAAGACCAGCCTGGTCGAGCATACGACGCGCCTTTTCAGGGTTATATTGATAGGCTTTTTCGCCTGCCTCATAGGCCCAGGATGTGGGCGGTAATATCGATTCGGCTAACTCGGCATTGCCGTAGTAAATGGCATCGATAATAGCCTGCCGGTTAATTGCATAACTTAAAGCCCGGCGCACGGTCGGGTCATCAAAAGGCTCTTTATTGGTGTTAAAAGCCCAAAAGGCAACATTAGGACTAACTTCTGAATTGACTTCTATTTGGGGTTGATTGAGGGAGTGCAATTTGTTGACCAGCGGGTAGGGAATCACATCGCACTCACCGGTCACCAGCTTGAGCATACGCTTGTTGGCGTTGGGTGTGATGGAATAAACCAAATGTTCAATTGCGGGTCCGCTACGCCAGTAATCAGGGTTACGTGAGTAACGGATAAAGTAATCTTTACGATAGGCTTCGAAGATAAAAGGCCCGGTGCCGACCGGTAATTCATCAATAAGTTCGGGTTGTTGTTGCACTGCCAGCTGGCCTGCGTATTCAGCTGACAGGATAACCGCAAAGTCAGTGGCTAAATTGGCCAAAAACGAACTGTCGGCATTGGCGAGAATAAAGTCAACGGTATAGGGGCCAACTTTGACTACTCGCTTTATCAGCTGATCCAGACCCGTTGCGGTAAAAAACGGGTAATTGCCACCGCCCACATTAAAATACAAGGAAGCGGGGTTTAACCAGCGATTGAAACTGAAAATCACATCGTCGGCATTAAAGCGGCGAGAGGGGGTAAAGTAATCGGTATGATGAAAAGCAACATCCTCACGCAGACTGAACCGGTAACGGGTACCCTGGTCCAGGGCTTGCCATGATTTGGCCAACGCCGGGACAAACTGGCGTTGTTCGGCGTCGTAGTCAATCAAGCGGTCATAAAGCTGAGCAGAGGTTGCATCAATGGTCGTTCCAGAGGTGATCCGTTGTGGATTAAAACCCTCTGGATTACCCTCAGAGCAGTAAACCAAACCCTGCTGCAGCGGTGTCGGCAGTTGCTCTTCAGCGCGCTCGCAGGCACTGAGCAACAGAGCCATTAGCGCAATTAAGCCGATGCGTAAGCTAATCATGTTCGCCGTTTGTGCCCTCGAGTAATTGATATTTTTTTAGATAGCCACGCAGCTGGTGATAGGTCAAACCTAAGTGTTTGGCGGTGCGTTTCTGATTAAACTGACAGAAGGCTAGCGCATCGTTCAGCAAAGTTATCTCAAATTGCTGGCTTTGTTGCTTTAAGTCAAGTGGTTGACTGATATCCAGCGCTGAAAACGACTGCGATGCTGGCGCATTGTCTGGCTCCGTGTTGTTTTCTTCTTTGACCGTTGGCGTCGGCTCAGCCATTGTTGAAGTTGTGGTTTCAGGCTGTTGAACTGCCGGCCGGTAGGGGCTGTCAAAGGGGTCGAGAATGATGTCATGAACCGGAACATGGCCGTTACCGACCCGGTAAACACTGCGTTCGACGACGTTTTTTAATTCTCGGACATTGCCGGGCCAGGGGTGTTGCAGTAATCGCTGCTTGGCTTTTTCAGAAAAACCACTAAAAAGTTCAAATTCCAGTTCGCGGGCCATGGCAACGGCAAAATGTTCGGCTAATAGCATGATGTCTTCACGCCGCTCACGCAGAGGGGGCAGGGTAATGACATCAAACGCCAGGCGATCCAGCAAATCATGACGGAATTTACCTTGCCGGGCGAGGCTCGGCAGGTCTTCGTTGGTTGCAGCAATTAGCCGTGTGTCTACTCGCACCGGGCGCGAACCGCCAACCCGTTCAAACTCACCGTATTCAATCACCCGCAGCAGCTTTTCCTGCACCAGCATCGAGGTGTTGGCCAGCTCATCTAAAAACAGCGAACCGCCGTTGGCCCGCTCAAAGCGTCCTTCGTGACGTTTGCTGGCGCCAGTGAAGGCACCGGCTTCGTGGCCGAATAACTCGCTTTCCAGTAGATTATCATTAAGTGACGCACAGTTAAGGGTAATGTAATGTTGTTGCCAGCGCTGCGATAAAAAATGGCAGCGCTGCGCGATAAGCTCTTTACCGGTGCCACGTTCACCAATGATTAAGATCGGCTTGTTTAACACAGCAGCCTGAGACACATGCTCAAGCACTTCAGCAAAGCTATTGGATTCTCCAATTAAATTTTCTTTTTGGCGAAGCTGGCTCATGTTAGGAAAATATCCATTTTTGTAGTTATTTTTGCCAATTATTAGTATAAACAACAACCAAGAGCAAGAGTTAAATCAGTCAGCAAAATAAAAAATCCAATAAAATTAACTGTTTAAATCAATTTTAAAGTTGGCCTGATTGTTGAATACGTTACCCTACAGGTTATTAAGACCGTTAATGAACACAAACGAACTGTGAGGTAATTATTATGGGCATTTTTTCACGTTTTAGCGATATCGTGAACTCCAATATCAATTCATTATTGGATAAAGCGGAAGATCCACAAAAAATGGTGCGCCTGATCATTCAGGAAATGGAAGACACTCTGGTAGAAGTCCGCTCGACTTCGGCCCGTCTGCTGGCTGAAAAGAAAGACGTGCAGCGCCAGCAACAACGCGCTGAGCACCTGGTGCTGGACTGGGAAAATAAAGCGGAACTGGCCTTATCAAAAGATCGTGAAGATCTTGCCCGCCAGGCGTTAATTGAAAAACAAAAAATGCAGCAGAGTGTTGATAATTTGCAACAAGAAATTGATCGGGTGAACGAAAGCCTGGATAAATTGAATGACGAAATTGGCCAATTACAGGAAAAGTTAGCCGATGCTAAGGCTCGTCAAAAAACCATTTTAATGCGTGAGAAAACAGCCAACAGCCGGTTGGCCGTAAAAAAACAAGTCGACAGTAATAAAGTTGATGACGCGATGGAGAAATTTGACCGCTATGAGTCTAAAATTGATGATATCGAAGCGCAGGTTGAGTCATACGATCTAGGGCAACGCACGTTACGCGACGAATTTGTCGAACTGGAGAACGAGTCCCAAGTCAGTGACGAGCTGGAAGCATTAAAAGCTCGCATGAAGAGTAAAGATCAAAGTAACCAATAAGCTGAACAAAAACCGTAGGAACCGACCATGGAATTGCTAGGAATTTTGATTGCGCCAATCATCTTATTCACGATTTTTGTTGCGCCCATTTGGTTAATTTTACATTACCGCAGTAAAAAACAGATTAATCAGGGTTTAACCGATGAGGAACGCGGGCAACTGAATCAAATGGCAGAGCATGTCGAGAAAATGCGCGATCGCATTCGCACGCTGGAACGCATTCTGGATGCCGATGCGCCTAATTGGAGGCAACACAAATGAATTCCGCCAAACGCGAATTACGCCGCAATACAGAGAAAGGTAAGTTAGCCGGAGTCTGTGCCGGCCTTGCCGACTACCTTAACGTCGAAGCCTGGATTGTGCGGGTGGTGTTTTTTACCGGCTTTATTTTCTCCAGTGGCTTCTTCTTTATTTTGTACGTGGCCGGCTGGCTGATTCTGGATAAAGCGCCGACCGCCCTAGAGCAGGGCCACCACGTTAACGTAAAAAGCGGCGTTTATCAGGCCGGCGAACCAGCCCATCGCGCTTTTCGCGAACTGAACCAAGAGCTTACTGAGCTTGAACGGCAACTGCAGAGTATGGAAAAGTACGTCACCTCAAATCAGTACAATTTGCACCGGGAATTTAACAAACTTTGAATTTTTCCACGGCGTTAAATAAAACCATTACCCAACAAGCCCGCGACCTTATCGATCGCGGGCTTGATCGTCATATTCGGCTGGCGGTAACAGGCCTGAGCGGGGCGGGTAAAACCGCGCTATTAACCGGTCTGCTGGAACAGTTGTTGTACGCTAATGACAGTTCTCATCTGCCTTTTTGGCAGGTGAAACAGCAACAGCGCTTTATTGGCAGCCGGCTGGTACCCAGCGAACATTGGTCCGTTGCTCGTTTTGATTACGAGGCGGCTGTCGCTGCGCTGACTGCAGAGCCCGCAAGATGGCCCCAGTCAACTCGCGATGTTAGCGAGATCCGACTGGAAATTAAGTATAAACCGGCCGGCGGGCTGGCCAGTAAACTGAGTGATCAACGCCGGTTAAGCTTAGATCTCATTGATTACCCCGGCGAATGGTTACTGGATCTGCCAATGATGGGGCAAACCTATCAGCAGTGGAGCGAACAACAAACGCGGTTAATGCAGCAGCAGCCGCGCAGCGATATTTTTGCGGGTTGGCTAAAGCGACTGCAGGAAAGCCAGCAAAATTGTGACGACGACGATGCCACATTGCGGCGTTTAGCACAGGATTACCGGCAACAATTGCAACGCTGCAAAAACGAGTTCGGTTTGTATTTTTTGCAACCTGGCCGGCACTTATTGCCCGGTGATTTAGCCGATGCGCCGGCGTTAGACTTTTTCCCTTGGCCGCAACAGCTGGAATTATCCGGGCCGTGGCAGCAAAAATTACAGGATAAATACACGTATTATCAGCAACAGGTGATTAAGCCTTTTTATAAAAATTATTTTCAGGGCTTTAACCGACAAATCATCCTGGTTGATGTGCTGACAGCCCTGGAGTCCGGCGAAGCCGCGCTGACAGAGTTAAAACTGGCGGTCAGCGAGCTGATGAAAAGCTTTCAATACGGCAGTAATCATTTGTTGAAGCGGCTATTGGCGCCACAGATCGACAAAGTGGCTTTGGTGGCCTCAAAAGCCGACCACGTGGCGCCGGATCAACATTCGGCCATGCGTCAGTTGTTGGCGCAGTTACTGCAGGGTAGCCGGCAGCAGCTTGAGTTTAACCAAATTCAGCATCAGCTGTTTAGCGTTGCAGGTATTGCCGTATCTCAGGCCGGCCAATTAGCAGATGGTACCACCGTATTAGACGGTGTTAATCAACAACAGCAACGCATCCGCGTGGGCGCTCCGAAGGTGCCCAGCAGCTGGCCGGATCAGCAGCAATGGCAGCAGGGGTTTGCTTATCCACGTTTTTATCCGGCTTTTGCAAGCACTCAATCGCCACTGCCGCATATGCGCCTGGATCAACTGCTGGATTACGTGTTAGGAGATAAATTGCGATGAGCGATCAGCATTTGGATAAAGCAAAACTGACCTATTATGATCCCAGTGCTGAGTTCAGCGAAACCCTGACCATTGAGGACGATGCCCCCGACGCCGTTGAGGACTCGGCGGTGATGACGTCAACCAGTAAATCACCACGATTCGGGCGTTGGCTGTTGCTGGCGCTGTTGTTGTTGATGCTGGCAGTAGTCATCGAGTCGGTGTTATTAATTCAGCAAAGCTTTGCTCAGCATTGGTTGCTTGGCGGGCTCTGGAGTGTGGGTTTAGGTTTGGCTGTCTGCGTGCTGACTGTTTTTATCGGGCGTGAACTGCTGTTACTGAAAAAGCTTAAACGGCGCTTTCAAAATCAGCAGCAAAGCACCCGGCCGGAGCAGCTGTTGGCCGATTTAAAACACCCGGATTTGGCCAACAGCTGGCAGCAAATTGTACAGCCTTACTGGAGCGAAGCTGAAATCGAGCAGCGCTTTGAACTGGATATTCTAGCCCGGGTCGATCAGCAAGCTCAGCGCCTGGTCAGTAAACGCGCCGCTGAAGCGGCAGCGCTGGTCGCCGTGAGTCCCAGCTCTGTCGCCGATATGTTGCTGTTATTGTGGCGCAGCCAACGCATGATAACCGATATTGCCCGTTGCTACGGGGTGCAACTCGGCTACTGGAGCCGCATTCGGTTGTGGCGACAAATGTTAACTAATCTGGCCTATGCCGGCCTGAGCGAAATTGCTGTAGACGCCGGAACGCAGTGGCTGAGTGCTGAATTAATGAGTAAATTATCCGCTCGCGCCGGCCAGGGGATGGGCGCCGGTTTGTTAACCGCCCGACTGGGCTTTCAGGTGATGCAATTAACCCGGCCTTTACCCTTTAAACACGTTAAAAAGCCGGGCTACGCACGTTTACAAAAAGACTTACTAAAACAACTGAGCACGGTGCTGCCGACGCTCTATAAACGGCGTAAGCAAAGCACTGAGGTTTAGTGGAAAATTTGCGTTACAGCTATCATCAGCCAAGTCACTTAACTGATTATTGCTAATTCACCCTGCTCCGATGCACTCTAACCATTAACAACTGTTAACTAAAATAACTAAGAGGACAGTATGGGTAAACAGAGTCAATA
>JBNJEJ010000040.1:0-14513 GCA_051745735.1 Pseudomonadota bacterium
GTGGGTGCTTTACCTTCACCGTGCAATTCGTCCAGCAATGACTCAAATTCGTCATCGGTGATTTCGTCGTCATCGCTTTTAGCCGGGCTTTTTTTCTGTTCCTGCTGCTGTTTTTCGGCGCTGGTCGGGGCTTTACCCTGACCGTGCAGGTCATCCAGCAGCGCTTCAAATTCATCGTCGCTGATTTCGTCATCGCCGCCAGTGGATTGAGCGGGTTGCGACGCTTTGTTGCTATCGCCGTTGCTTTTGTTCGGCGCCTGACCCTTACCGTGCAGTTCGTCCAGTAGCGCTTCGAATTCGTCTTCCTGAATTTCGTCGATACTGTCGGCATCGTTGCCGGTGCTCGCTTCGCTGTCGTTGCTGCCCTGGCTTGCGTTAGCCGGTTGCTCTGGCTCCGCTGCTGCAGGCTGGTCTTCAGACTCGGGTTCGCTGAGCTTATGCAACGCCTGCAGCAAGTCATCTTCGGCGGCTTCGGGTTCTTCGCGTGCCTGCAACTGAGCAAATTGTACGTTAATGGTGTCCAGCGCTTGCAGGATGACATCCATCAGCTCGGAGGTGACGCTGCGCTGATGATTGCGCAGGGTATCAAAGACGTTTTCGGCGCCGTGGCAGGTATCCACCAGGGCGTGCACGTTCAAAAATCCGGCGCCCCCTTTAACGGTATGGAACCCGCGAAAAATTGCATTCAGCAAATCTGAATTTTCAGGATCGTTTTCCAGCTCAACCAGCTGCTCCGATAGTTGCTCGAGGATTTCCCCCGCTTCTATCAAAAAATCCTGAAGAATGTCTTCATCCATCTCAAAGCTCATGCGATTGCTGCTCCTAGAATCCTAAACTGGACAGTAAGTCGTCGACGTCATCCTGACCGGACACCACATCATCACGCTTATCTGCATCAATAACCGGCCCTTCTGCTTTGCCTTTATCTGCTGCTGCTTGTTGTTGGTTAGCTTGCTCTTTAAGTTGATCGCCAAACAGCTTTAACATTTCAAGCAGGTTTTTCTCTACGTCCTGTACCAGCGTAATGACCCGTCGAATCACTTGTCCGGTAATATCCTGGTAATCCTGCGCCATTAATACTTCGGTCATCAGACCGTGGATCTGTGGCATGTTCTGACCGCAGACTTTGAGTACGTCATCGACGCCGTGGCACAGCCGTTTAAATTCGGCCAGTTCGATGTCATTGTCCATCAGCTTGTGCCATTGCGGCATCACCGCATCAATTTTTTGATGCATGTCATCGGCCATCGGCAGACAGGCTTCGACCGCATCCATGGTGCGGTTAGCGGCGTCTTCGGTTTTCTGAATGACATAATGCAAGCGATTTTGAGCGTCCGGCAGCTCATCTTCGGTGAGTTGCACAATACGAGGATCCAGCTGGAAATCCTGCAGCGCGTCGTGGAGGTCGCGAGTTAATTGTCCTACCGAGGTAAACAATTTATCGTTGCGCCGATCAAAGACTTCGTCCAGCTTTTCATTGGCTTTGTCATGGTCGCCTGCTTCCAGCAGACTAACCAATTCGCGTGCTTGCTCTAACGAGATGTTGTGGGCTTGCTCAGGCATTGTCGGCATCGCCCTTAACTGATTCGTTCAAAGATTTTTTCGAGTTTTTCTTTCAGCGTTGCTGCGGTAAAGGGCTTAACAATGTAGCCGTTTACGCCAGCTTGCGCAGCCTGAATAATTTGCTCGCGCTTAGCTTCGGCAGTCACCATCAAAATGGGCAAATGCTTTAAATTCTCGTCTTTACGAATTTCTTTCAGCAGGTCGATACCCTGCATACCCGGCATGTTCCAGTCGGTAACGACAAAATCAAAATCGCCCTGATGCAACATCGGCAGAGCTGTTGTACCGTCGTCGGCTTCCTGAATGTTGGTAAAGCCCAGGTCACGCAATAAGTTCTTGATGATACGTCTCATTGTTGAAAAGTCATCAACAACAAGAATTTTCATATTTTTATCCAAAGCACCCTCCACTGAGGCTCTCGATTACCACAAATTATTCAACCCAGTTTTGCATTCTTGCTTTAAGACGCAGCATGGCTTGACTATGAATTTGGCTGACCCGTGACTCACTGACGCTCAGCACTTCGCCAATCTCTTTTAAGTTTAATTCTTCGTCATAATATAATGATAACACTAAAGCTTCCCGCTCGGGTAACGAAGAAATAGTTTGCGCCAGAGCCTGGTGAAAGGCCGCATTTTCGACGTCCCGCTGCGGTTCATAATGACCACCGGTTACCTGCTCCGGCATCAGTGCGTCCTCTGACACACCTAAGTCCTCGATACCAATGATGCGACCCGAATTAACGTCGCGCAAAATGGCATGATAGTCGTCCAGTGACATATCCAGTCGTGCGGCGACTTCAGTGTCTTTGGCATCGCGGCCAATTTCGTTTTCGACCTGACGAATGGCTTCCAGCACGCGCCGGTGATTGCGATGCACCGACCGCGGTGCCCAGTCGCCGCGGCGAATTTCGTCCAGCATGGCACCGCGAATACGGATGCCGGCAAAGGTTTCGAAACTGGCCCCTTTGCTGTTATCAAAATTACGGGCGGCCTCCAGTAATCCAATCATACCCGATTGAATTAAATCATCAATTTGCACACTGGCCGGCAGCCGCGCCATCATATGATGGGCAATGCGCTTAACCAGGCTGGTGTGCTTTTCAATGATTGCCTGCCGATTATCGGCATGGGCACTGTAGGCCGCCGCTTTATTCATTGGCAACATCCTGTTCAGTGTTATCGGCCGGACGTATCAATTGCTCAAGGAAAAATTCCATATGGCCACCCGCATGGGCTGGCAACGGCCAGTCGAGGGCTTTCTTAGCCAGTGCCTTGATCGCCAGCGAGGCCGGTGATTTAGGGTGCGCTATGACCATGGCTTTTTGCTTTCTGACCGCCAACCGTAAATTTTCATCGTAAGGAATTATTGCGGCCAATTCTATCGCAACATCAAGGAAGCGATCGGTGACTTTGGTCAATTTATTGAACAAAACCTGACCCTCGCGCAAATTACGCACCATATTGGCGACCACTTTAAACTTAAATACGCCTTGATCACGGCTCAGTACTTTCATTAACGCGTAGGCATCGGTAATCGAGGTAGGTTCGTCACAAACCACCAGCAGTACGTCCTGCGAGGCGCGCGCAAAACTGACCACGGTGTTACCGATACCGGCCGCGGTATCAACGATCAACACGTCAAATTCGCCCTGCAAATCGCTGAAGGCGCGGATCAGACTGGCGTGTTCGGTCTCGGTTAATTCGACCATTGAGCGAGTACCTGAGGTGGCCGGTACAATTTGGATACCGCCCGGCCCTTCAACCAGAATATCGCGCAGCGATGCCTGCCCATTGAGTACATGAGACAGGTTTTTCTGTACCCGCAGGCCAAGCATCACGTCAACGTTAGCCAGCCCCAGGTCGGCGTCTAGCACCAGTACCCGCTTGCCCTGCTGGGCCATGCCAATGGCCATGTTCAGGGAGACGTTGGTTTTACCCACCCCGCCTTTGCCTCCGGTGACCGCAATTACTTTTATCTTTGACTGTTTCATTCTTCTTAAGCCACTTGCTTGGTCCATGTGCGCGTTACTCTTACTGCGTGTGTCAGGTGCTAATTAAAGACTCGCCTGCCAGCTTGATTCTGGCATGTCTGACAGAGTTGAACAAACGTTGTTATCGTACAACCGTTCGGCCTCGTTGACCAGATAATGGGTCTCAGCCGGGCGCAAATCTTCAGGAACCTGCTGGCCATTCGTTAAGTAACTGATCGCCAGCCCCTGCTCGATGGCAACGCTGATGGGCTCGCCCAAACTCAGACATTCATCCAGCTTGGTAAAAATACAGCCGCTGAGCGGTAACGTCTTAAATTGATTCACCGCATCGTTCAATACCCGAGTCTGCGAGGTCGCTGATAATACCAGATAAGGACGGATACGCAGACGACTGTTGTGCAGTAAGGTCGATAATTGTTCACTCAAGCGTTTGTCACGCTGCCCCATGCCGGCCGTGTCAATTAAAATCAGTGACTTGTCGCGCAAGGTCAGTAACGCATCGGCCAACTCTTTGGCGTTGTTCGCTACTTTAACCGGACAGCCAATAATACGGCCGTAGGTCTGTAATTGTTCACTGGCACCGATACGGAACGTGTCGGTGGTGATCAGGGCAACACTCTCAGCGCCATGACGCTGAGCATAGCGGGCTGCCAGTTTGGCAATGGTGGTGGTTTTACCGACACCGGTCGGGCCGACTAAGGCAACAGCACCACCGCGCGTCAAAATATCATCAGCGGTGGTATTCAGCTGGCCTTCGAGCAGCTGCAGGCATTCTTCCCAGCTGCCCTCATCATCACCGCCTTCGGGAATAAAGCAGGCAATTTGATCGGCAATACGCTGGCTCAGGCCCATGCCCATCAGGCGCTTGGTGAGCATGGCACGAATCGGTTCTTCGCGGTCGATTTCCTGCTTCATCAGGCCACTGAGCTGGTGCTGTAGTAAATCTTTGATGCCGCGCACCTGAGCTTTCAGTTCGGCGATTTCTGCAGCACTGCCGCCTGAAACGTACTCGGGGATTTCGGGTTCGGCTGGTTGTGCCTGCGGAGCGGCTGTTTTGGGCTCCGCCCAGGCTGTTTGTTGGTTTGCTTCGCTTGCCACCGGTTGCTGTGGGCTTGGCTCATTTTGACGTTGCAGTAATTCGGCTAGTGAGCTGGCTGGTGGCTGCTGTTCTGTCGTGTCAGGGGCGCGACCTACGTTGGGCTGCTGTTCCGTCGCGTCCGGGGCGCTAGCTACCGGAGCTGGCTCGGGTTGTTGAGCTTCGGGGTCGACAGCGGCGACAATTTCGATGCCACCGTTAACTTTTTTATTGGACATGATTACCGCATCCGGACCCAGGGTTTCTTTTACCTGCAGCAGTGCACGACGCATATCTTCGGCAAAAAAACGTTTCATTTTCACAAGCGACTCCCGACCTAACTGGTTTGTTCTACGGGCTGTTGACCCCCGATGGAACTGACGATTCTAATTTGTTTGTCATCGGGAATTTCCTGATAACTGAGTACGCGCATGCCTTCGGTGGCGTGGCGTGCAAAGCGTGCCATAGTGGCGCGTAGCAGTCCCGATGTCAGCAACACCGACGGTTCCCCGTTCATTTCCTGTTGCTGATGCACGTCGCGGAGTGATTGTTGGATTCGTTCTGCAAGCCCGGGTTCGATGCCCGCACCTTGCTGATTTCCGTCACTACCGGCGGCCTGTAATGACTGATGCAACATCTGTTCCAACTCGGGTGCCAATGTTACAACCGGCAGCTCTGGCGCGCCCTCGGCGATGTCCTGGACAATTAAGCGGCGTAACGCAATACGCACGGCAGCGGTTAAAACGTCAGGATCTTGACTGCGGCCGGCGTATTCCACCAGGGTTTGCACAATGGTGCGCATATCGCGAATGGCAATGCCCTCTTCCAGAAGGTTTTGCAGTACTTTGACAAAGTTACCCAGCGATAACAGGTCCGGTACCAGCCCTTCGACCAGCTTGGGATGACTGCGGCCAAGGCGGTCGAGCAACTCCTGCGCTTCTTCGTGACCGAGTAACTGTGACGCATGATTGGTCACCACCTGACTCAGGTGCGTGGCCACGACGGTGGCTGCATCAACCACGGTATAGCCCAACGTCTGCGCGTGTTCGCGTTGTTCCGGGCGGATCCAGATAGCGTCTAAACCAAAAGCCGGGTCGGTGGTTTTCTCGCCTTCGAGTTCGCCAAATACCTGACCGGGGTTAATCGCCAGCTCCCAGTCGTGGCGAATTTCGGCTTCGCCCATGGTCACACCCATCATGGTAATGCGGTAACTGTTGGGGCCCAGATCCAGATTGTCGCGAATGTGTACCGCCGGTACCAAAAAGCCAAATTCCTGAGACTGCTTTTTGCGCACCCCTTTAATGCGTGACAATAATTCGCCACCCTGAGATTTATCAACCAGCGGGATTAACCGGTAGCCCACTTCCAGACCCAGGGTATCAACGTGGCGCACGTCGTCCCAGCTGAGCTCTTTTTGGGTTTGCTGCTGTTGCTGTTCTTGCTGTTCCTGCTCGACCAGTTCACCTTCCTGGGCGCCGTGACGTTTGATTTTATAGTAGGCTGTGCCGGCCAGTACGGCAGACATGCTCAGAAACGCAACATGCGGCATGCCCGGGATCACGCCGAGGGCGAACAGTACGGCACTGGCAATCACCAGTACCCGGGGGTTATCAATCAGCTGAAAGGCAACCGCATCGCCCATGTCTTTGGTGTCGTTTTCGCGGGTAATGATGATGGCCGTGCCAACGGACAACAACAGCGCCGGAATTTGCGCGACCAGGCCGTCACCAATGGTCAACAGGGTATACACCTCGATGGCTTCGCTAAAGCTGAGGTTGTGCTGGATCATGCCAATCAAAAAACCACCAACAATGTTGATCAGCAGGATCAAGATGCCGGCGATAGCGTCACCCTTAACAAATTTACTGGCACCGTCCATGGAGCCGTAAAAGTCCGCCTCACGAGTAACGTCGCTGCGGCGCTGCTTGGCTTCTTCCTGATTGATCAGCCCGGCGTTCAGGTCGGCGTCGATGGCCATTTGCTTACCGGGCATGGCGTCCAGCGTAAAGCGAGCGGTTACTTCCGAGATACGCCCGGCACCTTTGGTGATAACCACAAAGTTAATGATAACCAGGATAGCAAAAACCACCAGACCGACCGTATAGTTACCGCCAATGACCACACTACCAAAGGCTTCGATGACACTACCGGCGGCACCGGGGCCATTATGACCGTTAAGCAGAACGATACGCGTTGAGGCCACATTAAGAGACAGCCTTAACACGGTGGCGATAAGCAGAACCGTGGGAAACGCCGCAAAGTCGAGCGGCCGATTGGTGTAAACCGCCACCAGCATAACCACCAGCGACAGGGTAATGGAAAATGAAAAGAGAATATCCAGCAGCATGGGGGGTATGGGTAACACCACCATGGCCAAAATAGCCATCACCGCTAACGGCGTACCGAATCCTTTAATGATATAGGAGTTCGTTTGTGCGAAATTCTTAAAGCTATTGAGCCTTTCAGCACCACTCGCCATACTTCTTCCCATGCGCCAAAAATTTGAATCCTGTCCTGTGCATTCAAGATACGTGCCATATTTTATCTAATGCTTTAAATTCCTGCCCGGCGCGATAGGGCTGAAATCGTCTGTATAAATCAGACCTTATTGGTCCGCCCCTGCTCAGCTTTCAGCTAGATTCTGTTTTTTATCCGCTTTGATGAGGCTCTGATGGGATTTAGCGTACTGGAACTGGTTATTGCCATGGTGATGATGGCGGTGTTGGTGGGCGTTGGCCTGCCCGGCTTACAACAAACTGCGGAGCGGGTACAAATGCAGGCGTTAATGCACAGCTGGCTGCTGGTGCTGCAACAACGCAAGGCCCAGGCGATGGCCGATAAACAGCGCGTGACGGTATCGGTTGAGCAACTTGCACAAAGCCTGTCAATGCAGTCCGACACCGCACCCGGCTGGCAGCTGGTGCATAATTACAGTGCCCAATCGCCACTGGTTTTTGATGGTGAACGCGGTTTTGCCCGGGCAGGCAGCCTGCAACTACAGGGGCCGCAACTGAGCATTAAGATCATCATCAGTGGGCTGGGTCGTATTCGCAGCTGTCAGTCGGCTGGTGTCCGCTTGCCCGGAGTCAACGCATGTTAAGACGCCAGCAAGGTGCCAGTTTACTCGAGCTGATCATCGCCGGCGCCCTTGGCTTGCTGGTGATTGCAGCACTGCAGCAGGTGTGGGTCTGGCAACAGGGTGAACAGCAGCAACGCGGGTCGGCCAGCCGCTCGCTGTTAACCGCCCAGTCGCTGCTGAATCAGCTGCTGGCGGACATCAGCGAGGCGCTACCGGAACAGGTTGAACTAAACGATGAATGTTTTTTACTGCCCCAGCGCAGCGGTCGTTTACTGGCTTACCGGGTCAGAGATCGACAGTTACAGCGCCATACTCTGGCGCCCTATTGCCCGACCTATGGCTGGCAGTCGCTCAGTCATTTCAGCTCGCTGGCGATTAAATCTCTGCAGATGCAACTGCAACCGGCGGGTAAACAACTGCACAAACTGAGCCTCAGGCTGTTGGCCAAAAGTCCAAAGGCCAGTGATTACCATGCGTTTTATCGTGAGCTGGTGCTGACCGAGGGTGCCAATTAATGACTCCGGTGCCGCGCGGCATGGTGGTGTTGCTGGTGGTCGTAACCCTGACCGGTTTAAGCTCGCTGACGCTGGCGGCGCTGTTGTTACAGACTCAGGCTCTGCAGGCGCAGCAACACCAGCACTGGCTGCAAATGCAGCAACAGGCAGCGCACAATTTTGTGTTAATGCAGCAGGCTTACCATGCTACCCCGTCAATGCCTTAGCGGCTTTTCATTGCTTGAAGTGCTGGTCGCTTCGGCTATTTTAGCGCTGTGGCTGCCGGCCAGCCTGTATACCTTACAGCTGGCCCTGGCCGAGCAGGCGAAAGTGCAGCAAAAAGCCCTGTTGCTGGAGCAAATGTGGTTACTGAAAGCGGATATCGAACGGCAGTGGCAGCGTGGCGAGCCAAGCGCTCAGCACCAGCAGATCGACTGGCAGTTAAGCTCTGTCGACCCGCAACAGGCACATTTAACCCTGACAGCCGAGCCCTACAGGCTGGAGTTTTGGCTGCATCGGCAGCAGCCAGTAGCCGTGATTACTGCGGGCGTAAATCCGGTGGAATTGAAAAAGTGATGTTCTCGGCGCGGCCGTCGCGCTCGCTGACGGTACTACCGCCCCACTCGCGCAGCCGCTCAATCACCGCCTGCACCAGTACTTCCGGCGCCGACGCACCGGCAGTGACAGCCACCCGCTGTATGCCATCAAACCAGCTGCGCTGAATACAGTCAGCATCATCAATCAAATAAGCCGGTGTACCCATTTTCTCGGACAGTTCGCGTAAACGGTTGGAGTTTGAGCTGTTGCTGGCCCCGACCACTAACATCAGTTCCGCTTCGCTGGCCAGTTCCCGCACGGCATCCTGGCGATTCTGTGTAGCGTAACAAATATCGTCTTTGCGCGGCCCGTCGATGTTCGGGAACTTGTCCCGCAACGCCTCAATCACATCCGCGGTATCGTCTACCGACAAGGTGGTCTGGCTCATGTAATGCAGGTTATCTGCGTCCTTAACCTGTAATTGCGCCACATCCGCCGGCGATTCAACCAGATAGATACCGCCCTCGGGGTTAGCGTACTGACCCATGGTACCCTCAACTTCCGGGTGTCCGGCATGACCAATCAGCACGCATTCGTGCCCTTTACGACTGGCGCGGGTGACTTCCATGTGAACTTTGGTGACCAGTGGACAGGTTGCATCAAACACTTTCAGCCCGCGGTCTTTGGCATCCTGACGAACCGCCTGCGATACCCCGTGAGCACTGAAAATAACGATAGCATCGTCGGGTACCTCGTCCAGTTCTTCGACGAACACGGCACCGGCGTCTTTCAGCGAGTTAACCACGTATTTGTTGTGTACCACCTCGTGCCGCACGTAAATCGGCGGCTCGAAAATTTCCAGCGCGCGCTCGACAATGGTAATGGCGCGGTCAACGCCGGCGCAGAATCCACGAGGATTGGCTAACAATATTTGCATGGTTTGCTCCGCAGTCCGGCCGATAGCTCAGGGTTCAACACGGATGATTTCGACTTCGAAAATCACCGTCTGACCGGCCAGTGGGTGGTTAAAATCAATGGTCACCGTCGGCCCTTCGATTTTCCGCACGATCCCCGGTAACTCGGTACCATCGGGTTGTGTAAAGGCCAGTATGGCACCCACTTCGGGTTTGGTCTCATCACTGAACTTGGCCGAATCGACGTAATAGTAATTGTCCGGGTTTGGCTCGCCAAAGGCGTCTTCGGGCGCCAAGGTAAATTGCCGCTCGGCACCTTCACGCAGGCCTATCAGACAAGCTTCAAAGTTTTCTGTCAAACTGCCATCGCCCATGCGAAATTTAGCCGGTTTACCGGACATTTTGGTGCTGTCGGCAACCGAGTCATCGCTCAGTTTAATGGTAAAGTGCATGACCACTTCGCGGCCATCTTCTATGGGTAAACGACTCATATTATTTCTTACCCTCTTGCTCTTCGTCACGACGATTGTCAAAAAATGCTTCTAACAGCATCAGCGCAGCACCAATGGTGATGGCCATATCGGCCACATTAAAGGCCGGCCAGTGCCAGCCCTGATAATGAACATCGAGAAAATCGATAACATAGCCATACATGAACCGATCCATCACGTTACCAATAGCGCCGGATAAAATCAGCGCAAAGGCTAAATTCTGGCGCCAGAAATTGGCCGGGTTGCGGCGCAGCCAAATCAACAGCACCACACTGATGCCGATGGCAATCAGAGTGAAAAACCAGCGTTGCCACCCGCCACTGTCACTTAAAAAGCTGAATGCGGCACCATAGTTATGTACGTACGTCAGATTAAACAGACCATCGATAATGACCCGACTTTCGTACAATTCAAAGTCAGCAGCAACCCACAGCTTAGTGATCTGGTCAATCACCACCAGCAACAACGTTACCCAAAGGTAACGTAAGCCTGACGCGCGCTTAGATAATGTTGAGTTAGGCAAAATGGCGTTCCTCACCGGCACCGTCGATATTGGTTACGCAGCGCTGACACAAATCATCATGCCCGGTAAGGGTGCCGACTTCCTCGCGGTGGTGCCAGCAACGTTCACATTTTTGATAAGCCGAGGCTTTAACGCCCACCGCCAGCGGCAGCTTTTCTGCGCGCAGGGCGTTGTCACCGGCATCTGCCAGCGGTGCTACCTGAGCCGCCGAGGTCAGCAGCGCAAAGCGCAACTCCTCGCCCAGCCGCGACAATTGCTGCGCCAGCTGTTCGTTCGCATAGACCGTTACCTCGGCCTGCAACGAGCCACCAATTTCATCATTCCGGCGCGCTTGTTCCAGGGCCTGATTGGCCACGTCACGAACCTCGATCAACTGTGTCCAGAAGCGATTTTCCTGGTCACTGACACCGGCAAACTGCTGAAAACCGCTGTACCAGCTTTCGGTGAACACGTACTGGCTGCGCTCGCCCGGCAGCAACTCCCAGATTTCCTGTGCTGTAAAGCTGCAGATAGGGGCTATCCAGCGCACCAGTGCCTCGACAATGTAATACAGCGCCGTTTGACACGAGCGCCGTGCCTTGCTGTCGGCTTTGGCGGTGTACTGGCGATCTTTAATGATGTCCAAATAAAAACTGCCCAGTTCGATAGAGCAGAAGTGCATCAGTTTTTGCACCACCGACAAGAACTGGTAGTTATCGTAATGTTCAATCAGCTGCTGCTGTAAATCGGCAGCGCGGCCAACGATCCAGCGATCCAGCTCGACCATTTCGTCCTTCGCCAGCAAATGCTGCGCTGGATCAAAGCCGCTTAAATTGGCCAGCAGAAAGCGCGAGGTATTGCGGATGCGGCGGTAAGAGTCGGCCGAACGTTTTAGAATTTCATCGGATACGGTCATCTCACCGGAATAATCTGCTGAAGCCACCCACAAGCGCAGAATATCTCCGCCCAGTTTGTTCATGACATCCTGTGGCGACACCACATTGCCGATGGATTTCGACATTTTGCGACCTTTGGCATCCACCGTAAAGCCGTGCGTCAGTACTTGGTTGTAAGGCGCTTGTTCGTACATGGCTACGCCGGTAACCAGCGAGCTCTGGAACCAGCCGCGATGCTGATCCGAACCTTCCAGGTACAAGTCCGCCGGCCAGCTGAGGCCTTTAAATTCGCGCAGCACACAATGGTGAGTGACCCCGGAATCAAACCATACGTCCAGAGTATCCGTGACTTTGCGGTAATTTTTGGCTTCCTCACCGAGCAGGGCTTCGGGCGCTAAATCAAACCAGGCCTGCACGCCCTCTTTTTCAATCAGTTGCGCGACCTGCTCCATCAGCTCCAGAGTATTCGGGTGCAGCTCGTCGGTGTCGCGGTGTAAAAACACCGCAATCGGGTTACCCCAGGTACGCTGACGCGAAATACACCAGTCCGGGCGCCCTTCAACCATTGAGGCAATGCGGCTTTCACCCCATTCCGGAAACCAGCCGACCTGTTTAATCTGGTCCAGCGACTTTTGCCGCAACCCTTCTTTTTCCATGCTGATAAACCACTGCGGCGTAGCGCGAAAGATGATCGGCGTTTTATGGCGCCAGCAATGGGGATAGGAGTGATAGTATGCCTCGACGTGCATCAGCGTGCCAGCATCGCGCAGGGCATCAACAATCGGATCATTGGCTTTAAACACGTGCTGGCCGGCAAACAGCGGAGTTTCTTCTTTAAACACACCGTTATCGCCAACCGGATTGTACACTTCGATACCGTACTTCTGGCCAACTAAAAAGTCATCAACACCGTGTCCCGGCGCCGTGTGCACACAGCCGGTACCACTTTCTGTGGTGACGTGATCACCCAGAATGACCGGTACATTATGATCATATAACGGATGATTCAGCTGCAGGCCTTCCAGCTCTTTACCGTTGGCAAAGCCCAGCTTGTGGTAACGATGAATGCCATAGCGCTCCATACAATCGTTAACCAGCTCACTGGCAATGATCAGTCGCTCGGCCTGCTGCTCGCCGTCGGCCTCGACCTGCACCAGCGCATATTCCAGCCCTTCCGCCAGGGTTACCGCGCGGTTTGCCGGAATGGTCCACGGCGTGGTGGTCCAGATGACCATGCTGATGGAGCCTTCGCCAACGTGACCTTCGGGCGTACTAAAGCGGCCCAGCGCTTCTTCAGCAGCTGCCAATGGCATTTTGACATCGATAGCCGGCGAGGTTTTATCCTGGTATTCAACTTCGGCCTCAGCCAGTGCCGAGCCACAATCGGTACACCAGTGCACCGGCTTAAAGCCCTGGTGCATATGGCCGTTATCGATAATTTTAGCCAGCGCGCGGACGGTGTCAGCCTCTTGCTTATAATTCATGGTCAGGTACGGATTGTCCCAGTCACCGAACACGCCCAGCCGTTTAAAGTCGGTGCGCTGCTGGTCGATTTGACCCATCGCGTAATCGCGGCATTTTTCACGGAACTCGGCTAAATTCAGTTTTTTGCCCGGCTTACCGTGTTTTTTCTCAACCTGTAGCTCAATCGGCAGGCCATGGCAGTCCCAGCCCGGTACAAAAGGGGCATCGTAATCGCTTAACGTTTTCGCTTTAACGATAACGTCTTTGAGGATTTTATTAACGGCGTGACCAATATGGATTTTACCGTTCGCATACGGAGGGCCGTCGTGCAGAATAAAACTGGGCTTACCCGCTTTAGCTTTGCGGATGGTGCCGTACAGGTCGTCGGCGTACCAATTTTCCAGCATTTTTGGTTCCCGCTGGGCCAGGTTGCCGCGCATCGGGAACGCCGTGTCCGGCAGGTTTAACGTATGCTTATAATCACTCATGGGTCACTGTTTCCATTTCCGCATTTTTGGTAACGTTTGTTTAGCGCAAAGCCTGGGCCAAAAGTTGTCTGGCACAAGCGGCGTCTTTTTCTATTTGTTGTTTAAGCTGCTGCAGCGATGCAAAGCGTTGCTCGGCTCGTAATTTGGCAACCGGCGTTACGGTTACTTGCTGACCATACAGATTGCCTGAAAAGTTGAATAAATGCACTTCCAGTTGCACTTCGTCGCCGTTTAATGTTGGCCTCGTGCCGAGATTGGCGACCGCTTGGTAGGTCTCGCCTTCGGGCTTCCGGTTTAATGATATTTTTACAGCAAAAACCCCATGTAGCGGGCTTTTCAGTCGCTTTAACGGAATGTTGGCGGTTGGAAAACCGATGGTGCGGCCGTTTTTGCGGCCGTGTACCACTTTACCGCGCATTTGAAAGGGCCGCCCGAGCATCGCTTCGGCGCTGTCAAAGTCACCGTCGCTTAATGCCTGACGGATGGCCGTGCTGCTGACCCGTTGTTGCTGCTGACGGTAGCTGCGCGTGTCGATAACCTCAAAGCCCAGCTCCTCGCCGGCTTTTTGTAATAACTTGAAGTCACCTTCGCGCTTAAAGCCAAAACGAAAATCGTCGCCGACCACCAGAAACTTAACGCCCAGCTTTGCGACTAAGGTTTGCTCGATGAACTCACGGGCTGGCTGACTGGCAAACTTTTTATTAAATTCAATGACAATGTGGCGGTCGAGTTGCTGCTCACGCAGCGCCAGATACTTTTCCCGCCAGTTGGTTATCCGCGCCGGCGCCTGCTCCGGCTGAAACAACTCCTGCGGCTGCGGCTCAAAGGTCATCGCCGCAGACGCCACGCCCAGCGCTTTCGCCTTTGCGCGCACCTGCTGCAACACCGCCTGATGCCCCAGATGCACCCCATCAAAGTTGCCGATGGTCAAAACGCAACCCCGATGCTTTGCACGCAAATTGTGTGTACCGCGAATGAGTTCCATGTCGGGTGGTTCCGTACCCATCTCAATTGATT
>JBNJEJ010000041.1:0-13554 GCA_051745735.1 Pseudomonadota bacterium
GTGTTTGTGTTTGTGGCATTGGTATCAGAGGGTAAGATGCTCTAGTATATGGGCCTTGTGTTTTAAGTCTGACAGGTTTCCATGCAAGCGAATAACGATAACCAGCAAACCACGATCATTGGCGGTAATCTGAATGATGCCCTTAATGGACACTACCAGCTGAGTCTGGGTGATGTATTCAAACAAACATTTGATTTGACACGCAAGCACTGGGTACCCCTGTTTTTAGGCTTTATTGCTTTTATGGGTATCCTGTTAATCCTTTCTTTTATTGCGTTAAGTATACTACCGGCAAGCTGGGTTGAACAATTTGCCGATCCACAACAGACGATATCGCCTCAGGCTCTGATTTTTTTATCGGTACTGGGCTCGGCTGTGGGGGCTCCTTTTTGGGGCGGTTTGTTGTTAATGGGGATACGCCACAGCGTTGATATTCCGTCCAAAGCAACGGATATCTTCAACGGTTTCAGTAAAGCGGGCCCGTTGATCGCGACCTTAGTCGCAACCAGTTTATTAACCCAAGTTTCGATTTTATTGCTGACCGAGTTGCACTGGTTGTTCGGTGTATTGGTGCAAATTTATTTAACGGTCGCTTTTGCCTTTGCGTTACCGCTGGTCATTGAGCGCGATATTTCGCCCCTCAATGCGATATTTTACTCGCTGCGCATCGTTAATTATAAACTCCCCAGCTATGTTATCTTATTATTTGCTATCAGTGGGTTATTGATCATCAGCGCTTTGTTGTTTTTTGTCCCGCTGGTCTATGTTGTACCGTTGATCTTTAACCTTTGCGGTGTCGTTTATAAAGACGTTGTCGGGGTCAGCATTCGATTGGATAAAAACCAGGCTAACGGTAATGACGATGGTCCGTGGCAAGCCTGATGCGCTTAGGAGAGCAACTGCATGCGTAAATTGTTTATTGTTTTTTTTATTTTGGTGAGCTTAGTCGCTTTATTTTTGCCGTATTTTGCAAAACATCAATTATACGGCACCGCTTTTCCTGAGATTGAAGGCATACCACCCGTACCGCAAGTTGACCGTTACCGGTCGTTACCTGATTTTGCCGGGCAAGATAACGTGCGCGAGAAAAAAGAACAGTTTTTCGGTTACTTACTGCCCATTATCGAGGCTGAGAATTTAAAAATTCTGCACAAACGTGCTTATCTATTCAGCCTTGAAGAAGATTTTACAGCAGGCCAGCTTGACCCGCAGCAACGTGAGCGGTTTGAGCAACTTAAGAGCCAGTACAATGTCGATGACAGTTTATCGGACCAACACGCCTTTAGCGTACTCAAGCAACGCATCGATATTGTGCCGGAAATGATGGTGCTGATGCAGGCTGCCAACGAGTCAGCCTGGGGAACTTCACGCTTTGCCCGTCAGGGTCTTAACCTATTTGGCCAATGGTGCTACCAGAAAGGTTGTGGGATGGTACCCAATCAACGGGGGGCAGAGCAAAAGCACGAAGTTAAGTCCTTTGATACCGTCAACCAGGCGGTCCGCAGTTATTTGCATAACATCAATACGCATGCAGCTTATCAGGATTTACGCATGTTACGGGCGGCAAAACGCCTCAGCGGCGAGCCACTCACGGCCTTGAAATTGGTCGAAGGCTTAGGCAGCTACTCGGAACGTGGTGATGAATACATCGAAGAACTGCAGGCAATGATCCGCTTTAATCGTCCGATTGTTGAACAAGTCAAAAGCCAAGAACAACAAGCGGCTAATGACTAGTTCACCTGCGTAATCTTAATGCTTTGCAGAGGGTCGCCTACGGGCGGCCTTTTTAATTGCGACTCACTGGCAAGCGGCGGCGTATCAAAGGCCAGGTCGCCGTTTGCATCAGATTGTCCTGTGGCTTTTACCGCGTCAAAAGCAAATAAATTGGAGTCAAGCAGATGCGACGGTGTGATATTTTGCATGGCAGTAAAAATACTCTCGATGCGACCCGGGAACTGTTCATCCCATTGTTGCAGTAATTGCTTGGTATGTTGGCGTTGTAAATTTTCCTGAGAACCACACAGGTTACAGGGGATGATCGGAAAAGCCATGGCCTCGGCATACTGAGCAATGTCTTTTTCGCGACAAAACGCTAACGGTCGGATGACCACGTGTTCGCCGTTGTCACTGACCAACTTAGGTGGCATCGACTTAATTTTACCGCCATGAAACATATTCAGAAATAGCGTCTCGATCATATCGTCGCGGTGATGTCCCAACGCAATTTTCGTCGCTCCAAGCCGCTTGGCGGTTTTATATAAAATGCCCCGGCGCAGTCTTGAGCAGAGCGAGCAGGTGGTTTTACCGGCAGGAACCTTTTCTTTAACGATGCTGTAGGTATCTTCTTCGACTATCTCAAACTTGACACCCAGGTCGGTTAAGTAATCGGGCAATACCTGAGCGGGAAATCCGGGCTGCTTTTGATCTAAATTGACGGCAATTAAATCAAACCGGATGGGGGCAACTTTTTGCAGATAGAGCAGGGTGTCCAACAGGGTATAGCTGTCTTTACCCCCGGACAGGCAAACCATGATGTTATCACCTGCTTCGATCATGCCAAATTGCTGGATGGCTTTACCCGTTTCGCGCCGGATGCGCTTTTGCAACTTGTTAAAGCCGTGGTCGTTTTCTCCAGATAATGCCGTCATAACACCTTGCTCGCCTGTCTGCTTAAGAGACTGTTAATTCAGCGCGCGATTATACCCGACAAGGCCGTACAGGCAAGCCGCGATTTTAAGCCAGCGGACTGACAAAGTCAGCAGGTTTAACTGCCAACACATCACAATTCAGCTGCTCCAGCACGTGCTCCGCGGTATTCCCCAATAATGCAGCGGTAAAGCCGGTGCGGCCGATGGTACCGATGACTACAAGTTCGGCGTCGAGTTTCTCAGACAGTTCGGGAATGACTTGCTCAGGCAGCCCCTGTTGAACATGTTGTTGTGATTCCGGAATCTGGAATTGTTCGCTGAGTTTGCGCATTTTGCTCAAATGCACGTGATGCAACTCTTCGGTGTACTGAGTTACGTCAAATTCAGGGATTTCGACAGCCACATTGATGGGGGCACCAGGATAGGCATTAACCACATGAACGCTGGCATCAAGCACTTTGCCCATTGCCTCTGCGTGTTCCAGAATGCGTTGATTGAGTTGTTCGTGATCTGAATCTTCAGAGCCACTATTAACGGCACTGATGATCTGACCATGCTTAGGCCAGGCGTGCTCTTTTACCATTAATACGGCACAGGGCGCTTTGCGAAGCAAGTGCCAGTCGGTGGGGGTGAACAGTAAATTTTGCAAACTGGCGGTTACTTGCGTGCCTTTGATAATCAAATCGTGCTTGCCTTTAATAACCGCTTCAATAATTGCTTCAAAGGGTCGGTTGTGCCAGACCACTTCCATATCGATGCGCACATCAACGGTATCGTAAGCGGTTAATAAATCGGTAAGCCAGGCCTTGCGGTCGGCAATAAGATTGGCCCGCATGGTATCCCGCTCTTTGCGCGATAACATGGTAGTCATCTCGTAGGAAAAATCGTAGATTGATAAGAATAATGTGAGCCGGGCGTCACTTAACCGCGCCATATGCAAAGCCCGATTAATGGCCTTATGGTGTTCATCCGCCGGATCGACGACGACCAGTAGGTGTCTGAAAGTATCCATCGTTGTTTCTCCCATTTTTTTTACGATTAACCAGGATGTGCTAAAACATTAGCTATAACAAGACTAGCTCATTTTGTACAAAACATCCTGCTCAAATCAAAATCCGTGGGGCAACAACTAAAATTTAATCAGCTAAAATAATGACGCACCAGGGTCAGGGCGGTCCATAGACTATAGACAATGAGTAATACGCCGATAGCGGTGCGGAATCCTTTGGCCTGCAAAATGGCACGCATCGAATGACTAAAATAACCGGCGCCAATCATGGCGGGAAAGGTACCAATGGCAAAGGTGGCCATCAGCAGCGCACCGCCGCTGGCACTGCCACTGATCGCAGCAAAACTTAATGCACTGTAAACCAAACCGCAGGGTAGCCAGCCCCAGACTGCGCCGGCCAGTAATACCGCCAGACGAGAGCCTGTGGCACTATTTTTCGACGGCCGCGGTGATAACATTTTTACCTTTTCCCAAACTGGTTTTGCGGCCTGTTCTAAACGACTGAGTACGGGCCACCAACCGGTGAAATACAAACCCAGGGCAAGCAGGAAAAATACCGCCAGCCAACGCAAAACTTTGGTTGTATAAGGGGACTCGGGCGCAAAAACGGCAATCGCGCCACCCACAATGGCTCCCAGTAAGGCGTACGACAACAGCCGTCCAACATTATACAGGACAATGTTAGATAAGCGGTTTTGTACACCAATAGCACTGGCAATACCGCCGCACATGGCTAAACAATGGCCTGCACCGGCAAGCCCCATAACGAAAGCGGTCAGGACATCGGCTTGATTAATCATCTTTGTTTTTCAGTTGTTCGCGGTTGTCTTGTTTGCTGTTTTCTTGTTCTCTGCTTTGCTCTTCATCGTCATCTAATAAAATGCGCATTCCTTCGCGTTCGATGTCTTCAAACTGATTAGATTTTACTGCCCAGAAAAAGACCACAACGGCAATGACAACAAACAGTATAGCGACTGGTATTAAGACATAAATAACATTCATTCGCGATATAACCTCAGCGAGTTGGCAATAACGAGTAACGAGCTGACCGACATACCCAAGGCTGCAACCCATGGCGCTATTAAGCCCAGTGCGGCAACCGGCAGGATAGATACGTTGTACAACACAGCCCAGCTAAAATTCTGGCGCATAATAATTCGTGACTTATGAGCACTGGTTAATATCTCTGAAACACAGGATAAGCGGTTTGATAAGATCACGACATCAGCGGCTGTTTTTGCCAGATCCGAAGCCCCCGCAAAGGTCATTGATAAATGCGCCTGAGCCAAAACGGGACCATCATTTAAACCATCACCCATCATCCAGACAGTATGACCCTGTTGCTGTAACTGTTTAATCAGCGACAACTTATCATCCGGTTTAAATTCACCATAATGCTCGTCCATACCCAGTTGAGCTGCCATTTGCTGAACCCGGTGCTTGCTGTCTCCACTGACCAGCAGGGTTCGCACACCGCTGTGCTTAAGTTGATGGATGGTCGCTTCGGCATCTTGCCGGACTTTATCTTCAATCTTAAAACAAGCCAGCACCTGTTGCCGGTTCGCCAGGATAACAGTAAAGTCGTGTTCTAACGCCGCATTTGGATGCCACTGGCGAATAAAGGCGGCGCTGCCTAGACGATAGGTCTGGCCATCGTTATCTTCGACCTGCAAACCATAACCTAACACGTTATCTACTGGCTTTGAAAAGCGACGTGGTGTCGCAGTCAATTGTTTTAAAGGCATTGAAAGGGGATGTTCAGAAAACACTTCCATGCCGGCGACCAGCTCATTGATGCGGTCTGTGTCGATAAAATCTTTACGTTCGGTCAGCGAAAATTTACCTTCAGTCAGCGTGCCGGTTTTATCAAAACAAACAATATCCAGACTCTTCACTGACTCAAGCACCTGTGAACCCTTTAACAGAATACCGCGCTGATTAAGGCGGTGAATGGTGCCGGTTATGGCCGTTGGTGCCGCCAGTGACAATGCGCAGGGGCAGGTTGCCACTAACACCGCAAGCGTAACCCACAACGCGTGTTCGGGCTCAATCCACCACCAGACGAAAAAGGTCAGGGTGGCGGCCAGTAAAATAGCGCTGACAAAATAAGAGGCTACTTTATCGATAACTTGTTGTACTTTCGGTTTATCGGCAAGAGCAGAATCTTGCATGGCAACGATGCCGGCCAGCACGGTTTGCTGCGCCGACGCGGTAACGTTAATGCGAATCGATTGCTGTTGATTGATACTGCCGGCAACCACCAGTTGCCCTTGCTGTTTATGATTGGGCACACTTTCGCCACTTAACAGGCTTTCATCAACCCAGGCCGATTGCGACAGCAGTTCACCGTCTGCTGCAATGGTATCGCCGGGATTAACCACAATAGTGTCGCCGACGTTCAGCTGCTTTACCGCCACTGACTCGGTGCCGTCATCGGTTTCGCGGGTTGCCAGCTGGGGCATCAGGGTTAACCGGTTGGTGGCAAAGCGTAACGCCTTTTCTTTGGCCAACAGCTCGAGATAACGACCGGTGAGCAGAAAAAAAGTAAACATCGAAATGGATTCAAAATAGACTTCACCGCTGCCTTTAAAAACCGCATAAACGCTGGCAGTGTAGGCGCCCAGCAAGGCAATACTTACGGGTACATCCATGTTCAGGGTGCGCGCCTGAAGCGCTCTTAAGGTGCCCATATAAAACGGTTGCGCACTGTACAAAATAACCGGCGTTGCAAAAATCAAACTAACGGACCAGATGTACTGGCGCATGGTTTCGTCCAGATCACTGACCACCCCAAAGTACAAAGCAAAGGCCAACATCATTACCTGCATTGTGGCCAGGCCAGCCAGACCCAGACGGCGGACCAGGCCTTTGCGCTGACGGCTAAACTGTTGTTCCTGTTGGTTAGCCTGAAAGGGTAAGGCCTGATAACCGATAGCGGCCAGCCGCTTTATTAATTCGCTCATGGCAACTTGATTGGGATCCCAGGTAACCTGCAGGCGTTGGCTGGACAAGTTAACCACAGCGCGTTCAACCCCCGTGGTATTTTGTAACTCACGTTCAATCAGCCAGGCGCAGGCTGAGCAGGTGATATTAGAGACGGTGAGGGCGGCTTGTTGCCGGTCTGTACTCAAATCACGGACAAATTCTTTTTGCACGTCGGGATGATCATAAACGTCCAAATTATTTAATTCGTCCGGCAAAACCGGAGTTTGCTGTGGCTGGTCGGGGTCACGATGCTTGTAATAAGCACTTAAACCGTGTTCGATAATTGTTTCAGCTACCGCCTGACAGCCAGCACAACACAGGGATTGCTGCTCGCCCTGATAACTGACCGTTAGAGCAACCCCGCGCGGGATCGGTTGCAGGCAGTGAAAGCACTGTTGCTGCTTAGCCATCGAGCTCATTCAGGTAAATCTCCACTAGACTCCGTACAGCAATGGCTCAATTAACGTCCATTCGGTTTTCGGTAGCCAGTATTTTTGACTGACTTTCCAGCTACCATCAAAAGGTTGAACGTTTAACGTCCACTTACCTTTAATATCGGTCGGAATATCAGCCCGGTAGGTGCCGTCGGCGCCAACGGTTAATTGTCGGCTGAAGTCTTTAGCAGCGTCTGCGGCATGCACAAAGCGAACATTTAAAGCACTCAGTTGCTCAGGTTTACCAGAGTCATAGCGCAAGGCTAATTTTCCGTCGCTGGCCTTAAACTGAAAACTGATATCAAGTTGCTGAGCTTTCTTCACATCGGCTATCACGGCGTTAATGGTTTTACCGCGCTTATAGTAGTCATCGACCACCATAGAAAAATTACCCTGGGTTTGTGCCAGATAGATAATAACGGCGCAAACCACCATAACAAGAACTGGAATTGCGATCAGAAACCACGGCCAAAACTGCTTATACCAAGGCTCCACCATAATCTTTTCCTTATGTAAAAAACCCCGCCGGAGCGGGGTTTTAAGTCTAATTTAAACCAACGCAATGAGCACTGTTTTAATCGTTTGACAGGCTGTAAATATAGGCTGAAACAACATGAATTTTGTCTTCACCAAGAATCGATTTCCAGGCCGGCATCACGCCATTACGGCCGTAATGCAGGGTTTCTTCGATCTTGTTGATGGAACCACCATACAACCATATGTTGTCCGTCAAATTAGGCGCTCCTAACTGCTGATTGCCTTTGCCGTCAGGACCGTGACAAGCAGAGCAAACTGCCCACTTAGATTTACCGGCTTCGGCCAGTTTTGGATCTACCTGACGGCCGCTTAAGCTGGCAACGTAGTGAGCCATCTCGGTAATCTCCTGGTCACTAAACTGCCCAGCAAACGCTGGCATAGCACCGTTACGCCCCTTAATGAGCGAGGTCTTAATGTCTGCCGGGTCGCCGCCGTACAGCCAGTCATCGTCAGTCAGGTTAGGGAAGCCCGGCCCACCCATGGCATTAGAGCCGTGGCACTGCGCGCAGTTCTGCAGGAACAAGCGCTGGCCAACATCTAATGCATCTTCATTATGAGCCAGCTCGGGTATCGACTGCTGCGCATACGCTTCAAAAATAGGCCCGTACTTTTCTTCGGCATCACGAATCGCGCGATCGTACTCGACAATTAAGCCTTGCTCGTGAGCGCGTTCCATCGCCTGTTTCGATTCTTCCAGTGACTGGACGTCCTGGTTTGAGCTTTTCCAACCAAGCAGTCCCTGAAAATTGCCCAACCCCGGATAAAGTGCCAGGTAAAGAACACCCCAGACAATGGTGGCCCAGAATAATACGGTCCACCAGGCGGGCAGTGGGTTATTAATTTCTACAATCCCATCGAATTCGTGGTCCATTTCCTGACCTTCTTCGATATGGGTGTAATTTTTCATGTTCCAACGTAGCAACCAAATGATCGCAATCAAGGTTGCTACTGTCAGAACGATTATCCATGCACTCCAGAAGCTACTCATCTTTCTTCGACTCCGGTTCGTCGCTGTCTTTTATTGATGATGCCTTTTTTTCTTCTTCTTCTTCGAAGATTGAATTAGCGGCTTCATCAAACTGTTTGTTTGCTCGACGGCTAAAGAACGACCAAAACACAATGGCCAAAAACAAGACCAGAATTATGATTGTCCAAATACCGTGCCATTCACCAAAGCCCATAATTAATTAGCCTGTGATAGTGCGGTGCCGAGCGACTGTAAATAAGCAATTAACGCATCCATTTCGGTTTTGCCTTTTACTGCTTGCGAAGCACCTGCAATATCTTCTTCGGTGTAAGGTACCCCTAATTGCTTCATTACCTGCATTTTCTTCGCCGTTAGTTCACCGGTTAACGTGTTTTCAGTTAACCAGGGAAAGGCCGGCATATTCGACTCAGGCACCACGTTACGTGGATTCATTAAGTGCACATAATGCCACTCGTCACTGTAACGACCGCCTACGCGAGCCAAATCAGGACCGGTACGCTTAGAGCCCCAAAGGAATGGAAATTCCCATACACTCTCACCGGCTAACGAGTAATGACCATAACGTTCTGTTTCGGCCCGGAACGGACGAATCATCTGGCTATGGCACTGTACACAGCCTTCGCGCATATAAATGTCGCGTCCTTCAAGCTGCAGTGCCGTGTAGGGTTCTAACCCTTCAATCGGCTCTTGCACCTGGCTTTGGAACATCAACGGTGTGATTTGCACGATACCGCCTATGGATACCGCGAGAATCATCAGGATGGACAACCAACCCAGGTGTTTTTCGACCGCTTCATGTTTCATCTGTCATGCTCCCTTAGGCTGTTTGAACAACGTTGCCGGCAGCCGTTTCACGGCGACCTGCTTTAATGGTCATATAGGAGTTGTAAGCCATAATCAGCATACCGACTATGATGAACACACCGCCGATGAAACGACCTGCCCAGAATGGGTAGGAGGCCTGTACACTCTCAACAAAACTGTAGGTCAGGGTGCCGTCGGCGTTAGTTGCACGCCACATCAAGCCTTGCATGACGCCTGAGATCCACATAGATACAATGTAGAACACTACGCCAATGGTGTGCAGCCAAAAATGGATATTAACCAGTTTGATGCTGTGAACCTGCTTCTGATTGAACAGACGAGGTATCAGATAGTACATCGAACCAATTGAAATCATAGCGACCCAGCCGAGAGCACCTGAATGCACGTGGCCGACCGTCCAGTCCGTGTAGTGAGATAGCGCGTTAACCGATTTGATTGCCATCATCGGGCCTTCGAAAGTCGACATGCCGTAAAATGACAGCGATACAATCAAGAAACGCAGAATGGGGTCGGTACGCAGTTTATGCCAGGCACCAGACAAAGTCATGATGCCGTTGATCATGCCACCCCAGGACGGAACGAACAGGATAACTGACATCACCATACCCAATGACTGTGTCCAGTCAGGCAGAGCAGTGTAGTGCAAATGGTGAGGACCAGCCCAGATATACAGTGAGATCAAAGCCCAAAAGTGCACAACCGACAACCGGTATGAATAAACTGGACGTTCCGCCTGTTTCGGTACGAAGTAGTACATCATACCCAAAAAGCCTGCCGTCAATAGAAAGCCTACCGCATTGTGCCCATACCACCATTGGATCATGGCATCTACAGAGCCAGAATACATTGAATACGATTTGGTAAAGCTAACAGGCACAGCCATGCTGTTGACAATGTGCAGCATCGCAATAACCAGGATGAACCCACCATAGAACCAGTTGGCTACGTAAATGTGCGACGTTTTACGAATCGCTAACGAGCCAAAGAACACGATGGCGTAAGCAATCCAGACGACAGCAATTAAAATGTCGATTGGCCATTCAAGCTCGGCGTACTCTTTGGTGCTGGTTAGGCCCAACGGCAGCGTAATCACGGCCGAAATAATGACCGCTTGCCAGCCCCAGAAGGTAAAGCTCGCCAACTTGTCAGAAAACAAACGCGTTCGACAGGTTTTCTGTACCACGTAGTACGAGGTAGCAAAAAGTGCACTGGTACCAAACGCAAAAATAACCGCGTTGGTATGCAATGGACGTAAACGCGAGTAAGTCAGCCAGGGCGTATTGAAATTTAATTCCGGCCAAACGAGTTGCGCCGCAATCAAAACCCCAAGTGCCATGCCGACGATACCCCAAATAATGGTCGTTACGGCGAATTGCCGCACAACCTTCATATTATATTCGACCGGTTGTTGTGGAATTGTTTGACTCATCTTTAGTTTCCGCGGTGGTTTGAGTTCAGGAAAAAGCTGGCTTTTAACCGCTTAACTAAAAGTCAGCTTCCTTATAAACGTGCACCAATTTTACACTTTTTGTCGCTAAAGGTACAGGTTTGATGATACTAATATCCCCATAATAATAAAGACTATTCGGTCTTAAAACGTGATACCAATTGAGTTAGATCAATACTATTTTGAGTCAGCTTTTGGCTGACGTCAGTAACCTGCTGGTTGGCTTTCTGATTATCTTGAGACAAGTCGCTAATACCGGTAATGTTCTCACTGACTTGTTGGGTTACTCGACTTTGCTCATCTGTAGCAGAAGCAATCTGAACGTTCATTGACGAAATGTTTGCTACCGCCTCCTGTATTTGACTGATGGCCTGTTCGGCCTTAAGAGCCCCTTCATTAGTTACACTTGAGTGCGTTTCTACATTTGAAATAATTTGAGTAACATCACCAATGGCACCCTGAATACTGTCAACAATCGATGAAATCTCATCGGTTGACTGTTGAGTACGGGTTGCCAGTGTCCGCACCTCATCGGCAACCACCGCAAAACCACGGCCGGCTTCACCTGCGCGGGCGGCCTCAATGGCGGCATTCAGCGCCAGTAGGTTGGTTTGCTCGGCTATCGACACGATCACACCAAGAATATTACCAATCTTATCCGAACCTTCCTGCAGCAGGCGCGCCTGGCCACCGGCTTTTTGTAACTCAGTAGTAAGCTGATCAATATTATTAACGGCTTCACGCACAATAACAGCAGAGCGTCCTGCTTCTTCATCGGCGGTATTGGCCGACTGTGCTGCCGTACGGGCGTGATTGGCGACTTCTGCTGCAGACGATGTTAATTCATCAACTGCGGTCGCAACGCTGTCGGTTTGATTGCGCAGCTCCTCACTTTTCGCCTGACTCAGCTGACTGACATCAGTCAGCTGCTGCGCGGCTTTGTTCTCTTCGGCAGCACTGCGCTGCATTTGATGAACCAACTGTTGAATGTTACTGACAAACTGATTAAATAAACCGGATAGTCGCGCCAACTCATCATTCCCTTTGCTGTCGAGTCGGCGAGTTAAATCGCCTTCACCTTCAGCGATATTCAGCATAGCCTCATTCAGGTGTTTCAATGGCCGGGTGATGCTGCGGATGATAACCAGAAAAACCAATAATAAGGGTACGGCTAACAACAGGGCGAGTAGGGCAATCTTAATGAACTCCTGCCACAATAAAGAGGCTAGGGTGTCCGTGTATTGGCCGCTGCCAATAATTAAATTCCAGGGTTCAAACACACGAATACGGCTGATTTTCGGCACCAGATTATCGGCATTACCGCCTTTTTGCCAAATATATTCTACGGTTGCACGATCAGAGGTTTTTGCTTTATCGACCATTTGAGCAAACAAGCGCGTGCCCTCGGGATCTTCATAGGCCAATAAATTTTTGCCAATTAATGATGGGGTGAAAGGGTGCTGAACCATTTCACCTTGTTGATTCAGGGTAAAAAGGTATTCGTTGCCCTCGTATCGAATATCATCCAGTACATCAAAAGCCAGAGCTTGTGCCTGTTGCTCACTCAAATCACCTTGCTGGTAACGCTCGTAATATTGATTAACTATGGTATGCGCTGAATCCAGAACCGCATCCAGTTTGCGTTTTTCTTCACTGACTAACAGTCCGTTTAAAATAAAAATCATAAACGCAACCATCACGGCAGTACCAAATGCTGCGATGCCGAGTAGAACGAGCAATCGTTGTGTGATGCTGAAACGCTGGATCAAGCCCATGACAATTCCTCAAAAGTGATTTGTTCGATTTAGTTGTACTAATTAACACATTTTTTACATGCACTTTACAGTGCAAAAAATAGACTAAAATCAAAAAATCTGCGTAAACCTATTTGCCAAACAATTTAAGGAGGCATTTTTTATGTTACGCAAATTCGCATTAGTTATTTTGTCGGCTGGATTGGCTTTTTCTTCAGTTCCCGCCATGGCGGACCACCACGGTGCTAAAAAAATGGCAGCTCAACCATCAATCGTTGAAATCGCCGCAGGTAACGACCAGTTTTCAACCTTAGTCACCGCCTTAACAGAAGCAGGCTTAGTTGAAACCTTGCAAGGCGACGGACCGTTTACTGTATTTGCACCAACTAACGCAGCGTTTGACGCATTACCAGAAGGCATGCTGGAAAGCCTATTGGCTAATAAAGAAAAACTGACCGCGGTACTCACTTATCACGTGTTGCCTGGTAAAGTCATGAGTGCCGATATCGCGGGAAAGACCTTACAGCCCGAAACGGTACAGGGTTCGACCGTCAATGTCGATGCTACAAACGGTGTCACAGTTGATGCGGCCAATGTGATACAGGCTGATATTGAAGCAAGCAATGGTGTCATTCACGTCATCGACACCGTGATTACGCCATAGTCCTGATACCACTGAGTTTAATTGAACAACAAATGCGGCTGCAAAGCCGCTTTTTTTTAAATTTTGGCTTTGTCCTTACTGAGGGCCTATAAGGGAGGGGCTTTATTAACTATTAGTAAATTAGCATTGACGCCAGAGCATCCATAGCCAATACGCGAAAGGAAACTTCGGCATTGGTTATGCGTACCTCATTGCCTGTCATCTTCATTTATAGAGGCCTGATCGTAGAATTATTCTCCACCAACAAGGAGTTCAAGTGTCTC
>JBNJEJ010000042.1:0-12420 GCA_051745735.1 Pseudomonadota bacterium
TTATAACCATTCATCCAGCAACTTTCTTGGATTGTATGTACTTTTTAATTCGGCTAGCTGTCGGTAAAGTGCCTTGGTTTTGTTCGAATGTTCTGGCGGCAAACTTACTTGCAGGTTGACGATCAGGTCGCCGCTTGGGTTTAGCCCCAGTCCACGGCCTTTTAAACGGAGCTTTTTACCACTAACCGATCCTTCTGGTATGGTCAGATTAACAGGTCCTGTTACTGTCGGTATCTCAAGCTTGGCGCCCAACGCCGCCTCCCAGGGAGCAACGGGCAAATCTAACAAGATATCGCGGCCCCGAACGGCAAACAGTGGATGGGGTGCCAATTCGATTTCGAGTAAGAGATCACCGTTCGGTCCTCCGCCCAAACCCGTTCCTCCTTGGCCGGTTAAACGAATCCGCTGCTTAGGGACAACGCCTGCAGGAATTTTTACCTTTAGCGTTTTAGTTTTAAAATGCTGCTGTCCCTGAGCATCAGTGGTCGGCACTTTGAGCTTGAGCGTGCGTTGGGTACCCTTGACGGCTTCTTCCAGATACAGTGTTACCCGATGCTGCAGATCTTTACCTCGCTCGCTAAAGGAGTTGCCCGCGTCGTTATTTCGGCTTGCCCGATATCTGCCACGACCGGTCGCACCGGAACCAAAAGTAGCCTCAAAAAACTCACTGAATTGACGGCTGACTTCATCCTCATCAGCCCACGAGCTAGACCTCTCCCTTTTATGTTCACCCGCCCCTTGCGCAGCTTTTATCTGATCGTATTCTGCTTTTTTCTGGGGGCTTTTGAGCACCTCGTAGGCTTCACCGATTTGCTGGAATCGTTCTTCAGCATTCTGCTCTTTACTGACATCCGGATGAAACTTTTTAGCGAGTTTCCGATAAGCCTGCTTTATCTCTGCTGGTGAGGCTGTATCGGCTAAGCCCATGATCTTGTAGTAGTCTTTGAACTCCATAGCGTGAATCACCTTATTCTTCAATGAGCCCGTCTTCGGCCGTCTATCCCGTTGGCTATCTAACGCTGCACCCAGGATTAAGTCTGGTTTTAAATAACAATTTTCAGAACATGCGACTGGCCGTCTAGCGGAACCTCCACTGCATCATCGGTATGCTCGATGGCCTGGCCATCAAGCTCGGCATGAGATATGCCGCGGCAACGTTTCTGCGGATTGGTTACCGAAATCAGATAGTCATTACCCTCGGTGTTGAGGGTTATTTCATACGAACACCACTGCCGCGCGACACAGGGGCTGATAACCAGCTTATTACCGCGGCGTGTCAGGCCTAAGATGCCTTCCAGTCCTGCTCGGTACATGCAGCCCGCCGCACCGGTATACCAGGTCCAGCCACCGCGCCCAGTGTGGGGTGGTACCGAATAGATATCGGCGGCGACCACATAAGGCTCAACTTTATACTGTGCCGCTGCTTCGGCATCCAGACTGTGACTGATGGGATTTAGCATACTAAATAGCGTTGTGGCCTGGTCACCATCGCCAAGCTTAGCGTAGGCTTCGACTACCCACATAGCGGCATGGCTGTACTGACCACCGTTTTCACGCAGGCCTGGCGGGTATCCCTGTATATAGCCAGGATGCTTACCACCGTAATTAAATGGTGGGGTAAATAACAGTACCTGCCCGGAGCGCTCTGCAATAAGCTGCTTGTTGAGTGATGACATGGCATGCTGTGCACGGGCAGGATCAGCTTCTCCTGACAGTACGGCCCAGGACTGGGCAATGGAGTCGATACGGCATTCCTCGCTTTGTGATGATCCCAGCCAGCTGCCGTCGTCATAGGTCGCCCGCCGGTACCATTCACCATCCCAGCTGACCTGTTCGATGGTGTCACGCAGTGTTTGCGCGCAGCTTAACCAGCTTTCTGACCGATCGGGGTCATAATGCTCAGCCTGACGGGCAAATAGGTTAATCGTCGTGAGTAGCAACCAACCGAGCCAGACACTCTCGCCTTTACCTTCCGCGCCGACCCGATTCATACCGTCATTCCAGTCGCCGGTTCCCATTAAGGGTAGGCCCAGTTCACCGCGTGATTCGATGCTTTGATCCAGTGCGCGAGCGCAGTGCTCATATAGCGATGCTGTCTCTGTTGAGTGGTCGGGCTTAAAAACGCTTTCATGTTCTTGTTCTTCAAGCGTCGGGCCCTCAACAAAGGATATCTGCTCGTCAAGGATGGCTATGTCGCCCGAACTTTGAATGTATCTGGCGGTTGCGTAGACCAGCCAAACCCGGTCATCTGAGATTCGAGTTCGGACGCCAAAATCGGTAGTAGGCAGCCACCAGTGCTGAACATCACCCTCAGCAAACTGGTGGGCTGCCGCACGAAGGATATGAGCGCGTGTTTCTGCTGGGCTGGAAAACACAAGTGCCATGCTATCCTGCAGCTGATCGCGAAAGCCGTAGGCACCGCTGGCTTGATAAAATGCGGAGCGTGCCCAGAGCCGGCAAGCCAGAGTTTGGTACATCAGCCAGCCATTGAGCATGATATCCATCGCGCGGTCAGGGGTTTTAACCTGCACCGCGCCAAGTTTGGTGCGCCAGTGCTCAGTGACCTGTTCGAGTTGCTCGTCAATATCGCAGTTTCGGTAAGTATTGAGCAGCTCAACAGTTTCTTCGGTGGATGCGCCCTGGCCCAGCAGAAACACAACATCCGCAGATTCGCCTGGTTCTAGCGTTACGGGCTGCAGCAGAGCAGCACAAGGATCTAATGCGACCCCTGTGCGGCCCGATAAGGGGGTCTGGGAAGCGAGTGCCTGCGGTATCCCGGTATCTTTATTGCGGCCGATAAACTCACTTCGATCGGCCGTCCAGCTGGTCTGCTTACCGGCCAGATCGGCAAAAGCAATGCGGCTTGAGAAATCAAGGCTCCAGGGGTTAGAGGCCAGAATGGCACCGTCGTTATCGTTCTGGGTCTGGATAAATGGGGCATTGTGGCATCGTGACGTGCCCAGTACCCAGCTGACGTAGGCCGTTACTGACAAACGGCGTTTGACGTCAGAGCGGTTATGCAGGGTTAAGCGTGAAATCTTAATCGAGTCGCGCAGAGGCACAAACTGCAGTAAGCGCAGTTCAATGTCGTGTGCCTGATGATGAAACTGGCTGTAGCCAAATCCATGTCTGGCCGTATAAGTTCCCGCGTCTCTGACACAGTTAGCGGTTGCACTGAACACCGCCATGCTGTCTTCATCGCGCACATAAAGGGCTTCGCCACTGGGGTCGATGACCGGATCGTTGGACCATGGTGTCAGCTGGTTTTCACGACTGTTCTGGGCCCAGGTGTATGAGCTGCCCTCAGCCGATACCTGAAAACCAAAGTGTGGGTTGGCGACTACGTTAAGCCAGGGAGCGGGCGTGGTTTTGTGTTCACTCAGTATGGTTACGTACTCGGTGCCGTCTTTATCAAAGCCCCCAGTGCCATTAAAGAACTCCAGGTTTGATTCTGGCTCATGCGGGTCGGTTACCTGCGCATCGCTGTGATCAGTTGAGCGGGAGTAAACGCTCTGAATTTTAGATGCCGAAACGGCTTGCCGGGTTTCAAGTCGTTTCAGCTGAGAGTGCAGATCGCCCGCCGCCGCATAAATCTTGACGCGACAGACGGAAGCCAGCAATGCACGAGCCTTTAGGCTTATCTGGTCAGACCGCAAAGGATAAATACTGCCCTGTGTGGGGGCGCTAATGTCAGCACGCATGCGGTAACTGCGTATAGCAGCTTCGATGGCATCCTGCAGTTCCTGAATATAGGAAGAAGGCTGTTGATTGACAATAACAAGGTCAACGCTAAGTTGTTTGAGCTGCAAGTATTTGTGGGCCCGGATTAACTGCCGAACCTGGTTCATATGCTTTACATTATCGATGTAGAGAAGAATAATCGGTAAATCACCTGATATGCCGCTTTCCCAGAGTACGGACTGCGAAGCGGCCCCTTCACGAATGACATCGGCAGATGAGCGAAATGCAGCGTTCGGATAAAGTAACGGTGTGGCCAGTTTCTGAAAGTCGACGGCTTCGTCTTTGGCGATGTCCAAATGACGCAGCTGCAGTTGCGACTGTATCCAGGAAAGCGTTTTAGCACGCGCAAATGCATTGCGGTCGTGGTGCTTATCGAGTAATCCAATAAGCTGCTCTCTGGAATCTGCCACCAGCGTCCAGAAGGCCAATCGTGCAACAGCGCCGGCGCCAACCTTAACCTGCCTGCGCAAAGCAAAGATCGGGTCAAGCACCGTGCCTTGGGTATTTTGCAATGCGGCATCAGGTTTTAAGCTGGCCGCTTTTGTCAGAGTCTGCCCGCGGCTAAGAAAGCGAGCGCGGTCGGATTCGAATTCAGGCTCTGCCGTTAGCTCGCCCTCAACCACGACCAGATGGGCCGCCCAGATTTGTTTGTCGGTGGCAGATTGCCCTCGTCGAGTGGCAATGATGGCATCGAATTCGGGCAGATATTCAGTCTGAACAAACATTTTACTAAAGGCGGGGTGCGCATGATCAGCAGCGGCGGTATTGAGAACAAGTTCTGCGTAAGAAGTAACCTCAATTTCTTTTTCCCTGAGACCAAGGTTAGTCAGCGACAGACGTCTGACCTCACCATCGTCCTCCATCGATACGATCACCTCCAAAGAGGTTCTTAAATTGGATTCATAATGAGTGAACTCCGCGCAGTCCTCGGCAAATTCGACCGTATTTTGGTCGGCATTGGCAGCGGGAGATGAGCCGACGGACCAGCGTCGGTTGGTGCCAACGTCACGCATAAAAATTGAGGTGCCGTCAGCACTCAAACAAGGGTCAGCATGCCAGCGGGTGATGGCCATATCGCGCCAGCGGCTGTAACCACCAGTGGTCGAGGTCAGCATGACGGAGTATTGTCCACTGCCCATCAAATGCGTAGCGATAGGGGAAGCGCTTGTCACTCCGACATATTGTCTGCTAAAGACGCCGTGCTGGGCGTCGTCGGTTTCTACTTTGACTGCCGCCGCCAGCGGATGAGTCGCTGCTACCTGGCGCTGCATGCGTTCCTGCAGGAGCAGCTCACAAGCCTGGATCATGGGCTCGCGGTGGAATCGTTTGCGCATACTTTCGTGTTGTAGAGTGTTGGCGATAGCTGCAATAGTCATGCCCTGATGATGCGCCATGAAGCTTTTCACAATGGCATAAGGTTTGATTTTCGGAACTCGGCCGCGGGTATAATCTACCGCTTCATAGAACCCATAGCGGCCTGATGCCCCTAACTTTTCCAGCTGGTTATAATTCATGCAAGCAGCAACAGGATCTACCATAGTTGCTAGGCCGGTGGCGTAGGGCGCTATCACTCTTTCTGAACGCAGACCGCGCTTGAGTCCTAGGTCTGGTACGCCAAAATTGGCGTACTGATAAGTGGATTCGTGGTCACGGGCGTTAAAGGCCGATTCGGACATGCCCCACGGAATTTTAAGTGATTGCGCGTAGTTTTGCTGCAGCTTGACGATCAGTTCTGAGGTTTGCGCTAGCAAGCTTCCGGCTGGCGTGCGCATGACCAGAGGAGGCATCAAGTACTCGAACATCGAACCTGACCACGACAGCAGGGCGGAACCCGTATGTACCGGAGTAGCGGTACGACCAAGCCGAAACCAGTGCTTACTGTCCACATCACCTTTTGCGATCGCAAATAAACTCGCCAGTCGTGCTTCGGAAGCAAGTAAGTCGTAACAATTTTCGTCCCGGCTGTTGGTCTCTAACGAATAACCAATAGCCAGTAGCTTGCGCTCCGGATCCATGAGGAACTCAAAATCCATGTCAATGGCAAACTCGCGAGCGGTTGATGCCAGCGCACGTAGGCGCTGGATCACCGGCGCGGTGTGTTCAGCATAGCCACAATCACGCTGGTACTCCTCTATGGTCCGGCGCATGGCCATAACCCAGTAACGGATTTCTGAGCTGTTGGGGGAGTCGTCGGCAAGATCCGATACCATCGCTGTCAGTTGGTCCACTAGCTCATGACTGGGCAGATGCTCAGCCGCCTGCTGCTCGATATTCTGTAACAGCGCACTTATTTTCGGCTGTGGTGTACCAGATTCAAGGGCAAACCGGGCTAACTGGCAGTTATCGATAAACCCGCTCAGTGGGGCGGATAGGTCTTGTTGGGTTAACCATTCCTCGCAGGCATTTGCCACTACCAGTAGATGGCCGGCCAAGTTACCGCTGTCGACCGAGGACACATAGGCAGGATTAAGGGGGGTGAGCTTTTCGGTTGAGTACCAATTAAAAAAGTGACCCTTAAAACGCGGCATGCGCTGCATTGTGTTAAACGTTGCTTCCAGGCGTTCAATGGTTTGCAGGGCGCCTGCCCAGCCAAAATCACGCGCGGCAAGAGCGGACAACAAATAAACACCAATATTGGTTGGTGAGGTTCGATGCGCGACCACCTCCTGTGGTGTTTCCTGAAAATTATCCGGCGGCAACATGTTGTCGTCTTCGCCAACAAACACCTCAAAATAGCGCCAGGTGCGCCGTGCGATCAAACGCAACTCAGTCGCCTGTTGTACTGAGGGTGGGTGACTTTCAACCGGCGGTGTTAGGCTGGTCCAGAATGCCAGTAACGGCGCGCCCAGCCACAGTAAACCGAATAATATAAGAAATGGCCAGGACGTTGGTGCCAGCACGGCAGCGGCGAGTAGGAGCAACAAAGAAAGTAATGTGGCGGGTGCCATTTCTTTGTAGAAATCGGTTATCGAGCGGCAGGGTTTTGCTGCCACTTGAGCGGCGGTTGTCCATTCCAACAAGTGGTTATGGGTAATAAATAGCCGTGCCAGCGTTCTGCCAATGGCATCACCCATACGCCAGGCCTGGTCCGGCAGCAACGCTACCGCCAATATGGTTTGCAAACAGGCGAGTTTGAAATCCTCAAATAACGTGTTGAAATGACTGCCAACACTAACCTGACGATGGGGCCAAAGGCTGCACAGTATGGGCATAAAAGCCGGCAGGGCCACGCTCGTCAGCACCAATATGATAGCTACAGCGGCCAATGGCCAGGGCAAAACAAAGCAGCTAACAATAGCGGCCAGAGCAAAGGGGGCAATCAACGAACGGCGCAGGTTATCCAGCATTTTAAAGCGACCGAGTAGGGGTAATGCCTGCGATCCGGTTTGTGGAGTGGCCGATGATAAATTAAGAATCCACGACAGCAGCTGCCAGTCGCCGCGCGTCCAGCGATGTTGTCGTTTGACCGCGACATCATAACTGCTGGGGAATTCTTCAATCACTTCAACGTCAGATGCCAGGCCGGCGCGGGCATAAATACCTTCAAATAAGTCATGGCTAAGGAGTGCGTTTTCCGGGATTCTGCCCTCTAATGCCGCTTCAAAGGCATCGACGTCATAAATGCCTTTACCTGTGTAGGAACCTTCCTGAAAAAGGTCCTGGTAAATGTCCGATGCGGCCGAGGCGTATGGGTCGATGCCCCCCGGACCAGAAAAAATTCGCTGAAACAGCGATGCCCGGTGTTCGACGGGAAAAGACGGGGTGACCCGCGGCTGCAAAATCGCATAGCCCCGTGTAATGCGGCCTTTTGTTTTATCCAGATACGGCTGATTCAGCGGGTGCGCCATTTTCCCAATCAGATTTATCGCTGTGTCACTGACCAGGCGGGTATCTGAATCGAGAGTGATGACGTGGCGTACGTTTTCTGGAACACTGGCCAGATGCGACATAAAGGTGGTGTCGGTTGCGCCTCTTAGAAGCTGATTCAGTTCGTGCAGTTTTCCGCGTTTTCGCTCCCAGCCCATCCACACATTTTCACAGGCGTTAAAGGTCCGATGGCGATGCAGTATTGAAAACTTATTGCCCGGATATTGCTTATTAAGTTTCGCTATAGCCTGGACAGCAATTTCAAGGAGTTCTTTGTCAGCGTCATTGATCTCGTATTGGGCGTCACCCCAGTCGGTCACTAGGGCGAAAAACAGATTTTCTGAGCTAGCACCGGAGGTGGTGAGGTAGTGTACTTCCAGGCGCTCAACCAGCTTATGGATATCGTCGACACTGGTTAGCATCGTGGGTACGGCAATCAGCGTGCGGTGCGACTCGGGTATCCCCTCTTTTAGCTCCATCCCCGGTAGTACGGTGGGGTTAAAGCTCCACACCACGACACGACTAACCAGAGTCATGGTGATGTCCGTGGCCGGCAAAAAGGCAAGTACGCCGAATAATACTAACCATCCAACGGAAAGGGCATAGTCGCTTCGGGTTAGCGCGAATAAGGCTAATGCCACTAAAAAAATACTGACCATAACGATGGAAGCGACGAAGCCGGTAATGCCAGCGCGGCCAACCAGACGCCCGATTTGCAGCCGGAAGGGAGGCCTGAAACCAAGTGCTTTTTCAAACTTCGGCCGTTGTTGACCAATCAGAAAGACACCGGGGTCGGTGTCTTTCTCAATAAGCTTTTCAAGCTCCTGCACAACTTCCAGCTCTGTACAAGTGGAGTGCCGAGAAAGCTCTTCAATAGCATTTCGGTAGAGGGTTCGGGTTGCAAAGTTCATCGCTGCAAACTGACTGATGGCGCGTAATTTTGCATCCACCAGGCTGACTTCTTCAACAATAAACGACCAGTCCACATCTGAAATAAGGCGCATGCTGGTGATCACGTTACGGATAGTGACGTTTGCCGCAGCCTGGCGGCGCTCGATGTGTTCGACGATATCGTCGACAGACAGTTGCATGCGCTGTAACTCGGTATCAAGCCAACGCAAAGCGGGCGTCGTAATCGGGTCCTGGGCGCGTAACCGGGTTAGTAGCTGGGCAGCAAAAGTTTCTGAAAGGCGTTGATTCGGATGCTTGCGCAGGTAGTTATCCAGTGCCTGGTCAGCGTCATCGTTGCCCAGCATACTATCGGCTAGCTTGTTGGCGCTATCCCGGCGAGCCTGCTCGCAGATTATTTGCTCACCAAGGCGGCAAAGATTTTCTACCAGCACTGTACGCAAAGCAATAGGAATGGCCCACAACTCGCCGATGGTAAGAGGCTGAACCCGTTGATAGGCCGTTATAAATAGGCTCAGGATATCAGGGTCTAGGTGACTGTCCGTGTGGGCGATAAAGGCCCAGGCGAGACCAAAAACACGAGGGTAACCGGCAAACGGCCCTGTGGCCAGTTTGGGCAGTTGCTCATAAAATCCGGACGGAAGGTCCTGACGAATTTCACGAATTTGCGCTTCGACTAAATGGTAGTTATCCAGTAACCATTCGGCTGCAGGAACAAGCCCTTTACCGGCCTCAACATCAAGTACACATTGCTGATAAACGGTTACCAATGCATCGGTATTTTGCTGCAGCCGGTCACGCAGGGGCAACACCTTGATTGGGCTAGTGCTAACTTCCTGTGCTTTGGCTAGGCTGGCGGCATGTTGCTCGAGTCGTTCAATACCGAATAGCTCTTCCCGTATCGGTTCACGATCTTGCCATAAGGTTTGTTTTGCGTATTTCAGAGCAATGTAGTGTTTGCGTAAATTCATAGCGATAACCCGACCTTGGGGGCTTCTCCTTTTGGACTATAAAATAAGACGTAAAACCCGTTTTCCATCGAGTGCCAGGACACGAGCCCAATGATCTTAAGTGTAGTAAAGGTTTAAGTAATAGCCTAAAAAATAAGCAATTAATTGTGCTAATGAATTTTATAATCGCGTTTGTCAGTCGAGTATTGAATTACCTTCTATAATGACGAGTAAGTTTTTTTTGCGGTAGCTGACCAATGGAACAAAATAAAACAAACAGCCTGTGGCACGAGATGACTGCCGAGCAGGTACTTGAAAGTTTGCATACTGATGCAGAGGGTCTGTCTTCCGAAGAAGTGGAAAGGCGGCAGCAAAAGTATGGTCCTAACCGGCTACCGCGAGCGCCGAAGAAAAGTCCGCTGCTGCGCTTTTTATCTCATTTTCATAATATCTTTATTTACGTTCTGCTTGCCTCTGCTGCGATTACGGCATTGCTCGGGCATCTGGCTGATACCATCGTGATTTTGGCGGTCGTTGTGGTGAATGCCGCCATTGGTTATTTTCAAGAAGGCAAAGCGGAAAAAGCCTTGCAAGCTATTCGCGGCATGCTTGCGTTAAAAGCGTCGGTACTGCGCGGTGGCGCTCGAAGCTCAGTTGACGGCGAACAACTGGTGGTTGGAGACATTGTACTTGTTAACGCTGGCGACAAAGTTCCGGCCGATTTGCGGCTGCTGAAAGCCAACGCTCTGAAGGTTCAGGAAGCTGTGCTGACGGGCGAGTCGATGCCCGTTGAAAAGGACACGCAACCAGTTGCCGCGGATGCGGCGCTCGGTGACCGAGAATGTATGGCCTTTAGTGGCACTCTGGTAACCAGTGGGGGAGGAAAAGGCGTCGTCGTGCAAACGGGCGCTGACACTGAGATCGGTCGCATCAGTGGTATGCTCTCTTCCGTTGAAACGCTGGTCACCCCATTGCTGCGGCAAATGAATGTATTCGCGCGCTGGGTTACCGTGCTGATCCTGCTTATTGCGGCAGTGTTGCTGGTTTACGGTTATTTTCTCGCACACTCAGACTTTGCCGATATGTTTATGGCGGTGGTTGGGCTCTCGGTGGCGGCCATCCCCGAGGGGCTGCCTGCGGTTCTGACCATTACTCTTGCCGTCGGCGTGCAGACTATGGCAGGACGCAATGCCATTGTCCGGCGCTTGCCTGCTATCGAAACACTGGGCTCGGTTTCGGTCATCTGCACCGACAAGACCGGCACTCTAACGCGCAACGAAATGATGGTGGCCGCGGTGGCGACACAAGAGGGCATGTTCTCGGTGGCTGGAACGGGCTACGAGCCCAGCGGCGAAATTTGCCTGAATGACAAAGCTGTGAATGCAGACGACTATGGCTTACTAAACGAACTTGGCCGCGCCGCCGCTCTTTGCAATGACGCATCACTTAACCAAGACGATGACGCATGGTCAGTGCAAGGGGATCCAATGGAAGGGGCTTTGCTCACTCTGGCGGGCAAACTAGGCATTGATTTCGGCGAAAACTCGACTCAATGGCAGCGCTTAAGCGTCATCCCCTTTGATGCCGAGCATCGCTTTATGGCGACCCTTCATCAGGGCCCGAAGAATGATCGTTTTGCCTACGTAAAAGGTGCGCCGGAGCGGATTTTTGCAATGTGTGATCGGCAACGCACCGGTGTCGAGGCCTTTGAAGATTTTGATAACGATTACTGGCACCGCAAAACCGATGAAATTGCCGCAGCCGGGCAGCGTGTGCTGGCCCTTGCGGTTAAACCACTGGAGTCAGAGCATGGCGAGCTCGACATTGGTGAAGTAGAGGATGGCTTAATCCTAATTGGTCTGGTGGGCTTGATTGATCCTCCGCGGCCGACCGCTAAGGCAGCAGTGGAAGAATGCCACGCTGCCGGTATTGATGTGAAAATGATCACCGGTGACCATAAAGGCACGGCGGCGGCGATTGCCAAGCAGATTGATTTAAAGTATGCCGACAATGTTTTGACCGGTGCCGACATTGATGAAATGGATGACCAGGCATTGGCTGCTGCTGTGATGGATACCGATGTTTTTGCTCGCACCAGCCCAGAGCACAAACTGCGTTTGGTGATGGCATTGCAATCTCATGGCATAACCGTTGCGATGACCGGCGATGGTGTCAACGACGCGCCAGCACTTAAACGCGCTGATGCAGGCATTGCCATGGGACAAAAAGGTAGTGAAGCAGCGAAGGAAGCGGCAGAATTAGTGCTCGCCGACGATAATTTCGCGTCAATCGTAGCGGCGGTCCGGGAGGGGCGAACCGTTTACGACAACATTAAAAAAGTTATCAGCTGGACATTGCCCACTAACGCCGGTGAAGCCTTAACCATTGTGGTCGCTTTACTGCTGGGTATGACGCTGCCGATTACACCCGTTCAGATCCTGTGGGTAAACCTGATTACGGCCACTACCCTGGGTATCGTGCTTGCCTTTGAGCCTACCGAAGAAAATACCATGCAAAGACCACCGCGGCCTAGAGGTGAACCGCTGCTTACCGGCGCCCTTGTCTGGCATATTGTGCTGGTATCCACTTTATTTCTGAGTGGTGTGTTTGGTATGTATTCTTACGCAATCGGTCAGGGTTACTCTATTGAGCTGGCGCGCACCATCGCCTTAAACACCCTAGTGGTGATGGAAATATTTCAGCTGCTTTTCATTCGTAATTTCTACAGCGCCACGCTGACCTGGAAAATGCTAAGGGGCACCAAGATATTGTGGATTAGCATCATCGGCGTGACCCTTGCGCAATTTGCAATTACCTACCTGCCGCCTTTACAGCGGTTATTTGCTACGGAAGCGATACCGCTGACTGACGGGCTTATTATACTAGCTATCGGCATTGTGCTATTTGCCATTATCGAGACCGAAAAGCGACTGCGTATGCAGCTGCAACGGCT
>JBNJEJ010000043.1:0-12035 GCA_051745735.1 Pseudomonadota bacterium
CCATGATCTGAATTCGCAGCGAGCATAGCGAGCTTAAACCCGACTTTTCAAAGCACGGCCTACCTGAGCCAGGCCGTTGGCGCGCGATGGGCTTAGGTGGCCTTGCAGTCCTTCTTCACGAAACAGGTCTTCGATGTCAAATTGCTGAATGACCTGGCGGGGCTGGCCGTCTAAACGCTGCTGAATCAGCGCCAGTAAACCCTTCACAATGCGCGACCCGCTATCGAAGCGCAGCTTTACGGCATCCGGATTGCTGCTGTCAACGTACAACCAAACTTGAGCCTCGCAACCACTGACCCGGTGAGTCTCGTCTTTTAATGCCGGCGGAAACGGCGGGAGTTCGCGCGACAACTTAACCAAGCGGCGATATTGCTGTTCCCAGTTCACGGCGTAAACTCTCCCTTACAATGAATAAAGTAAATTATCGCATAACTTGTTAGATGGATGCGAGTTAAGGATAATAGCGCGTAGCTTTTGGCAAACCATTTAGAATAACTGGTATAAAGTTTCAACATAAGGAAATTAACATGAAGATACTTGTCGCGGTCAAACGCGTTATTGACTACAACGTCAAGGTGCGCGTTAAGCCAGATCAGTCTGATGTCGACTTGGCTAATGTGAAAATGGCTTTAAACCCGTTTTGCGAAATTGCAGTCGAAGAAGCAGTGCGTTTAAAAGAAGCCGGTACCGCTGACGAAGTGGTGGTTGTCTCCATTGGCCCGAAAGCGGTGCAGGAACAACTACGAACCGCCTTAGCATTGGGCGCAGACCGTGCTGTTCAGGTCGAAACGGACGACATGCCCGACTCCTTATCGGTCGCCAAAATTCTTAAAGGTGTGGTCGAAAAAGAAGCCCCCGACATGGTCATTCTGGGTAAACAGTCCATCGACTCGGACAATAATCAAACCGGACAAATGCTCGGCGCCTTAACCGGTATGCCGCAGGGCACCTTTGCCTCGAAAGTGGAAGTCGGTGACGGTTTCATCAATGTCACCCGCGAAATCGACGGTGGCTTACAAACCGTTAAGCTGAATTTGCCGGCCATTGTGACCACCGATTTACGGCTCAACGAACCACGTTACGCATCGTTGCCGAACATCATGAAAGCGAAACGTAAACCGCTGGAAACCATCAGCACCGATGATTTGGGTGTTAACGTAAAGCGCACCGTTAAATTATTAAAAGTTGAATCGCCAGCGGAGCGCAGTGCCGGCGTTAAAGTTGCTGATGTGGATGAACTAGTCGAGAAATTGAAAAACGAGGCCAAAGTCCTATGAGTATTTTAGTAGTTGCAGAACACGACAATAACGGGGTTGATCCGTCAACGCTGAAAACCCTGGCCGCGGCTCAACAAATCGGCGGTGACATCGATGTTTTAGTGGCCGGTATGGGCTGTTCTACCGTGGCAGAAAACCTTTCTAAGGCAGATGGTGTGAGTAAGGTTTTGTTAGCTGATAACGCCGTTTACGAACACCAGTTGGCCGAAAATGTTGGCCAGCTGGTGGCCGAAGTTGGCAAAGGCTACGCCCATGTAATGGCACCAGCGACCACTACCGGTAAAAACTTTATGCCCCGAGTGGCCGCGTTACTGGATGTTGCCCAAGTTTCCGACATTATTGCTGTCGAAAGTGCCGATACGTTTAAGCGGCCTATTTACGCAGGTAACGCCATTGCCACCGTGCAGGCCGAAGACAGCATCAAAGTTATCACCGTGCGGGCGACGGCTTTTGACGCGGTTAGCGAAGAAGGCGGTAGTGGCACCGTAGAAGCGATCGACTCGGTTTTCGATAACGATCAGTCAGAGTTTGTTGGCGAGCAATTAGCTGAGTCTGAGCGCCCGGACCTGACCGCCGCCGAAATCGTTATCTCTGGTGGTCGTGGTATGCAAAACGGGGATAATTTCCAACTATTGGAAGACATTGCTGACAAACTTGGGGCCGCTGTCGGCGCATCCCGCGCAGCGGTTGACGCCGGGTTCGTGCCGAACGACATGCAAGTGGGCCAGACCGGTAAAATTGTGGCGCCGCAGCTTTACATCGCGGTCGGTATCAGTGGAGCGATACAGCACTTAGCGGGTATGAAAGATTCTAAAGTTATTGTTGCTATCAATAAAGACGAAGACGCGCCGATCTTTCAGGTCGCTGATTACGGCTTGGTGGCGGATCTTTTTGATGCCTTACCGCAGTTAAACAAAAAGCTGTAAGCCAGCACACATAACGCCCTGACGCCGCTGTGACAAACAAGTCAATGCATGGTGGCGTCATTTTCCTCACTTTTCGCCTCGAGACACTTGCATAATTTTAACTCATCGGACATGATTCAAATATAACCGCCGTAAAAGCTAAAAAATATTAGGTGGCTCACAATGAAAAGAAGAACAACTATGCTTAAAAAATTACCTTTAGCGTCGGCCATCGCGCTGACCTTTGCCTTGCCGGGTCAGGCCGCCGATTTTCAGGTGGGTGAGTTTGACATCAAATTTGATTCCATTCTCTCTTACGGTGCGGCATGGCGGATGGAAGATCCCGCGATGCACCTGCTGCATCCAGGCAACCGCGACGGCGGTATGGCCGGGTCCAGTGTCGGTGACGACGGTAATCTGAACTTTGATAAAGGCGACCTGGTCAGTTCGGTGTTTAAGGGCGTGCACGACCTGAGCATTGATGGTGGCGATTACGGCGCCTTTTTCCGCTTTAATTACTGGTACGACTATGTGGTTTCTGAAGAAGAAATGGCACACGGTCACCCGGGTAATAATTATGTCCCGAACACCACCCTGAACGACAATATTTTTGACGATTATTCTCAGGCCAGTGGCTTTGAAGTTTTGGACGCGTTTGTCTGGGCTAACTTTGACATGGGCGATATCCCAACCAGCCTGCGGGTTGGTCGTCAGGTATTAAGCTGGGGTGAAAGTACCTTTGTTTTTAATGGCATCAACGACATTAACCCGCTGGACGTTAACGCAGCGCGCCGGCCCGGCGCTGAAATCAAAGAGGCGTTACTTCCGGTCGGTATGGTCAGTGTCAACATGGGACTGACAGGCGGCCTGAACATGGAGGCTTTTTATCAATACGAGTGGGATAACACTAAGCTGGATGGCTGTGGTACCTACTTCTCCAGTGTTGACATTATTGGCGGACCCGGTTGTGGCAAAGTCACACTGAACCCACAGCTGATCCCCGGCGATCCGGACAGCTACCTGAGTGACTATCAGTCGGTTGCGTCGGGCGCTTACATTGGCAGTAATCCGGTGCTGGAAGCGTCGGACAGCGGCCAGTGGGGTGTTAATTTTCGCTACTACTCACTGGATCTTGATGCCGAGTTTGGTCTTTATTACCTGAACCTGCATAACAACACGCCAATTATTTCGGCTTATAACTGGACGGTAGACCCTGAACAGTTCATGTCAGCCGAAGATCGAACGAATCCAAATTATACCTATTCAACTCCCAACGGGTACCCCATCGACGGCCCCCGGCTGGTGATTGAATATCCGGAAGATTACAAAGTGATTGGCGCAAGTTTCAGCACCAATCTGGGTCTTTGGTCAGTGGGCGGTGAATACAGCTACCGTAAAGACGCGCCGGTGCAAATCAATACCACCGAAATTTTAACTGCGGGTCTGCGTCCGAACGTGCCCAGCAGCTTTGCTGATCGGGTACAGAACACCGAGCTTGGCGGTTTGGCCAATGGTTATGACCGCCTTGACGTGAGTCAGGCCCAAGCCAGCTTTGTCCGTTTTGTTGACCGTTTATGGGGCTCTGACCGGATGACGTTTGTCGGTGAAGTTGCCATGAATCAGGTACATGATTTGCCGGGGCTGGAAGAGCAGCGCTACGGTCGTCTGCCTTTATTTGGTAAATGCTTACTGCCGAGCGAAGTTGGTCCTGCCGCGGCAGGCAATTGTGAGGGCTTTGTAACCGAGAATTCTTGGGGTTACCGTACCCGCTTCCAGTTTGAGTACCTGAGTGTTTGGCAGGGCTGGAGCCTAACGCCGGTTGTGCAGTTTAACCATGATGTTGAAGGTTACTCGCCCAACAGCAACTTTATCGAAGACCGTAAGTCTTTGGGCATTAACGTAACCGCTGATTATTTGTCGACTTACAAAGTTAGCCTGGGCTACACCACTTATGGTGGCAGTGATTACGATGCTACCACAGACCGTGACTTTGCCTCCATCAGCTTCTCTTACGCGTTTTAAGCGCGTCGTTAGCTAGTTGCTACAGGTTGCACCGCCCGGTGCAGCCTGTTTTTTTAATCTAAAAAAAAGCCGACTGCGTACTCCTAGATCATTGTTTTATTCAGGAGTTACATGATGTTTGGTTTATTTAAGAAAGACCCCACTAAAAAGCTGCGTAAAGATCTCAAGGCCCTGCAGGAAAAAGCCATGACAATGGAAAGAAACGGTGATATCCGGGGCAGCTCAATGATCAGCCAAAAGGCTGATGAGTTATGGCAGAAAATACAACAAATCGAAGCCGCTGAGAAAAACAAATGATGGGGTGACACGGTAATCGTGGCCGTCTGTTGTTCCATCGCAATTGCTTGCCAATTCTGCAGTAGCAGTTTACAACTACTAAACAAGTTTTATAAGGTTGTGACTCTACTGTGAAAAAAGGGGCTAGCATGAAACACACATTATCGGTGCTCGCGGGCTTATTACTGTCCGCATCGGCAGCCGCCGACCACCATCAACAACATTTCCAGCTGGAAGACGTGTTTACGCTGGAATACGCATCGTCACCGACGATTCATCCCGGCGGCGACTGGAGTGTTTTTGTCCGTCAGTCGATGGACATAAACAAAGACCGTAAAATAGGCCAGCTATGGCAAATTATGGCCGATGGCGACATTCGTCCGTTAACCGGTGATACGGCCAATGAAAGCCAGCCGGTCTGGTCGCCTGACGGCAAACGGCTGGCCTTTGTTTCCACTGTCACCGGCAGTCCGCAAGTGCATATTTACTGGGTGGATAGTGGTCAGCATGCAGCAATCACCTCGTTGAATCAGGCACCGTCTAACCTGAGCTGGTCGCCGGATGGTGAGCACATTGCGTTTTCAATGTTTAGCCCCGAAGCCAAGCCCAATCCGGTCTCGCTACCCGGTAAGCCAAAAGGCGCCGAATGGACCGAAGCACCTAAATACATTGATAAAGATAACTATCGATACGATGGCGGCGGCTATGCCCGCGACGGCTATTCGCATATTTACGTTGTGCCCAGTAAAGGGGGTTCACCGCGCAAACTGACTAAGGGTGACTATAACCATGGCGGCAGTCTGGCCTGGGCCGCTGACGGGCAATCAATCTTTTTCTCGGCAAATCGCCGCGAAGACGCATTTAGGCAACCGACCAACAGCGATCTCTACCAGGTAATGGTCAGCAGTGGCAGGATTAAGCAAGTTACTACCCGCAAAGGTCCTGACAGCTCGCCCGCGGTTTCGCCAAACGGCGAATACATCGCTTATTTAGGTAACGATGACAACGGTAAAAGCTTTCAGATAACCCGCCTTTATGTGATGAATGCCGACGGTTCAGATAAGCGAGTAGTGACAGCGGATCTGGAGCGCGGTGTTAATGATTTTGAGTGGGATAACGACAGCGACAGCATTTATTTTAGCTATGATGACCACGGCGTCGGCTACCTGGCGCGCACTGACCTGGACGGCGACATAGATACCCTGACTGACCGTGTCGGTGGCTTGTCTTACAGTCGTCCCTATGGTGGCGGCGACTTTTCCGTTGCTGATGACGACCGTGTGCTGTATACCCTGTCAAATCCACTACGGCCAGCTGAGCTGGCATTATGGGATGACGGTGAGACGCAGCAGCTAACCCGCTTGAACGAAGACGCCTTAGGCCACAAACAGCTGGCGCGGGTTGAAGAGATTAATTATGAGTCCAGTGTGGATGGTCTCGACTTGCAGGGCTGGATTGCTTACCCACCCAACTTTGATGCCAGTAAAAAGTATCCGTTAATGCTGGAAATTCACGGCGGCCCGCATACCAACTACGGCCCTCGGTTTGCAGCAGAAATTCAACTGTACGCTGCAGCTGGTTATGTGGTGTTGTACACCAATCCACGCGGTAGCACCAGTTACGGTGACGAATTTGCCAACGAAATCAGCCAAAATTACCCCAGCCATGACTACGATGATTTAATGGATGGTGTTGATGCCGTTATCGAGAAAGGCTTCATCGACGAACAGGAACTGTACGTAACCGGCGGTAGTGGCGGTGGTGTCTTAACGGCCTGGATTGTTGGTCATACCGATCGCTTTAAAGCGGCGGTAGTGGCGAAACCGGTCATCAACTGGTACAGCTTTGTGCTGACAGCTGACATGTACAATTACTTTTATCAGTATTGGTTCCCTGGTTTGCCCTGGGATAATATGGAGCATTACATGAAGTATTCTCCGATCAGCTACGTCGGCGACGTGACAACGCCAACCATGCTGCTGACCGGTGAAAACGATTACCGCACCCCGATGTCAGAAACTGAGCAATATTATCAGGCTCTTAAACTGGCCGGTGTCGAAACCGCGATGGTTCGTATTCAGGACTCAGGTCATGGTATTTATTCAAAACCCAGTAACCTAATGAATAAAGTAGCCTACATACTGCATTGGTTTGATAAATACCGCGATAAAGACTAATTAAACGAGCGGTTATAACGGCGGTTTTGCCAGTAAAACCGCCCTTGTTCTAAAAAGCGCCTTAGGGCGCTTTTGTTGATTCTACCGACTCTCCGTGTTTGCGCCGGTATTCGCGTTCGTACAACTTGGCTTCGGTAAGAAAAAAGTGAAAGGCGTCGATGTTGGCTTTGATAAATCCACGCCAGCCGGTCAGAAACATGCGCCGGATAAAATAGAATTTAATGAACATCAGCGGAAAAATCAGTAAAACCCGGGCCAGGCTGCAGCTCCTGCCTTGTTCTTCCCGCTGTTTTGCTTTCAGCAGCGAGTATTTATTCAGTTTATCCATGTAACCATGGGCCGAGTCATAGCCGTAATGTTTCACATCAATGGGTAAGTGCGCCAGTGGCGGTTCAACATTTATGTGCTCGTGAACTTTTAATGAGGTATCCCAGCTTGCTTTGGATTTACGATAAACCCGACGGAAACGATGATGTCGGTGACCGGGCAAAGAATGCCCCATAAAGATGTCATCATGCGCCAAATACAGACCGTTGACGTCATCCACCGCCACCCGTTGCTGGATTTGTTCAAAGGCACCTTCAGGCAGCACCTCGTCGCCGTCTAAGTTTATCACCCAGTCATTGCGGCATTGCTGCAGCGCAAAAGCTTTTTGCGGCGCATAGCCCTGCCACTCCTGATGAATGATACGGGCATTGTGCTGTTCGGCAATCGTAAGGGTATTGTCTGTTGAGCCGGAGTCCACCAACACGATCTCGTCCGCGCCTTTAACACTCGCGAGTACTTCATCTAAGTGGCGGCCTTCATTTTTGGTGATTAAGTAGACGCTGATTTTCGGCAATTGGGCCATAACCGGATTCTCATTAAAAAGTGATGCCGATAATGATATATTTTTTCTCATTACAGCGCATTACTTGCCGAACAGGAAGCCATTATGAATGACTGGTCTGCTTTACTGGCCGATGAAAAACAACAACCCTATTTTATTCAATTGATGCAAAAAGTCGAACAGGCGCGTCAGCAAACGACAGTTTTCCCGCCCCCGGCAGATGTTTTCAATGCACTTAAATTGACGGCTCCGCAGCAGGTTAAAGTGGTGATCCTGGGGCAGGATCCTTATCACGGTCCGGGCCAGGCCCATGGCTTAAGCTTTTCGGTTAAACCGGGTGTTAAATTGCCGCCGTCGTTACGCAATATGTTTAAAGCCGTTGCCATTGACTACCCGCAGACAACACCACCAGACAACGGCGAGCTGACGCGCTGGGCAGAACAAGGCGTGCTGCTGCTCAATACCGTACTAACGGTACAACAAGGAAACGCCCACAGCCATGCAGGGTGGGGCTGGGAGACTTTTACGGATGCGGTTATTCGCCAGCTAGCGGAAAATCAGCAGCACATCGTGTTTTTATTATGGGGAGCTCATGCGCAAAAAAAGGCGGCGTTAATTAACGCGAGCCAGCATTGTATCCTGACCGCACCTCACCCATCGCCGCTATCAGCCCATCGCGGTTTTTTTGATGCCCATCACTTTAAAAAAGCTAACGATTATCTGCGAGACAAGGGTCGTGACGAGATCATCTGGTAACACAATTGTTAGTAAAATGTCACTAAGTGGTAACAAAAAGCTTTTAATCTAGTGCCTGTTGTGTTAAATCATTGCATGTGAGTAAATTGTTAATAGAAAAAGCAACAATCTGCTGACATGCGCTCGATTTATAAGTAAAAAAAACTGAGAGGCAAATATGGATCATTCAGAAGAGCTTCAACAAGTTAACGAAAAGTCATCAAAAGGACGCGCGGCCAAACGTAAATGGCGAGAAATAGAACAGCTTAAAGAAAAATACCAATTGCGCGAAGAACTTGCTGAAATGGATTACTGTTACGACCTGGATTTGGAGCATCTTGATCTGACATAAGGCATTGCTTTGCAGCGACTATAGCTTGCGCCAAAGGCGCAAGCGTCGGCAAGTAAGCTACACGCGCATTAGCGGCAGCATTTGTTTCAGTACTTTTGGCGCTCCGGCTGCGACATTGCCACTTTGTACATAATTGTGGCCGCCCTGAAAGTCACAAATAATACCGCCGGCTTCGCGAATCAATAGCTCGCCAGCCAGCATATCCCAGGGTTTTAATCCCATCTCGAAGAAACCATCACAGCGACTGGCCGCAACATAGGCCAGATCTAAAGCGGCCGAGCCGGTGCGTCGCATATCGGCACAGTGCTCGAATAGATTACTAAACATCTGTTGATATTCGGGGAGCTTGTGTTTCAACTTAAAGGGGAACCCTGTGGCTAATATCGAGCCTTTCAGTTCAACTTTAGGATCAATGCGAAGGCGGCGGCCATTCAACTGAGCACCAGCACCGCGTGACGCGGTATACAATTCTTCTCTTACCGGGTCGTAAACAACAGCCTGTTGCACAGAGCCTTTGTACAAAAGGGCAATTGAGATAGAAAAATGAGGTATTCCGCGCAGGTAATTTGTGGTGCCGTCCAGTGGGTCAATGACCCATTGATACTCCTTGTCAGAGCCTTCTTGCTGCCCGCTTTCTTCGGCAATAATGCCGTGTTCCGGGTAAGACTTGCGAATGGCACTGATGATGGCTTGTTCAGCAGCTTTATCCATCTCTGAGACCCAGTCATTCGGGCCCTTAGAGACCGCATCGATGGGCTGGCCTTGATCAAATTGTTTCACTAAAATTTTGCCGGCTGCACGCGCTGCGCGCACCGCAATGTTTAACATCGGATGCATATTCAAATTACCTGTGCTGTCAAAGAACGATTTTTCGGTCGCGAATGATACCAGTAATGCGTTATCATGCACAACTTTTATTCAGCCCTCAAATTTAATACAAAGCAGCACATATCATGGACAAAAACGTATTCGACGCTATCCGTATCGTCTTGGTTAATACCTCTCATACCGGCAATATCGGGTCTGTGGCTCGGGCAATGAAAACCATGGGGTTAAAGCATCTGACCCTGGTTGATCCGGTGCAGGCCCCGGACAGTCATGCGTCAGCATTGGCAGCCGGGGCTACCGATATCCTCGCTGCAGCAACCACTGTTACAACTCTGCAGGAAGCCATTGCTGACTGCGGCCTGGTGCTGGCAACCAGTGCCCGCAATCGGACCCTTGACTGGCCATTACTGGGACCGCGCGAAGCCGCAGCAAAAGTGCTGGGAGAAGCCCCTCAGCATCCGGTTGCTATTGTTTTCGGGCGAGAAAACAGCGGGCTGACGAACGAGGAGTTACAACTCAGTCAGTTTCATCTGCACATACCGACTGATCCCGACTATGGTTCCCTCAATCTGGCCATGGCAGTGCAAACCGTAAGCTACGAATTGCGCATGCAACAGCTGGAAGCAGCAGACCAACAAGCCCGTTATCCGAGGGATGATGAGAGCGGCGATTACCCCCGTGCAGAACAACTTGAACTGTTTTACCAGCATTTAGAGCAAACCCTTTATGACACGGGTTTTATTGTCAAAAAACATCCCGGTCAGGTAATGACGAAATTGCGGCGGATGTTTAACCGGGCAAGACCGGAAGAGAGTGAATTGAACATTTTGCGTGGCATATTAGCGTCTATCAACAAGTCTTAGGGGTTAGTGCTAATACTTGACTATTTTACTCGGGTAAGTACACTTGAGCTATCAAGTTAACCGATGAGGAATAGTTCTATGCGCCTGACATCAAAGGGACGCTACGCGGTAACCGCTATGCTGGACGTTGCGATGCATGCGCAGCAAACACCGGTGCCGCTGGCTGACATTTCCGAGCGGCAGGGTATCTCCCTCTCGTATTTGGAACAGTTATTTGCCCGTTTGCGTAAACGTGGGCTGGTTGACAGCGTTCGCGGTCCCGGCGGTGGATATCGACTGGGGCAAGACCCGGCGACGATATCCGTCGGTGCGGTTATTGATGCTGTAGATGAGTCAATTGACGCCACCCGTTGTCAGGGTAAAGGCAATTGCCAGGGCGGCGCTCGTTGCCTGACACATTCGTTATGGGAAGGCCTGAGTGACCGAATCGCGAATTTTCTGGATGGTATCAGTCTGGCCGAGTTGACCGCTGATAAAAATGTTGCCCAGCGTAAGCAAAGCCGGAAAGATGATAAAATTGAATTGAATGTGATTTGACCGATTGGCTGTCAGCGAGGAGCCCGAGCACAGTGAAATTGCCTATCTATCTGGATTATGCCGCAACCACGCCGGTTGATGAAAATGTTGCTGGCAAAATGATGCAGTTTTTGACTGCCGACGGCATTTTCGCCAATCCAGCCTCGCGTTCTCATCGGTATGGCTGGCAGGCAGAAGAAGCGGTCGATATTGCCCGTAATCAGGTGGCTGATTTATTACATGCCGACGCCCGCGAAATTGTCTTTACCTCAGGCGCAACCGAATCAGATAATCTTGCATTAAAGGGCGTAGCCCACTTTTTAGAAGAAAAAGGCAAACATTTAATTACCGTTAAAAGCGAGCACAAAGCGGTATTAGATCCGGCAGTCCAATTGGAAAAAGAAGGCTATCAAGTTACCTACCTGGACGTCGATCAACAGGGCCGTATCGATCTGAACGAACTGCGCTCAGCGTTGCGCTCCGATACGGTGCTGGTCAGCGTGATGCATGTGAATAATGAGCTCGGGGTGCAGCAGGATATCGCCGCTGTCGGTGAAATTTGCCGTGCAAACGGTACCTTATTTCACGTCGATGCCGCACAGAGTGTGGGTAAGCTACCGATTGATGTGTCTCGCCTGCCCGTCGATTTATTATCCCTCTCTGCTCATAAAATGTACGGTCCTAAGGGTATCGGGGCTTTATATGTTCGCCGTCAGCCACGGGTTCGATTACAGGCTCAAATGCATGGCGGTGGCCACGAACGCGGCATGCGCTCCGGAACCTTAGCAACCCATCAAATCGTCGGTCTGGGCGAAGCTGCGGCAGTGGCCGCCGACAGAATGCAGCAAGATGCCGACTATTTTGAACGGTTACGGGCCAAATTTTTGGTACCCTTACTTGCTGAAGAAGGCATTGAGTTAAACGGCAGCGAAGACTATCGGGTGCCCCACATCATCAACCTCAGCTTTGCCGGTGTCGACGGGGAAGTGCTGCTTATGTCATTAAAAGACCTGGCGATTTCATCGGGCTCGGCCTGCACTTCGGCCAGCGTAGAGCCATCGCATGTACTGCGTGCGCTGGGCCTCAGTGACCAACTCGCGCACGCTTCGCTGCGCTTCAGTTTTGGCCGCGAAACCCGTGACGCTGAGGTTGATCACGCTGTGCAGCATCTGCTGCAGGTTTACACCAGGCTGAAGTAGCAGGCCAATGTGATGCCTTTTTTCCTTGGCCTTTTTTCCTTAGCCTTTTTTCCTTA
>JBNJEJ010000044.1:0-11802 GCA_051745735.1 Pseudomonadota bacterium
CGCAGCACGTCGCCGATGGTTCCTATTCCATGCTACAATCGCGCTATAAAGGGTAAAGGGTATAGCATGCGCGTAGATTTAACGTCGTTACATTCATTTCGATTGCCAGCAACCGCTGCTGATTTGTTACAAATAACCTCAGCTGACGATCTTCAGCTGCTTAAGACGCTTGATAACTATCTGATTTTGGCAGCAGGTAGTAACACAGTCTTTGTCGATGATTATGATGGTACGGTAGTGCAGCCGCAGTTTTTTGGCATGGATGTCAGTAGCGACAGTCAGGCTTATTATGTGTCCTGTGGCGCATCAGAAAACTGGCATCAGTTCGTTTTGTTCTGTATGGCACAGCAAATTTTCGGATTAGAGAACCTGGCATTAATTCCTGGAACCGTCGGTGCTGCACCGGTGCAGAATATTGGCGCCTATGGAGTCGAGGTTGCTGATTATATTGAATCCGTAGACTGTTATCATTTATCTTCAGGAAAACTCCAACGCTTAACTCAGCGAGAATGCCAGTTTAATTACCGTGATAGCTTGTTTAAGCGCGAATCTGGCGACTGGCTCATCACCAGGGTCAATTTTAAGCTAAACAAAGACTGGCGTCCAAACACTGAGTATCCGGTTTTTTCGAGTATAACAAGCAGTGCGTCACCGAACGAAATATTAAACCACGTTATCGCCGTACGTCAGGCAAAATTGCCGAATCCAGATGTCTTGCCAAATGCCGGCAGCTTTTTTAAAAATCCAGTGGTAGACCGGGCAACGCTTAATAGACTGCAGAAAACCTGGCCTAACCTGGTTTATTTTCAATCATCAGCGGGCATCAAGCTGGCCGCTGGCTGGCTTATCGATACCCTTGGATTAAAGGGCTGTGCTGAAGGCGGTGCAGCTGTTCACAAGCAGCAAGCGCTGGTTTTAGTGAATTGTGGCAATGCATCAGGCAGCGACGTCATACGCTTATGTCACCGCATTCAGTCCAGAGTGTATGAGACAAGCGGTGTTTTATTAGAACCCGAAGTCCGTTTGATAGGACGTCATGGGTTAATAAAGGAATTTTACTAGCCGTGTTACACAAAAGCTTACATCGCATTAACGAAGTTTTGTTGTTGCTGGCGGACTCGCAGTTTCATTCTGGTGAGGCATTAGGTCAACAGCTGGGCATCAGTCGGTCAGCAGTAAATCAACATGTTCAAAAATTAAGTGAGCTGGGCGTTGATATTTATTCGGTACACGGGAAGGGCTACCGCTTAGCGCAGCCCATCGAATTGCTGGATAGAGCATTAATCGCCTCACACAGTCAGCTAACCGCTGATAAGTTACAGGTTCACTCAGTGGTCAGTTCGACCAATGATGAATTGAAAACATACAGTCAGCAACACGCATTACATAATGGCTATGCCGTTTTCGCAGAAGCTCAGACTGCCGGCAGAGGGCGGCGCGGCAAAGCCTGGCTTTCTCCGTTTGGTAGTAATTTGTACATGAGTTTGTACTGGAAGCTTGATCAGGGTGTCAGCGCAGCTATGGGGCTGAGCGTAGCCATCGGTATCGCAATTGCCGAAGCATTGAGCGAGCTGGGAGTAAAGGATGTTGGTGTTAAATGGCCAAACGATGTCTATGTGCAGGGTAAGAAAATTGCCGGAATTTTGGTTGATATTGAATCCTGTGATGACGGTTCTGCCGACTGTATCGTTGGAATTGGTTTAAATATTGATATGCCGGCGAACATTGCTGGTAAAATCGACCAACAATGGACCGACATCGCGGGTCAGCTCGATCGACCCTGGTCGCGGAACGAGGTTGCTGCATCACTTTACCGTAGCACGAGAATCTATCTGCAGCAGTTTTCAGAGCAAGGATTGTCGCTATTACGGGAACGCTGGCAGCACCTTGACGTTTACTTTAACCAATCCATTAAGTTGATTATGGGAGCTCGCGAAGTTAAGGGCATTTGCCGGGGCATCGACGAGTTTGGAGCAATATTGGTTGATAATGGCGACCAGGTAGTGCGCTATTTTGGTGGCGAATTGTCGTTAAGGAGTGCTGATGCTGCTGATTGATAACGGTAACACACGAACTAAGTTTGCCGTCTATGTTGATGAACGACTGGTTTTCGAAGATAAAATTGTTAACGACAAGCTTACGCAGCAACTGGATGAGCAGTGGCTTGATAAACTGAGCCTGCTTATGGCTGAGCACCCTATCGGAATAGGTTGCAGTGTGGGCGAAAAAGCATCGGCGCGCCTCATTGACCAGCGTCTTAAACCTATTGTTGGCTCGATTAACTGGTTAACCAGCGAGCCGACGCACGGCGATCTCGTCAATGGTTATGCTGAGCATTTCGATCAGTTGGGGGCGGATCGCTGGTTTGCGTTGTTGGGTTACCGACAGGTGGCTCGGCAGCACGCAATCCTCATTGATGCGGGCACGGCCTTAACCCTTGACTGGCTGGACAAAAGCGGCCAGCACCTCGGTGGCTGGATTGTGCCGGGTCGTAGATTAATGCAAGACTCCTTGCATCGTGGAACCGCCAATCTTAAAGAGCTGTTATCAGAACAATGCTCGCGATTGCCTGCGACCAATACGCGACAAGGTATGAGCTACGGAGTTCATTACGCTCTGGTTGGCGCTATTGCCCAAGGTTTAGACATTGCTCAGCAGGTATTCCAGCAACAACCCTTTGAGATTATCGTTACCGGCGGTGATGGAGAGCGCTTGATCCAGTCTTTGCAAAGTACGCAGTCGTTCAATTACCAACGAATTGATGACTTAGTATTTAAGGGATTAGCGGCTGCTGCCGATAACCTAAGCAAATGGTAATTTGGGTAAGCAGGGTATAACGCAATGACTCTCAGTCGACAAGGTTTGGTTTTTGTTTTCAGCCTCTTAGTGGTAGTCGCTTCATCAGTGTCTGCTCAGGAAGATGAACTTGAGGCTGTTCAACTGTATAGCGATGAGCGGTTGGTTGCTCTATTTGAGGACAATAGTCACCTGCAGCAGGTGGAGGACGTTGACCGATGTCAGCTGGTAAAAGATATTGAAGCTCAGGCTGCGCTGGAAAAGCGCCCGACCTATCAGTTCTTATACGGTGACATGCTGGCCTGGGGCATTTGTTATGAACGCGATGTTGAGCTGGGTGTTCACTACATGCAGGTCGCTGCTGACCAGGGTCTGATCCAGGCGCTTGAGCAACTGGGGCGTTATTATCATAACGGAACCTTGGTGCAGCCGGATATGAAGCAGGCTATTGTTTATTTACGAGAAGCTGCTTCGTTGGGTAATTTATCAGCGCAAAAGCGTTTTGCTGATATCATGCTCACCGGCGACGGCAGTCCTTTTGATTTTCCTTATGCGTATCACTGGTTACATAAGTCGATAACCGGGGACGAACAACAGCACCAGCAAATTCAGCAAAAACTCAATCAGCTGGCCCGATTGATGCCCCCTTCGGTAGTGCAACAAGCGCGGCAGGAAAACTTTTAATTAAGAGTTTTGTCGCGAGGCTGACTTATTTACTACATCACGACAAGCGACGACGAAAATCCTGATAGTCAAATTGCCGCACGCAATCAAACTGACCATCTTTACGCAATATGCCAATGGCGGGATGTTGAACACCGTTGAAGAACGTCGTTTTAACCATGGTGTAGTGCATCATGTCTTCAAAAATTAAGCGGTCGCCTACTGCCAGTGGCTGAGCAAAACTGTAGCTGCCAATCACATCACCCGCCAAACAACTGTTGCCGCCCAGTCGGTAAAGAAATTCTTTTTCGTTGGGTAAACCGGCGCCGGTAATGGTCGGCCGATAGGGCATTTCAAGAACGTCGGGCATATGTCCGGTTGCGGAAATATCCAGAATAGCGATATTGCCTTCGTTGACAACAATATCGACAACCTCACAGATCAGAGGTCCTGTGCGCCAGGCGACGGCTGATCCAGGTTCTAAAATGATTTTTAATTGGTAGCGTTCAGCAAAGTCTCGTAACTGACGAATTAAGTGCTCAACATCGTAGCCTTCGCTTGTCATCAAATGGCCGCCGCCAAGATTAAGCCATTTCATGCGTTTAAGGTAGGGGGCGAAGCGCTTTTCGACTGCCGCTAGGGTACGCTCTAAGGCAAAAGAATCACATTCGCACAGATTATGAACGTGCAGTCCGTCAATGTCTGTTAAGTCAACTCCTTCAAGATCGCTGGCCCGGATACCTAATCGTGAACCCGGTGCACTGGGATCATAAAGCTCGGTTTCAGCTTCTTGATGCTCAGGATTGATTCGCAGTCCCATCGACACACCAGCCGCTTTGGTCTGCTGCTGATACCGGTGCCACTGAGTCAGACTGTTAAATGAAATATGGTTAACCAGGGGCAGTAAATCATCGATATCTTGCGCTTTATAAGCAGGAGAATAGGCGTGCACCTCGCGACCGAACTCTTCGGCCGCGAGTTTTGCTTCCCACACGGAGCTGGCGGTGCAACCTTTTAAGTACTCCCTTACGATCGGAAATGCCGACCACATGGCAAAGCCTTTTAAGGCAAGAATGATGTCAGCACCACTCTCGCGCTGCACCCGCTCCATCAGCTCAAGGTTATTGCGTAAAAGCGCCTCATCCAGAACATAACATGGTGATGGAATAGCAGGCTGCGTGTATTGGCTCATGCTATTCGCCGAAAGGCTGGTCGCATTCGATAACCTGCCAGGGCAAACCGTTCTGATTTAAGCGATTCATAAATTCATCCGGGTCAAATTGTTCCATATTCCAGACGCCAGGTTTCATCCATTCATCCTGTAACATCAGCGAGGCTGCGATGGTCGCTGGTACGCCGGTAGTATAGGACACGGCTTGTGCTCCCAGCTCTCTGTTGGTCTCTGCGTGATCACAATTATTAAAGATGAAAACCGTTTTTTGCTGACCATCTTTGATGCCGGTCACGTAAGTACCAATACAGGTCTTGCCAGTGTAACCCTCGGCCAGTGAACCGGGATTAGGTAATACCGCTTTTAGAAACTCTAAGGGTACAATTTCCTGTCCCTGAAAGGTGATCGGTTTAATCGATGTCATACCGACGTTTTCAAGAACACGTAGATGCGTTAAATACTGGTCACCAAAGGTCATCCAAAAGCGAGCTCGTTTTAGAGTCGGGAAGTGTTTAACTAATGACTCTAACTCTTCGTGAAATAATAAATACGAGGGATGCACACCCACGTTAGGATAGTCTAAATCTTTGCGCACGCTGATAGGATCTGTCTCGTGCCACTCACCATCTTCCCAGAACTTGCCGCGCTGAGTGATCTCGCGGATATTGATCTCGGGATTAAAATTGGTCGCAAAGGCCTGACCATGATCACCGCCGTTACAGTCGACGATATCCAGGTATTGAACCTCATCGAAGTAGTGTTTAGCTGCATAGGCGGTAAATACGTTGGTAACGCCGGGATCAAAGCCCGCGCCAAGTAAAGCCATTAAGCCTTTTTCTTTAAAACGCTCCTGATAAGCCCACTGCCATGAGTACTCAAACTTAGCTTCGTCTTTGGGTTCGTAGTTGGCCGTGTCAAGGTAGTGAACACCGGTTTCCAGGCAGGCATCCATTATCGGTAGATCCTGGTAAGGCAGGGCAACGTTAATAACCAGTGAAGGCTGCACGTGACGAATCAGGTCAGCGACTTTGGCTGCGTCGTCAGCGTCAACTTGGTAGGCTCCGACAACTCGATCTTTACCGGCCTTTTCCTGCAAGGCTTCACACTTAGAGAGTGTGCGACTGGCCAGATGAATTTCTGAAAAAACATCAGGCAGCGCAGCGCATTTTTGTACTACAACACTGGCGACACCGCCAGCACCAATAATTAAAACATTCGACATGCAATTTTTCCTTTCAAATACTTCGTTAGAAGCCGTCATTTCGGCGAAAGATAGCACACTTTTAATTGTGCTTTAAGCCAGATAAGTTTTTAATATCTGATCGGTTTCCTGACGCTGCTCAGTGTGCAGTAGTTGTTTTAAATCCGCCATTGGTAAAGGGTTACTGATCAACAGTTTACGGATTTTAGCGGGTATTTCATCCTGATGCAGCAAAGCAAAACGAGCTGACTCCAGTTTTAAAATATCGTTTTGATAAGCCTGGGTAACTTTTTCGACCACAGGGTGTTTATCTAATGGCGTAAAAACACCCTTAATCAGCCAATTAAGCTCGGCTACGCCATAGCTTGCTAATAGACCCCATTCGTCAGTTGTATCCTGATTAAGTGGTTTTGCCATGATCAGAGGATGCCGCGCACTGACCCGATCAATTGCCGTACTAATACGTAGCGGCTGATAACCGTTATGCTGCCAAAAGGTAAATAATGTGGGTGCGTAACCAAAACTGGTGGCGACAAAATCCTCGCCCTGCAACGTCGCCCAATCACTTATTCTGGTCAGCATTTGACTGCCGAGCCCGCGACGGCGGTGCGACGCTCTAACCGCAATGCGTACTACCCGACACCAGCGTTTATCCAGAGCCCAGGGTTGCTGTAAAAAATACGCCAGCGCTTGGGGTACCAAATTGCCTTTAGGTCGTCTTTTTCCCGTTGTTATCGGCTGCTGTAAATCCTCATCGACCGAGCCCTCAAGTGCTAGCCAGGCCACTGCGACGACACGCTGTTGCTGATAATGAAGCACCAGTCGCTGCCGCTCGTCGTCGAGCAATAAAGCGAGATCATTTGGGCTGCTTTGATAATGCGCCTCCAGTAGTAATTCAAAAGCCTGATGAAGGTGCTCCTCGGGCAGCTCCGCAGCCAGGTACACTCCATCGCTTAACTGGCCAGCAAGGGTGTCTGCTGCCGAGGTGAGTAATAGCGCAGAATTTAACCAACGTTCCAGTGGATCAAATCGAGGCCAACGCACAGGTTGTTCAAGCTGATGCACAGCGACAGAGGCAAAATGCTGCGTCACCCATTCTTTAAAATGCACGCTAAAGCCGCGACCACATCCCTCGTAGCCCTGCGTGGTGGTTGCCAGCATCCAGGGCTGAAAATGTTCGCACAAACGCTGAATAGCCCACAGTGGAATTCCTGCAGCCTCGTCAATAACCAATAAGGCTTGGCCTTTTTGCTGTTGGAGTAATTTATCCCAAGCGACAAATTGCACTTGGCCAGCCCGTTGTAACAAGACCCTTGCGTTAGCCTGCCTGGGAGCAGTGACAATGACTTTTTGTGGGTCAGGTGATTGCAGATAGTTAGCCACGGCAGCACCGAGCAGATGACTTTTACCCCGCCCGCGCTCCGCTATCAGCAGGTGTACCCGGTCATGCTGAGTTAATTGGTTGAGTATTTGCTGCTGTTCTTCGGTCGGAAACGAGGGGGTGGGGGCGTCACAGGCTACTGTTGCTGGCTGCCAGTGAGTGATTAGGCGTTTTAGCATGGGTGACGGGGTCTGCTCTGCATTAACCAGTAAAGTCAGTGAACCACCAGCTGTAACCGTGCCACATAACGCTGCTATCGCATCAACGTGTAACTGGGTACGACAGTCAATGATAACGTGTTGGATTTGGTGACCCAGGTAATCACGATAGCGGCTTAATACGGAGTCGGCGATGGTGCTTGTATCGGAGAGGTAAAGATAGTGAGGATCAGAAGTTGGCAGTGACGGCTGCCAACTTGCATTTACCGGTATGATCTTAAGCTGTCGAAAAGCTTGCTGCGTCATCAGAAGAAGGCAAATTGCTCACCAAAGAACTTAGCCAACACCGTGTTAATAAAGACAACGGCCAAAATCAACGGAATAAACGTGGTAATAGAAACACGTATGTATTTAGCCAGCCAGGTGTTGGGATAGGCGTGGTTACCGTGTGTTAATTCCTCTTCCAGCCCTTTACTGCGCCAGTGAAGCCAGACAAACAAACAAATCAGTAGGCCATTCAGTGGCAAAATTGTGTCGTAAAAAACATCGTAAATAACATCAAATACTGATTTAGACTGGCCGGCATAACTGACGAATTCGGTAAATGCCGGAATAAAGCCAAATGAGGTTGCCGCAATAATGGTCAATACTGTATTGGCCAATGCCATGATCAGCAGAGCCTTTTTACGAGTCATTTTTTTCTGTTCAATGAGGGCGGCAGTCGGAACCTCGAGAATCGATACCAGAGAAGTAATGGCAGCAATAAAGGCTAACAAGAAAAATATTGAAGCTGCGATGCTGGCTCCAAGGTAACCGACTGATGTTTCAAGCTGCATAAAGATTTGCGGGAAAAACGAAAAAATCATACCGACCGAGGACTCACTTAAATCCGCCGGATTGGTATCAGGATTAATGGCAAATATCGCCGGTAAGGTCATTAATCCAGCTGTGAAGGCAACCGCTGTATCGGTAATTGCGACAAACTTGCCTGACGTCACCATATCGTCTGACTGACTAAAATAGGAGCCGTAGGTTATTAATATACCCATCCCGAGTGACAACGAGAAAAACGCCTGTGACAGCGCACCGCTGATAACGCTACCATCAATTTTACTGAAGTCGGGGATTAAATAAAATTTAACTCCCAATTCAGCGTTGTCCAGTGACAATACAAAAATAACCAGCAAAATCAGCATGATAAACAATGATGGCATAAGAAACTTGGCTGCTTTTTCAATCCCTTGACGGACCCCACCCATTAAGATGAAGTTAATGATCAAGGTGACAGCGACTAAAAAGCCAATGAACCAGTAGTCGTTCACAAATTGTTCAAAGTAGGCTGGCTGCGCAAGCTGCTGTAAGTTACCCGTTATGGCATAAAACAGGTAACCAAAAATCCAAACGGTGATAACCATGTAAAAAATAGCAATCATGAAGGGCGTTAACACCGCAAGAAATCCGGCCAAGCCCCAGGTTTTCTTACCTCGGGCAATACTTAGGTAAGAGCCCAAAGGGTTTTTTTGAGCATGGCGACCGAGACCCATTTCGGCCAGCATTATCGGGACACAAATAAAGGCAACAAATAGCGCATAAATTAATAAGAATGCGCCACCACCGTTTTTAGTGGCAGCTACCGGAAACGCAACTAGGTTTCCGATACCTACCGCTGAACCCGCGGCGGCCAGAATAAAACCTATTTTAGAGCTAAATTGATCACGTTGCTCGCTCATGGTCTTCCTTTTTTAGTCATTGTTATTATCAGCCGACAGACTCGCTGCGCGAAAATTTCAGCAATCCTAGCAAGGGGCATGACACTCGGCAAGCGCGGCTAAAGAGTTTTTGCGATTAAAGGTGTAAAGCACACGCTTAATTAGAATAATTCAGAACGCTTAAGCCGGTATTCAGGAGTCTTAAGAAGTAGTCGGCCATGCTGTGCCTGTCGATTCCTGATAGGACAGAACAATGAGCTGGATAAAATTAAGTCAACAGAATGCCTTTGCAACGGTTGTTGCATTTTTAATCGTGGTGATTTTAGGGGCAACCACGTTAATCAATATGCCCATTCAGTTAATGCCGAATATCGAACGGCCTACCATAACCATTATCAATAGCTGGCGTTCAGCGGCTCCGGAGGAAATGGAGTCGGAGATTGTTGAACCGCAGGAGGATATTCTCAAAACTATTGTCGGTGTGGAGCGAATTTCGACTTCGGTTCGCAACGGGTTAGCGTTAACTACCATCGAATTTTCGATTGATGAAAACATGCAGCAGGCTTACATCAATGTCATTAATGCGCTGAATCAAGTACAGGGCATGCCACGAGAAGCCAACGAGCCAATGGCTATGCTGGGGGAGTTTCAAGCAGGCACAGCCACCATGATGATACAGAAGGTGGGTCAGGATAAGAGCAAAGACTTTACGGCTTATCAAGAGCTGATTAAACACACCGTAGGACCACGGTTACGTGCTATCCCGGGGGTCAGTAACGTCAGTTTACTAAGCTACCTGGATAACCAGCTGCAAATTATTTTTGATCCTTACAAGCTGGCCGCTTTGGGCATCACTGTGCCCCAGCTTATGAATCAAGTGATGGAGTCAAAAGATTTCTCTGGCGGTTTCGCCGAAGTTGGGCGCCGCGAATATTCTGTACGTTATGAAGGCCAGTTTAAGCTGGAAGAAATGACGCAGATGGTGGTTGCACATAACGATGGCCGGCCGGTGTATTTGGGCGAAGTGGCTACCATTGTGCGCGGTTATGAAAAGCAGCAGAACTTTATTTACCGTAACGATAACCCGGCCTTTTATATCACCCTGGATGCGGCAAAAAATGCCAATACAGTAGAAATCTTCGAGCAGCTTAAAGTCATCATCGCCGAATTAAACGAACAAGAACTGAATCCGCGTGGGCTGGATATGGCATTAAGTTTTGATTCCTCACTTCACATAAAACGCGCTGTTAACTTGGTAAAAGGTAATTTGGGTATTGGTATTGCGCTGGCTTTGTTGATGCTTTACATGATGATCCGGGGTGTTCGCTCAACGCTGTTGATTAGCATTACCATTCCGGTTTCTCTGAGTGCGGCGATTTTTGCCCCCGTCGCCTTTATGGGTGGTGTCGAAGGGCAAATGTTTTTTGACCTTGCACTGACCATGACCATTGCTGTATTTACCTCAATGATGACGGCTCTGTTATTGCTGCCGGTGGTCGGTGGCATGGTACTTAAAGCCAATACGCAATTTAATAAGCCGTTACCAATTTGGGCAAAAATAGCCAGTATTTATCATCGTTTGTGTCGTTCTCGTCGACAAGCCTGGATCTGGTTTTTACTGTTAAGCGCTGGCTCTGTGTTCAGTATTCTGGCTCTTGCACCTAAAACAGATTTTCTGCCGGAAGCAAAGTTTGAGGGCATTATTGCGGTTATACAAACGCCGCCGGGAACCAATTACACGACCCTTGAGAACGAACTGGCAAAAGAGTTAATTGCGCGGTTAAAACCTTATCAAACCGGCGTGAAAGCCCCCGTCATAAAAGACTTTAACCTGACCATGAGTTCGGGCGGACGAGCCATATTCATTTACCCTGAGGATCCATCAAAAGCAGAAGAGCTGCTTAACATTGTCCGCAATGAATTGTTTGCTGACTTACCCGATACGCGCGGTGTGGCGTTCAAAATGTCGTTATTGAACACGGTAAAAGTCGGCTCAGGCAGAAGTGTTTATCTGGACTTTACCGGCAAACTCGATGACACCACAGAACTGGTTATTGAACGTACTATTGCGCAAGTGCGAGACCGTATCCCAGGCTCTTATGTGCGGCGTGTGCCCAATGCGCAGTCAGTACAGACAGAGTTAAACATTCGGCCCAATAACTACGCCATTGCAAATTCAGGGTTAAGTCGTAACCAAGTGGGGCAAATGATACGCAGTATGACTGACGGCCAGTATCTTGGGCAATACTTTGACGGCAACGTACGTAGCGATGTCATTTTGAAAACCGACCCCTGGCACACCCCGGAGCAGTTAGCCGCCATGCCGGTATATACCCCTAACAGCGGGATTCAGACAATTGACCAGTTGACTACTCAGACTCGCACCGTGGCAGCGAACAGGATCCGTCGACTGAATGGACAGCGAGCACTGACTATCGGTGTTACGCCGCCAGATGATGTGTCGCTTGAAGAAGCTATTGCAGTGTTGGCGGAGCTAAAGCTAGAAGCACAGGAGCAGCTGGGCGCGGGGATGAATCGGCAGAGCTACCCTTGTTCTTGAATATACTTTCTGATCGTTTCTTCGCTTGCATTTCCTACTGAACAAACAAAATACCCATCAGACACAAAATGTCTTTTCACGCCAAAACTCATTCTTTAGATATGGAAAAGTTCGCCACAATCTTCTGTTTGTAGTTTGCTTAATTCTGCTTACATGCTGCGCT
>JBNJEJ010000045.1:0-11020 GCA_051745735.1 Pseudomonadota bacterium
CTGCTTGAAAGGCTCTGTATATGTGACTTAAGACACAAAAAAGGGCGCTACTGGAGCGCCCTGATTTAATAATGTGGTGGAGCTGGCGGGAGTTGAACCCGCGTCCGCAATACCTACATCCTCGGTCCTACATGCTTAGTCAGTCATTTAATTAATCAGTGTGACGCCGACTGACAGGCTTCACAACTGACGAGTCCGATTGGTTTTAACGCTTCAGCTCCGGACGAAACATCCACGCGAGTCTGCTTTAGTTTGAGCCATCCTGGTCCGGTCTCACAGACAAAGCGCCGGGGGATGGGCTTAGCGGGTTATTAAGCCGCTAGAGCGTAGTTGTCGTCGTTTGCAACTATAAGGTTGAGGCTTTTTACGAGGCCTGCCTCACCTCGGCATGCACCTTGGGTTTCGTGTATCCCGTCGAATCCAAATCAGCCCCAAAGTCTTACTGATTTAACGTGTAATACTATAACTCAGAGTGCCGCTAAGTGCTATAAGTTCCGCACCTAGCCGATTATTTTTTAAACGTTAACGGCCAATTAGGCCATATAAAGCACTTTTTCTACTAATTTACCGATGCCTGCGTCAGCCTCGGCTGGATTTTCTGCCAGCATATAAGCTGGGGTCGTGACAAGACGATGCTGGTCATCAACAACAATATCTCCCACACTACAGTCGATGTGTTGCCCACCCATGGTGCCAATAGCATCGGCCACGTCTTTGTCGTTACCAACCGTGACTTTTACGCCTTTACCGTAAATCTCAGGCAGTAATACGGGCGCAATGCATATGTAACCTGCTGGTTTACTGGCTTCTTTAAAGCCACGGCCAATTGCCAGCACTTGCTCGTTTATACTCATATCAGCACCATTACTGGCGAAGTCGCAGAAGTTTTTTGCTACGCCAAAGCCGCCGGGTAATATCAATGCGTCAAAATCTTCTACTTTTAACTGAGATAAAGGCTGTACATCGCCACGGGCAATGCGTGCCGATTCCACCAGCACATTGCGCTTATCACCGCTGTCTTCGTTTGTTAGGTGGTTGATCGTGTCCGCCTGCTCGACATCGGGGGCAAAACACTGATAACTGGAACCCTGTTTGCTGATATGCAACAGAGTCAGTACCGCTTCGTTGACTTCAGCGCCGTCATAAAAACCGGCGCCAGATAGTAAAACAGCTACTTTTTTCATCACAAACCTCGCAATCCGTTATTCGTTATTCGTTAATCAAGTTCGATATGCTTGTCATGTTGCTTGCGCCACTGCCATTCGCTTTCTAGCGTAGCGCTTGGCTGCAGCATTGCAAAGTCAAGTTCATCAACTGGCTGTCCCGATTTTAACCGCAGCGGCAAATCAGGGTTAGCCAGGGCTTTTTTACCAATTGCCAGCAGTGCTTCGGGATAATGACCCGCCACGTGCTGATAGTTGGTTTCATCGATGCCGCCATTAACAATCAACTGGATATCGCTGAACTCTTGCACCACGTCGGCTAACGACTTATTACTGCCGCCCTTAAAGGGCTTACGATTGGCGTCGGTATCTGTGGTATGAATATAGTCGATACCAATCTCTTTCAGTGTCTTAACCAGCTTGATCATCCCGTCTTCGCCTTCGGGCCACTGATAGTCAGCGTCTGTTATCGTAATCTGACTCAGCCGGATACCAACCATAAAGTCGTCTTTAGCTGAAGCTTTGGCCGCTTTAACCACCATGGCTACATAGGTCAGTCGATGACCCATATCGCCGGACCACTTATCGCCCCGGCGGTTAAAATAATCACTTAAAAACTCACCCAGCAAGTAACCGTTGGCTGCGTGCAGTTCAACACCGTCGAAGCCGGCCTCCTGAGCGCGGTTTACCGATCCGACAAAACCTTGCATAACGGCGTCAAAGTCTGTTTCATCCATTGCTTTAACGTCTTTCCAGCCGTCCGTATCACCGTACCAGCTCAGCGGTTCCCCTTTAGGTTTTACCGCACTGGGCGCTATGGGTGTATCCGTATATTCGTTATGCTGGCATTGTGCCCCGGCATGCATTAATTGCACGATAAACTTGCAGTCGTGCTGATGAACTCGTTCGACAATATCGCGCCAGGCATCGGTTTGAGGTGCATCGGTGATACCCGGTTGGTTGCCGTACCCCTGACTGGCCTGCTGATCGGTGTAAACGCCTTCACTGATGATCATGCCCCAGCCGCCTTTTGCATAGCGTTCGTAGTAATCACCCATTAGTTCAGTCGGCTTACCCTTTTTATCGGCGCTGATGCGCGTCATTGGGGCAACGACCAACCGATTATCCAGTTTATGTCCCTTTACTTCGTGACCATCGAACGCTGAACTCATGCTTTAATCCTTATCTTGTGACTACGATTTTGTACTCTTAATCATAGTCATGGCGTTTAATTAGGACAACTTCAACCCCCAATAGTGCCAAACACAAACTTGTCGGCTGTTTGGGAGTACCGTTAGTGTTGCCTTTCGTGTTAAACTTACGCGCAAATTTTGAGCCTGTTAAGGAATTTCCGTGAGCACCAAAAAACCATCTCTGAGCTATAAAGACGCGGGCGTCGACATCGACGCAGGCAACGCTTTAGTCGATCGTATTAAAGGCGTTACCAAACGCACAACGCGGCCCGAAGTCATGGGTAATATTGGAGGTTTTGGTGCGCTGTGTGAGCTACCGGCGGGATATAAAAAGCCGGTGCTGGTATCGGGAACTGACGGTGTCGGTACCAAATTACGCCTTGCCATTGATTTAAAACAACACCGTGGTGTTGGTATCGATTTGGTTGCCATGTGTGTTAATGACCTGATTGTGCAGGGTGCCGAACCCTTATTCTTTTTAGATTACTACGCCACCGGCAAGCTGGACGTTGACGTCGCCGCAGACGTTGTTAGCGGCATTGGCGATGGCTGTGAACAGTCCGGTTGTGCACTGATTGGCGGCGAAACCGCTGAAATGCCGGGCATGTACGAACACGGCGATTACGATTTAGCGGGCTTTTGTGTCGGCGTGGTTGAAAAAGACGACATTATCGACGGTTCGAAAGTAGCCGAGGGTGATGCTCTGATTGCGCTCGCCTCAAGTGGTCCTCATTCAAATGGCTATTCCCTGATTCGTAAAATTATCGAGGTCAGCGAAGCGGATCTTGAATCTCACTTACAGGGCCGTTCATTGGCTGAACACTTGCTGGAACCAACCCGCATTTACGTTAAGCCGGTGCTGGATTTAATTAAGCAGGTTCCCGTTCACGCGCTGTCGCACATTACCGGCGGCGGTTTTTGGGAAAATATTCCGCGCGTGCTGCCAGAAGGTTCAAAAGCCGTTATCGATGGCAACAGCTGGGACTGGCCAGTGATCTTTGACTGGCTGAAAGACAATGGCAACGTCAATATGAAAGAAATGTACCGCACCTTTAATTGCGGCGTGGGCATGGTCATTGTGGTGCCTCAGGATCAGGCTGAAAAAGCGGTTCAGGTGCTCACCGATGCCGGCGAGAACGCCTGGAAAATTGGCTACATTGCCAACGCAGCAGCGGACGAAGAACAAGTCGATATTTTAGCTGACGAAACCCGCTGAGGCTTATTCATGAAACGCATTGTTGTACTGATTTCAGGCACCGGTTCGAATATGCAAGCCATTCAACAGGCTTGCGAACAGGGGCAGATTGACGGCCAGATTGTTGCTGTTATTTCCAATAAAGCGTCAGCGCAGGGGCTTAATAAAGCGGCCGATAAAGGCATCAGCACCGGGGTTTTATCGCACAAGAATTTTGCCAGCCGTGAAGACTATGACGCCGAGCTGAGTGCACTGATCGATCAATACCAACCGGATTTAGTCGTGCTTGCAGGCTTTATGCGTATTCTGACAGGCGCTTTAACGCGCCACTACGAAGGCCGCATGCTGAATATCCATCCTTCGCTGCTACCCAAATACAAAGGTGTTAACACGCACCAACGGGCGTTGGATGCCGGTGACCAAGAGCATGGTGTCAGTGTGCATTTTGTTACTGAAGAGCTGGACGGTGGCCCGGTCGTTTTACAAGCCAAAGTGCCGATCTTTGCTGGCGATACAACCGAGGATCTGCAGGCCCGAGTTAATGAACAGGAACATCGCATCTATCCTTTGGCTATTAACTGGTTTTGCCAGGACCGCCTGACCCTGCAAGGGGGACGCGCCCTGCTTGATGGTGTTGCTTTGGGCGAACAGGGTTATGCGGCGGAATAACCCTGCTGCCCGTCCTGCTTAGCGCTGCAGTTTACGCAGCGACATTTTGGCTTGCTCATCGCCCTCTTTAAACTGCTGCATCTGCACTAACAGATAATTCAATTGCGGTGCGAACCAAAAGAAGGTCTGGCGGCGGTCAGTGTCGCGCACCCGCTCAACTTTTACGGTGCTTAATTCGCCATATGGCGTACTTAACTGCTGCTCGCCGATAACTTGATAACGGTAGGTATCCGCCCGCCCTTTTTCATCGATAATGTCGTACTGCAGTGGTTCCATTTGGTTAGCTACATCCAGCCTTAGCTTTTCGATAACGCTGGCCTCGTCGTACAGCTCGCCCTGCCATTGAATGTCAATCAGCCGCCCGCTGTCGACATTACTAATTTCTTTGCTGTCGGCATCAAAGCTGGCATGAAACGACTTATCGGAGCCCGTGCCGGAGCGTACATACAAAAATTCCATTGGCACGAAGCTCTGGTCCTGTTGACGGTATTTAAATACCGAACGGGTTTCTCGTACATCCGACAGGATAAACCAGGAAATGTCCGTTTTACCTCTTAATTGCCACTCACCGTCAGGAGATCGCTCAAGTTTTCGGTAACCTTCGCCGTATTCACTGCCGTCACGAGTGATCAGGTAGTCCGCTTCGTAGGGTTGTAAGTTCACTGGCTCCGCTACGGCGGTTAGTGACGTACAACAAAATAGCAGAGCTAGTGCATTTTTCATCGCTAAACCTCTTCTCTTTTAGGCCTGCAGCTGGCTGCAGGACAGTCGCAAAGCACAGTTTCCACTGACTCAGACTAGTTTTTCAAACGCATGTTCAATTTTATCTTGAAAATAACCGCTGCATGATTTAATTTGGCTCTGTTGTTACTGGTCAGACCTCTAATTTGGAGCATAACTATGAGTGTCGCACTGTGGATCATCGCAACCTTAGTCGTTGCCGGTGTCTTAACTTACAAACGAACAAGCCTTATCGGCTTTAGTCTGGGCATGGTTGCCATGTTCGCTATTGGCGGCATGTTCAATGTCGTCGGTCCGGTATTATGGGTCCTGTTGGCTATCGTACTGGTACCGCTGAATATTACCAGCTTGCGCGAAAACTTTCTTACTAAGCCGATACTCAAGGCCTACCGCAAGGTAATGCCGGAAATGTCAGACACCGAACGCGATGCACTGGAAGCGGGCACCGTCTGGTGGGAAGGCGAACTGTTTGCCGGTGATCCGGACTGGAAAAAATTGCTGGATGTACCGAAATCGGAACTAACGGCCGAGGAAAAAGCATTTTTAGAAGGCCCGTGCGAAGATGTCTGCAAAATGCTGGACGACTGGGAAGTTACCCATGAATTGACGGATATGCCGGAAGATGTCTGGCAATATCTGAAAGATAATAAGTTCTTCGCCATGATCATCAAAAAAGAGTATGGCGGACTTGAATTTTCTGCTTACGCTCAGTCGCGGGTTCTGCAAAAATTAGCCGGTGTCAGCACGGTACTGGCCTCGACGGTCGGCGTACCTAACTCTCTGGGTCCGGGTGAATTATTGCAGCACTATGGTACTAAAGAGCAACAGGACCATTACCTGCCACGCCTGGCGAACGGTGATGATATTCCATGCTTTGCCCTCACCAGCCCCGAAGCCGGCTCCGATGCTGGCGCTATCCCCGATTCAGGCATTGTTTGCAAGGGTCAGTGGAATGGCGAAGAGATTGTTGGTCTAAAACTCAACTTTGATAAGCGCTACATTACCCTAGCCCCCGTTGCCACGGTGGTTGGCTTAGCGTTTAAAATGCACGACCCGGATGGCCTGTTAGGTGAACAGCAGGAGCTGGGCATTACCTGTGCGCTTATTCCTCAGGAGACACCTGGTCTTGAAACCGGACGTCGTCACTTTCCGCTGAATGTACCGTTCCAGAATGGCCCGGTTCGCGGCAATGATGTATTTGTGCCGCTGGATTACATCATTGGTGGCGAGAAAATGGCCGGCAAGGGCTGGCGCATGCTGGTTGAATGTTTGTCGGTCGGTCGTGCCATAACGCTGCCGTCAAACAGTGCCGGCGGGATAAAACAAATGGCGCTTGCGACCGGTGCGTACTCACGCATCCGCCGCCAGTTCAAATTACCGATTGGTAAAATGGAAGGCGTTGAAGAACCCATGGCTCGGATCGGTGGTAACGCGTACTTAATGGATGCTGTGACCACATTGTCTACCGCTGCCATTGACCTGGGTGAAAAACCCTCGGTAATCTCTGCCATTGCCAAATACCATATGACCGAGAAACTGCGCGCCTGCATGGATGACGCAATGGACGTGCACGGTGGTAAAGGCATTTGTTTAGGTCCGAACAACTATCTGGGTCGCGGCTATCAGGGCGTCCCCGTTGCTATCACGGTTGAAGGTGCCAATATCCTGACCCGCAGCATGATGATTTACGGTCAGGGCGCGATTCGTTGTCATCCCTTTGTACTAAAAGAAATGACGGCTTCTGCACAAGAAGGCTCAGCTGCCCTTAAAGAATTCGATAAAGCTATTTTTGGCCATATTGGTTTTGCTGCCAGTAACTTTGTGCGGTCATTATTTTACGGCTTTGGCGGCCATCGCCTGAGCGATGCCCCGGGTACGAATGCAACTAAAGCTTATTATCAGCAAATGAACCGGTTTAGTGCCAACCTGGCCTTGTTATCGGACGTTGCCATGGGCGTTCTGGGCGGTAGCCTTAAACGTAAAGAGCGTGTTTCGGCTCGTCTGGGCGACATGCTCAGCTATTTATACCTTGCCTCAGCTACGGTTAAACGCTTCCATGACCAGGGGCATTTAGAAGACGACAAGCCGCTGATGCATTGGGCAATGCAGGATTCGTTGTACAAGTTACAGGAAGCTCAATTGGCGTTACTGGAAAACTTTGGCGCGGTAGGCACGGTTATGCGTGGCATTATGTTCCCATTCGGCCGGTTTGTTAAACGCCCCAGCGACAAGGCTGACCATAAGGTTGCGCGCATGCTGATGGAGCCGAGTGCAGCTCGTAGCCGCTTAGGTGAGGGTCAGTTCTTAGATCCACAAGGTCACTTCGGGTCATTAGAGCAGACTTTGCAGGACATGATTGCCTGTGAGCCATTGCACGCTAAAATTTGCAAAGCAGCCAGCGAGCGCTTTACCTTTACCCAACTCGATGCGCTGGCGGATAAAGGTCTTGAGCTGGGTGTTATCAGTGAGGATGAGGCAGATTTGATGCGCCGAACCGAAATCGGCCGTTTGCGCACCATCAATGTTGATGACTTCGACCCGGCCGACTTGTTAGCCGGCAAGGCCGCTTTTGATTACGCGTTAAAAAACTTAAATGATGATAAGGCTGTAAGTTAACCGCTATTAAAAATTATCGTCGCAGTGGTTGCGTGTTAAACATGCAGGATTGCTGTCTGCATTGGTTAGTCTTGATCCTTGATTAAACCAATTTCACGCAACCGCTGCACAAGATAATCGTCGGCAGTTATCGGTTCGTCACGTTGTGGATTGTCCGCACTGATACAAGACGATAACGGCGTTATCATGACGTCTGGATTAAAGTGCAGGAAAAATGGAATGGAATAGCGCGACTGACTGCTGTACGGAGCCGGTGGATTAACCACACGGTGTGTGGTTGAGGGTAAAACATGATTGGTCAGGCGTTGTAACATGTCTCCGATATTGCAAATGATGGCCCCTTCGATAATGGTAACCGGTACCCAGCTGCCGTCTTTGGCTTTCACTTCTAATCCGGGTTCACGGGAGCCAATTAACAGGGTCAGGACGTTAATGTCTTCATGCGCTCCGGCACGCACTGATGGGGTGCCCTGGTCGACAATCGGCGGGTAATGTAATGGCCGCAAAATGGAATTGCCCTGATTGACTTTGTCGCGGAAAAAATCTTTTGGCTGTCCCAGAAATACCGCTAAGGCATCCAATACCTTATTACCCAGCTTATCCAGCTCGCGGTATAAAGCGACCATGTCGTCTTTAAAGCGAGGCAGTTCCTCTGGCCAGACATTAGGCAACAACTGCGGATACATTGGCTCGCCGCTGATTTCGCGACCAACATGCCAAAACTCTTTCAGATCAACATGCGTTGCATCTTTCGCCACTTCCGTACCAAACGGGGTGTAGCCCCTGGCTCCGCCCTGGCCTGGGCGGTGATATTGCGTTTTCACCTGCTCCGGCAAAGCAAACAGTTCGCGACAGGTATCCAGAGCACGTTCAATTAAATCCGTGTCAATACCGTGCTGCGTTAAGGCAATAAAACCGTAGCGTTCGTAGCCGTTACCAATTTCTTGTGTGAAAGCATCAAAATTTTCGTCATAACGACGCATATCGACGTGCGGAATAGAGTGAGAAGCTGACTGCATGCTGAATTCCATTAAGTGCGAGTAACAAAAAAGAGCGCGTATTTTATGCCCAACCAGCGCTTTTCACAAGCTGTCCAGCAGTTCTCTGACCGGTCGAAAGCTTTTCCGGTGAATAGGACAGGGCCCATGTTGTTTCAATAACGCCAGGTGTTTTGCCGTACCGTAGGCTTTATGCCGGTCAAATTCATACTGTGGATATTGCAGATGCCACTCCAGCATTTGTCGGTCGCGCTCGACTTTCGCTAAGATCGATGCGGCTGCAATGCACAGCTCACTGGCATCCCCCCCGACAATGGCTTCAGCCGGAACACTAAGACGTGGTACTCGGTTGCCATCAACCAAAACTTTGCCGGGCTTGACCGGTAGTGCCTCAACGGCGCGGGTCATCGCATTCATTGAGGCCCAGAGTATATTAATCTGGTCAATTTCATCCACCTCGGCCTGAGCTATTGCCCAGCATAAGGCTTTTTCTTTGATTTCCTGATTCAACACATTACGTTTTTTTTCGGTCAGTTTTTTTGAATCGTTCAGGCCCATAATCGGCTTATCCGGATCGAGGATAACCGCGGCCGCAACCACGGGGCCGGCAATGGGCCCACGACCCGCTTCATCAGTACCACAAATCATACAATCTCGCTTGGTTAATCGATTAAATAATGGTTATGATATCGCTTATAGACCCATTATATAATAACAATTTGAGGTTCTTATGGCTGCACATCAGCAACCGGACCGTGAACAGCTGGAAAAGCCCCGCGGCCTGTTAAACCGAATGCTGGACAAGGTTGAGTACGTGGGCAATAAATTGCCCGACCCGGCCGTTATGTTCTTTGGGCTGTTACTGATTGTCTGGGTTATGTCGTGGATTTTTTCCGGTGTATCCTTTGACGAAAAGCACCCGTTAACTGGCGAAACCATCCATATCACTAACCTACTCAGTGGTACCGAAATGGCGGCTTTTTTAGCCACTATGGTAGACACCTTTATGGGCTTTGCGCCGTTGGGCGTGGTGTTAGTTGCCATGCTGGGTGTTGGTGTTGCAGAACGCTCCGGCTACATTAATGTCGCCATCAAGTTAATGCTTAACGTCACCCCCAAAGTGCTGCTAACGCCGGTATTGATACTGGTTGCTATCGTCAGTCATACGGCTGTTGATGCGGGCTATGTATTAGTTATTCCCCTCGGTGGGGTAATTTTTTATGCTGCCGGTAGACATCCGCTGGCGGGTATCGCTGCCGCATTTGCCGGGGTCTCCGGTGGCTTTAGCGCTAACTTTGTGCCGTCGGCCATTGATCCGTTACTGCAGGGGTTTACCCAGTCAGCGGCACAGCTTATCGACGCTGATATGCAGCTAAACCCTTTAAACAACTACTTCTTCACTGCCGCCTCGTCGGTTTTAGTGATCGGCGTTGGCTGGTTCCTTACCGATAAAGTGGTTGAGCCTCGTTTGCGCGGTACCGAGCTAAATGGTGAGCAAGAAGAAATGCCGGCCCTGGATGATGTTACTGCACGTGACCGAACGGCTTTTTATTTGGCCTCACTGACCATGGTTGTCGGACTCTTACTGCTGTACCTTTCAGCCACCATGGAAAATTCGCCGTTAGCGGATCCTGTAACCGGCGAGCTGGCGTCTTTCGCGGCGCCACTGATGGGTATGATTGTGCCGCTGATTTTCTTGCTGTTTATCATTCCCGGCATTGTCCATGGCTTCGTATCAGGCAATTTTACTGATTCTCAGGACGTTATCGGTGCGATGACGAAATCCATGGAAGGTATGGCCTACTACATGGTTATGGCTTTTTTCTGCGCTATGTTTATCAAGGCCTTTGGTGATTCTCAATTAGGCACCTTGTTGTCGGTTAAAGGTGCTAATTTCCTCGCCAGCCTGGAGTTATCCGGCGGTGTGACCATGGTCGGAATGATTTTTCTGGTCGCTTTTATCAATTTGTTTGTTGGCTCTGCATCCGCAAAATGGGCATTAATTTCGCCGGTTTTTGTTCCCATGCTGATGCAATTGGGTTATTCACCGGATTTAACTCAGGCTGCTTATCGGGTCGGCGACTCCAGCAGTAACATCATTACGCCATTACTACCTTACTTCCCGCTGGTTGTTTTGTATTGCCAACGCTACGTTAAAGGTACCGGTATCGGCTCGCTGGTCGCTATGATGTTACCCTTTACGGTATCGCTGTTGGTATTATGGTCGGCGTTCTTGATCCTATACTGGACACTTGGTATCCCTCTGGGTTTCCAGGCTAACTACACTTACCCGGCAGGTTAACATGACCGCGATTAAGCAAAAGACCATTTGGCTAACCGGTGCCTCCTCGGGCATTGGTTTAGCCCTGGCCCACCAGTTAGCGGCCTGTGGCGCCCGGCTAATATTAACCTAACGCCGTTCTGCACAATTAGAACAATTGCGCC
>JBNJEJ010000046.1:0-10990 GCA_051745735.1 Pseudomonadota bacterium
CTTTATTAATCGTCACTGGGCGGTGGGAGTGGAATATCGACAAAAACCGGACAATTTAAGTTTCGCCGAGGAACAGGACTGGCGTGATGTTTTTGTTGGTTATTTCCCATCCAAAGATATATCAATTGTGGGCGCCTATACGGATCTGGGTTCAATTGCCGGGCTTGATCATCAGACTGGCTGGTATCTGTCCTTACAGGCAGCATTTTAACAGGGAGGCAAAATGAACAAGTTACTATTGATTGCGGGGCTGCTGTTAATGCCGATTGCTCACGCCGACAGCTTGTATCAGCAGCTGGGTGAAAAGCAGGGTATCTCATCAATTGTTGAAGAAATGCTTTATCGGGTCGGCGGCGACGACCGTATCGTGCACCATTTTGATGGCGTTGATATTGTCCGCGTGCATGAGCAAATTACCGAGCAGTTGTGTGATCTGGTTGATGGGCCTTGCGGGTACAGTGGTGAAACGATGCAAAAGTCGCATCAGGGATTGGGAGTTACTCACGCTGATTTTAATGCTTTGGTAGAACATTTGATTGTGGCGATGGAAAAACACCAAGTACCGGTGGCTGCGCAAAATCAATTGCTGGCGAAACTCGCGCCCCTGTACGAGGATATTGTTACCCGCTGAACAGTAACAAAAAAGGTCGAGTGAACTCGACCTTTTAATTTTTGCTCATGGGGTTAACGTCGACTTAAACGTTAAAGCGGAAATGGATGACATCACCGTCTTTTACAATGTACTCTTTGCCCTCTAAACGCCACTTACCGGCATCTTTAGCGCCCTGTTCGCCGTTAAACTCGACAAAGTCATCATAACCGACGATTTCGGCGCGGATGAAACCCTTTTCAAAATCGGTGTGGATTCGACCCGCTGCCTGTGGCGCAGTGGAGCCAATTTTAACGGTCCAGGCACGCACTTCTTTAGGCCCTGCGGTAAAGTAGGTTTGCAGATTCAGCAGTTCATAACCGCCCCGAATGACTCGGTTAAGACCCGGTTCGGCCTGACCAATTTCGGATAAAAACTCTTCTTTATCGGCATCATCAAGTTCGGCGATTTCCGACTCTATAGCCGCACAAACCGGCACTACGACGGCGTTTTCTTTGGCCGCAATGTCGCACACAATATCCAGGTAGGGATTGTTGTCAAAACCGTCTTCATTGACGTTGGCAATGTACATGGTTGGCTTTAACGTCAGTAGGTTGTATGAGCGAATAGTAGCCAGGTCGTCTTTGCTCAGGTCAACGGCACGCGCCATTTCACCGTTATCCAAAGCCGGCTTTAATTTCTCCAGCACGGCGATCTCAGCTTTCGCCTGAGCATCGCCGCCTTTGGCTTTTTTACCTAAGCGATGCAGAGATTTTTCAACTGAGTCGAGATCGGCTAAAGCCAGTTCGGTGTTGATGGTATCAATATCATCGGCCGGATCGACTCCGCCACTGACATGCACAATGTTGTCGTCTTCAAAGCAGCGAACAACATGGCCAATCGCATCGGTTTCGCGAATATTAGCAAGAAACTGGTTACCCAGACCTTCACCTTGAGACGCTCCTTTAACCAGCCCGGCAATGTCGACAAATTCCATGGTGGTGGGCAACACCCGTTGCGGCTTGGCAATGGTAGCCAGTTTCTCCAGCCGCAGATCAGGAACCGGCACCACACCGGTATTCGGCTCGATGGTACAAAACGGGAAGTTAGCCGCTTCGATACCGGCCTTAGTCAAGGCATTAAATAAGGTTGATTTACCCACATTCGGTAAACCGACAATACCACAGCGAAATCCCATTTTACGTTAACCCTTCTGTTGTGGCCGATAGCTGTGTAAGCGCTGCAGAGCAGGGCCCCAGCCCTCGGTCAGTAATGTATCGATACTGCGACTGGCCTCGTCGATGCAGTCGTCAATCAGTTGCTGTTCAGCCGCCGGAGCTTTACCCAGCACAAAACCGGTAACCCGGGATTTATGGCCGGGGTGGCCAATACCAATGCGCAAACGTAAAAAGTCCTGCTGACCGATTTGGGCAATAATGTCTTTAATGCCGTTATGACCGCCGGCGCCGCCACCGGTTTTAAATTTTGCCACACCCGGTGCTAAATCAAGTTCGTCATAGGCGACCAGGATTTGCGAGGCAGGTATTTTGTAAAAGTTGGCTATGCTGGCAACGGAAAATCCACTGCGGTTCATGAACGCTTGCGGTAACAGGATACGGAGATCCTGATTGGCAGACTGGTAGCGACCCAGCAGGGCCTTACTTTTGTTGTCAGGCGCAAGAGTTACACCATGACGACGGCAGAAGTCCTCAACTAACCAAAAACCCGCGTTATGGCGGGTTTTTTGGTATTCGGAGCCTGGATTACCCAGGCCCACTAATAGCTTGATGCAAGTTTCCATAGCAAAAAGTCAGCTTACTCTTTGTCAGCGTCTTTGCTCTTTTCAGCAGGAACGTCACCAGCGGCTACTTCATCGTCTTCACTGACTTCTTTCTCAACGCGCGGAGCAGTAACCGAGACAACAGCCTGGTCGTGGTCTTCGCCTTTAGTCAGTTCGACCAGTTCAACACCGGTTGGCAGGTTCAGGTCCGACAAGTGAACTGTGTCACCAATGCTCATTTCGGCCAGATCGATTTCCAGGTATTCTGGTAAATCTTTTGGTAACACCAAAATTTCAACATCGTTGACATGATGGACAACAACACCGCCTTCCTCTTTAACGCCTTTCGCTGTTTTCTCGTTCAAGAAATGCAAAGGCAGATTGGTGTGCAGTTTGTGACCTTTTTCAACCCGTTGAAAATCTAAGTGCGTTAACTTAGGTTTGTACGGATGACGCTGCATATCTTTCAGGATGGCCTGTTCTTTTTTGCCATCAATGTCGAGCGTTAAAATGTGCGAGTAAAAGCCTTCATAGTCAGCCATGTTGTTGACTTTGTTGTGGTCCATTTCTAACGATACGGGCTCACCTTTACCACCGTATAAAATCGCTGGTACTTTATCCGCATGACGCAGGCGGCGGCTCGCACCTTTCCCTTTGTCCGCACGGACAGTTGCTTTAATTGTGTAATCGATATCGGCCATAAGTAAGGGCTCTCAATAAGTTAGTGTGCGTTTGTCCATACTCGCGACCAAGTATGAACCCATAAAACCGTGAAAACCGACGCAAGGCCGGTTTCCAAGGGCGCGCAATCCTACCACCAGAAGTGTCGAATTGCAAGTTATAACGGGGCTGTTATCAGTAATCAAACATCGCCGAAATCGACTCTTCATTACTGACTCGTCGCAGGGCTTCGGATAACATGCCGGAGAGGGTCAGTTGGGTGACCTTACCGGTTGCCTTCATTTCTTCAGTTAACGGGATGCTGTCGGTAACAATCACTTCGTCAATCACAGAATTGCGGATGTTTTCTACCGCATTACCGGAAAACACCGGATGAGTGGCGTAGGCGAAAACCCGTTTGGCTCCGTGTTGTTTAAGGGCTTCTGCCGCTTTGCATAAAGTTCCGCCGGTATCAATCATATCGTCCACGATAATGCAGTCGCGATTGTTGACATCACCGATGATGTGCATGACCTGAGAAACGTTAGCCGACGGGCGTCGTTTATCGATAATGGCTAAGTCGGTTTCATTCATCAATTTGGCAAAAGCACGAGCACGCACGACACCACCAATATCCGGTGACACGACCGCCGGGTTATCAAATTGTTGTTGGCGCATGTGTTCTAACAACACTGGGGTACCGAACACATTATCTACAGGGACATCGAAAAAACCCTGAATTTGTTCGGCGTGAAGATCTACGGTCAGAACCCGGTCTACACCAACGCTGGATAAAAAGTCGGCGACGACTTTAGCGGTGATGGGAACTCGCGCTGAGCGAACGCGGCGGTCCTGGCGGGCATAGCCAAAATAGGGCATGACCGCCGTGATGCGACCGGCAGAAGCGCGGCGCAGGGCATCAACCATGACGATGAGTTCCATCAGGTTGTCGCTGGTTGGTGCGCAGGTAGACTGCAATAAAAAAACGTCCGAGCCACGGACGTTTTCATTGATTGCAACACTGATTTCGCCGTCACTAAAGCGGCCAACGGAGGCTTCACCGAGCTTGACGTACAGACGGTCGGCGATTTTCTGGGCAAGTTCTGGTGTGGCGTTACCAGCAAAGAGTTTCATGTCAGGCACAACGAACCTCGACTAATGTTGGGTTAATGTCCGGATAAGCGATGAACGGTTCTGGCCCTGCGCAATAAAATTTTGCAGGTCATTGAAATGCAGCTGTGCATCCACGGCCGCTTGATAACAATCAAAGCGCGCGAACAAACAAGCACCGCTGCCAGTAAGCCGAGTCGGCGCGTATTGTAGCAATCGGTCACGCAATTTGGCAACTGCCGGATACAATGAACAGACGACAGACTCGAATACATTTACTGTATGCGCCTGTTGCCAGTGGCCGGCCGTTAAGGGCTGGCAGTCACGGGCCAGTTGCGGGTGTTGAAACAGCTCAGCAGTGGCCACTGATACGTTAGGTTTGACTACCAGGTAATAGGGGGTCGCTGGTTCAACATTGGTGAATTGTTCACCGATGCCCTCGGCAAAGGCGCTGTGACCGTGAATGAAAATGGGCACATCGGCACCCAGCGGTAAGCCCAGTTGTTGCAGTTCGACCGTCGACAGCGGTGCTTGCCATAAATGATTTAAACCGACCAGGGTGGTGGCTGCATCGGATGAGCCGCCACCCAGCCCCGCCCCTTGCGGCAAGCGTTTGTGCAGCCGGATATCGACTCCTGGGGTGTTATAACCACGCTGCTGCAGATGTTGCTGCAGGCTGCAGGCCGCTTTCATGACTAAGTTATCGGCATTGGCCAGACCACTGGCCGGATCCGTAAGGGTAATCTGCTCATCATCACGCAGTTGAAACTGCAGCTGGTCGCCGTAATCCAGAAACTGGAACACGGTTTGCAAGTTGTGATAGCCGTCTGCACGACGGCCGATAATGTGCAGAAACAAATTCAATTTAGCCGGTGCGGGTAAGTTTAAGCAAGAACTCGGCATCAGGACTCCACTTGCCAGTCGGTGAGTTGCATTTTTATCTGCAGGTTATTGGACTGCAGGTGAATTTGGCTGGGCAACATAGGCTGATTTTGCTGGCGGGCTGGGTAAAACCATTGAATTTGCCACAGCCGCCCGGCGCTGCTGGCCACCGCAGCCGTAGCCAGCCTGCCGTCAGGCAGATAAGTCTGTTGTTGCAGGCGCCCGCTGGCTTTGCCGATGACCCAGTGACTGAGGGCTTCGATGGGCACTTCGACGTGCAGCAACCGTTTCAGCAGTCGGCTGGCCGAAGCTGCCTGATAATCTTGCTGTTGATACGCTAATGTGGCTGCGCCGGGCCGGATAGTAAGTTCTGCCAGCTGGCCTTTTAGAGGATGTGAAAAGCGTAAATTTTGGGTGATCTGCTGATCCCGTTGCCAGTGCCAATTTAAATAAACGCTGTCACGCTCATCGGTTTGGCGCTGGATGACGGCCATGCGAGCCGATAGCTGCCATCGGAAAATTCGTTGCAGCCGTTGTTGATGCTGCTCAATTTGTTGCGGGTTAACCCGCTCGCTGTGGCTTTGTTGCTGCGGAGTGGGTATCGAACACCCGGTCATTAAGGCGCTCAGGCAGATGAGGGCAAGCCACTGCCATACTCGGGGCAAGCTGTGTTTGTTTAACGTCAAGCTGACATCATCCGTACGAAACCAAGAAGGGAGTAGTGGAACAGAAAGCACGCCGACTTTCAATAATTTGGGCTTTAACGTACAATCAGCCCACGGATTACAGCCACGTTGGGATAACGAGTTTCTGCAGCGGATGACCATTTCAGCATTGGGTATCAACCATAAAACAGCCCCCGTCGATTTACGCGAGCGCGTTGCTTTTTCAAATGAGCAACTGGATAGCGCGTTACAGGCTGTGCTTAAGCTACAGGGCGTAGAAGAAGCGGTGATCGTATCGACCTGTAATCGCACCGAGGTTTACTGTCAGGGGCCGGTTTCAGAGGATCTGCTGTTGGGGTGGCTGGCGGGCTTTCATGGTTTGACCGCTGAGTCATTGCAGCAGCATCACTACGCTTATTCCGGTTTACAGGCGGTCAATCACCTCATGTCGGTTGCCAGTGGTCTGGATTCTCTGGTGCTGGGCGAACCGCAAATCTTAGGGCAGGTTAAGCAGGCCTATCAGCTGGCCAAGCGTCACGAAACTGTTGGCGGTGTGCTGGAACGCCTGTTTCAGCAAAGTTTTCGGGTGGCGAAAACGGTGCGTAATGAAACCGAAGTCGGTCAAAATGCCGTCTCGGTAGCATATGCGGCGGTGAGTCTGGCCAAACACATCTTCGCTAAACTGGAAAAGTCCAGTGTGCTGTTGATTGGTGCCGGTGATACGTCGGAATTGGTGGCTCAGCATTTGCGACAGCAGGGTGTGAAAAAGCTTACGGTTGCTAACCGAACTTTGCAACGAGCCAGCGAACTGGCCGATAAAATCGACGCTAAAGCGCACAGTCTGGCGGAACTCAGTGATCTATTACCGGCCGCCGATATTGTTGTCAGTTCAACCGCCAGCACGCTGCCCATCGTCGGTAAGGGGGTTATTGAAAAAGCTCTCAAGCAGCGCCGGCATAAGCCAATGCTGCTGATTGACCTGGCTGTACCAAGAGATATTGAAGAGCAGGTGAACGAGCTGGATGATGCCTATTTGTATACCGTCGATGACCTGCAGAACATCATCAGCGAAAACGTCAAAAACCGCGAGCAGGCAGCCCGTCAGGCACAAGTCATTATCCAACAACAAAGTGAACAATTTAAAGATTGGTTAAACTCACTGGACAGCGTTCGCTTGATTCGTCAGTATCGGCAACACTCGCAACAACTGGCTGAACTCCAGCGTGACAAGGCGCTGCATATGCTGCAGCAGGGTAAAGACCCGGAACAGGTGATCAATTTGCTGGCGCATCGCCTGACCCAGCAATTGTCTCATCAACCCACGCAATTATTAAGAGCGGCCGGCGAACAAAATGACCAAACGGCTTTGGCGCTGCTGCAAAACTTGTGGCCGCAGCCGCCAGCTAAAAATGAGAAGGATTAAAAACAGTTCATGAACCCATCCATTGAACGCAAACTTGAAGGCTTGCAGGAACGTTATCAGGAAGTGCAGGCATTGCTTGGTGAAGCCGATGTTATTCATGACCAGAATCGGTTTCGCTCGTTGTCTAAAGAATATGCACAATTGCAGGAAGTGGTCGATAACTTCGAGCGTTACAAACAAGCGCAAGAGGATTTGAGGGCGGCTACTGAAATGGCGGGCGATGATGACCCCGAAATGCGGGAAATGGCCGCCGATGAGTTACGCCAAACGGAGCAACTTGTCGAGCAGCTTGAACAACAATTGCAAGTGTTGTTACTGCCCAAAGATCCGAACGATGATCGGGCCTGCTATGTCGAAATTCGTGCCGGAGCCGGTGGCGACGAGGCAGCGATTTTTGCCGGTGACCTGTTTCGTATGTACAGCCGCTATGCCGAACATAAGGGCTGGAAAGTCAGCGTGGTAAGTGCCAGCGAAGGCGACCATGGGGGCTACAAAGAAGTTATTGCTCACATGAGTGGTGACGGTACCTACGGTAAAATGAAGTTTGAGTCCGGCGGCCACCGGGTACAGCGTGTCCCCGAAACGGAGTCGCAGGGTCGTATTCATACCTCAGCCTGTACTGTTGCGGTGTTGCCGGAAATACCGGAAGCCGAAGCCATTGAAGTTAACACCGGCGACCTACGGGTTGATACCTTCCGGGCGTCAGGTGCAGGTGGCCAGCATGTTAACCGGACGGACTCTGCTATTCGCTTAACTCACTTGCCAACAGGCGTGGTGGTCGAGTGTCAGGAAGAGCGTTCGCAGCATAAAAACCGCGCTAAGGCGATGTCGGTACTGCGGTCACGACTGCAAAAAATGGAAGACGAAAAGCGCGAGCAGGAAGAAGCCAGTACCCGCCGGGATCTGGTCGGCAGCGGTGATCGGTCGGAGCGTATTCGTACTTATAATTACCCGCAAAGTCGGGTCACCGATCACCGCATTAATCTAACGTTGTATCGCCTGGATGAGGTATTAACCGGCGGGCTGGATCTGATTTTAGAACCTCTTGTTACCGAACATCAGGCTGACCAACTGGCGGCTTTGGCACAGGATCAATAAATGCCTGCGCCGACCATTGAAGGGGCAATTAACTGGTGCCGGCAACAACTGTCTGATGGTGAAAGCCCGGCTATCGATAGCCGGGTGCTGTTGTGTCATGTGCTGGACAAACCGGCCAGTTACCTGATGACCTGGCCCGAGCGCTCGCTCAGTGCAGAGCAGTGGCAGCAGTTTCAGCAGCTGGTTAAGCAACGTGGGTCGGGTCGGCCAGTGGCGCATCTGACGGGCCAGCGAGAATTCTGGTCGCTGCCACTTAGGGTTAATGACAGTACCCTGATCCCCAGGCCGGATACTGAGATTTTGGTTGAAGCCGCATTGTCTCTTGCACTGCCTGCTCGGGCTAAAGTTTTGGATTTAGGTACCGGTACGGGCGCCATTGCGCTGGCGTTAAAATCAGAACGGCCCAAGTGGCAGCTAACCGCAGTGGATAACGAGCCGGCGGCTGTGGCTTTGGCAAAGCACAATGCAGAACAGTTAAAATTACCGGTCGAGGTGCTGCAAAGTGACTGGTTGACGGTCTTTGACGACAGCCAGAAATTTGACCTGATTGTCACTAATCCACCGTACATTGCCACGAACGATAGCCATTTACGGCGGGGTGATGTGCGTTACGAGCCGCTCTCAGCACTGGTTTCAGAAAATCAAGGAATGGCAGACATTGAGCATATTATTGCCGCCGCTCGACAACATCTGACGGTTAACGGTTGGTTGTTACTGGAACAGGGCTGGCAACAGGTAAACAGCGTAGTTGAGCGCTTGCAGCAAAACGGTTATAAAAACGTTAACCGCTGGGCCGATTATGGTAGTGTAGAACGAGTTACGGGTGCGCAGAAAGCATGCTAAAAGAGGCTTAATTATGAGTGATCAGTTTATGTTTGCTGATGAACCGGGTCAACAAACACCCAAAATCCCAACTGAAAAGTGGAAAGTCCTGATCGTCGACGACGAACCGGAAGTGCATGCTGTGACGAAACTTGCGCTGAGTGACTTCCAGTTTTTAGGTCGTGGCCTCGAATTCTACAGTGCGTTTTCTGGTGCGGAAGCTTGCGAATTGATTGATGCGCACCCGGACGCAGCCATTTTATTGCTAGATGTGGTGATGGAGAGTGACGATGCGGGTCTAAAAGTTGCACGTTACATTCGTGAAGAAGCTCAGAATCATTACACCCGCATTATTCTGCGAACCGGACAACCGGGCCAGGCACCTGAACGCACGGTAATTGTGAATTACGATATAAACGACTACAAATCAAAGACTGAGTTAACGGCACAAAAATTGTTTACTACAGTCATGTCTTCGCTGCGTTCTTACCGCGACATCATGTCGATTGAACAAAGTCGTCATGGGCTGGAAAAAATTATCGCTGCGTCGTCTAATTTGTACGCGCTGCAGCCAATGACACGCTTTGTCGAGGGCTTGGTGCAACAACTGAGCTGGGTCATTGGTGGATGTCGGCAGACCCTGTATGCTACGGCGGACGAGACCGGTCGCAGTTATAAAGTGGTGGCGGCTCACGGCGAGGATGCGGTCGTCTCCGTGGGTCAAACACTGCGCTCGGTACTGCCGGCGTCGGCTTTGTCAGAACTGGAAGATGTTATTGCGCATCACGGCAGCTATTATGGCACCGATTTTGTTTTACTGTATTGTCGGAGCCATTGCCAGCCGTACGGTTCGGTGCTCTTTATCGATGGTATTTCGCGTAAGTTAAGCGACGACGATCATCACGTTTTGCAGCTGTTTGCTGAAAATGTGCAGTTGGCGCAGGATAATGTGGTTTGTCTGGAAGACTCGGATCAGTTTGTTGCCCGACTCAGCGACCAGCTAATGGAAGTTCACGCGGCGACCTTTGATGCCTCGAATCTGCCAAGTAAGGCAGCGCTGGCCTATCGTCTGGGGCAGCATGTCAGTGATGTGCAACAAGCGCAGCGTATTGCACTGGCCTGGTTTCTGTATGAACCCGCCGAACCCTTGCTACGCTGTGCCAGTGAATCCGTGGCCGCCAATGAAACTACCTGCCAACAACGGGTTGCCCGGTCTTTGCGAGCCTTGGGTCACGGTCAGCATATTGCGACACAAATGGCTTACCGGGCTTTAGCCGAACGGCTGGAACGCTGGGATGGTATGGGCTTACCGGACGGTAAGCAGGGCCCTGATATTGCCATTAGCACGCAGGTATTGATATTGACTGAGCAGTTGTTTGACTGGCAGCAACAACAACTGCCGTTAGCGGATATGAAAACTCGTTTAGAGGCAGAGAAAGGTCGTTATTATTCACCGGATTTTTTAGAGGGCGTATTGCCAAACCTCAGCAACTTAATGGCTGCGCGTTAACAAGGAGATTATTGTGTACATTGCATTTAAACATTTACATGTGTTGTTTGTGGTTATTTCGGTGGTGCTTTTCATCACCCGTTTTGTCTGGAAGCAAGGCAATTCACAGTTGTTGTATAAGCGCTGGGTAAAAATTGTTCCGCACGTTAACGATACCTTGTTGTTGTTATCGGCAATTGCGATGCTCATCATCAGCCAAAGAGCACCCATCAGTGACCCCTGGGTAACAGAAAAAGTTATCGGTGTGATTGGCTATATCCTATTTGGTCTGTTGGCATTGAAAAGTTCAACGACCGCGAAAAGCTGGACTGGCTTTGTGATTGCCTGTGCCTGGTTATTGGCGTTAGTCCATGTCGCGTACAGCAAGCAACCCCTGTTTTTCGGATAATTAAAAGGTGACCATGCAGTACTCGTTTCTTCAGCAAAGTGACCAGCAATTAGTGCCCACAAT
>JBNJEJ010000047.1:0-10407 GCA_051745735.1 Pseudomonadota bacterium
ATAGCCTTACTCACCCTGTCCGCCTGTTCAACCAACTACCCGAACCGCGACCCGGTGGGTGAAACATTCCCGCAAGTGCAGGGCACAACACTGGAGCAGGAAACGGTGACGCTACCGGATTACTTTTCTGGCGAGCATACGGTGCTGTTGTTGGGGTATGAGCAGGATGCCCAGTTTGATATCGACCGTTGGCTGATTGGCCTGGACATGACCGAAACGGATGCGCCGGTTTATGAGCTGCCGACGATTGCCGGCATGTTCCCGCAGTTTTTTGAAACGCAGATTAATGAAGGCATGCGCAAGGGCATTCCCAAAGAGTTGTGGAAGGGGGTTATTACGATTTTTGAAGGCGGTGACAAAGTTCAGCAGTTTACCGGCAATACGAATCCGAACAGTGCCCGCGCCATGGTAATTGATGAATCCGGTGAAGTCGTCTATTTTCATGATCAGGGCTTTTCTGTTGGCGCGCTGAACGCAATGCGTGCGATCTTACCTACAGGTAGAATGTAAATGTCTGGTTACCCCACGCAACCATTTTGCTATCGCCAAATTGGCTGGATCAGCAGTTCAGCGGTTGTCTTTATAGCAATTGTTAGTGTTGTTGTCCTATGGATAAGCAGCGGCGTTTTGTTTAACGAAACCAGCCCCAGGAAAACCGATGCCGCGGCATCGTTACCCACGGCCGCAGTAGCAACAAGTCAGGCCCGCCAGGTTACCCGTGAAATTACTTTAAACGGTGATATTGAACCCTACCAACGAGCCGTAGTTCGAGCCCGGACAGACGGTATGCTGGAATATATTGCGGATACGGGAAGCCAGGTTACCAAGGGCGATAGACTGGCTCAGTTATCAATGGATGACCGGCAAGTGCAGCTGACTCAGGCGAAAGCCCAGGTCAAAAAGGCCGAAAATGACTACAACGCGGCAAAACGTCTTACCGAACAAAATTTGTCGTCCGAATCTGAGCTGCAGACGTTAAAAGCCCAGCTTGAGGCTGCCCGGGCACAACTGCGCAAAGTGACCTTTGATATTGAAAATACGGAACTTAGCTCACCGGTAACCGGGGTCGTCAACCGCAAGTTTATTGAACAGGGGGCTTATGTGGCACCTGGGAGCCAGGTGCTGGAAGTGGTCGATAATGATCCTCTCTTGGCGGTTGTCTATGTGCAGCAAAATCAAATCCATCGGTTACAGTCGGACATGCCGGCCAGTGTCAGAACCGTTGGGGGTGAAAAACGACAGGGCGAAATCAGTTTTATCGCGCCCGTTGCTGATCCGCAAACCCGTGCTTTTCGTGTTGAAGTTACTGTTCCAAACCAGCAAAAACCACTGCCTGCTGGGATGAGTGCAGAGGTAACCATCGCTACGGACAGGGTGGCCGCTCATAAGATCTCAGCTGCGCAAATAAAAATTGATGCAGCTGGTGAAATCGGTGTGCTGACTGTCGATGAGCAAAACATTATCCGTTTTAAGCCTGTTGTGGTTGAACGGGCCGATGTTAACGCACTTTGGGTAAGCGGCCTTGACAGTACCGAGCGACTGGTTGTCATCAGCCATGGTTCTTTAGCTGATGGCCAAAAAATAAAACCCAAACCAGCGCCTGACGACTACCCGGAAAAGACGGCTGAGGGTCGCGAATGAACGCATTTATTGCCGCAGCTTTTTCCCGTAACCGGGCGGTTATGTTGTTATTAGCGCTGATCCTGGTTACCGGAAGCCTGGCTTACTCCACTATCCCTAAAGAAGCTGCACCGGAAATCGACATTCCGGTGTTTAACATTATGGTCAGTTACCCGGGTATCTCAACGGAGGATAGCTCTCGTCTGCTGGTAGAGCCGCTGGAACGGCAATTGCAGAGTATTGACGGTCTGGATAAATTAACGGCTCAGGCAGGAGAGGGCTTCGCATTACTGCAACTGGAGTTCGAACCGGGTTTTGATAAAGAAAAAGCGCTTCGCGATGTACAGGACGAAACTGAAAAAGCCGAGCAGGACTTGCCCGAAGACACCAATTCGCCGGTGATTCAGGAAATTGATTTATCTCTTTTTCCCATTATTACAGTAGCCCTTTCGGGAGATATTCCGGAGCGTGACCTAATCAGCTTAGCGCGGGATCTGGAAGATCAGCTGGAAACTGTCAGCGGCGTACTGGAAGTTGACATGTCGGGAGACCGGGAAGACTTGCTGGAATTATTAATCGATCCCTTAGCCATGCAATCCTATGGTATTTCACTGTCTGAAGTGTCGCGGGCGGTTACCTATAATAATCAGCTGGTGACCGCTGGGGCCATAGATACTGGCGCCGGTCGTATCAGTGTGTCGATCCCAGGCACGATAGAATCGTTAACCGATGTACGAAAAATGCCGGTTAAAACGACGCCGAATCATGTTGTCCGGGTGCGCGATGTGGCCGAGGTCAGGCGCACGTTCAAAGACCCCGTGAGTTATGCGCGCATTGATGGCCAGCCCTCTATTGCACTGGATGTCAAAAAACTGAATGACGCCAATGTTATTGAAGTGGTGGACCGTGTGAAAGCAAAGGTTGCGAGCGAACGGGAGCAGTGGCCAACGACAGTTAATATCGCTTACATGCAAAATCAGGCTAATGACGTGAAGCAGTTGCTGGGCGATTTAGAAAATAACGTGATTCTGGCCGTTGTGCTGGTGACGTTAACCATTATCCTGGCACTGGGGTTAAAAGCCTCGTTGCTGGTTGCACTGGCAATTCCGGGTGCTTTTCTGGGCGGCATCTTAACCCTTTATTTGTTGGGTATTACGCTGAATATTGTGGTGCTTTTCGCTCTGATCCTGACCATTGGTATGTTAGTTGACGGTGCTATTGTCGTGGTGGAGTTAGCCCAACGCCTGCGCAGTGAGGGCGAGAAAGCTTTGACTGCCTATTTGCGTGCTTCGCAGCGAATGGCCTGGCCCATTGTTGCATCGACCATGACCACCCTGGCGGTTTTTATCCCGTTATTGTTTTGGCCCGGCATGGCAGGGCAGTTTATGTTTTACCTGCCGACTACCGTTGTGATAACGCTATTGATGTCGCTGTTTATGGCATTAATTTTTGTGCCGGTTGTGGGCTCACTGATAGGCGGTAAACCAGCCAAAGCCAAAAAATCTGTAACTAAGGAAGACCCTGACAAACGGACCCACCAGTTGATTTGTTATATGGTTGATAAGCCGCTACTGGCCTTATTGGTCAGCGTGTTGGGCTTGCTGGTGGCTTTTTTTATGTACAGCAAACTCGGCCACGGCGTTAATTTTTTTCCGGATGTTGAACCGGACAGGGTGCAGGTTCAGCTGCAGGCAGATGGTAACTTGTCGGTAGAAGAGGCAGATCAGCTGGTACAGCTGGTAGAGCAGCAAGTCATGCCGATTGACGGCATTGAGCGGATTTACGCCCGGACTATTGGTTCGGTTGAAGAGCGATTACGCGCTAATCTGGACCCAGATATTATCGGTACGGTGCAAGTGGATCTACTTGACTGGCGGCAGCGGCAGCCGGCCGCTGTTATTATTGAACGCATTCGGGCTGCTGCTTCTGAGGTAGCCGGACTCGGCATAAGTGTTGAAAAACAACAAAGCGGACCCGCAGCTTCCCGCCCGGTGACGATTGAAGTGTCTGCGGATGACCGTGACCTGCTGCCGGCGGCAGTGAATAAAGTACAGGAGTTAATGGAAGACTCCGGAAATTATCGCGATATTTCAAATGATGTTGCTTCAGACCGACCGCAAATCCGCATCGATGTTGATCGTGAAAAGGCTGCTCGTTATAACGTCGATGTCGCTGCTTTGGGTACTTTGGTCCGACTGTTAACCGACGGTGTGTTAGTCGGTACTTACTTGCCGGAATCTGCACCTGAACAGGTTGATATTCGCGTTCGTTATCCCTGGTCGGAGCGTTCGATGACCCGTTTGGCGACGTTGCGGGTGCCGACCCAACAAGGGCTCATGCCGATTGAGAATTTTGTTGAGTTGTCCGCTAATTTGGCACCGACCATCATCAAACGGATCGACTCACGCAACGTTCAGACCATTCAGTCCGGCCTTGCTGACGGGGTAACCGTTAACCAGGCAACGCAGCAATTACAGCAGCAGTTAAGTAAAGCCGACCTGTCACCGCAGGTGGCGATAGATTTTACCGGTGAATTGGATGATCAGAAAGAGGCCATGGACTTTCTGGTGTTGGCCTTTGTGTTGTCCATTTTCTTAATGTTACTGGTGCTGCTGTTGCAGTTGAACAGCTTTTTTCAAAGCGCGCTGGTGCTATCGGCGATCATTTTTTCGCTGGCCGGTGTTTTGCTCGGCTTAATCGTTCGGCAAGAACCGTTTTCGGTGGTAATGAGCGGCATTGGTGTGATGGCGCTGGCGGGTATTGTGGTTAATAATAATATTGTTTTAATTGATGCTTATAATGAGTATCGTAATGACGGCTCGAGCGCGATAGATGCGGCGAAGAAAGCTGCGGTACAACGGTTTCGGCCCGTTTTACTTACGGCAATAACCACGATAATGGGATTATTGCCGATGGTGATGGGGCTGACCATTGACTTTTTTGCCCGGGACATTTTTTTCGGTGCGCCATCGGGCCAGTATTGGATCCAATTATCCACGGCTTTGGTTGGCGGCTTGTTGGTTGCAACATGCGTGACTCTGTTACTCACGCCGGCTATGTTAGCCTGGCATGGGAAACGGTGGGGCAGCTAGTTTGCAACCCCATTGGTTTTAACCCTAATAACAGAGTTGTCTATGTCCTTAACACACGAAACCACGTTCAGTTGTCCTTACTGTATGGCCCCTAACGCCCTTGAGATCGACCCCGTTAATGACCTCGACCAGCAACAAATTGTTGACTGCCAGGTGTGTTGTCAGCCGATAGAACTGATCGTTCACGAAACCATGAGTGGTGAGCTGGAGGTGCAGGCAACCACCGATGAAGAGTAGGCGTTACAGCACAGTCCAGGGGCCATCGCGCAAGCTGTCGCGCAACTCCTGTTCATAACTGGGCTTAAGATGGGTAATCCAGACCTGCTTTACCCCGTTAAGCTGCGCGAGTGTGCGTTTTAGCAGGGTGGGGGTCATGTGTTTGGTTTTTATGGCAACATCGGTGAGACGGTCCGGAAAGGCGCATTCAATCATCAGCGTATCTATCGGTGACAGCCGTTGTAAGTCGTCATCCAGTTGCTGAGATGCGGTGCAGTCGGCGCAAAAAACAAAGTGCGAGTCGGCGCTTTTTACCGAAAAGCCCAATGTTGGTATTTTGTGGTCGACAGCAAAGCATTCCAGTGTCATTCCCTGATGCTCTATAAGATCGCCTGAATTTAACTCGACCAGTTCCAGCACGGGTTTATCACTGCCTAAAGCTTGGCTAAAATCGGGCCATATTTGGTCGTTAAAGATGTGGGCCTTTAAGCGTTCTAGCGTACTGGGTAAGCCATAGACCTTGACCGGTAAGTTAGGCTGTTCAAACTGGTTACTTAAAAACGTGGGTAAGGCGGCAATATGATCCATATGCGCATGGGTCAAAAAGATGTGTCGAATTTGCTGCATCTCATTTAATGTCAGGGTCGCCATGCCGGTTCCCGCATCGATTAGGGTGTGAGAATTAACCTGAATACAGGTCGAACCTTGCTGGTTAGCACCAGTTAACCCGCCACTGCAACCTAAAACGCGAATCGGCACGTCGTTATCCTTTGTTATTTGCTATCTTAAGTGGGTATTAGCATAGCAAAACACTGGGCTATATTGGTGTTATGATAATGCTTTATCGTTAAACTCGTTGCCAGTGTCCACCACAGGAGGTCAGCTTTGCAATCATCTGCAAGTCGTACTGAAAACAAACAACAGGGCTTTGTGCCGCAACTGGTTATTCTGACGCTTTTTTGGGTCGGCTTACAGTTGGTGGCAAGCTGGGTAAAACCGGGTTTTGATCACATGGCGCAATACATCAGCGAAATTAACGCAACGGGCACGCCTAACGCCGGCGTTTTAGGCTGGGTCGGTTTTATTCCGCTGGCCATGGTGGCTTTCAGTTTGCTGGTTTCGGTGCGCGGTCAGTTACGGGTGCAGGGCCTCAGCCATTTGGGCTGGTTATTACTGTTTCTGTGGCCTTTGGGTTATTTGCTGTCAGCGCTGGCGCCCTGTGATGCAGGTTGTCCGGCAGATGGCAGCAGTTCGCAGGCGATACATAATGTGGTTGCCGTGCTCAGTTACTTTGGTTTTGCTCTAGGAACCCTGCTGCTGGCGTTAACGCCCAAAACCGCCTGGCCGGTGCGCACGGCATTGGTGTTACTGTCGGTTATTGTAGCCCTTGGTTTTTTGCTGATGAATGAGCAACCTATGGCTGAAATTCGCGGCGCTATTCAGCGTTATACCGAACTGGCGCAATTGGCGGTGTTCTGGCTGTTGTTGTGGTTAACGGATAAATCGGTTGAGGGGGCTGACTCATGAGTGAACAAAATATTCGCCTAAGCGTTGCGGGCATGACTTGTGGCTCGTGCGCTAGCCGGGTCGACAAGGCCTTATCACAGATTGACGGTGTGCAAGAGGTGTCCGTTAACTTAGCCTCGGACTCGGTTGAGGTTAAGGCAAACGATGTCGGTGTGAAACAACTTACTGAAGCAGTAAAAGAGGCCGGCTACGACGCCCATGAAGTGGTCGATCGTGATAAAGAAATGCGCCAGCAACGAGAGCGACAGCAGCAAGAATTTAACACCTTGCGTGGCGAAGTTATTTTTGCTGCTCTGCTAACACTGCCGGTTTTTGTGCTGGCAATGGGCAATCATTTAGTGCCGGCTTTTTCGCAATGGGTTAATAACAGTCTGGGTTTGCAGACCAGTTGGTGGACCCAGCTGGTGCTGACCAGTGTGGTGCTGTTTGTTCCCGGCCGTCGTTTTTATCAACTGGGCTTACCGGCGCTGTTTAAGGGAGCGCCCGACATGAACTCGTTAGTAGCACTGGGCGCAACGGCGGCCTGGGGCTATTCGGTGGTGGCAACGGTCTTTCCGCAATGGTTACCGGAGCAGTCGGTTAGTGTGTACTTTGAGGCGTCCGCGGTGATTGTCACCTTGATTTTAGCGGGTCGCTATATGGAGGCGCGCGCCAAAAGCCATACCTCGGATGCGATTCAGCGTTTGATGGGATTGCAAAGCAAGACCGCGCGTGTGGTAAGACAGGGTCAGACCGAAGAGGTGGACGTCGAAAGCCTGGAAAAAGGCGATGAAATTGAAGTGCGCCCGGGCGAAAAAATTCCTGTTGATGGCAAAGTAGTCAGCGGTGACAGTTACGTTAATGAGTCGATGATTACTGGCGAAGCAGAGCCTGTGCACAAGCGTAGCGAGGATAAACTGGTTGGCGGTACCATCAATGAACGCGGCACGTTGCGCTTTAAAGCGACAGCCATTGGCGAAACCACCGTGCTCTCGCAAATCATTCGTATGGTTGAGCAGGCGCAAGGCGCTAAATTACCGATTCAGGACACGGTTAATAAAATCACCTTGTGGTTTGTGCCGGCGGTTATGCTGGCGGCATTACTGACCTTTATTGCGTGGTATCTTCTGGCCGGCGAAGACTCGCTGACCTTTGCGCTGGTCAATGCCGTGGCGGTGCTGATTATTGCCTGCCCCTGTGCCATGGGCTTGGCAACGCCAACCTCGATTATGGTCGGCACCGGGCGGGGCGCCGATCTGGGTGTATTATTTCGGCAAGGCAGTGCACTACAAGCATTGCAACAGGCTAACGCGGTTATTTTTGATAAAACCGGCACTCTGACCCGCGGCGAACCGCAATTGCATCAATGGGTTGCTGTGCAGCAGGATGACAGTGAATCATTGCAGCTGGCAGCCAGCCTTGAGCAACGCTCTGAACACCCGACAGCCGAGGCTTTGGTCGATTACGCAAAGCAAGAGCATCAGTTATATGACGCGGATGAATTTGAAGCCTTATCGGGGCTGGGCGTCATGGGTAAAGTGAATAACGTGAGTGTGCTGGTGGGCTCTAAGACACTTATGCAGGAATACGATATTGCCCTTGATAATCAACCGCAGGCGGCCGAACAATGGGTGGAGGACGGCTTAACCCCCATTTATGTTGCAACCGATAATGATTTAAAAGCGGTATTTTGCGTCAGTGATCCCGTCCGTGACAGTGCCGGGCAACTGATCGAAGCATTGCATCAGCGCGGTTTAAAAACCGCCATGGTCAGCGGTGATGCGCAAAGTACTGCAGAGCGGATTGCAGCACAGCTGGGGATAGATAAAGTGGTTGCCGACGTTAAGCCTGATGGCAAAGTCGAAGCGGTAAAAGAACTGCAACAGCAATGGGGCAAAGTGGTTTTTATTGGCGATGGCATCAACGATGCGCCGGCTCTGGCTACTGCTGATGTTGGCTTTGCTATCGGCACCGGTACCGATGTCGCAATTGAATCAGCGGACGTGGTATTAATGTCGGATAATCTGACGGTGGTACAGCAAGCGTTCGCACTCTCGAAAGCGACAATGCGCAATATACAGCAAAACTTATTTTGGGCATTTGCCTACAATACGGCCTTGATACCTGTTGCAGCAGGGCTGCTTTATCCCTGGCTAGGCTGGCTGTTGTCGCCCATGCTGGCAGCGGCTGCGATGGCGTTGTCCAGCGTTTTTGTTCTAACCAATGCGTTGCGCTTAAAACGTATTAATCTGGAGACCTAATCGGCCATGAAGCTTGGCGTGTTTGATAGTGGTGTGGGTGGCTTAACCGTGGCGCGGTCGTTGCAACGCAGCGGCTGCTTCAGCGAACTTTTGTATTACGGTGATACGGCCCGGGTGCCGTATGGCAGCAAAGACGCTAACACCGTAACCCGCTATGCGTTAGAGGCTGTTGAGTTTTTTAACGGCGCTGATGTTGACGCTCTGGTGGTTGCCTGCAATACAGTCAGTGTGGTGGCTCTGGACACTATGCGGCAGTTCTCGAACAAGCCCGTTTATGGCGTGCTTGAGCCCGGCGTGCTGGCGCTGCAGCGGCTACCGGAGCTGACTAAGCAGGCACAGATATTAGTTATTGCAACACGTTCAACCATTGCCTCCGGCGAGTACCAACGGCGTATACATGAGTTGGGTTTCAGTCAGGTAGAAGCGTTACCAACCCCGTTATTTGTACCCATTGTTGAAGAAGAACTGTTTGACGGGCCAATAATTCAGGAAACCTTTAAGCATTATTTTGGTCCACTAAAGCGGCCGGATGTGGTGTTACTGGGGTGTACCCACTTTCCTCTTATTGCCGGGCCGATCAGTGCCTACTTTAAAGGGGCTCAAACAATTCATTCGGGCGAGGCTATGGTACATTGGCTGGAGCAGCAGTTACAGTTAACCGCTCGGTTTAAGCAAACTCCAATTCAAATTATGGCTTCAGAAAATGTCGAAGCCGTTGCACGTGTAGCAAAACGCTGGCAATTACAATAATAACAAGGAAACCTAACCATGATTTTTAACGACTACCGGGCAACGCTGATTTGGATAGCAGTTATTATTGGCACTGTGATTTTTCAATGGTTAGTTGCCAGTGGCAGTAAAGCGAAACAAAAAGGCGCGATCCCTGGCAAAGCGCCGGAACAGTTAAGTCATCAGAATTTTGTCTTTCGTGCCTGGCGCACCCATCAAAATTCACTTGAAAATTTAAGCCCGATGCTGGGTACGACTTTTCTGGCTATTTTTGCCGGCGTCGATCCCCGCTGGACCGCTTCGCTAACCGCGGTATTTGCAGTGGCACGATTGGCCCATATGGTGTTGTATTATACGATTGCAACCAACAAAAACCCCAGTCCTCGGAGTTATTTCTTTATGGTTGGCTTTACCGCCAACGTGGTATTGCTGGGTATGGTGATCGCTAAGTTATTTTAGTTATTCGGGCGAGCGTTAAAAATTCACTCGACTATGATTTTTTATATAAAAATTAAAAAGGTCAGTCCTGTTTGCACGACTAATATTCCCCGTTATGGTTTGTTGTTTGCTATGATTGCCACTTAATTGCATCGTATGGTTTTAGGAGTAGGTAACGAATGCCGAAAAGTCAGCAGAACCCCTTGTACATCCCCTACGCGGGACCTTCATTATTGGAAACTCCGCTGCTGAATAAAGGCAGTGCATTTTCAAGAGAGGAACGCGCGGCCTTTAACCTGACTGGGCTATTGCCACCCCGTTATGAAAGTATCGAGGAACAGGCTGAACGTGCTTACATGCAATACAAAGGCTTTGAAACCCCCCTTAACAAGCATATCTATTTGCGCGCCATTCAGGATAACAATGAAACCCTGTTTTATCGCCTGGTAACCCAGCATCTGGAAGAAATGATGCCCATCATTTATACCCCGACGGTTGGCGATGCCTGCGAAAAATTCTCTGATATTTACCGCAGCTCACGTGGG
>JBNJEJ010000048.1:0-10378 GCA_051745735.1 Pseudomonadota bacterium
GCTGAGCAGGAGGATGCTGAACAAGAAGACACTGAGCAAGACGATTCTGAGGATCAAAACAAAGCTGAAGAAAAATCGGCAGCAACATCTTCAGGTTCGGATAGCGCAACAGTGATTGACGTCGAAGTCCCGGACATTGGTGATGAAGAAGACGTTGAAATCATTGAAATTCTGGTGTCTAAAGGTGATTCGGTTGCCAAAGAAGATGGCCTGATAACCTTAGAAACCGATAAGGCAACCATGGACGTGCCAAGCCCGGAAGAGGGTGACATCGTTGAGATGTTGGTCAAAGAGGGCGATAAGGTGTCGAAAGGTTCGGTCATCGCCAAACTTAAGGTTGCAGGTGAGTCAGACGAGTCAACAGACGACTCTGAAACCGAAACAACCGACAGCTCAGCCAGTACTGAGAAAACGACTGCGGATAGCAAAGACAACGATCAGAAGTCTACCGATCAGCAGCAGACTAAACAGGACAAGAGTAAAGCATCAAGCGACTCCTCCAGTAAAGTCAGCGGTGAACGTCAGCCGCCCGTTCCTGATCACCCCACCGAGCGTAAAGATAAGCACACTATTCATGCTTCACCGGCCGTGCGTCGGGTTGCCCGCGAATTTGGTGTTGAGTTGTCGCAGGTTAAAGGCAGCGGACCGAAAGACCGCATACTGAAAGACGACGTACAGGAATTTGTGAAATACGAATTGTCCCGTCCGAAAGCGGTTGCCGGCTCAACCGGGCAGGGTGGTGGTGGCCTGCAAGTCATCGAACCGCCCAAAGTTGATTTCAGCAAGTTTGGTGAAGTGGAAGAGGTGCAACTGTCGCGTATACAGCGTAAATCGGGCCCTAATCTGCATCGTAACTGGGTAACGATCCCACACGTCACACAGTTTGACGAAGCGGATATCACCGAGCTGGAACAATTCCGTAAAAACGAAAACGAAGTGGCTAAAAAGCAGGACCTGGGCTTTAAAATAACGCCGTTGGTGTTCATTATGAAAGCTTGTGCTAAAGCCTTGCGCCAATACCCTACCTTCAACTCGTCACTGTCGGAATCGGGCGAATCACTGTATATGAAGAAATACGTTCATATCGGTATCGCCGTTGATACCCCGAATGGACTGGTGGTTCCGGTGATTCGGGATGTCGATACAAAAGGCATTTACGAGCTGTCAGAAGAACTGCTTGACCTCAGCGCGAGAGCCCGTGACGGTAAGTTAAAAGCGGCCGATATGCAGGGTGGCTGTTTCTCAATATCCAGTTTAGGTGGTATTGGTGGCACAGCATTCACGCCTATTGTCAATGCGCCGGATGTTGCCATTTTAGGGGTTTCGCGTAACGAAATGAAACCGAAATGGAACGGTAAAGAATTCGAGCCGCGGCTGACATTGCCGCTGTCGTTGTCTTATGACCACCGTGTTGTTGATGGCGCAGAGGCCGCTCGCTTTACCAGCTACTTAAGCGCGGTACTGGGTGATATTCGCAAATTGGTGCTTTAAGCACCAGTTTGTACAGGAAACAGAAATTAAATCGGGACAAATAAGGGGTTAACATGAGCGATAAAATTAAAACACAGGTCGTGGTGCTGGGTTCAGGGCCGGGTGGATACTCGGCCGCTTTCCGCGCAGCTGACCTGGGCCTGGATGTTGTATTGATCGAACGTTACAGCGTTCTTGGCGGAGTGTGCCTGAATGTCGGCTGTATTCCGTCAAAAGCTTTGCTGCACATGGCCAAACATATCGAAGAAGCACAGCATATTGCCGCTGAAGGTATTGAGTTTGGTGAACCTAAAATTGATCTGGACAAGTTACGTAAACATAAAGAGAAAGTGGTCGGACAGCTGACCGGCGGTCTGGATCAAATGTCGAAGATGCGTAAAGTAAAAGTCGTCAACGGCTACGGTAAGTTTACCGGCAGCAACACCATTAAAGTAGAAGGCGAAGACGGCGAAACCGATGTTGAATTTGAGCACGCCGTTATTGCGGTGGGTTCTCAGGCAATTAAACTGCCGTTCATCCCGCACGATGATGACCGGGTCTGGGACTCCACAGACGCTCTGGAGCTAAAAGAAGTTCCGGAAAAAATGTTGCTGTTGGGTGGTGGTATCATTGCCCTGGAAATGGGCCAGGTGTACAGCGCTCTTGGTGCTAAAGTCGACGTAGTAGAAATGACGGATCAGCTGGTTCCACCGGCTGATGCTGATGTCATTAAGAGCTTTAATAAGCAAATCAAGGGCCGCTTCGAAAACGTCATGTTAAGCACTAAAGCAACCAACGTAGAAGCCAAAAAAGACGGTCTTTATGTGACCTTCGAAGGTAAAAACGCACCGGAAAAACCGGTCAAATACGACGTTGTGTTAGTTGCTGTCGGCCGTGTGCCAAACGGTAATAAAATTGATGCCGACAAAGCTGGTGTCAAAGTCGATGACCGCGGCTTTATTAACGTTGATAGCCAAATGAGAACCAACGTGGATCATATCTTTGCGATTGGCGACCTGGTCGGTCAACCGATGCTGGCGCATAAAGCAACACACGAGTCACATGTTGCTGCCGAAGTGATAGCCGGTAAGAAGCACTTCTTTGAGCCTAAGGTTATCCCATCGATTATGTACACTAATCCGGAAGTTGGCTGGGCTGGTTTGACCGAGAAAGAGGCCAAAGAGCAAGGCATTGAATACGATGCAGTGACCTTTCCATGGTCAGCTTCGGGCCGGGCCATTGCGTCAAATGCCCAACAGGGTATGACCAAGCTGATCTTCGATAAAAACAACCGGATTATTGGTGGCGCTATCTGTGGTACCAATGCGGGCGAGTTACTGGGTGAAATCTGCCTGGCCATCGAAATGGGTTGTGACGCAGAAGACATGGCATTGACCATTCATGCGCATCCGACCTTACATGAGTCGGTTGGACTGGCAGCAGAGCTCAAGGAAGGCGCTATCACCGATATGCCGAATCCTAAAGCGAAAAAGAAAAAATAAACCGCAGTAAGCTGTTTGTAACAGCAAGTTGACTGCCTAAGGGCTGTATTCGTCGCGAATACAGCCCTTTTTCTTTGCGTGTTAGTCACCAATGCGATAATTTTAACAACACAATTTTGCTTAGCTAACCAGTAACAAGGAGTCTGTTATGGCAAACGAAGGGTATCATGAACCTTACGAACTGTTGTCCGATGAAACTCGCGACATGCACCGTGCGATCATTTCATTGATGGAAGAATTAGAAGCGATGGATTGGTACAATCAGCGCATTGACGTATGTAAAGATGACGAATTAAAAGCGGTGTTGATTCACAACCGTGATGAAGAAAAAGAACACGCAGCGATGACGCTGGAGTGGATCCGGCGTAAAGACAACGTGTTCAATGATGAACTTAAAGATTATTTGTTTACCGATAAATCATTAAAACACGATTAAAATAAGAAAAGGGTCACAACAATGAAGTTAAAATTAGCAACGGTAGCGGCAAGCGTTTCGATGGCGTTAGCCTTGTCTGCCTGTTCTCCACAACAATCCGAGCAACAAGAAAATCAGCAAACAGAAGCTGAGCAACAGCAGCAACTGGCCTCGGGCGTTGTTTTAGAAAATTTTGATCACAGCGTGCGGGCGCAGGACGACCTGTATCAACACGTTAACGGTAGCTGGATCGATAAGACGGAAATCCCGTCGGATCGTTCGTCGATAGGTACTTTTTATGATTTGCGTGAAGAAAATCAAAAGCGCCTGCGTGAAATCATTCAAAATGCCGCTGCTGAAGAACCTGAAGCTGGCACCAACGAACGTAAAGTCGGTGACTTCTTTAATGCTTATATGGATACCGAAACTCTTAATGCGCTCGGTGCCAAGCCCATTGCCAGTGATTTAGACGCCATTGCTGCATTGGACAGTCATGCCGACGTTGCTGCTCATATGGCGCGCATGACCCGGCAAAGTGTGTCGATGCCATTTGCATTTTATGTTTACCCGGATGCTAAAGATCCACAGACTAACGCTATGTATGTGACGCAATCGGGACTGGGTTTACCCGATCGGGATTACTATCTGAAAGATGATGAAAAATTTGCAGAGTTCCGTGAAGCATACCGTGACTATGCGGCTGATATTCTTGAGATGGCCGGTGTCGATGATGCTGAAAATGCGGCAGAACGAATTCTGCAGCTGGAAACCAAACTGGCCGAAGCTCAGTGGTCGCGGGTGGAAAGCCGTAATGCTGATAAAACCTATAATAAAAAATCCGCCAACGAAGTGGCCGAGTTAATGGGTGACTTCGATTTTTCCGGTTGGGTTGCTGCAGCACAACTTAACGACGTTGATGCGATGGTTATTCGTCAGCCGTCTTATTTTGAAGATTTAGGTAGCATGTTTACCGACGTTGACCTGCAAGCCTGGAAGGACTATCTGAGCTTCCGCATGGTCAATGACGCTGCTTCCATTCTGACCGAAGATTTTGCTGAGCGTCGGTTTGCTTTTTACGGCGAAACTCTGCGCGGAATACCAGAACAGGAACCTCGCTGGAAACGCGGTGTTGACGCGACTAACAGTATTTTGGGCGAAGTGTTGGGACAAGTGTATGTAAAAGAATACTTCCCGCCTGAAGCGAAAGCCAAAATGGAAACCTTGATTGAAAATCTGCGCGAAGCCTATGCGGATTCCATCAAAAACCTGGAATGGATGACCGCAGATACTAAGCAAAAAGCGCTGGATAAACTGGCTAAATTTGATCCTAAAGTGGGCTATCCGAACGAATGGCGCGATTACAGCGACCTGCAGATTTCAGCCACCGACTTAGTTGGCAACTACAAAGCCTACGCCGAATTCAACTACCAGGAAGAACTTGAAAAAATTGGTGGTCCGGTTGACGAAGAAGACTGGGGTATGACACCGCAGACGGTTAACGCATACTACAGCCCGGTGCGTAACGAGATTGTCTTCCCGGCGGGTATTTTGCAGCCTCCGTTCTTTGATATGGACGCGGAAATGGCGGTCAACTATGGCGGTATCGGTGCCGTTATCGGTCACGAAATGGGTCATGGCTTTGATGATCAGGGCTCTAAGTATGACGGCGATGGTAATTTGCAAAGCTGGTGGACAGACGCCGATCGCGAAGCCTTTGATCAACGGGGTCAAAAATTATCCGAGCAGTTCAGTGGCTATCAACCGATTGAGGGCTTAAACATTAACGGTGATTTGACGCTGGGTGAAAACATTGGTGACCTCGCGGGTCTAACTATTGCTTACGAGGCTTATCAAAAATCATTGAATGGTGATGCAGCGCCAGAGCTTGACGGTTTTACCGGTGAGCAGCGGGTCTTTATTGGCTGGGCACAAGCCTGGCGTGGTAAGTACCGCGAAGATGCTGTGCGCGAGCAGGTGATGAGTGATCCGCATTCGCCAGCCAAGTATCGTGTCAATGGAACGGTGGTTAATATTCCTGCCTTTTACAAGGCTTTTGATGTAACTCAAGGCGATGACCTTTATCTGCCACCTGAAGAGCGGGTAACCATTTGGTAATCAACCATCAGATGGTACACTTGTTGGCATGAAAAACCTTGTCATCATTATCGTTACCCTTGTCGGCTTGTTGGGGGGGACAGTGTCCTCACCAGCAAGTCATGCGGCAATGGTCGCTGGTGACACGATGGCCCAGTCAGGCAGCCACGAGTGTTGCACTGAAGGGGCTCAATCCCTTAAGCAACCGATGGCGGCTGATGCAAAATCGGACTGTCAAACGGATACCTCTTTCTGTCAGCATTGCGAGCAACACTGTGCTGGACAAATCGGATTAGTCAGCGGCGTATTGCCCTATCTTGCGCAGCTATCCGAACAGGTCTCTTCCTCAACCATTGCAGCCTTGGCGGCCCGCAATGAGCGCTTAATTCGCCCACCAAGATAACTTACTCCTTACGGTAATGAGTGGCCAGTTATGGCCGGGTTTTAAGTTAGGTGGAGATTATCATGCAACGCATGTCATTGGCGCTTGTCGCCCTGTTATTCAGTACCCCTGTGCTCGCTGTACAGGATCATAGCCAGCATCAACATAGCGAGTCTGCAGAACAGACCCAATACATCTGTCCCATGCACAGCCAGATAGTTAAGGACGAGCCTGGCAGCTGTCCGATATGTGGTATGGACTTAGTTGCTAAAAGTTCTCCCGCGAATGCCGAGCAGGGCGATGACGTTGCTACGCATCAGATGGACGCCAGTGGAGCCGCACAACCCACCTTTAACGTCAGCCAACAACAGCAACAAGCGTTGCGGGTGACTACGGCCAGGGTGCAGCGCAAAGATCTACAACCGATGCTTTCAGCTCAGGCTCAAGTCAGCTGGCAGCAATCGGCCCAGTATCATGTGCATTCAAGAGCTGAAGGCTGGGTCGAAGAACTGTACACAGATGTTGAGGGTCAGTGGGTTGATCAAGGTGACAAACTGTACCGGGTTTATGCGCCGGAATTGGTGGTTGCCCAGGACGATTATTTGCAGTTGCTGGACTCGTTGAATGAAGTGGGTGATCAGGCGAGCCAACAAGACTTTAAGCGCCGGGGTCAGCAACGTCTGCGCTTATTGGGGATGAATGAAGCGCAAATTAAACAGTTGGAAAAAAGCGGCGAAGCGAGCTACCAAGTGGATTATTTTGCACCTCAGTCCGGCTATTTGACAGCGCTTAACATTCAGCAGGGCATGTACGTCAAGCCGGGTCTGGAATTGATGACCATCAGTGGTGACCGGCAACTGTGGTTTTTGCTGGACATTCCGGTCCGTTATGCAGACCAGATCGCTGTTGGTCAAATGGCTCATATTAGCTCAGCCAGCGTAGCCGGCCACTGGATGAATCCCATCGATTATTTATACCCAAGGCTGGACCAGGATACCCAGACTCTGACGGCACGGGTGCCGGTGCAGACTTCGATTAATAAATTACGGGAAGGCTTATGGGCAACCGCAAAAGTTGAATTAGAACCACGCGAAAATGCCCTGGTCATTCCGCTCAGTAGCTTGATTCAAGTACAGAAAAATAACCGTGTGGTGGTACGTAATGGGCCACAGAGCTTTGCTGTCCGAGAGGTTACCACCGGCCTGAGAGTTGCTGATGAAATTGAAATCAGACAGGGCTTAAAGGAAGGTGAACAGGTGGTCACCAACGGTCAGTTTATGCTGGACTCAGAAGCGTCGTTACGGGGTTTGCAGCCCGGCCAGGATAAGGCAGAGCCGTCTGATCAGCAATCTGGCGCTGCTCAACAGCACGGAGGTCACTGATGTTAGCGCGTATTATTCAGGCTTCGTTACGAAACCCATTGCTGGTACTGGTGCTCTTTGCAGCACTGAGTTTTTTAGCCTGGCAATCGTTACAACAAACTAAGCTGGATGCCATTCCGGACTTGTCCGACGTGCAGGTCATCGTCAAAACAAGCTATCCGGGTCAGGCTCCGGCCGTGGTCGAAGAACAGGTAACCTATCCGTTATCCAGCGTTATGCTATCGGTGCCGAAAACGAAGTCGGTGCGCGGTTTTTCGTTTTTCGGTGATTCTTATGTGTACGTTATTTTTGAAGAAGGGACTGACCCTTACTGGGCTCGCAGTCGTGTTACCGAGTACCTCGATCAGGCGCAGAGTCAGTTGCCGGAGGCCGTGCAGCCCAGTCTGGGTCCTGATGCCACTGGGGTTGGCTGGATTTATCAGTACGCCCTGGTGGATCGCTCCGGTGAGCACAATCTGGGGGAACTGACTCGCCTGCAAAACTGGTTTTTAAAGCAGGAGCTGCAAAGTGTCGACGGGGTTGCTGAAATTGCCCGGGTCGGCGGCATGGTCGAAACCTACCAGGTGGTCATCGAACCAGCCCAGTTGCATCGCTATCAACTGACATTAGAGGATATTAAGAGCACCATTCAACAGGCAAATGCCGAGGTTGGTGGCTCAGTCATCGAAATGGCCGAAGCTGAGTATATGGTGCGTGGTCTGGGCTATTTACAGTCGCTCGACGACTTACGCCAGCTGCCCTTGCCGCAGCGCTCTGAGCAGCAGGGTGTCGTGTTGCTCGAGGACGTTGCCAAGGTGCGTATCGGTCCACAGGTACGCCGGGGTGTTGCCGAACTGAACGGTGAAGGCGAGGTCGTTGGCGGCATTGTGGTGATGCGCTACGGTGCAAATGCCTTGCAGACCATTGACGCCGTTAAAGCCAAACTGGAGCAACTGCAGCAAGGTTTGCCTGACGGTGTCGAGCTGGTTCCTACTTACGACCGTTCTGAGCTGATTCAGGCATCAGTGGATAATTTAAGCAGTAAACTGTTGCAGGAAATGGCGCTGGTCGCCGTCGTTTGCGTGGTCTTTTTGTGGCATGCGCGCTCAGCTTTAATTGCCGTGGTCACTCTGCCGCTATCGGTGTTGCTGGCCATCTGGGTGATGAACAGTCTGGGTATCAGTGCCAATATCATGAGTTTAGGCGGAATTGCCATTGCGATTGGTGCACTGGTGGACGCGGCCATTGTGATGATTGAAAACGCTCATAAACATTTGCATCACTATCAACAGACCCATAATGGTGCTGCAGCGACCGGTAAGCAGCGGCTGCGGCTGGTCAGTGAGGCCTGTACCGAAGTCGGTCCCTCGTTGTTTTTCTCCTTGTTGGTGATTACCGTCAGTTTTATTCCGGTGTTCGCGTTACAGGGTCAGCAAGGGCGTTTGTTTGAACCTCTGGCTTACACCAAGACCCTGGCGATGGCAGCGGCCGCCATTCTCGCCATTACCTTGATTCCGGTTTTGATCGCGCTGTTGGTCAGGGGCCGCATCCCTTCAGAAAACCGCAATCCACTGACCCGCTCGCTTATTTGGATGTACCGCCCCTTATTAAACCTGACCCTACGCTGGCCGAAAGTACTGGTGGTGCTGGCTGTTGCTGTAGCGGCAAGTGCCTGGTATCCGTGGCAACAGTTAGATTATGAACTGATGCCCCCCTTGTACGAGGGCGATTTAATGTATATGCCGACCACCATGCCCGGCATTAGCGTTAACGAGGCCGGACAACTGTTGCAGCAAACCGATGCATTAATTGCCGAGCATCCTCAGGTAAAACGGGTGTTTGGTAAAATTGGCCGGGCTGATACCGCTACCGATCCCGCTCCTCTGACGATGATTGAAACCAGTATTACCTTAACGCCAGCGTCTGAGTGGCCGGCCGGTAAAACGATAGATGATGTTATCGCCGAATTAGAGCAGAGGGTGCAAGTTCCGGGCTTAACGAATGCCTGGGTAATGCCCATACGAACCCGGATTGAGATGTTGGCAACAGGGGTAAAAACACCGCTGGCAATAAAGGTCAGTGGCAGTGACTTTGCTCAGCTACAAACGCTGGCGATGGCCATTGAAGAACGCCTGGCCGAACGTAACGAGACCGCCTCAGTGATAGCAGAACGAGCTGCTGAAGGGCGTTATATCGAAGTGACCCCTAAATTACGTGAAGCGGCCCGCTGGGGAATTTCTCAGGCCGATATCCAGCAGCATATCGTCAGCGCCGTTGGCGGTGCGGTAATCGCGACTTCTGTTCAGGGTAACGAGCGCTTTCCCATTAACCTGCGCTATCCTCGTAGTGAGCGCGATCATATTGATAAGTTAAAGGATTTGCCCATTCGCTCGGATCAGGGGCGTTGGCTAACTCTGGCCGACGTGGCCGATATTCAACTGACGTCGGGCCCGGCTGTGCTGAAAAGCGAAAATGCCCGCCTGAGTAGTTGGATCTTTATCGAGCCCGAGTCACAAGTAACGGTCAATGATTACATTGCCGCGGTTACCCCGGTGCTCAGCGATTTGCAAATGCCAACCGGTTACAGCTGGAGCTGGACCGGTCAGTACGAAGCGATGCAGCAGGTCGAAAGTGATTTAAAGGAGATAATACCGCTGACATTGGCGCTGATTGTTATTCTGCTGTATTTAACCTTCAGCTCGATGAGTCAGGCGTTGCTGGTGATAGCAACCTTGCCATTAGCGTTAACGGGTAGTCTCTGGTTTCTCTATTGGCTGGATTATAACCTGTCGCTGGCGGTGATTGTCGGTATGATTGCTTTGGCTGGGGTAGCGGCCGAATTCGGCGTGGTTATGCTGCTTTATCTGAACAATGCCTGGCACGGCGTTGGCGAAGATCCTAATGAGCTGGTGCCGGCGATCCAGGAAGGAGCGTTGTTGCGCGTGCGGCCAAAGGCTATGACGGTGGCTACCATTATCATTGGCTTGTTACCCATCATGCTGGGCGGTGGCATCGGCAACGAAGTGATGCAGCGTATTGCGGCGCCTATGGTAGGCGGCATGATATTAGCGCCACTGGTCTCGATGCTGCTGATCCCGGCGGCCTTCTATCTTTGGCATAAAGGTAACGTGCGTCCCTGACGCACGAATTTCGC
>JBNJEJ010000049.1:0-9459 GCA_051745735.1 Pseudomonadota bacterium
TCAGCTTAGCCTTTATCACGTTTATAAGTCTGTTGCTGCTGGCATTTAACTGGCTGCTACGAAAATCCGTTGCCGAAAAAACAGGTGCGTTAACGGAGAGCGAGCAGCGCTTAGAGACGATCCTAAACAGCGTCGATGCCTTTATCTTTATCAAAGATACAGACTTACAATACCGCTACGTTAATCACAAAGTTGCCGAGTTTTTTGACTGTGACCAGGCAGACGTTATTGGCCATAAAGACCAGGATTTCTTTGAACATAGTAGTGCCGAACAGCTGACCGATAATGATCAACAGGTTTTGGATTCGGGCCAGCGCCTAGCACGATATGAGTTAAGTCAGTTGCGTGGTAACGACGAGCAAATACCCATTTGGTCGATTAAAGTGCCATTGAAAAATAGCAACGGCGAGGTAACCGGTTTATGTGGCATCTGCACCGATATTTCCGAGTACGAACAGTTAAAAAGTGAAATTCGTGATTTAGCCTATTTTGATGTTCTGACGGGGTTAGCAAATCGGCGTTGGTTACTGGAAGAGATTCGCAACCTCTACAATACCGATAAACCAGTCGGCAATAACGCCCTGGTCTTAATTGATATCGATAAATTTAAAGTGGTGAATGACTCGCTCGGTCATGAGTTGGGTGATGAGTTGTTAAAAAACGTTGCCTCGCGACTGGAGCACGCACTGGCAAACGGTGATACCGCAGGGCGTCTGGCAGCGGATGAGTTTTTTATTCTGCTCAAGCAATTACCGGTTAATCTTGAGCAGCGACAGAGCTTTTTACTGCAACGCCTGCAAGATATTAACGAACGCCTTGCTGCGAGTTATTGTCTGGATGATGTGGAACACCAGGTTAAGTTTAGTATGGGAGCCAGTTTTCTCAGTGAGGCAAAATCAGCGGACAGTCTCCTTAAAACCGTTGATTTGGCAGTCTCTAAAGCGAAAACAGACGGCGGCAATCAAATACAGTTTTTTAGCACCAGTCTGCAAGAGCGTTTTAACGATCGACTTTATTTAGAAACGCAATTACGCCAGGCGATTAACGACAAAGCCTTGCAGATATATTTGCAACCTCAGTACCAGCTTGACGAACAGTTAACTTGCATTGGTTTTGAAGCACTGTTGCGCTGGCATCACTCAAAGTTAGGGCAAGTCTCTCCGGAACAATTCATTCCGCTGGCCGAGACAGCCGGTTTAATGCCGGCTTTGCACTCGCTGGTGCTGAAACAAGCCATAGAGGCACTGGAACAACTGCAACACCACCCCGTTTACGCTGATTGCAGAGTGGCTATCAACATCAGTGCCGGCCAATTTAAACAAGCGAACTTTGTTCCGGAACTGAAGAATGCCCTACAGCAATCGTCGGCGGCGCACAAATTAGAGCTTGAACTGACCGAAAGCATCCTGGTGGAAGACGTCGAGATGAATGTCACCATTATGAAGGAACTCAATCAACTGGGGTTGCAGTTCTCTTTGGATGACTTTGGTACCGGTTACTCATCGCTGAGTTATCTAAAACGACTGCCGTTAAAACAGTTGAAAATTGATCAGTCGTTTGTGCGCGACTTGTTGAGTGATGACAATGATCTGGCAATTGTCCGTACCATTATTGCGCTTGCTAACAGCCTGCAGCTGGACGTTTTGGCCGAAGGCGTAGAGACAGAACAGGAACAAAAAAAGTTATTTGAACTGGGCTGTAAGCGCTACCAGGGCTTCCTTTTAGGTCGTCCTCATCCGCTGGCGCATTGGTTACAAGAGTGATAATATCACTTTACTAAAAAGCAGAGTATCTTGACCCCTTGATGGTCAGGCGCAGCGTGTGGGATGCAACATGAAACAATTGAGCTTGGGTATAGTACTGCTGGCAAATGTGCTGGCCATTGGGCAACTTAAGGCGCAGCAAGCCGTAACAGTCGAAAAGCTTCAGGTGACTGAGGTCATCGAACTGGACGGGTTAATTGAAGCCACTCAGCAAAGCACCATTTCAGCGCAGACATCTGGCAGAATTGTGCAGTTGCCGGTTGATGTGGATGATGCCGTAGAGGCCCGGCAATTGATTGTCCGGTTAGATGACACCGAGCAGATGGCCAGACTCAATCGGGCACGAGCGGCGTTGGAGAGCGCAACCGCCAACTTAAATGATGCCCAGCGCCAGTTTGGGCGCATCAAAGACCTCTACCAGCAGCAGGTTGCCTCGCAGGCAGAGTTTGATCAGGCCTCAACTCAATTTGAGACCAGTCAGGCGCGTGTGGCAGAGGCTAAGGCCGCCGTGCAGGAATCAGAAGAGCAATTAAGTTATACCCAGGTTAAAGCGCCTTATGCCGGTATCGTGACAGAGCGGTTTGTCGAACTCGGCGAGTTTGTACAGCCAGGGCAACCCTTAATCAGTGGTCTGTCATTAGAACACCTGAGGGTCATTACCGAGCTACCACAGAGTTATGCGCAGTACGTCAGAGACAATCGCAATGCAAAAGTCCAAACCGCCAGTGGACGCAAGCTCAGCATAAATTCAATGACCTTTTACCCCTACGCCGATGAACGGACTCATACCTTTCGTTTACGGCTAAATTTAACCGATCCCAATGGTGCCTTATTCCCTGGCATGCTGGTTAAAGTGCATATTGCCACGGGCACACGTCAACAACTGCAAATACCGCCATCGGCTTTGCTGAAACGCGGGGAACTGCGGGCGGTTTTTGTTAAAGTCGAAAATGATTGGCAGTTACGCCAGGTGCGAGTGGGTGAAGCAAGCGCAGGACACATTGAAATACTCAGTGGACTAAAAGCGGGCGAGCAGATAGCCCTGTCGGCGCAGGAGCTTATCAATGAGTGATAAGGAAAAAACGCTCGGCCCCTCCGGAATTATAGCCAACGTTTTTCAACGCTCTGAGCTGACTCCGCTGATTTGTTTGCTGGGTATTGTAATGGGCATTGTCGCGGTCATGGTGACGCCAAAAGAGGAAGAGCCGCAAATTGATGTGACGATGGCGGATGTTTTTGTTGCTTTCCCTGGCGCCTCGGCAAAAGAAGTCGAGCATCTGGTGGCGATACCGGGCGAGCAAATCCTCAGTGAAATGTCCGAGATTGAACACGTATATTCTTTCTCCCGTGCTGGCCAAGCCGTTTTAACCGTCCAGTTTAACGTTGGCGTGCCGCGGCAGGAAGCGTTAGTCCGGCTGTATAATAAAATTCAGTCAAATGTTGATTGGTTTCCTTCCGGTCTAGGTGTTCTACAGCCGGTGGTTAAGCCGCGCAGCATCGATGATGTGCCAATCATGACCCTGACACTGTATGACAAGGATAATCTGACCAGTGCCGACCAGCTGACCGCAATTGCCCATCGACTGGAAATCGCCCTTAAGCAGATTCCCGGCACGCGGGATATTGATACTCACGGTGGGGTGCCACAGCATGTTAATGCGCGGGTCGACGCGGCTAAACTGAGCGGGTATGGGCTGAGCGTTGCCGATATAAAAATGGCAATCGACGCCGGCAATCATTCAGCACAGGAAAGCCGCGTCGTAAAAGATGGTCTGGCGATTCCGTTTCAGGCCGGCGGCTTCTTAACTGATTTAGCCGACGTCAAACAGCTGGTGGTCGGCGTGAGTGACGGTAAACCCATTTACTTTAGTGACGTAGCCACGTTAGAGGACAGCGGTAGCCAGCCGCAGCAGTCGGTATTGATGGGCGGCTTAGGCGATAATCAAGTCTATCCGGCGGTCACCATTGCAATTTCAAAAAAATCCGGTGAAAACGCCATTGATGTGACCAACGCCGTGCGCGACCAGCTGAGTTTTTTACAGAATAAATTGGTACCTGCTGACATCGACATCACAGTGACACGGGATTATGGCAAAACGGCAACCGATAAATTTACTCAGTTGATCTCTGATCTCATTTCGGCCACGGTTTCGGTGATTATTCTGGTGCTGCTAACAATGGGCTGGCGACAGGCAATTATCGTTGGCGTAGCCGTTATGGTGACGTTGCTCTTTACCCTAATTTTCAGCTGGTTTTGGGGTTTTACCCTTAACCGAGTTTCGTTGTTTGCGCTGATTTTCTCGATTGGGATTTTGGTTGATGACGGCATTGTGATCACCGAAAACATACATCGGCGCATTCGTAATTCGCGCAAACCGCTGTCGGAAACTATCCCAAAAGCTGTTGATGAAGTGGGAACGCCCACCATCATGGCCACTCTGACCATCATGGCAGCTTTGCTACCGATGGCCTTTGTCAGTGGTTTAATGGGTCCTTACATGAGCCCAATCCCTATCAACGCCTCGGCGGGTATGGTGTTCTCGCAACTGATTGCGTTTATCGCCGCCCCCTGGCTTGCGCTGCGGTTGCTCGATCGCGAGCGGGGCAAGGACAGTGACAGTTCAAGTGATTCCGGCGCCGGCACATCAGAAAAGCTAAAATCACTTTTTGAAACCCTGTTACGACCTTTGTTAGGCGATAATCGACGTGGACGGCGGGCGCTGTTTGGTGCAGCTATTTTGGCGCTATTAATACTGGTTATGGCGCTGCCGGTGACAAAAGGCGTAATTTTGAAAATGCTGCCCTTTGACAACAAATCTGAGTTGCAAATTGTGGTCGACTTACCCGACGATAAAGCGATGGAAGAAACCCAGCGGTTGCAAATGGAATTAGGTAACTACTTATCGTCCGTTGAAGATGTGGAGAACTGGCAAGCCTACGCGGGAACCGCATCGCCTATTAATTTTAATGGCCTGGTACGGCAGTATTATTTGCGTAGCCTGCCCAACCAGGGTGATATCCAGGTTAATTTAAAGAACAAAGAACAACGACAGTTGTCTTCACATCAGATTGCCCTTAATATTCGGGCCGACCTAACCGCCATAGCGAAACCCTATGGTGCCGCAATTAAGGTGGTTGAGGTTCCTCCCGGACCACCTGTTTATGCGCCCGTGGTTGCCGAGATTTATGGCGGCACAGGCAGACAACAGGTGCAACTGGCTGAGCAGTTATTAGCAAAAATTGAGCAGGTCAATGGGTTAGTCGACCGTGACTCAACCTTAACCGACCTGGTTGAACGTTGGTTCTTAGAGGTCGATCGCCAGCGCGCAGCGCAATTGGGTATTGCTCAGTCGCAGGTAACTCAGGCGCTGAGTTTATTAGTCAACGCACAGCCGGCGGGGTATCTGCATAAAGATACTGCTAAATACGCTGTGCCGATTTTAATTCAGCTGGACGAAGGCGCTAAAGCCCGCCAGCAGCAAATTTTGTCGTTACGGCTGCGGGCTCGCGATGGTGCTATGATTCCGTTGTCCACCATTGCTGATATTCGTTCGGATCTCTGGCCCCGTAAGCGCTACCACAAAGACCTTAAACCGGTCACTTATGTGCGGGCCAACATGGCGGGCGAAACGGATTCGCCGATTTACGGTATGTTTGAGTTGTCTGGCCTAATTGATGAAATGGAGAATCCACCAGAGCAGTTTTACATCAATCAGCCGGCGGCCAATGGCCCGGTAGCAATAAAGTGGGAAGGGGAGTGGCAAATTACTTACGAAACCTTTCGGGACATGGGCATTGCCTACAGCGTCGGTATTTTCATGATTTTTGTGTTGCTGGTGGCGCAGTTCCGTTCTTACCTAATGCCGATCATTATTATGTCGCCGATTCCGTTAACACTGGTCGGCATACTGCCCGGTCATTGGTTGCTGGGCAAAGAGTTCACTGCAACCTCGATGATCGGCATGATTGCCTTGGCGGGCATTATTGTCCGTAACTCCATTTTACTGGTGGTTTTTATTCGCCAGTTAATTGCCGAAGGTTACCGCGTTGAAGATGCGGTAGTCCTGGCTGGTGCTGTACGTTTAAAACCCATTGCGCTAACGGCTGTTTCGGCGATGATAGGAGCCTACTTTATTTTAAGTGACCCAATATTTAACGGGCTGGCAATATCGCTTATTTTTGGTCTGGCGGCATCAACGGTATTGACCGTATTAGTGGTTCCACTGTTATATTACGCTATGTTCAACGTGTTAGCCGATAGTAAACGTTAATGTTCTTATCCTTTATTGCCAACAGTTTGATTGTGTTAATTGTGGTCGCGTTTCATTACGAAGCGCTGCGACAAATTGGCATGTTGTTCAGCCAGTTACGTGTTTTCAGACAGTTTCGGCTGGGTGTTGGAGTTTTGCTGGCGCTGGTGGCGCACAGTATCGAAGTGGCCATTTTTGCGGTGGGTTATCACCAGATGCATCATCATCGCAGCTTTGGGTCGCTTACGGGGGCATTTGACGGCTCGTATCTGGACAGCCTGTATTTTTCCTATACAGTTTATACAACGGTTGGCTTTGGCGATATCGAACCGCACGGGCCGTTACGTTTTTTAACGGGGATTGAGTCTTTGACCGGACTGGTGCTGATTACCTGGACGGCATCGTTCTTATACGTAGAGATGACTCGCTACTGGCGCGATAATTAAAGCGCCGCCGGACACATTTATTAACAGACAAAAGCTTTTTTAAGTGAGGGTCTGCGTGTATGTTATGGATGAATTAATTTTCATTGGACAAAACAATGACTCACGAAACCTTAAAAGTTTTAGTTGTTGACGACGATGCACGCTTGCGCAGTCTGTTAGAACGTTACTTAAACGAGCAGGCTTTTCAGGTTCGCGTAGCTCAGGACGCAGAACAAATGGATCGTTTACTGACCCGCGAGAACTTTCACCTGATGGTGTTGGATCTGATGTTGCCGGGTGAAGACGGGCTGACCATCTGCAAGCGGCTAAGACAACAGAACAATCAAATACCCATCATTATGTTAACCGCGAAGGGCGATGAAGTCGATCGTATTATTGGTCTTGAACTGGGCGCTGATGATTACCTGGCAAAACCCTTTAATCCCCGCGAACTCTTAGCTCGAATCCGGGCGGTGCTGCGCCGTCGTGGCACCGAAGCCCCGGGTGCTCCGAGTCATGAGGACGAGGAAATCAGCTTTGGCAGCTATCGGCTGAACCTGGGCACCCGCGAGATGTTTGACGGCAGTACACCGATGCCATTAACCAGCGGCGAATTTGCCGTATTAAAAGCACTGGTCACCCACCCACGCGAGCCTTTATCCCGAGACAAGCTGATGAATCTGGCTCGCGGTCGTGACTACAGTGCCCTTGAACGTTCCATTGATGTGCAAGTGTCACGACTGCGCCGAATGCTGGAAAGCGACCCGACTAAGCCGCGCTATATTCAGACGGTGTGGGGACTGGGCTATGTATTTGTACCAGACGGAAAGTTAAAAAATTAGATGAAGCTGTTACCGAAATCGGCATTTGCCCGCACGGTGGGCCTGTTGGCTTTAGTGCTGTTGTTAAATCAGCTGGTTTCTTATTTGATGGTCAGCAATTACGTTGTTAAGCCGTCGATTGAACAGATTACCCAGCTGGTTGCCAAGCAGATAAAAACCATGTTCATTAGTGAGTCTGAGCTGACCCAGCGGGATCCAAACCAGTCGCTGGCGGTAGCCTTTTACAACGCGACCGGCATCCGCGTGTTCACGGCCGACAATGCCCTTGATGAGGGCCTTGCGCAAACCACCTACTATGGTTATTTATCAGAGCTCATGAGTGAGGAGCTGGGCGGCGATGCCGAGGTCCGGATCGCTCAGGGCTCGCAATTTTTTGTTTGGGTTAAGTCGCCGCAGGCTCCTGATTACTGGATCCGGGTGCCGCTCAATACCTTGTCATCGGGACAGTTTTCGCCCTTAGTCGTTTATTTACTGGTTATTGGTATCCTGAGTGTGCTGGGTGGGGTGCTATTTGCTAATTGGCTTAACCGGCCGTTAAAGTCGCTGGAAGACTCAGCTAAACGTGTGGGGCGCGGTGAATTTCCGCCAAAACTGGCTGAGCGGGGTGCTAGCGAAATCGTGGCGGTAACGCGAGCCTTTAATCAGATGTCGCGCGGCATAAAAGAGCTGGAAAATGACCGCAACCTGCTGATGGCCGGAGTTTCCCACGATTTACGCACGCCGTTAACCCGTATTCGCTTAGCGGCGGAAATGATGCCGAAAACTGAAGACTACCTGGCGAACGGAATCATTGAAGATGTTGACGATATGAACGACACCATTGACCAGTTCATCGATTACATTCGCCTGGATCAGCAAGAGGACAGCAGCCGCGAATCCCTGAATGACATTATTGAGCAGACGGTCAGTAATTTGCCCGACAGCTGGCAAAAACAATTCACTCTTAAGCTTGATGATAGTCCGCCTATCATGTTGCGACCGTTATCCATTAAGCGGGTGCTGATCAACTTACTGGAAAATGCCGAGCGTTACGGTCAGCAACAGGTCATTATTACCGCCGGTTTTGATAAAAAACGGAGGCGCGTGTGGTTTTCGGTAGCGGACGACGGGCCAGGTATTCCGGAGCACGAGCAAGAGAAACTGTTTCAGCCATTTACCCAGGGTGACAAAGCAAGGGGAGGCGTTGGCTCAGGACTGGGTCTGGCGATTATAAAACGCATTGTCGATCGGCACGAAGGCCGCATTCACATGCAAAATATGACTCCGCGGGGACTCTCAGTTACTATCGAGTTACCCAGCCGCGCTGCCGGGCAGGCTTGATAAACAGTAGCCTGCTGATAAAAATTGTTGCTGGCTTCTTATAACAGAGGCGTTATAGTAGATCCGTGAACCGATGGAGCAGTAACAGTTTATGACATCACAACAACTCCCCAAAGTTTTAGCCCGCAAAGTGGTCGCGCAAAGTCGGCTGCTAAAAATAGAGGCCGTTGATCTGCGCTTTAGTAATGGCGAGCAACGTCAGTTTGAACGCATGCAGGGTAGTGGTCGCGGTGCGGTAATGGTGGTGCCTTTTGTCGACCAGGAAACCATGATTCTGGTGCGCGAATATGCTGCAGGTTTGCACGAATACCAGCTGGGTTTCCCGAAGGGACTCATCGACCCCGGAGAGACTCCGGAACAAGCCGCTCAGCGCGAACTGAAGGAAGAGATCGGGTATGGATGCCGACAGTTGCAACGCTTGACGGAAGTGACCATGGCGCCACAGTTTTTTCAGGCAAAAATGACGCTATTTGTGGCCCATGATTTATACCAACAGCAATTGCCCGGCGATGAGCCGGAGCCGCTGGAAAAGGTCTACTGGAAAACCACAGCAATCGACGAGCTGTTGGCTCAGCCGGACTTTACTGAAGCGCGCAGTTTAACCGCGCTGTTAATGATGCTACGTAATAAAGGTTTATAATAACATGCTGGATGTTATCAGTACGATTGCCAGGGAAGCCGGCGCGCTTATTATGCAGGCCTACCAACAAGGGGATTTTGACACTTACACAAAGGCTGACGAATCACCGGTAACCAGTACTGATGTGGCTGCCAGCGAGCTGATTATCCGTCGGCTGCAGCAACACTACCCGCAGATACCGGTTTTATCTGAAGAAAGCGTACATGAAAAATTCAGTGA
>JBNJEJ010000050.1:0-9339 GCA_051745735.1 Pseudomonadota bacterium
TGGTGCGTCCGAGTAGACTCGAACTACCGACCTCTGCCATGTCAAGGCAGCGCTCTAACCAACTGAGCTACGGACGCACTGTATAGAGGGTGTCGTTGAAGACGGGCGCTATACTAGTCATTTCGATTCGCCGACGCAAGTGATTTTTTGTGAATCCGATTCGTTTGTCGAATTTCTACTCAACCCTCATGTGAAAGCTCGATATTATGTTCGTGCAGCCATAGCTCTAACAAAGTCACCTGCCACAGTTTTGAGCCGAATGGACCGGTATACTGTGAAGGATCTTCCAACATGGCATCAATGTAATCCATATTAAACAAACCTCGATTTCGCGCTTCTGGCTGTTTAAATACATTTTTAGCTAAGATGAGGTATTCACCTTGCATTTTTCGAAGCGCAGGGACAGGGAAATAGCCTTTGGGTCGGTCAATGACTTGATGCGGGATGATGTCGCGGGCAACTTCTTTGAGAATGTACTTGCCACCGTCACGCAGCTTAAGTTCGTGCGGCATGGAAAAGGCCAGTTCCACCAGTTCGTGGTCGAGAAAAGGAACGCGGGCTTCAAGCCCAAAGGCCATTGTCATATTGTCGACACGTTTAACCGGATCGTCGACCAGCATAGATGCGGTGTCCAGGTGCAGTGCCTTGTCGATGGGACGGGTGGCATCACAATGGGAGAAATAGTCGCTGACATACTGAAAGGCTAGGTGCGAACGTTGATATGCCGGTGCCAGTACTTGGTTGAGTTCTTTGTCATCCCAAGAGAAATAAGCGTCGGCGTACGTTTTTGCAGCGTTGTCCAGGTCGGTATTGACCATGGGGGGATACCAGTGATAGCCACCAAAAACTTCATCTGCGCCCTGGCCACTTTGCACTACTTTAACGTGTTGACTGACCGCTTCTGAAAGTAAGTAAAAACCGATGGTATCATGGCTCACCATAGGTTCAGACATGGCTTTTATACACGACTTAAGGTGCGATAAAAGCATCTCGTGTTGTACATGAATTTTACTGTGTTTTGTGGCATATCGTTCAGCGATAATGTCTGAGTATTGAAACTCATCACCTTGTTCGTCGTCAACGTTATCAAAACCAATAGAAAAAGTGTGTATGTCTTTTTGGCCTAAGTCACTCATAATGCCAACAAGGAGTGATGAGTCGAGACCGCCGGAAAGTAACACGCCAACCGGGACATCTGCCTCCAGCCGCCGTTTCACACTGGTGTAGAGCGACTCTTTGAGTAAGGCTTTCCATTCTGCTTCGCTGTGTTCCTGTTCACCTACAGTGCTCTGCAATTTCCAGTATTGCTGTTCAGTGACGTCACCGCTATCACTCAGTTTCATCCAATGCCCGGGGCGCAGTTTTTGAACATCTTTAAACAGTGTGTTGGACTCTACGATGGCCCGAAATGACATGTATTGATGCAAAGCGGCTGGATTAATTGTGGTGGGTACAAAGGGACTTTTAAGCAACGCGGGTAAGGTGGATGCAAACCAAAAACCTTGAGTGTTTCGGTAATAGTACAACGGCTTAATGCCCAGGCGGTCACGAGCAAAAAAAGTTTCGCCTGTGTCCCGATCCCAAATTGCGAAGGCAAACATGCCCGCAAACTTATGAACGCAGGCGTCGCCCCATAGGGCATAAGCTTTAAGAACAACTTCGCTGTCGCTGGTGGAAAAAAAGTGAAAGCCTTGCAATTCTAAATCGCTACGCAGCGCTTTATAGTTATATATACAGCCATTAAAAACCAGGGTCAGTCCGAGCTCTGCGTCATGCATTGGCTGATTACCCTGGTTACTTAAATCGATGACCCTTAAACGTTGGTGTCCCAGGCAGATATTTTGCTGGGCGAACAAGCCGGAACCATCGGGTCCGCGATCTCGTAACGAGGTTAACATTAATTCAACATTTTTTGTTTCGGCGTTCTCGCCAAAACGGATTTCCCCAGCAATTCCGCACATATAAATCCTCCATATTTCTTACGGATAGCCCATTGAATAGAGTGATTTAGTGATAAAGATTAGACGCTTTCCCGATGTTTACAATGCAATTACTACCTTTTTAGGAAAATTGCTCTATCTTTAAAGTAGGTTGAGGTCCTATTTTTTGCGGCTTTAGGTCGCAATACCTATTGTTACAGACAGGGATAGACTATGAAAATCTGCATTCTTTCGACAGACCAGGAAATCGACGATAACAGACTTTTGCAAACGGCGAAGTCAAAGGGTCATGACGCCAGTATTCTTGGTATTCGAGATATGAGGTTAGTTATAAAGACAGGCAAGCCGCTCATCTATTGGGGGGATAAAAACGTAACTGATTCCTTTGATGCCGTTATTCCGCGTTTAAATGTGAGCAGCTGCGATTACGGTATTAATGTATTGCAGCAGTTTATCTGTAATCACATCTACGTTAGCGAAACCCCTGATGCACTCAGACTGGGCCGAGACAAGCTTAAATGCATGCAGTATCTGCTTGCCCGAGGCGTTCCTTTTCCCACAACCTGTATCTCGCATAAGCCAGAGGGGTTTGTGCCGCTGGCAAAACACACTGGGATGCCGTGTGTTGTTAAATTAATAAATAGTACCGAAGGCACAGGCGTTTTTGTCGTACGTGATGAGAAAGAGCTTGATAACGTGGCCAAAACTTTTAATCGTTTTGGCGCTTCCTATATCTCTCAGAGCTTTATTAAAGAAGCGTCCGGCGAGGATGTACGTGCGTTTGTGGTGGGTGGAGAAGTTGTCGCCGCCATGGGCCGCAAGTCACAGGATGGTGATTTCAGAGCGAATGTGTCACTGGGCGCAATTTCAGTGGAAGAACAGTTATCTGAGAAAGAAAAGCAGATGGTACTGAAGGCAACCGACGCCATCGGTATTAACGTCGCTGGGGTTGATTTTATTCGATCACATGATGGGCCTTTGCTATTAGAAATTAATGTATCGCCGGATTTTACGGGGCGGCAGGGTATCGAAAATATTACCGGAGTCGATATTGCAGGCGCTATCATCGACTTTACTGTTAAGAGAACAGAGCCGTTTTATAATAATCACCGCCTGCTGCAACTGTGCTCTTTAACTGAGGGGTAAGTTTTATGTGTCGTTGGTTAGCTTATAGCGGATCGCCTATATACCTGGATACACTGATTTCCCAGCCCGATCATTCGTTACTTGAACAAAGCGTGAACAGTCGGCTTAACTATAATGCTGCGGGTCAATTATTATCTACTAATGGAGACGGTTTTGGTATTGGCTGGTACGATAAACGAGCTGAGCCCGGTGTGTTTAAGGATGACCAGCCTGCATGGTACGACAATAATTTGAAGAATTTATCCCATCAGATCCGCTCACCATTGTTTATGGCCCATATCCGAGCGACCACAACAGGCGACATTCAACGCACCAATTGTCACCCATTTAGCTATAAAAACTGGCTTTTTCAGCACAATGGGCAAATAAGCCACTTTCCTAAACTGCGTCGTGAGCTGCAGATGAAAATAGCGCCCGAGCTGTTTCCTTGTTTGCATGGCAATACTGACAGCGAAACTTTCTTTTTATTAGCCGTAACCTACGGTCTTTTAGATAACCCTAAAGCTGCTTTGCAAAAAATGGTGCGTACTCTGCTTAAAAGTCTGCGGGCGCTGGATGAAGACGGAGTGCTGAATTTATCCTGTGCGTTGTCGGACGGGAAAAAGCTATATACATTCTTATATTCGTATAATGAGGCGCCAATGACGCAATTTTATTCGACGGATGGCAGTTGCGTGCGAGAATTTGGCAATGCGAAGTGTCGTTTACCGAACACGAGTGCGGTGATCGTGTCCGAGCCGTTGGACAATGTTAATGATAAATGGGAAGAAATCCCCAATAACACCTTTACGATATTCGAGAAAGATCAGGTATCTATAGAAACTTTTATGGGGTCTGAGGTGTCGCCCGTTTGATAATACCAGTAACGTCAACGCCTGTTGGCAAGCAACCGTAATTCATGTGGCTGCGTTCGATTAAGCGACTAGCAACAAAGGCCTCGGCGATAAAATCCGGTGCGTGTTGCAGTAACAGAGCAGCTTGCAGAGCCATAGCCATCCGGTCAGCGAACTGGCGGGCGTGGTATTGCCATTCTTGCTGAGGTGTTTGCTTAAAGTCGCGTTGCAATTGATTGACAAAAGAATCGAATCGTTTATCCCGACCCTGGGCTTTACTGAGCTCGGTAAAGTAAGCTTGCAATACCTTAGGCTCTTTTTGTATGGCCCGTAAAATATCCAGGCATTGCACGTTACCGCTGCCTTCCCAGATGGCATTAATGGGCGACTCACGCAACAACCGGGGCATGATGGTGGTTTCCATCACTCCCATACCGCCAATGACTTCCATTGCCTCGTAAGCGTGGTTCGGGGCGCGCTTACAAATCCAGTATTTACCGATAGGAGTGGCGATACGGGCAAGCAGCTTTTCATGCTCATGGTCCTGGTTATCGAACGCCCGTGACATGCGCAGGGTCAACGTCATGGCGGCTTCGCTTTCTAATGCCAGATCGGCGAGTAAATTTTGCATCAGCGGTTGTTCGCTCAGCCGAGCACCAAAAGCTTCGCGGTAATGGCAGTGATGCAGGGCCTGTACGCTGGCCTGGCGGAGCGCCGAGGAGGAACCAATCATGCAGTCATAACGGGTCATGGCAACCATTTCGATGATGGTGCGCACGCCACGACCCTGTTCGCCAACCATCCAGCCCAAAGCCCCGCGCAGTTCACATTCGCTGGAAGCGTTAGCGACATTGCCCATTTTATCTTTCAGCTGCTGAATTTGAAGCGCGTTTTTACTGCCGTCGGGCCGCCAGCGCGGCACCAAAAAGCAGGATAGGCCAGCGGGTGCCTGGGCCAGCACTAAAAACAGATCGCTCATGGGGGCCGATACAAACCATTTGTGTCCGACCAGCTGGTAGGCTTGCGCCGGGCCTTCCTGGCCAATGGGATAGGCTTTGGTTGTGTTACTGCGCACGTCCGAACCGCCTTGTTTTTCGGTCATTGCCATACCAACAGTCAGGCCGTTTTTACGGCAGGCCGGGATATTAGCCGGGTCGTAGTAAGGGGCGGTAATTTTTGAGCCGTACTGGTCAAGCAGCTGGGGTTGATGTTTTAGCGCCGGTATCGAGGCAAACGTCATGGTGATAGGACAGCCATGAGCTGCTTCAACCTGGGTGTGCAGATAATATTTAGCGGCACGGGCGACGTGCGCACCTTTTTTCGGCTCGCGCCATGGGCTGGCGTGCAAACCTTCGCTGATGGCAATATCCATCAGTTGATGGTAACTGGGATGAAAGTCGACCTGATCAATACGATGGCCAAAGCGGTCATGCGTGTGCAGAGTGGGCTTTTGACGGTTGGCATCGAAGCCCAGCTGAATGCGCTCAGCTAAACCGCATTCAGCACCAAAACGGGTAATGTCCTGTTCAGCCCAGCCTGCACCCTCGCGCTGCACGGCTTCCTGCAGGGCACTGTCTTCGGCGTACAGGTTATAGTTTTCCAGTGCCGGTGGCTGATTGGTAACTTCGTGAGTTTGCGCACAATAGGCGGCTTGGCTATCGCTGTTGTTCATGCTGCGGACTCTCCGCTCTGACCCGTTGTTTTAAATTCAGCTTAGAACTAACTCGCGCCCGGTGTAAAGCCACAATCAGCGAAAAGCTGTTGCCAAGGTTGCACGAAATCTTTACTGGCCTGATTAAGCCGTTCACCTTGCTGTGTCAGTTTGGTCAGGTAATTGATCAATCCCGATTGGGGGGTGTTGTCAGCCAGTTTTATCAGCACCGGTCGTAGCTGTTGGTACTGGGTAGTGAGTTGGGCTAAATCGGCTTGCACGTCGTTAATATAAAACTGCATGAACACGTTGTGAAGAATCTTAGCCCGCTCGGGGACACCTTGACCGACGCAACCCGCGGTTGCGGTTAATGGCGGCAATTGCTGCTGCAACTGTTGCAGTTTTAAGCGCATTTCTACCACCGAACGAGTGAGTCGGTTTAGGTAGTCGGATTGGGCTAGTTGCTGGCGCCATTTGGCAAGTTTTGGTTGGGGCGCTGGGGCGTGCAGCCAGTCGACAATATGGGAAAGGGCGCTTAACACCGGGCTAAAGGCGCTGCTGTCGATGTTTTTGAGTGGTTGAGCGCCAACTACCAGCGCATTACGCAGCGCCTTGTCGGTGGCTATGGCATGAGCTTTATTAAAGTTCAGCTGGCGCGCTTTATCGTTAATCGCCTGGTTAAGCTCGTCAAGGATCGGCGCTGATTGCGGGTGTTTGGCACAGGCCTTAAGTGCCTGCAACATGTCGATGTCGCCCTGATAGCGCATCAAACCGTCTTCAAGCCGGCCCAGCGAGCTATTGCGCTGCGCAATCTGCTGGCCGGCTTTACAATGCCCTAGCCGCAGGCTGGTTAAAAAGTTCATACCAGCGGGCTTGCCAGCGGGTTTCAGTTTTCGCACCGTGGGCATCGGTGTCGGGCGTGGCGAGTAGCTTAATTCGGCGGCTGGGATATTTAGGGTATTGGCAATACGATGATTTAACGTGTGTACCGAGCTGATGACGCCGTTGGGCTGTGAGCAGGCGACTAGTAGCGCCGCAACTGGGATCAACAACAGCGCCCGCAAACACTGGTAACTTTTCGCAATCCTCAGTACACTGCCAGCCATGATTTTTCCTCTTGTTGTGCAGGTGTTGTTATGTTTACTGGTATCGTTCAAACACAAGCTCAAATTGCTCATATTAAAGATTCTGACGAGTTTCGCCATTTAACCCTGCAGGTCGAATCAGCGTTTTTGCGTGATTTAGACGTCGGCGCCAGTATCGCTATAAACGGTTGCTGTTTGACGGTGGTTCACTATACCGAAGATACGGTCGAATTTGATGTGATCGATGAAACATTGCGGCTGACTAATTTGGGTAACTTAACTGAGGGTAGTCAGGTTAATTTGGAACGCTCGTTAAAAGCGGGTGATGAAATAGGTGGTCACCCTGTATCAGGGCATATTCATTGTCAGGGTACGCTGGCAGAAGTGGATGAAAGTGATACTAACTGGGCGGGCTGGGTCGAAGTACCGCAGCAATACGTCAACTATTTATTCGGTAAAGGCTTTATCGCCGTAAATGGCGCCAGTCTGACCATCGGCGAGGTGCAAGGCAACCGTTTTAGTCTGCATCTGATTCCCGAAACATTACGGATGACCAATTTATCGCAGGCACAACCGGGCACTCAATTGAACATCGAGTTTGATCAGCAAACCATCACCATTGTCGAAACGGTTGAGCGGGTATTAAAGCAGCGAGGCTGAGCATCTTGGATCAACAATAAACTCAGTATTAATAGAACTGCTCATCGTTGCCGTCTATCCGTACTTTGGTTTTTTTGTTCAGTTCATCGACTTGCAGTTGCACATGAATTAAATCGCCGCAGGCTGAACATTCATCTTGATAATCCTGATTGCCATCTGATTTGTCGATTACGAGCTGTGTTGTTTGACCGCAATGAGGGCAGCGTACGGTAATGGTATTAAGGTCTTCCTCGTGCATAGAGAGCTCCCGGTTAGGGTTAAGTTTTGCTTTAACTATAGGAACAAAATAGCGGTTACAGCCAGAATAACGGTGCGTGAACAGTAGACCTTGAACTAATCGCTTGTTTTTTCAGCAAAGAAAGTGTCATTAAAACAGCAGAGAGCGCCCTGTGCGGTTGCTCAAAGGCAACCGGTCGATTATAGTGAGCACTGCTGTTCGATGGTACCGAACGCAATAATTTCGTAGGGTTCTGCTGCTGATTTTCAGCTGAGCCAAAATAGCGCATGTGGCACTTGGTAGGTGTCACCACTGGTGGAAAGGACGTTTCATGCCTGTAATTACTCTCCCTGACGGAAGTCAACGCGAATTTGAACAACCGGTTTCAATTATCGATATTGCTATGGATATTGGCCCGGGACTGGCGAAAGCGACAGTAGCAGGCCGTATCGACGGCGAACTGACTGATGCTTGCGACATGATTGAACATGACGCTGATGTTGAGATCGTAACCCCAAAAGAAGGGGACGGGGTGGATATCATTCGTCACTCATGTGCCCATTTGATGGGACATGCGGTTAAGCAGTTGTGGCCGGAAGCTAAAATGGCCATCGGTCCGGTCATCGAAAACGGTTTTTATTACGACATCGACGTTGACCACACCTTCACTCAAGATGACTTAGATAAACTTGAGCAACGCATGAAGGAACTGGCTAAAACCGAATATGCGGTTGTAAAAAATAAAGTCAGCTGGGAAACCGCGCGTGAAACCTTTGCAGAGCGACACGAATCCTACAAAATCGAAATTCTGGACGAGAATATTCCGACCGATTCCAGGCCTGCTTTGTATCATCACGAAGAATATATTGATATGTGTCGGGGACCGCATGTTCCGACCATGAAATTCTGCCAGCATTTTAAAGTGATGAAAATGTCAGGCGCCTACTGGCGTGGCGACCCGGATAACAAAATGCTGCAGCGCATTTACGGTACCGCATGGGCCGACAAAAAGCAGCTTAAGGCCTATTTGAAACGGTTAGAAGAAGCAGAAAAACGCGATCACCGTAAAATCGGTAAGAATCAGGATTTATTCCACTGGCAGGAAGAAGCGCCGGGTATGGTGTTCTGGCATCATAATGGCTGGACGATTTTTCGTGAGCTGGAAGACTATATTCGGGAAAAATTGCGCGAATACGATTATCAGGAAGTCAAAGGTCCGATGATGATGGACCGGGTGCTGTGGGAAAGGTCAGGACACTGGGAAAAGTTTTCCGAACTGATGTTCACCACCGCCTCGGAAAACCGTGAATACGCGGTTAAGCCAATGAACTGCCCGGGCCACGTACAAATTTTTAATCAAGGCCTGAAGTCCTATCGAGACTTGCCGTTGCGCATGGCTGAGTTTGGAAGCTGTCACCGCAACGAACCTTCGGGAGCCCTGCACGGTTTGATGCGGGTTCGGGGTTTTACCCAAGATGACGCACACGTATTTTGTACCGAAGAGCAGGTGCAGTCAGAAGTCGCTAAATGCATCGAGATGGTGTACGAAACCTATGCCACTTTTGGTTTTGAAAAGATTGACGTAAAATTGTCAACGCGGCCAGAAAAACGGCTGGGCGAAGATGCCACCTGGGATCGGACTGAGAAAGCCCTGGCGGATGCTCTTAAAACCCACGACATCGACTTTGACTACTTACCGGGTGAGGGTGCATTTTACGGGCCGAAAATCGAATTTACTTTATTTGATTGTCTTGGCCGTGCCTGGCAATGCGGTACCATTCAACTGGATTTCGCATTACCTGAGCGC
>JBNJEJ010000051.1:0-8488 GCA_051745735.1 Pseudomonadota bacterium
TCCCGTAAAACCACGGACTCCAGTAGGTTGTTGAGTGTTTCGCGGTCAACTTCTTGCCAGGGTATTTTCACAAAAGTACTCCTTTAGTCATTGCGGTTTAACTGATCCTTTAAAAACGTAATGATACGCTCAGGCAGCCAGCTGTGCCATTGGCCTTGTTGTCGTGCAACGAAGCCCATATGGCCCCCGTGCTGATACAGTTCGTAGCGAACTGAAGGCGCCAATTCGTTTGCCGCGGGAATAACCTCAGCGCCCATAAAAGGGTCATCGGCGGCGTGCACAACCAGCGTTGGTGTTTTAATCAAGGGCAAAAACTGGCGGCCACTGGCCTGTCGGTAGTAATCGTCAACACCGTCAAAGCCGTGTAAGGGAGCTGTAACACAGTGGTCAAACTGCAAAAAGCTGGTCATGGGCTCAACGTTGACCGTCGCCAGCGGGTGGCCCTTGGGCATAATACCGGCGGCCAGCTTTTGTTGGAATTTTTGTTTGAGCGGGGTCAGTAAATAACGCCGGTAGATGCGCGAAAATCCTTTATCGATTGTTGCCGAGCAGTTGTCAAGCTGCAACGGTGCGCAGCTGATCACAGCCGCCCTGGCGGCTTGGCAGACACTCTGGGTTAACAGCTTTGCGAGCATATTACCGCCTAAACTAAAGCCTGCTAATAGTAACGGCGAATGCGGATTTGTTGAAGTTAACGCCGTGATAAGTTCTGCCGCGTCACCGGTGTCGCCGGAATGATAGGCTCTGGGTAAACGGTTCAGTCCCGATCGGCCGCAGCCGCGAAAGTGCATAACCAACGCTTGCCAACCGCAGTCGGCAGCTAACTGCAGTGTTTGCCAGACATAGGGTGAATCGATTGAGCCTTCCAGCCCGTGAAACACCAATAAGGTGGGTTTGTACGAGCTTGGATGCGGCGCCTGATACCAGCATAAGTCGACAAAATCGCCATCGCTTAATTCAAATTGTTGCCAGTGACCGGCCCAGGGCCGCGATCTGAACAATAGGCGCGGCAGCAGCGTTTGCAGGTGAGCATTACTTAACCCCAAGGGCGGGCGAAATGGGTGGGGTTCAGTCATCAGCCGGCCTTAGTTTTGTTGTTCAAAGGTCTGTTGTTGCTCTGCCAGCTCTTGCTCTGCTGCCATCCAGTCGGTCTCACAGGTCTCCAGCTGTGTTTTTAAGTCGCTTTGCTGCTGCAGTAAGCGCTGTAATTCGGTTTTGTTGTCATCGTCATAAATGCGGCTGTCATTCAGTTGTTGATGAAGATCTTCGAGTTGCTGTTCCAGCTGCATGATGTGTTTTTCGTGCTGCTGTATTCGTTTTTTTAAGGGCGCAACGCTTTTTCTGAATTCCGCCTGTAGACGTTTTTGCTGCTTGCGCTCCAGCTTGTCACCCGAGTCGGTTTTGGGTGTCGTTTTTACCTTACCCGCCGTTTGCCGTTGCAACCACTGATGATAGTCGTCTAAGTCACCGTCAAAGGGCTCTACTCGACCGTCGGCAACCAGGTAAAACTCATCCACGGTGGTGCGCAACAGATGTCTGTCATGGGAAACCACAATCAAAGCGCCTTGATAATCCTGCAATGCGGTCACTAACGTATCGCGAAGACTGAGATCCAAATGGTTGGTTGGCTCGTCCAAAAGTAATAAATTGGGCTTTTGATAAATAATGAGTGCCAGCGCCAGACGCGCCTTTTCCCCTCCGGACATCGGTGCGACGGGACGCGTTACCATATCGCCGGAAAAACCAAAACCGCCCAAAAAGTCACGTAAAGACTGTTCTGTTGCGCTTGGGTCCATACGCTGCAAATGCAGTAACGCAGAAGCCTCCAGGTCCAGTGTTTCTAACTGGTGCTGGGCAAAATAACCAATTTTCAGTCCGCCGTTGACCTGTCGTTCACCGGCTAAAGGCGGGATTTCACTGGCCAGTAACTTAATTAATGTTGATTTCCCCGCACCATTGCGGCCCAGCAGACCCATGCGTGTACCAGGCACCAGATTCAACTTAATATCCTGCAGTATTACCGTATCGCCATAGCCCGCTTGTGTCTGGCGTAAACTCATCAGCGGATTAGGCAGTTGGTCGGGTTCAAAAAAGCGAAATTGAATATCCGATTGCGCACGGAGTGGCGCTTGAGAGGGTAATTTTTCAATGGCTTTGAGGCGGCTTTGCGCTTGTTTTGCTTTGCTGGCTTTGTAGCGAAAACGGTCAACATAGGCTTGTAAATGTTGACGCATGACCTGAGCTTTTTCGAACTGACTTTGTTGCTGAGCAATATGCTCTGCCCGCTGGGCTTCAAACTGCGAATAATTGCCGCGATAACTGTTCAAGCGTTGATGCTCGATGTGGATCATGTCGGTGCAGACCTGATCAAGAAAGTCGCGGTCGTGAGAAATTAAAATTAAGGTACCGTCAAATCGTTTAAGATAGTCCTCGAGCCAGAAAATTGCATCAACATCCAGGTGGTTGGTCGGCTCATCGAGTAATAATAAATCGGCTCTAGCCATCAGAGCCTGAGCCAGATTGAGGCGCATGCGCCAGCCGCCCGAAAAAGAAGCCACCGGATTACCGAGCTGAGACTGGCCAAAACCTAAGCCGGCCAGCATGCTGCTAGCCCGTGCTTCAATGTCATATGCGCCAATAGCCGCCAGTTGGTCGTGCAGTTCGGCCATATGATGGCCGTCGGTTTGTTGTTCCGCTAACTGCAGCTGTTGTTGTAATTGCCGAAACGGTTGGTCGCCGTCAATAACGTATTGCAGAGCACTTTGCTGTAATGCGGGTGTATCCTGGGCAACACTGGCAATGCGCCATTTTGAAGGTACCTGGAATTGTCCCGAGTCTGCTTGCAGCTCGCCTCGCAGCAGGGCAAACAACGACGATTTACCGCAGCCATTTTTACCCACCAGGCCGACCCGGTGCTGAGGGAAGATTTGCAAACGACTGTCTTCGAACAAAACGTCGCCACCACGCATCAGGGTTAAGTTTTCTGCTGTGATCATAATGTTTATCGTTAACCGTATTTAGGCTAGAATCTTATTATTCTAACATCCGTAAGCCGATCCGGCACAGGGGGGATTGTGGCAAGAGAGAAAAAACGCTTTATAGCAGGTGCGGTCTGCCCAAAATGCGAGGCTATGGATACCTTGATGCTGTTTGTCGAAAACGATGTTGAGCAAGTGGAATGCATCGCCTGCAAACACCGCTTTAGTGAGCCTAAAGAACAAGGGGGAGGAAGTCAGCGTCAGTTCGATCAGGTTATTGGTGTGTTCAAACCCGATTAATGCTTCAGGTGCCCCGCCGTAATAGTTTAATATTAGCCATCAACGCGTTAAGTTGTTAAATATAGAGCAGGTTAAGTCATTCAGACATAACGACCCACTCGTTTAAAGGGGCTAATTACGTGTCAAAGGATCTATCACAAGCGAGTCTGGCTCGCAGCCTGTTTCGTCCGGAACAAGTCGCCGAAGGTGAGCAACAGGCAGCGGCTCAGGCCGGCGTCAGCATGCGTGCGTTAATGGCAGCGGCCGGGCGCTCCGCCTACGGGCAAGTTCAACAGCAGGCCCCCAGCGGAGCAAGGCTGGCGGTTTTTTGTGGTGAAGGCAATAATGGCGGTGATGGCTATGTTGTAGCGCGGCTGGCGCAACAGGACGGCTACCGGGTTTGCGTATTTGCTTTAAAAGCGAACCGCGAGTTAACGGATTGTGACAGCGATGACGCGCAACATGCGCGGCAGGCATGGCGCGATAAAGGCAATCAAGAGTCTTCTTTAGACAGCTTTAAAGCCGCTGATTTCGATTTTTTAGTTGACGCTATGTTCGGTACCGGGCTGAGTCGGCCCCTTGAAGGCGCTTTACAGCAATGGGTAGAGGCGGTTAATGAATCGGCCTTACCTGTGCTTGCGGTTGATGCGCCCTCGGGCATTTCGGCCGACACCGGCGCAGTGCTCGGCTGCGCCATCCAGGCCAACTGGACGGTTACCATGATAGCCCGCAAACGCGGCTTATACACATCGGCCGGTCGCCAATACTGTGGCGAGGTGGTATTGGCGGATCTGGATGTTGGCCAGTATTTTTTACAGCAACAAACCAGTGATTGGCAATTGGTACAGGACGATGACTGTCAGGCCTGGCTGGGGCAACGTGCCGCACACTCACACAAGGGTGACTTTGGTCACGTACTGCTGGTCGGCGGCCAGCCAGGTATGCCCGGTGCCATGGTGTTAGCCTCGCAGGCTGCATTGCGTACCGGCGCGGGCAAAGTCTCGGTTGCCTGCCACCCGGACAATACACACACCATCGCCATCAGTCAGGCAGAGTCTATGGTTCACGGTGTGGACAGCGCAGAACAGCTGGCACCCTTGTTACAGCAGGCGACTGTGGTGGTACTGGGCCCGGGCCTGGGCACCAGTAACTGGTCACAGCGGATGTTTGACGCCGTTATGGCAAGCGACAAAATAACCGTAGTAGACGCCGATGGCCTGAATTTACTGGCCAAGGCAAAGGGTGCTGCACAACGACTGATTCTGACACCGCACCCCGGCGAGGCCGGGCGGTTATTACAACAATCGGCAGAAACTGTGGAACAGGATAGATTTTCCGCGGTCGAAGCCATTAAAGCCCGGTACGGCGGACAGGTTCTGCTAAAAGGGGCTGGCAGCCTGGTGGCCTGCGATAAGGGTAATTTTGTTATTGCTCGCGGTAGCCCGGCGATGGCCAGCGGTGGCATGGGTGATTGTCTCAGTGGTGTTATCGGTGCGCTGGTTGCCCAGCAAATGCCCCCAGCACAGGCCCTTATAGCGGCTTGTTACTGGCATGCCGTTGCCGGAGAGATAGCGGCTCGTAGTGGCGTAAGGGGCACCTTGGCAAGTGATTTGTTGACCCCGTTGCGACAGCTGGTTAATGGTATTAACGTAATTCAATCTGGTGAACATGGGCATTAATAAGATTTCAACAACGCATTATCAATTGCCCGACGAGGCAGCAACATCTGCCTTTGCTGAGCGTCTGGCAAAGCACCTGACGACGCCTCTGGTGATTTATCTTAACGGTGCACTGGGGGCCGGTAAAACCGCCCTGTGCCGGGGGATTATTAAACATCTTGGCCATCATGGTGCGGTAAAAAGCCCAACCTACACACTGGTAGAACCTTACCAATTGAACGACTGGCGGATTCATCATTTTGATTTGTACCGCTTAGCGGATCCGGAAGAGCTAGAGTACATGGGCATTCGCGATTACTTTGCTGCTGACACAGTGAATTTTATCGAGTGGCCGGAAAAAGGCGAAGGTTGGTTACCCGTCGCCGATCTGGTGGTTGATATTATGTACAGCGGGAGCGGCCGGGAAGTTAAGTTGACGGCCCAGTCAGCAGCCGCAGAACGGTTAATCAAACAGCTATGATACGCAGCGTTACGTTAGCCCTCATTCAGGTGGCCCTGTTTTTTGTACTCCTGATGCAGATGGCGCCGGCCCAAGCGCAGGGCAGTAATGTGGCGACCAACCGGATCGAGAGTGTGCGGGTCTGGCCGTCACCGGATAAGACACGGGTGGTATTTGATCTGCAGTCGGCGCCGGAGTACAGCTATTTTACGCTTTACCAAAATGATCCGTTACGCTTGGTTATTGACATCAATGATACGCAGCTTGCCTCTTCGTTAAAGGGCCTGGGTGATGATTCGTTGCTGGTTGATTTAATCCGCACCAGTTCACCGAAAGATAAAAACAGCAGCCGAATTGTTATTGAGCTGGCGCAAAAAAGTGAACCTGTTGTATTCCCGTTGCCGGCTAACGACTCTTATCCACACCGGCTGGTTGTTGACTTGCCCGGTAAGTCGGTTGAACGCAGTGGCCCGGCTAAATCCATTGCCGAACTGGCGAATCGTAAAGTCACCGTCGCCATTGATGCGGGTCACGGCGGCGAAGACCCCGGTTCGATAGGCCCTACCGGCACCTACGAAAAAAACGTTGTCTTGAAAATTGCCCGCGCCCTGGCCAGTATGATTAATGCCGACCCGGGGATGCAGGCGTATTTGATCCGGTCGGGCGACTATTACGTTGATTTAAATGACCGACCACAGAAGGCCTGGCAGGCCAAAGCCGATTTTTTCGTGTCGATTCATGCTGATGCATTCCGTACGCCGCAGCCAAGAGGGGGGTCGGTCTGGGTTTTGTCCAAGCGACGGGCCGATTCGGAAGTAGGTCGCTGGCTTGAGGGCACCGAACGCAAATCGGAACTGCTGGGCGGCGCCGAAAGCATTATTGAAGATACTGGGCACGAACCCTTCTTAGCCCAAACATTGCTCGATATGTCGATGGAAAGTTCAATTGCCGGTGCCTATGCAGCTGCTCGTGAAATCATCGCCGAAATGAGCACGGTTACAAAAATGCACAAACGCGAGCCTCAGGCAGCCAGCTTTGCGGTCTTAAAGTCACCTGATAAACCGTCACTGCTGGTCGAGACAGGGTTTATTTCAAACCCCCATGAAGAGCGACAGCTGAACAGTAATGCACATCAGCAAAAATTAGCACGGGCCCTTTATAACGGGGTTCGTCGCTACTTTGTCAATCATCCACTGGATAATACTTACCTGGCGAAAATGTCAAACAGCGACTATATCGTAAAATCCGGTGACTCGCTGTCAGTCATCGCTCAACGCCATGACACCACAGTAGCCGCTATCAAGCGGGAAAATAAGCTAAACAGTTCGGTGTTGCACGTTGGACAAAAACTGAAGATACCCCGCTAATTATGGACATAAAGCAACTACCCATCGAATTGGCTAACCAAATTGCAGCCGGTGAAGTGGTGGAGCGACCGGCATCGGTGGTAAAAGAGCTGGTTGAAAATGCCCTCGACGCCGGTGCTGACGAGTTATTGATTGATATCGAGCAAGGCGGTGTAAAACGCATTAAAATTCGTGATAATGGCTGCGGTATTGAGCGCGATCAGCTGGCGCTGGCACTAAGCCGGCACGCGACCAGCAAAATTTCCTGTTTAGACGATTTAGAGTCGATTGCTAGCCTGGGCTTTCGCGGCGAAGCGCTGGCCAGTATCAGCTCGGTGTCGCGTTTGCGGTTAACGTCTAAACCGGCGGTACAGTCAGAGGCCTGGCAAGCATGGACGGCCGGTCGCGACATGGCCGTTCAGGTGGAGCCGGCGGCTCATCCCAATGGCACCACCATCGACATTCAGGATATTTTTTTTAACACGCCGGCAAGACGAAAATTCCTGCGCACCGAAAAAACCGAATTTGCGCATATAGATGAGACGTTAAAGCGCATTGCTCTGAGCCGCTTCGACGTTGATATCACGCTGACTCATCAGGGTAAACGAGTTCGTCATTACCCAAAGGTTGATCCCACCCGTGATCAGCAGCAACGTCGACGCTTAGCCAAAGCTACAGGGAGTCAGTTTGCTGAGCAGGCTTTGGCCATCCGCGCAGAAACAGGGCCTTATCAGCTAAGCGGTTGGGTAGCGACAGCGGAAACCTGTCGTCATCAGGCGGATATTCAATACTGCTTTGTTAACGGCCGCATGATGCGCGATAAATTACTCAGCCATGCGCTGCGGCAGGCCTATGAACGCTATCTGTTGGCAGACACGGTACCAACCTATGTCATTTATCTGTGGCTGCCGGCGGCGCAAGTTGATGTCAATGTCCACCCAGCTAAACACGAGGTGCGTTTTCATCAACAAAGACAAGTACACGACTTTATTTTGCAGGCCGTGGCCGATGCGTTGCGGCAGGCATCCGAAACTGCATCAGAAGCGTCGGCTGAATTGTCCGAAGCGACTCAGCCGGCAACTCAGCCGGTAGCAGGCTATCAGTCCAGTACCGGAACCGGGCGACAGCATCAATACCAATCGTCGCCACCCTTAGCGGAGTCATTATCGGGTTATCGGGCCGGGCCCAGTATTTTGCCGAATGCGGCTACTGAATCCAATAATTCTGATCGGCGCTCTGACTGGCGGGCCTTAGCGGTATTTAAACCGCATTGGTTGTTAATGCAGAGCGAGCAGATGCCGGCCTGGCTGAATCTGGCAGCGGTAGAGCAAAAAAGCTTAAGTCAGCAGCTTGAAAAGCAACTGCAGAATGGTCTCAGCGGGCAGCCGCTGCTGGTTGAAGTGGCATTAGATTTACGTAACCTGGCGGAGCTGCAGCAGTTCTCGGACGACGACGTCGAATGGCTTAATCGCTGCGGTTTTAATTTTCATCAGCAGGGCCATCGTTTAATCGTAGACACCGTGCCTGCCATGTTGCGGCAGGGTAATGTGGCGCAGCATTGCGCGGCATTAATACAGCAGGTGCAAGCCGATAAAAGCGCTGCGCCGTTGGCTGACTGGCTGGCAGGCTATGCTGGAAGCGAGCACTTCTCGTTAGCTCAGGCCGAACACTGGATGAAACGCTGGCTGCAGGAGCTTGATGCGAAGCCGCACTATTTACAGTATATTGCCGTGCCAGAGCAACACTCAATGGATCATTAAATGACTC
>JBNJEJ010000052.1:0-8349 GCA_051745735.1 Pseudomonadota bacterium
TTGGTCAGCTCATCGCTCACCTCAACGCCCTCAACCGGCGTCACGTACACGTAAATACCCTGACCCTTGATATCGTGCGGGAAGCCAACCACTGCGGCTTCGGCTACCGACTCGTGGGCCACCAGCGCGCTCTCAATTTCAGCAGTACCCAAGCGGTGACCGGATACGTTTAATACGTCATCAACCCGGCCGGTTATCCAGTAATAGCCGTCTTTGTCACGACGTGCGCCGTCACCAGTAAAATAAACGCCTTTATAGGTAGAAAAATAGGTTTGTTGAAACCGCTCGTGATCGCCCCACAAGGTCCGCATTTGGCCCGGCCAGGAATCTTCGATGATCAAAGCGCCTTCGGCCTCACCTTCCAGTTTATTGCCTTCGTTATCCACCAATGCCGGTTTCACACCAAAGAAGGGACGCGTTGCCGAGCCCGGTTTCAAATCCGTTGCACCCGGCAATGGCGTGATCATGATACCGCCGGTTTCGGTCTGCCACCAGGTATCGACAATCGGGCACTTACCGTTACCAATGCGCTGATAGTACCACTCCCAGGCTTCCGGATTTATCGGCTCACCGACACTGCCGAGTATCCGCAGGCTGTCTCGAGTCGAGGTTTTGGCGGCCTCATCGCCTTTCGCCATGAGCGCGCGGATCGCGGTTGGCGCGGTGTATAAAATAGTGACCTGGTGTTTATCGACAATTTCACCAATCCGGCCGACGCCGGGATAGGTTGGCACGCCTTCGAACATCAGCGAGGTTGCACCGTTAGCGAAAGGTCCGTAAACAATGTAGGAATGACCGGTGATCCAGCCCACATCGGCAGCACACCAGTACACGTCGTCATCATGGCAGTCGAATACGTATTCGTGCGTCATCGACACATACACCATGTAGCCACCGGTTGTGTGAACCACACCTTTTGGCTTACCCGTCGAGCCCGACGTATACAAGATAAATAAGGGGTCTTCGGCGTTCATCACCTCGGCCTGACACTCATCACTGACATCGGCAACCAGTTCGTGCCACCACACGTCGCGGTTGTCATCCCAGCTCACTTCGCCTTCAGTAACCTGCGCCACAATCACGTGCTCTAACGTCGGGCAGGCACCGTCTGCTACCGCCGCATCAACGTTTTTCTTCAGACCGATGGTACCGCCGCCACGGCGTCCTTCATCGGCGGTGATCACCGCTTTGGCTTCACAGTCGTTAACTCGATCCGCAATGGCGTTTGGCGAAAAGCCGCCAAAAATCACTGAGTGTACAGCGCCAATACGGGCACAGGCCAACATGGCGTACGCCGCCTCGGGCACCATAGGCATATAAATTGCGACGCGGTCGCCTTTACCCACACCCAGTTTTTTCAGGCCATTGGCAAAGCGCGATACTTCTTTGTGCAATTCACGGTAAGTAATGTGTTTGTCGACACTGGGGTCATCTCCTTCCCAGATGATGGCGGTTTTATCGGCTTTATCAGCCAAATGGCGGTCGACACAGTTGTAACAGGCATTAAGCGTACCGTCTTCAAACCATCTAATGCCGACACCTCCCGTATCAGAGGAGGAGCTCCCCGTTTCAAAGGTGGTATTTTTGACCTTGGTATATGGTGTAAACCAGGTGATTCGTTTACCCTGCTCTGACCAAAAGGTCGTCGGGTCATCAATAGACTGCTGGTACATTTCAAGATACTTGTCGTTATCAATTTTAGCTTTTTGCTTAACCTGATCCGGCACTGTATAAAGCTGCGACATTACCACTTCCTCCTTAATTCGCTGAATGTACCTGTTGTACGAAATACAAGGCCTTGCGGCTATTAGACCATAGTCTAGATTGCGAAAATTTGAACAATTACCGAGAATCAACATCGTTTATACAGATAATAATAACATCACTTGAGTGACACGGGAGAACACCATGGCTAAAGCAAATAAAACAAAATTTTTTACCCGAACTGCAGCCAGCGCTGCGGTTTTAAGCATCATCAGCATGAGCGCCCAGGCGGCTGACACAAAATTTGATTTTGGCGGCTATGTAAAGCTGGACCTGATGGTGTCCGACTACACGGACGGCAATGCCCCGGCCAGTGGCAGTATTGGTCGGCAGATGTACATTCCCAGCATTACCCCGGTCGGTGGTGACGGCGATGACCTGACCACTGATTTTCAGGCCCGCCAGTCACGGTTTTTTGTGCAAAGCGAAACCGAACTTGCCAACGGTGAGACCATTACTAGCCACATCGAAATGGATTTTATGCTAACGCCCGACGGGGACCAGCGCATTTCCAACTCTTACAATCCGCGGCTGCGCCAGGCGTTTATGCGCTATGGCAACTGGACCTTTGGTCAAACCTGGTCAAACTTTCAGGACCTGAACATTCTGGCGGAGTCGGTTGATTTTATCGGTATTACGGACGGTATTGTCTTTAACCGCCAGGCTCAAATTCGTTACACCAAGGGCGGCTTCAGCGCTTCCATCGAAAACCCGGAAACCACGGTAACGCCCGCTGGTGGCGGCCGCATTGTGTCCAGCGACGGGGTTATGCCCGATGTTACCTTTAAGTACACCGGCACCGCCGACAACCTGGTCTGGCAGGCTTCGGCGTTACTCCGCCAGCTCAGCTATGATGTTGCCGACACGGGTGATGATGAAACCGTGTTCGGTTACGGTGTCAGCTTAGGTGCCCGTTACAGCTTTGGTATGGACGACATTCGCGCCTCGGTCACAACGGGGTCCGGTATGGGTCGCTATCTTGGCCTAAACTTGTTTAACGGCGCTTACATTGATGCCAACAACCAACTGGAAGCCGTTGACTCCACCGGTGTTTCCTTTGCTTACCGCCACTTCTGGACCGAGCAAGTGCGCTCAAACGTGGTCTATTCTCGGGGCTGGTCTGATAACGACGATGCCATGCTGAACCTGACCGGTGACACCACCGAGTACAGCCAGCGCCTGGCCTTTAACCTGATGTATTCACCGGATCCATCGCTCACCTTTGGTGCGGAAATTTCACAAGCCAGCCGTGAAACCGAAGCCGGTATCGACGGCGATCTCAACCGCCTGCAATTTATGGCAATGTACAAGTTTTAGTAGCGAGCGTCCTGACCGTACCGTGCGTCCTGACGCACGCATCACAATGTCGCGTCAGGACGCAGTCTACCAAAACCACCTAGCACTTCACCGGCACTCTGCCGAAAGAGTGTCGGTTTTTTCAGCGATATCCGCTGCGATCAACTGACGAGTTCCCTTTTTTAGTCCCACACCAGCCGCATGTTCCGCGAACTGGCTAACCACCAAAATAAGTTGCTCAATCATTTCACGCACCGGTTTTAACGACGAAAACCCAGCTTGCGCTGCCATTTCTTCCAGGGCTTTTTTATTCGGGCCACGACCCTTGCCATTAAATGACGTCATATGCTCAGCAAATGGCGATGGACTGTAAACCAGATCGTAAGCCGGCGATAGCCGCCAACTATCCTCATCATCCGCCAGAAAGCTGAAGTTTTTTGCGTGATCATCCTGATTAACCGTTAAAAAGTTAAACAAACCCCGCTTTAACATACTTTGTGCTTCGCTCACCCCGCACAAGAGTCGTGTCGCTTTTATTAAGTCCACGTAGTCCAGAGCCGGCTCGCGAAACGAAGCATCCAACAGTCCGGCCGCTGAAATCACATGGAAACGACCTCTTTTTGAGCAGTCAAAACGCGTTTGCTGTAACCAGTAATCTGCGCTTCCCGCATCAAATAATGTATGCACCGGCACTTCAATGCCCGCACGTCTGGCCATATCCAGATACAAATATTCCACCCGGCTTTCTTCCCGTTTCAGGGCAAACGTGTCGGAAGTCAATTTAATTATCACTGGCGTCCCCACCGCATCAAGCCGGGTCGAGTAGTTTCCGTCCGCAAGCAGCGTCGCGTTTAACTTAGGGCGGGCACCGCCAGAGCCTCCGGCCGTATGAAGATAGTCAATAAGGTCTGTTTCGCTACCCTCAAATTCTTTAACTGCCTCACGCCCCAGCCGAACCACCTCAACGTCCTGTGATAAGGGCTCAGCCAGGTGTTTTTGCGGTGCATAAGATAACGCACCCAGGCAATTCGACCCGACAAACGCTAAACGTTCGAGAGCAGAAACTTTTGCCGGATTGTAACCTTTGTTCCTCAACACCCGATCCATCAGGTATAAGCCCCAGCCGTCGGGCAGGCTATCAGAAAAAACACCGTGTAAGCCATAGTGGGGCTGCGCAGGCGCTTTTTGTAACTGCGTTGTTGCGGCAAGTTTAAATGGCGATAGAGTTGAATGATGTTGCAGATAATCGGCGTGATACTGAAAAAAAACGCCGCTTTTGTTTTCGGCCAGCGTACCGACAGGCAAACACTGGCCATCCGAAAATGTCCGCAGTACCTCAAGTGGCGTTTCAAGCATTCTTAAGTACCTCCTCGATTGAAGAGGGCATTGCTTCTCTTTCTGTCAGACTCAGCAAAAGATCCAGATCGCCCAGCGCCTCGACCAGCATTAAAAACTGGCGCAGGGAGATATTTCCGCTGCGTTCAAATTTACGGATTGTGCCGTAGGGCACACCCGAGCGCTCTGACAAGGCTTCCACCGTCATTCCGCTTTCCCGGCGCCGTTGTCGTAGCAGGACTTTAAGTTCACCCTGAACATCGTGTGCAGTTTTTAAACTAAGTGTCATAATAGTAACGATTGCGTATCTTTATTGAGGTTAATTGATACCATTATAACAGTTTTAGTTTTTTTTACATTCTTATAACCACGTACCGTGCGTCAGGACGCATCACAATGTCGCGTCAGGACGTAACCTACTCGTCGTAGCTTAGCTGGTAACCCAGCCGCGTTAGGGTCTGGGTTTCCTGCGCTAATTGCGCCTGCAGCACCGGGTCGGCGCGGGCTTCTTTAGTCAGGGTTAACGTTACTTTGGTACCATCGGCGGCCACGTGTTTTAGCAACTTACGGTCCTGCCGATCACTGTTCACAATGGCTGCCAGGCGCAGCATAACAATCAGCTTGATCTGCTGATTTTGACTGAACAACGCCAGCTCAGGAAATTCGGACATCAGGATTTTTTTGCGGAAAAAGCGCGCCACCGTGGCCAAAAAGCTTTGCTCTTCGGCATTAAAGCCCGGCATGTAGGCATTGGATAAAATATAGCCCGAATGTTTCTGCACACCACTGGCACTGATGCTCAGGCCTACCTCATGCAACATGGCAGCGCCTTCCAGCAACACATACAAATCGTGATCATTTACACCCCAGTCGTCCGCAACGCCCTGCCAAATCAGCCTGGCTGTCGACCAAACCCGGGCCGCCTGGGCTGAGTCAACGGAATAGCGCCGCGCCAAACTGTTAATGGTGCGCTCACGCACATCCTGATGGGTCAGAACTTCATCCGCCAACTCGTACAGTACGCCCTCGCGCAATGCCGCGTCATGAGGCTTTAACCGCTGCAGGTTTAATTCTTCAAACACACCGATTAATACCGCCAGACCGCCTGCCAGTGATCGCAGGCGCTCCGGTGACAAACCGTAATCAGGCAATTCACTGACCGAGCGTGCGCTGATCAATTCTTCCTGACAACGCTGCAACTGCTCCAGCGTGATACCGCGCGACGCTTCACCCTGCCGCCGGCTGATCCACTGATCAATGGCTTTTATGGTACCCGAGGTACCAAATACACTGGCAAGCTCTTTATCCGCCAGATAGTTGGCCACCGGCTCGGCTTGTTGGCGAGCGTAGACAACCGCTTTGTTAAAGCGCTTAGCGGTAATCTTACCGTTTTTAAAATAGGCTTCAGAGCAGGCCAGGCTGCCGATGCTGCGCGAGCTCAAAAACTGAGACTGACGCTTAACGCCCACGGCAAACTCGGTACTGCCGCCGCCGATATCAATCACCAGCTGCAACCCGTTTTCTGCATTGGTCTCCGATACCCCGCGAAAGATCAACCGTGCCTCTTCGCGTCCGGAAATCACCTCAATAGGAAACGGCAGAACCTTGGCGGCCTCAGCCAAAAAACGTTTGCGATTTTTCGCTTTACGCAGAGTGTGCGTTGCCACCACCGTCACCTGATCTTTACTGAACCCCTCCAGCCGCGGCGCGCACTGACGCAGCGCTTCGATACCGCGATTTATTGCATGATCGGTTAAGTGTCGCTGGCTGCGGCTGGTGCCCTCACCCAACTGCACCGGCTGTTTCAGCTTCAACACAGGCTGCAACTGGCCTTCGACAACGCGGGCAATCAACAGATGAAAACTGTTTGAGCCGAGATCCAGCGCAGCAAAATGGCGTGGATCAGCAGCTATGGGGTCGACCATGAAAACTCACTTAGTGGTATAATAAATCAGCAGCAAATCAGTAGGTACGGTGTTTAAAGTACCGGTAAATCGCCAGTTGAGAGCGCATCAAACGATTGCCCGGCGTGCGCTCATTTGCACAACAATAGACATTTTTTTGCTCGGCGTCCACGATACGCGACTTAGCCCGGTCGCGCCATTGCAGCTCCATAACCTGTAACACGTCCTCGCGGACTGTGCGGTCTATCAGTGGACAGGCAACTTCAACCCGATGATCAAGATTGCGCTTCATTAAGTCAGCCGAGGCGAGGTAAATCTGTGGGTTACCGCCGTGCGCAAACACATAAACCCGGGCATGCTCCAGATACCGGTCGACAATACTGCGTACCTCAATGTTCTCGCTTAAGCCGTCGACACCAGCCCTTAATGAGCACATGCCACGCACCAGGCAGCGAATTTTAACCCCCGCCCGCGAAGCCCTGTACAGCTGTACAATAAGGCTTTTATCCTCAAGATTATTGACCTTGATAAAGACCTCGGCATGCTCGCCATTCTGCGCCTGTTCGATCTCCGCCTCAATCAAATCTGTAAGACGCTGCCGCATGGTAATCGGTGCCACCAAAAGATGATGAAAAGCGGGTGTCTTGTACGGTTGGTCCAGGTACTGAAAAACACTTTGCACGTCATTACAAAGTTCTGGCTTGCAGGTAAACAGACTGAAATCCGTATAGACCTGAGCGGTGCCCTCATGAAAATTACCGGTACCAATGACGGCGTATTTGCGCTCAGTCATGTCTTCCTGGCGATACACCATCACCAGTTTCGAATGCACTTTTAAGCCCTGAATACCAAAACTGACCCTTACTCCTGACTCGGTCAGCTCTTTAGCCCACTCGATATTGGCTTCTTCATCAAAGCGCGCCTGCAGCTCCACCATCACCGTCACCTGCTTGCCGTTTTGCACCGCGTTGGCCAGTGAGCGGATCACCCGCGAGTTCGGCGCAACCCGGTAAATGCACAGGGCAATACGGGTAACCTTTGGATCATAGGCCGCCTGACGGACAAACTCAGTAAACTGAGAAAAGCGGTGATAGGGGTAATACAGCAGAATGTCGCTGGCCTGAATGGCGTCAAAAACATTATCAAAGCGCTCAAATTTCGGGTGTATCAGCGCCGGTTGGCTGCGGTGTTCAAGGGACACCCGACCGTAATTAGGAAATTTAGCGAAATCGCGGGTGTTGCGATAACGGCCACCGGCGACCAGCGAATCAAAGGGGTTAAGCTGCAACTTATCGCTCAGAAACTCCAGCATTTCGTGAGGCATCTGCTTGTCATAAACCAGCCGTACAGGGTCGGCTTTTATGCGCTGCTTCAAGCCTTCTTCCATGCGCTCCAGCAGGCTTTGTTCAATATCATCGGACGGCCGGTATTCAGAGTCGCGGGTCATTTTAAAAGAAAACGACCGCAACCGCTGAAACGGGAGCATACCGCGAAATAACTCAGCCAGATTAAGCTGCAAAATATCATCTAAAAACAGAAGCTTGTGTTGCTCAGTGCGTTTAGGCCCGGGCAAACGGATAAAACGGTCGACCGAATCACAGGGCACTTCGATCAGAGCGTACTCAACACCCTGCGGGCCAAGGATTTCAACGCATAAATAATTTTCATCTTCGCGCAAAATGTTGGCCAGCTGGGTTTTTTCGCTGATTAAAATCGGCACCACAAAGCGGCGGATTTTTTCAATAAAAAACTGTTGCAGACGATGCTGCTCATCGTCGTTCAGCTGGTCGGCCTGCAACAACAGGATGTCTTCGTCAGCCAAAGCCGCCAATACCCGCTCGAGTATCTGGTCAAACTGCTGTTGCAGCAGCAGAACTTTTTCCTGCAGAGCGGCCATCAGCTGTTCGTTCTTTTCGCGCTTTTCGTCGTCCTTACTGAAAAAGATTCGACGCCGCACATCGGCAACGCGGACCTGAAAAAACTCATCCATATTACTGGAAAAAATACCCAGAAAACGGATGCGTTCGATAACCGGAACCGCCTCATCAGC
>JBNJEJ010000053.1:0-8333 GCA_051745735.1 Pseudomonadota bacterium
AGTGTCGGATAGGCAAAAAAAAAGCTCCCGGAGGAGCTTTTAATAGCTTGTGAGCGGGATTAGGCTACGTTAATGGTTGGGATGATGTTTTCCTGGGCCGCTTTTTCGGCGTCGCGGAAGGCATCCATCTGGTCGAAGTTTAGGTATTTGTAAACTTCGCCAGCCATGGCATTAATGTCCTGTGCGTATTCCAGGTATTCTTCCGGAGTTGGCAAACGGCCGACAATGGCACCGACAGCGGCGAGTTCTGCCGAGGTCAGATAGACGTTGGCACCGTCGCCTAAACGGTTGGGGAAGTTACGGGTTGAAGTCGACAGTACCGTGGCACCCGGTTCTACCCGTGCCTGGTTACCCATACACAGTGAACAGCCTGGCATTTCGGTACGAACCCCGTTACGCGCATAGATATCGTAATAGCCTTCGGTTTCCAGCTGTGCTTTGTCCATCTTAGTGGGCGGTGCTATCCACAGCCGCGTATTCAATGGGTCGGAGTTTTTCTCCAGCAACTTACCCGCTGCGCGGAAGTGACCAATGTTGGTCATGCACGAGCCAATGAAAACTTCGTCGACTTTATCGCCGGCTACTTCACTTAAGAACTTGGCATCATCCGGATCGTTCGGGCAACAGACGATAGGCTCTTTAATCTCGTCCAGATCGATTTCAACCACTTCGGTGTATTCTGCGTCTTTATCAGCACGCATTAACTCAGGGTTTTGTAACCAGTCTTCCATCTTACGAGCGCGGCGCTCAAGTGTGCGCGCATCGCCATAACCTTCGTTGATCATCCAACGCAGCATGGTGACGTTAGAACGCAGGTATTCAGCCACTGACTCTTCTGATAGGTTTATGGTACAACCCGCGGCCGAACGTTCTGCGGACGCATCAGACAGTTCAAATGCCTGTTCTACGGTTAAGTGCTCAAGACCTTCGATTTCCAGGATACGACCGGAGAATGCGTTTTTCTTACCGCGCTTCTCAACCGTCAGTAAACCTTCTTTAATGGCAAACGCCGGAATCGCATGAACCAGGTCGCGCAGGGTAATCCCCGGCTGCATCTTACCTTTAAAGCGAACCAGCACCGACTCCGGCATGTCCAGTGGCATGACCCCTGTTGCTGCGGCAAACGCCACCAAGCCAGAGCCGGCCGGGAACGAAATGCCCAGCGGGAAACGGGTGTGCGAATCACCACCGGTACCGACGGTATCCGGTAATAACATCCGGTTGAGCCAGCTGTGGATGATACCGTCATTCGGACGTAACGACACACCACCACGGTTCATAATAAAGTCTGGCAGAGTGTGTTGAGTCTCGACATCAACGGGCTTGGGATAAGCTGAGGTGTGACAGAAAGACTGCATGACCAAATCTGAATTAAAGCCAAGGCAAGCCAGGTCTTTTAATTCATCACGGGTCATCGGACCGGTGGTGTCCTGCGAGCCGACAGTGGTCATCTTAGGTTCTACGTAGGTACCGGGGCGAACACCGTTCATACCACAGGCTTTACCGACCAATTTTTGTGCCAGGCTGTAGCCTTTATTGCTGTCTTCTGGCTGCTCTGGAGTAAGGAATAAATCGCTGTGTCCTAAGCCCAGTGATTCACGAGCTTTAGTGGTTAAGCCACGGCCGATAATCAGGTTGATACGGCCACCGGCTCGCACTTCGTCCAGAATCACGCGTGAGGCGTAATCGTATTCAGCGACGATGTCACCGGCTTCATTTTCGATTTTGCCCTGGTACGGGTAAATCGTGATGACATCGCCCATGGTCATTTTTTCAACGTCGGCTTCAAACACTAAGGCGCCGGCATCTTTCATGGTATTAAAGAAAATAGGGGCGACTTTGCTGCCAATGCAGATACCGCCAGCGCGTTTGTTGGGTGTACCTGGCATATCTTCGCCAATGTTCCATAACACCGAGTTGGTGGCTGATTTACGTGACGAGCCGGTACCCACGACATCACCGACAAAGGCGACCGGATGACCTTTCTCTTTCAATTCGTCAATTTGTTTACCCGCGTCGGTAATGCCTTCGCGTGGCATTTTAAACATGGCCTTGGCGTGCAGAGGGATGTCCGGGCGCGACCAGGCATCAGGTGCCGGTGACAAATCATCGGTGTTAATTTCGCCAGTGACTTTAAATACCGTTGCTTTAACCTGCTTGGGCGTTTTATCGCGGCTGGTAAACCATTCTGCCTCGGCCCAGGACTCGACCACTTCTTTTGCCAGTTGATTACCGGCTTTCATTTTTTCTTCAACGTCATGAAAGGCGTCGAACATTAAAATCGTGTGCTTAAGTTGTTCGGCCGCTAATTCAGCCAGCTGCTCGTCGTCTAACAGGCCAACCAGAGTCACAATATTGTACCCGCCGTGCATGTTACCCAGCAGTTTAACTGCGTCCTGCTTAGTGATTACCGGACAGTCGAGCTCACCTTTAACCAACGCGCTTAAAAAACCGGCTTTAACGTAAGCGGCTTCGTCCACACCGGGTGGCACACGTTCAGCTAAAAGCTCAACCAAAAACTGTTCTTCACCGGCGGGTGGGTTTTTCAGCAGCTCTACTAAATCAGCCACTTGTTCAGCCGTCAACGGCTTAGGGGGAATGCCTTCTGCGGCACGCTCTTCGACGTGCTGGCGATATTCTTTAAGCACTAGTAATACCTCGTGTTGGTTGGCACAAATACAGTTCAATGATTTTATTGCGCGCATTGTACTCCGTTAGCCGCTAAATTCCCATGCAGGGCGCTGCTATTCGCGTAATAAACGGGATGAATGGAACACCCCGGAGCCTTAAGATTGTTGTTCTGCTATCCAGTCATTGAGCTGCGCTTCCAGAATATCCAGTGGCACACTGCCGTTGGCTAAAATCGCGTCATGAAATTCGCGAATATCGAAATCATCGCCTAATTGTTGCTCGGCACGGGCCCGCAATTGCTTAATTTTCAGTTCACCTAATTTATACGACAGTGCCTGTGCCGGCCAGGTAATGTAGCGGTCGATCTCAGTGGTCACGTTATGCAATGACAAAGCGGTGTTACTGGCCATAAAGTCAATCGCCCGTTGCCGGCTCCAGCCCATTGCGTGCATGCCGGTATCCACTACCAGCCGCGCAGCGCGCCACATTTCATAGCTCAGGCGACCAAAGTTGCTGTAGGGGTCCTGGTAAAAACCGGCTTCCAGACCTAAGTATTCTGAATATAAGCCCCAGCCTTCGCCAAAGGCAGAAATGTAGGTTTGTTGACGATATTCGGGTACTCCCTCCAGTTCACCGGCAATCGCATTTTGTAAATGGTGGCCGGGTACAGCTTCGTGTAATGTCAAAGCTTCCATCTGATAAAGCGGCCGGCGATCCAGTGCGTAGGTATTAACCCAATAAAAGCCGGCCCGGTCGTCACGATTGGTGCCCGAATAACGGCCGGTGGTGTATTTAGGGGCAATTTCCTCGGGTACCGGAGCGATACCGTAAGGCTTGCGGGGCAGAGTCTTAAATAGCTTGGGTAATTCACCATCCATTTTTTTGGCGATTAAGGCCGCATAACTGAGCAGCTCTTCAGCGGTCTGTGGATAAAATTGCGGATCGGTGCGCAAGAATTCGACAAATTCATCAAAGCTACCGTCAAAACCGCTGGCATCAATCACCTGCATCATTTCGGCGCGGATACGGGCCACTTCCTGAACTCCTACTTGATGGATTTGCTCCGCCGTCATATCGGTGGTGGTGTAGTATTTAATGCGGTTTTTATAAAATGCATCACCATCAGGCAGTTCACTAGCACCTACGGCGTCGCGAGCGTTGGGCAAATACTCACCGACCATAAATTGAAAGTAACGGTCGTAAGCGGGCATAATCTGATCATCAATGATTTGTTTTGCCTGCTGTTGTAAATCAGCCCAGTCACTGTCGCTGACAAACGCGGGTTGGCTGATAAAGGGAGTGAAGAACACACTTTGCTCCGCATCTTGCACAATGTACGCTAAGATACTTTCCTCAAACCCTGCCATAGCCGCTTTAGGCTGGGTATAGCCCTGTTCGATGGCTTGCCGCAGCCAGTCCATTTGTTGGCTCATGTAGCGATCGACTGTCGCCAGTTTGTCCACGTAATGGCGGTAATCTTCACTGTTGTTAAAGCGCGTCTGGGAGGGCATAAAAGCTAACCGGCTATGAAACGAGCCTTCCGCCGTTAATGGCATGAGATGCGCTTTAAATTGGTAATTGTCCACTTCATTTTTAAGCACGTAGTGGATCATCGCGTGATTAATTTTGTTTTGTTCCGATAATTGCTCGGTGGCAATGGCATTCAGTTGCTGTAGCCATTGACTGTTTCGTTGGTAACGCTGCTTAAGTGCGCTGGGCGACATGTCCTGCAGAGCGCTGTCGTTGCTAGCTGAAAGCTGTTCCCAGATGCGATCGGCTAACGATTCGAAGCGCTGTGTTGATGTGCTGGCAACGGCTGCGTTATCTTGCGCTTTTGCCGGACCGGTTGCGGTTGACGGTTGATTAGCACAAGCTGTTAACGACATGAGTGTGAGTGCGATAATGGTTTTGCGCATAAATTTTCCTTGCGAAGCAATAGTTCGTACAGGCATTCTATAGTGCCAGTAAATGACAGCAAGTTAAAAGAACGTAAAAAGCGCACAGGATGTCGCAGTGATAATAAAAAACGGGGATACAGTTTAGTGAAAGCTCAATCGGGAGTATGTGCCGAGCCTAATCTACACGGGCTAACACTGTTTTGTAATGTGATGACGGACGATGTTGATAGCATTCGTCGCAAACTTGCGCGTCTGCCGGCAATTATTGCGGAACTTGACGATCGCTTTTCTGAGTCGATGCTGAATGGCTTTGTTGCCATCGGCGCCGATTACTGGGACGTCGTTTATCCGCAAAGCAAACCGGTTTATTTGCATCGTTTTCCTGAGCTTCAGCAGGCCGACCGCGAAGCACCCAGACAACCGGTAGACTTATTATTGCAAATCCGTTCCGATCGCTTTGACGCCAATTACTTAGCCGGACGGGCTGTGTTGGGCTGGCTTGGGTATGATATCGAAGTGGTGGAGCAATTACGCACCTTTCGTTATCTTGATGGACGCGATTTAAGCGGTTTTATCGATGGCCCGGATAACCCGAGAGGATTGCGTAAACGCACCGTTGCCACCCTGGATGCGGCAACGGATCCAGAATTTGCCGATGGCAGCTATTTGTTACTGCAGAAGTTCCGCCACGACCTGCGGCGTTGGGACGAGCTGGGAAGTGCCCGCCAGGAGCAGGTGATGGGGCGTGACAAAGTGACCGGCGAGCGCCTGCCCGAAGCTGACATCGAAGGGGTAACTCACGCCAGTAAAACGCGGCTGGTGGACGAGCAGGAACAACCCATTCCTTTGCTGCGCCAAAACATGCCATGGGGCGATTTACGCGAGCAAGGGTTGTTAGCCCTGTATTTTACTCATCATCCCAAAGCGGTGACGCAGTGGCTAAAGCAGCGTTACTACGAAGATGATCAAGGGGATTATGACCCTTTACTGGATTACACCCAGGCGGTAAACAACGCCAGCTTTTTTGTGCCTTCGGTAGCCTTTTTAAACCGCCACAGCTGCCCGCTTCAGAGTGATCAGACTGACGAGTCCTCGGCCCCCGAATGAGCCGCAAACAAGTTTTGTACGTTGCTAAAGGTAAAATCGATGTCAGCCACCTTCAATGGCGCAATAAAAACCGTGTCATCACCGGCAATGGTACCCAGCACTCCCTCTTTTTTGCCGACCGAGTCCAACAGCCGCGCTATTAACTGAGCCGCCCCGGGACTGGTGCGGATGATCACCATGACATCGTTGTGTTGAATATCAAGCACCAGCTGGCTTAACGGAGCTTTGGCAGACGGCACACTGATTTCCGCCGGTAAACAGTAGACCATCTCTTGTTTGGCATTGCGGGTGCGCACTGCGCCATATTTACTCAGCAGGCGCGACACTTTCGACTGACTGATGTTGTCAAAACCAGCGGTTTTAAGTGCCTCGACGATGTCGGTTTGTGAGCCGTATTGTTCTTCTTTTAATAACGCCATAAAGGCGGCGATTAATTGCGTCTGTGCCATGATAAAACCAGTTCCGGAGTTATTGCGGTAAATTTGTAATTTAAGGCCTATTAGAGTACAGTTTTGCAACAAATTTTGCATAACTATTCTCACTTTATGCAAGAACCCATCAATCAGTTAAGTGGAGTCTGAGATGAAAGTAGCCGTATTAGGTGCGGCCGGTGGTATCGGCCAGGCATTGTCATTACTTCTTAAAACACAATTACCCGCAGGGTCTGAATTGTCTCTGTATGACGTTGCTCCGGTTGTTCCCGGCGTTGCTGTCGACTTAAGCCACATTCCAACCGACGTAAAAGTCGAGGGCTTTGGTAAAGACGACCTGGCATCAGCTCTGGTTGGTTGCGACGTTGTACTGATCCCAGCCGGTGTGCCGCGCAAGCCGGGCATGGACCGTTCGGATTTATTTAAGATGAATGCGGGAATTGTCGCTAACTTGGTTCAGGGTGTTGCGGATAACTGTCCAAATGCCTGTGTTGGTGTCATCACTAACCCGGTGAATACCACAGTACCGATCGCGAAAAGTGTATTGGAAAAAAATGGCTGCTACGACAAGCGCAAACTGTTTGGTGTTACAACACTTGACGTGATTCGCTCAGAAGCCTTTGTCGCAGAATTACGTGGACTGAATCCTGAGAACATCAATGTACCGGTTATCGGCGGCCATAGCGGCACCACTATCCTGCCATTGCTGTCACAGGTCGAAGGCGTTGAGTTCACCGAGCAAGAGATTAAAGACTTGACTCACCGCATCCAAAACGCTGGCACCGAAGTGGTCGAAGCAAAAGCCGGAGGCGGCTCAGCAACTCTATCTATGGGTCAGGCGGCCGCGCGTTTCTGCTTGTCGTTGTTAAAAGGTCTGCAAGGACAAGACACCGTCGAATGCACTTACGTTGAAGGTCCTGGCGACCATTCCACTTTCTTTGCACAACCGGTACGCTTAGGTAAAAACGGTGCCGAAGAAGTGTTGTCCTATGGTGAGATCAGCGCTTATGAGAAGCAATGCATGGACGACATGCTTGACGGTTTAAAAGATGATATCCAGAAAGGCTTCGAGTTCGCCAAATAAATTGGTTTGATAACGATGCATAGGCCTCCGGCGATCCGGGGGCCTTTTTTTGTTCACGATATTCGATTCACCGATAAATCGGCTAAAGCCAGCAGGGCGTCTTTATATTCTGATGGCGGCACGCTGGTGATGGATTGCCGCGCCTGCTCGGCGGCTTCTAATGCCTTAGTGCGGGTGTAATCCAGTGCGCCGGTGCGCTGCATAGCCGTTAAAATGGTTTGTAGATGCTCACGCCCGTCGCCTTCTTTGATCGCTTCCCGAATCAGCGTCTGTTCTGTCTCATTGCCGTGCCACATAGCGTAAAGCAATGGTAACGTCGGTTTACCCTCAGCCAGATCATCACCGGCATTTTTACCCATAGCTTCAGAGTCGGCGGTGTAGTCGAGTAAGTCATCCGCCAATTGGAAGGCTGTGCCTAAGTACCGGCCATAGTCGGCCATGGACTGAGTTGTTGCATCATCCTGTTCGGTTAACATGCCCGCTAACTGAGTGGCTGCTTCAAATAACTTGGCGGTCTTGCCGTAAATGACATTAAAGTAGCGCTGCTCAGTGGTTTCCGGATCGTTGCAGTTCATTAACTGCAGCACCTCGCCCTCGGCGATAATGTTGGTGGCATCGGCTAAAATACTGAGAATGGGCAAGGAATTGAGCTGCACCATCATCTGAAACGCGCGGGTGTAAAGAAAGTCGCCGACCAACACCGATGCCTCATTACCAAATACCGCGTTAGCCGTTTTTCGGCCGCGCCGTAGCTCGGAATCATCGACGACATCGTCATGCAATAAGGTGGCTGTGTGGATAAATTCGATGATCGCGGCCAGCTTATGGTGCTCTTTGCCGTTATAGCCGAGCGCCTTAGCTGACAGAATGGTTAATAAAGGACGTAATCGTTTGCCGCCACTATTAACAATGTAGAGGCCGAGCTGATTGATTAACGCCACATCGGACGTGAGTTGTTCACCAATTAGCGCATTAACCCCTTGCATATCCTGCTTGGCTAACGCATTAATGGACTGAATATCCATCATAGCTGTCTGTTTTTTTTACAAAGTTTAACGGAATGGCCATGCTACATCATTTTTTCGTAAAGGGGTAGGCTCGCTATTAGCTTGTTGGTTTAGACCCTTCGGGTGGTATAGGCTCACTGCGTTCGCGGTTTAGACCCTTCGGGTGGTATAGGCT
>JBNJEJ010000054.1:0-8262 GCA_051745735.1 Pseudomonadota bacterium
GCACCAATGGCAATTGTCATTCTCTGGGGGCTTATTTCGTCAACCATCCTGAATATGATGATCGTGCCTGCGGGCTATTGGTTGATGCGCAAAGATAATAAGTGTAATACCAGCCACAGCTAGGAACGCCGTTCGTGATTGGCCGAAAATCCTGGCTGTGTGGTTCGCGTTACGTTTAAGGTTAATCGATAAGCCGCTTATATTTTTCGGTCGTTATCAGATTTTCAATGTCACTTGCCGGCAATGGTCTGGAAAAATAGTAACCTTGAAAAATTTCACAATCTAGGTTTTTTAGGTACTGCCATTGTTCTAAAGTTTCTACGCCCTCGGCAACGACATTAAGATTCATTGCTTTGGCCAGAAAAATCACAGAGTTTACTATCGCTGTATTATCAAGGTCATGTGGAAGACCGGCCACAAAACTTTTATCAATTTTTAGTTCACTAATGGGTAACTGTTTCAAATAGGCTAGAGAGGAATAACCTGTACCAAAATCATCCAGCGAAAAAGTTACGCCAAGAGTTTTTAAGTCGGCCATTTGAGTTATGCTTTGCGCGATATCTCTGGCTACAGAGGTTTCAGTAACTTCAAATACAATCTGGTCAGGGGCGATGTTGACGTCATTAAACAGCGCCTCTGTCTCACTTTGAAAGTGTTCGTATGACAACTGGAACTGGCTTATATTAACTGCCACTTTCCAGTTAAGATCAGGATGCTGGCTGAGCCAGCGGCGTAAGTCCCTTAAAACCAGTTTTAAGACTAAGTTGCCTAACGGAACGATAAGCTGATACGCCTCGGCAATAGGAATGAATATATCCGGTCGTATCCAGCCTTTTTTGGGGTGGTGCCAACGGGCCAAAGCCTCTAACTTCACAATCCGGGAGTGCTTATCAACAACAGGTTGATAATGGACAGTTAGTGTTTCTTCATTGATTGCAGTACGAAGATTTGATTCTAAATCGATGCGCTCTAAAAGGCGGGCACCTAATTCAGTATTAAAAAAGTAAAGCTGATTTTTGCCTTGCTCTTTGGCCTCGTGCATCGCCATGTCTGCTTGTTTTATCGAGGTATCGAAATTTGTTTCTCCGCCACAGAAAAAGCTTATTCCAATGCTGGCGGATACAGTAAATCGTGCGTTTTGAACAATCAGAGGCCTTTCAATTTCACGAAGTATCCGGTTAGCAATTTGACGGACTTTTTCCTTCGCCTCATCATGAGAGGTGCCGAGTGACGTTAATAATACACAAAACTCGTCTCCACCAAGGCGTGCTGCTGTGTCACTGTACGATATGACGCAGGAATGTATTCGACGGCCTAACTCGACAAGCAGGTTATCTCCAACAGTGTGCCCCAAAGAGTCATTAACCTTTTTAAAATGATCGATGTCGATAAAAAGCAATGAATGGTAGTAATTCTTATTTTTGCTGGCTTCGGATATAGCGTTAATACGTGCTTTAAGGAGTCGACGATTTGCTAAATTGGTGAGGGGATCGAAATAAGCGAGTTTTTCGATTTCATCTTCCTGTTGCTTTAATGTGGAAATATCTCTTATCGATGCAACAAACAAAACGTCGCCGTTATGAAAGGTTTTCTTGACTTCAATTTCAATAGGAAAGATATCGCCATTACGTCGCTTAGCGGTTAAAGCCCTGGCTTTTCCGATGATATCTTCATGCCAGGTTGACGGTTTAACTTTGTAGTCAGACAGGTATAGGTCATGAACATCGGCATAGTTTTCGGGCATTAACATTTTAATGTTTTTACCGAGTAACGATTTTTGACAGTAACCAAACATGGCTTCTATTGACGGGTTACACATTTGTATAATGCCGTCTTGGTCAGTTGTTATAAGGCCCTCTACAATTGTATTGAGGATGGTCGATTGAAATTGTGCCGATTCTTTCAGTTCGTTTTCATTTCGTTTCTGTTGATCAATATTGCTTTGAATAGCAATATATCCTCTCGTTGCACCGTCCTCAGCCTTCAGAGGATTACAATAAACCCGGATCCAATAAGGTTTCCCTGCTTTAGAATAGTTAACGATGTCAACCTCGAAGCTTTCACACCTTGATAAGGCCTTTTCCATTACCTCGACGGTTGCCGGGTCGGTCTCAGGGCCATGTAGTAGCTCTCCTGGTTTAGCGGCTCTGGCTTCTTCCGGTGTGTAACCAGTCAGTCGGCAAAAGCCTTCGTTGACCCACTCAACCTTGCCGGCTACATCCGTAATGATGACGGCATTGGTGGTCTGGCTTGCGACAGCCGACAGATAGGAAAGCTTAACCCGCTGTTTTTCCAGTTGGAGATGACGTCTCGAAGCTTCGACGATTTGGCCTACTGCCAGTAGCAGAGGCCTTAAGGTGGTTACAAGTTCTTGCCCGTATCCGCCTTCTTTATTGGCAAGGCCAATCATAGCGACCAGTTTTCCTGCGCAATGGATGGGCACCCCTAAAAAGTAATGTAGGGCGGGGTGCCCATCAGGGAGGCCGCCGGCACGAGGATCGTTACCTGGGTTATTTGCAATAACGGGTTCACCCGTTTTCAGAGCTGCACCAATTAACGAGTCGAGGTTTTTAAACTCAAGTCCGTTAGTAGCACTTTGAGCGTATAATTTTTTCGTTTCTTCATTCCAGGCAATATCGGTCATAGAGTATGCCTTTAAATAAGGCTGATTGTCTGAAGTGAACAGCACATCGCCGATGAACCCATATTCGCTACCCGTAAGAGCCAGAATATCGTCTAACAAAATATCGAACGCTTGGATACGGTCTGTTTGGCCTATGAAGTTAGATTGCGCTTTCACAATCACTTCAGAAAACTGTTGCAGCGAGTTACGTTTTTTATGTTCGTTGTTACGCTCAACCTGAGTAATTTCAGATTCCACCATGTCACCTAACAGGCGCAGCAGGGACAACTCGTCCGAGGTTAAACTGCGGGGGGTCTTATCAATAATGCACAGTGTTCCAATGGCATAGCCATTATCAGTATAAAGTGGAGCCCCTGCATAAAAACGGATAAAAGGCTCATCGGTTACCAGCGGATTATCAAAAAACCGGTCATCTTTGCTGGCATCCGGCACTTCAAAAATATCGGCGTCCAGTATTGCATGATTACAAAAAGAGATACTGCGGTTTGTTTGTGCTGCGCTTAAGCCCTGTCTGGACTTAAACCACTGCCTTTGACACTGCGAATCGAGCAAGGAGATAAGCGCTATAGGTACATCGAAGATGACTTGTGCGAGTTTTGTTATACGGTCGAAGCGTTGTTCGGGTTTGCTGCCGAGTAGTTCCGTTTGCAATAGGGCATTTAATCGCTCTAGCTCCCCGTCAGGGGTCTCTGGTTTGTTCATCTGTTACCGGCCCTGCTCATTAAGCTTTATTACGGAATCTCTAAACCAGTTTGTAAGGGTCATCAGTGGTTTTCAGCAGATGTTCGCGTAATTATCATCGTAGTCTTTATACTCCCTTAAGAATTGAACACATAAGGGTCAACTTTTCAATGGTTGTATAAAGCGTTAGGGGCAATTTCTGGTGAATTCTTAAAAGCCCAAATTGCCTCGCCTTGTTGAGTGATGGTAAGCTTTCAGCCATACACACTAAAGTTGATTGAACGTTCAATTTAAAAAAAGGCCCCGCTATCCATGATGGTTAAATTAGTTAAAAATGCATTTGCTAGCGTAGTATTTAGCCTGCTTCTCAGCACAATAGCTCAGGCGGATGTGTCCATCACTCAGGGGCAGAGCGTCATTCCGGAAGGTAAAGCTACGCACCCTCGGGATATTACCGTGCAAAACGAGCATCTCGCATTTGCACTTGCAATTGAGTCGCCGGTGCCCTGGGGCGTTCCTCGTGGTGCGTTAGTCGATTTAGCGGCGGTCAAAAATGGCAAAGTGGATGCGGATCGTGTTGCATTTGCAGACTTTATTCCGAATAACTGGTCGGCATGGCCAAACCAGAAAAAGTCGGTGGAAGTGCTGGAAAATCGTGCTGAAAAGGCGGTCATTAAGATAAGCCGTAATTTTGGTGAAGTCGATATCACGACTTGGTACACGTTACGCTCAGGCTCAGACGCGATTGAATTAAAAACCGAGATGACTAACCACGGCGAAGAATCTCTCGATTTGCGGTCCGGCTTTACCATTTGGCCGGAAACAGGGCATATGTTCCCGGTGCCAGTAACTCTGGGTCAGCAAGATAATTCAGCCCAAAAATTATTAACTGACCGCACGGTTGGATACGACCGCGATTGGGCTTTTGCGTTGCATGCGCCGTACTTTGACCGCAACTCTTACGGCGGTCGGGATATGTATCTGGGCCATACCCTTAAGGCCGGACAGAGTCGTACTTTTGATGCGCAACTGCAGGTTGTCGGAAACGGTGATCTTGCGCCTATCGTGAAAGCCGAGGCCATGCGTCGCGGTGAGGCTACCGGAAGGGTTTTTGGTAAGCTTCGAAGTGCTGCCGGTAATGTTCCGAAAAATGGTATTGTCTTGATTGAAAAAGAAAGCCAGCTTTACGCATGGACTCTGGCAGAGCATGGCGAATACAGCATAGTGCTGCCTGAAGGGCAGTATGAACTATACGGCACGGCGAGCGGTCACGCCAACAGCACCACCGAGAGCATTGATGTGAGCGATGATAGCGAACATAATCTAAACTTTATTAATCTGGAAGGCCCCGGGACGCTTGCAGTGACCGTTGAAGAAGCTGGTTCGGGTGAAGCAAAAGATGCTCGTATCACTATTGTTGAAGGCCAGCAGCCACCGGTAGAATTCTTAGGCAAGCGCACTTTTTTTACCGAGCTTGTTGACGTTGGGCAGGCTGAGATTGAACTTCCCCCCGGAGACTACACACTTTCAGTAGATGCCGGCGCTGGTTTCTTCACTGAGATGCAAACTTTAAACGTGACCCTGGATTCGGGGGAAGTCAGCGAGCAGGCCGTGCAGGTGACTGAAATTACCAATCCGTCTGAGTCGAATTGGTATGGTGCCGACTTGCATCACCATGGCGATATCCTCGAAGCCATTACACCACCTGAAACGGTTGTGCGGGCACAGTTAGCTGCCGCCCTTGATCTGATTTTTCTGAGCGAGCACGACTCAACTGTTAACTTCGAGGTTTATTCTAAGCTTGCTGCTAAGCGGGGTGTACCCTTTATTCCATCCATTGAGGTTTCGCCATCGTGGGGGCATATGAATCCCTTTCCAATTGACTTGGATGCTGAGTTGACGGTGGATCCGGGCACGGATGAAGTGCACACGCTGATCAAGGGTATGTATGACATGGGTGCAATTGTAATTCCAATGAACCATCCGTTTAATGATTATGGCTACTATACTAACCTGGCCAATGAAGCTGTGCCGGGTGGAGCGTCAGACGGGTTTCACCTATTGGAGTTAAATGGTAGTGCTGATGATGAGCAAACACGACAAAAAGCTCATGAATTGTGGGATCAGGGCGAAACCATTTACTTTACCGCCGGTACTGATACCCATGATGCCTGGAACCAACTATCCGGAAATACTCGGATGATGGCTTACGTAGAGGACAAGCTGACGCCTTCACGTTTTGCTCAATCACTGAAGTCGGGTCGTGGCTATGCCACTCAGGGGCCAATTCTCTATCCACGAGAGATTGTATTCGGTGAACAGGTTCGGGCAGGGGATTCCTGGACTGTCGGCCTTGTTGCAGTAAATGGCCTGAAACAAGTCCGAATGATTGGCGAGGGCGGCAAAATACTGAAAACCTTCACCTTGAATAAAGAGGGCAGCGTTCAGAAGGATGAACTGACAGTGCGAATACCCTCTGATGCTGAAGGCTGGGTGAGCTTTGAGGTTGAAGATGAGAAGGGTAAAGCGGCCTGGTCCAATCCTCTGTGGATCCAAAAGTAGGGGTTTTTGGTACTTAACAACACATTCCCATCCATTGATTTGAGATATAGAGGGTCTGACACATGCCAAATTTCGCGCATTCATTCGACGGCAGCAGCTTGTCCAGAGAACAGCTAATGGCTCAATATCAAGGTGTCCGTGAACAAACGATGAGCCTGACTGAATCGTTGAGCGCGGAAGATATGATGTTGCAGTCGATGCCTGATGCAAGCCCGGCGAAATGGCATCTTGCGCATACCACCTGGTTTTTTGAAACCTTTTTACTGCAGCCGCATTTAACCGGCTACCAGCCTTATAACGCGGCCTATCAATACTTATTTAACTCTTATTATGAAACGGTGGGAGAGCGCCATCCGCGACCGCAGCGAGGCTTATTGTCGCGGCCCTCGTTAGACGAAGTGATTGCTTACCGACATTATGTCGATAGTGCCATGACGCGCTTGCTGCAATCACCTGATGCTGATATTCAGGCGGCTGTTACGATTGGACTGCACCATGAGATGCAGCATCAGGAACTGCTGCAAACGGACATTAAACATGCGTTATCCCTTAATCCTTACGCGCTGAGGCGGGATACCGATGCGGAAGCTACTTCGGCCTGTACTGGTGAGCCGGACTTCTATCATTTTAAAGGCGGGTTATCGTGGATCGGTACCGATGCCGACGGATCCTTTGCTTACGATTGTGAACAACCCCGTCATCAGGTTTTTGTTCCTGAGTTTAGCCTCTGTGAACGCCTGGTAACCAATGCGGAGTGGTTAGAGTTTATCGCGGATAATGGCTACGAGCAGCCGAAACTGTGGCTTGCGGACGGCTGGGCGACTGCGCAGCAGGAAGGCTGGCAGGCGCCTTTATATTGGCATCGTGAGAATGACCAGTGGCTGACTATCACAGACCGAAAGCGAGTCCCTTTAGATCTAACTGCGCCGGTTTGCCATATTAGTTATTACGAAGCCGAGGCTTTTGCACGCTGGCGCGGTTGCCGTTTACCGACCGAATTTGAATGGGAGCATGCCGCGCAGTCCGTTGAATGTCGCGGTCATTTTCTTGAACAAGGCCATGAGCTACCGCAACCGGCTGCTAACGGAGGGGCAGGGCTTAAACAAATGTTTGGGGACGCCTGGGAGTGGACGCAAAGTCCGTTTATTCCGTATCCGGGATTCACAACGCCGGAAGGGGCTTTGGCAGAATACAACGGCAAGTTTATGGCCAATCAATGGGTTCTGCGGGGTGGTTCATGCGCCACTGCCGAGCAACAAATGCGCGCAACGTACCGGAACTTTTTTTACGCGCATCAGCGCTGGCAAGTTACCGGTCTGCGGCTGGCCAAATAAAATAAAAGTAACGGGAGCTCTATGGATAACGGTTTTTTGCAGGATGTTTTGACGGGATTACGACTGCCGCAAAAGGCGTTGCCACCCAAGTACTTTTACGATGAACAGGGTTCAAAGTATTTTGATCAAATTTGCGGATTGAAGGAATATTATCCTTACCGTACAGAGCTCGCTTTGCTGCCTGAAGTTGCCCGGGAACTCAAGCAGTACTTTGCCAAACAGGTCGGTGGGAGTCTTCAGTTGGTTGAGTTTGGAGCGGGTTCACTGCATAAAGTAAAGCCATTACTGCAAGAGTTACCAATGGTTAAGGAGTTTGTTGCATTGGATATCTCGGGTGAGCACCTTAAAAACGCCTCAGCTGATCTGGCGGAATCCTTCCCGGGTTTATCAATCAAAGTGGTTCAGGGAGATTTTACCAAGCCCATAAAGCTCGAGCTTAGTGCAGCCACTCCGATGGGATTTTTTCCGGGCTCGACCATCGGTAATTTCGAGCCCGGAGAGGCCCTCGATTTTTTGCGCAACGCCCGCACGACCTTAGGTGAGGGCAGTTACATGCTGCTGGGTGTAGATACCAAAAAAGATCATCAAATGCTCGAAGCTGCTTACAACGACAGCGAAAACGTAACTGCGCGTTTTAATAAAAACATTCTGGTTCGGATTAACCGTGAACTGGATGCAAATTTTGATGCAGAGCAGTTTGAGCATGTGGCCATTTATAACCAAAAGCTGGGCCGTATTGAGATGCACCTGCGCAGTCGGGTCCGCCAGCAGGTTCGAGTGGGTAGTGAATGTTTTCAGTTCGGACAGGGTGAAACCATTCATACGGAGAGCTCCTATAAGTATCACCCGGATGAGTTTGACAGGCTGGCTAAAGCTGCCGGCTGGCAACACGAATCAACCTGGCTGGCGCCAGACGGGCTTTTTGCCGTTATGTTGTTACATAACTCAGGCCACAACTCAGACCATAACCTAGACAACTCTGCTGGTTAGCCGATGTCTGCGCCCGGGAAACTTTGTTCAGTCGATGTATTTTATGGTCAT
>JBNJEJ010000055.1:0-8210 GCA_051745735.1 Pseudomonadota bacterium
CTGACCTGCATCAACTTAACGGCATTGTCGAGCATTCGGTTACTGAAGCCCCATTCATTGTCGTACCAGGCCATTACCTTGACCAGCCGTCCATTAACGCGAGTTTGATTGGTATCAAAAATACTGGAGTGAGGGTTATGATTAAAGTCACTGGAAACCAGTGGCAATTGGTTAACCGCTAACACGTCTTTTAATGCGTCGCTGTTGGCGGCTTGCGTAATGATGTCATTGACTTCATCGATGGTGGTGTCCCGAGCGGCGATAAAGTTTAAGTCAACTAATGAGACATTGGCTGTCGGCACGCGTACGGCAAGTCCGTCAAAACGGCCTTCTAACTCAGGAATCACCAGGCCAATTGCCGCTGCGGCACCGGTCTTCGATGGGATCATCGATTGAGCGGCGGCGCGGGCGCGCTGCAGATCCGTGTGGTAAGAATCCGTTAAACGTTGATCATTGGTGTAAGCATGCACCGTGGTCATCAGCCCTGATTCTATCGTTAGTGCGTTATGCAGCGGCTTAGCGATAGGGGCGAGACAGTTTGTTGTGCAGGATGCGTTAGAAATAATATCCATACCACGGGTTAGCACGTCGTCATTAACTCCGGTAACGACCGTTGCATCGACGCCTTTGCCCGGTGCTGAAATGATGACTTTTTTGGCACCCGCCTGCAGGTGCTTTTGTGCGTCATGGCGTTGTGTAAACAAACCTGTACATTCAAGTACAACATCTACTTGCAGCTGTTTCCAGGGCAGGCAGGCCGGGTCTCGTTGAGCAAAGACTTTTATGGGGTGATTATTAACATAAATGGCCTGGTCATCCGAACGCACCTGCTCAGCAAAATTACCGTGTACGGTATCGTACTTAAGTAAATGAGCCAGTATGGCCGGATCACCCAGATCATTAATTGCGACAACTTCGATTTCATCTTGCCGGTTATTTTCATAAAGCGCACGGACAACATTTTTGCCAATCCGCCCAAAGCCATTAATTGCAATTCGAATAGCCATGTTAACTCCTGTCGTTAATGGTTGAATGTTTTTGATAGCGAGATTCTTTTAAGCCCTGTTTCACGCGGGCTAACTTGTTGCGCAATTCAGGTCCCTGGCTGAGGGTAAAGCCGGCAATCAGCGTATCAATCAGAACCAGGTGCGCGATGCGCGATGCCATCGGCATGTATTGGTCAGTGTCTTCCGGCACGTTAGAACTCACCACAATGGTGCAAAGTTTGGCTAACGGACTGTCGCTGTCAGTAATGGCTATCACCGCGGTTCCATTATTGGCTGCGATTTCTGCGATTTCGCAAATGGCTTTGGTACGGCCGGTGTGACTAATGCAAACTAAGACATCGTCAGTGCGACTATTGATTGCCCACATGCGTTGCATCAAATGGTCATCGGAAAACATCGATGGTGTATCAAAGCGAGCGAATTTATTTTGCGCATCATGGGCGACAGAAGCGGAAGCGCCAAAGCCAAAAAATGCAATTTGGCGGGCACTGTTTAAGGCATTAATAGCCTCTGTCAGGGCATTGCCGTCCAATTGCTGGCGCGCGGTATTTAACGCTGCCAGAGTTGAATCAAAAATTTTATCGGTCAGGTCGTTAACACTGTCGTTTGCTTCAATGTGGCGGTTAACAAAGGGCGTACCTTTGGCCAGGCTTTGGGCCAGCTGTAACTTAAAATCCGGAAAGCCTTTGCAGCCTAAACGTCGGCATAAGCGATTAACCGTCGGTTCACTAACATCGGATAAAGCCGCCAGACTGGCAATGCTTTTATGAATAATCGTGTGCGGGTCATTAAGCACGTCTTGCGCCACTTTGCGCTCAGACTTGCTCAAACTCGGAAGATCGGTTGTGATACGTTGAATCAGGTCCATACAATCATCGCTAATGTAGTTTTATTACACAATTATTGGAAATTAAGCACTTCTACTGCTAACATCCTAACTTAAATGTAGTAAAATTACATAACTTTCATTGAAAAAAAGCTTACGAGGCAGCTATGGAAAACCGTCCAGAGTGTTGTGATGTAACATTGTTTGGTGTACTGGGTGATTTATCACGCCGTAAATTGCTTCCGGCTTTGTATCAGCTTGATAAAGTCGGCCAGCTGCATGAAAAAACACGGGTTATTGGTGTGGCGCGGGATAAGCTCACTAGCGAGCAATTCACTCAAAAAGTAGCGGAGTTGTTAAATCAGTTTGTTAGCCCGGACGAACTGGATGATGATTGCCTGCAGCGTTTTTGTAAGCGCTTACATTATGTTTCAATGGAATTTTCAACGCCGGCCGAGTATCAGGCTCTGGCAAGCGTGCTAAATGACTCTGACGGGGCACCGTTATTTTATCTGGCAACGCCACCCGCGTTGTATGCTGCTATCGGAGATGGCTTACAACAACACCAGCTGAATCCTTCCCCGGCACGCGTTATTCTTGAAAAACCCATTGGCCACGACCTTAAATCATCAAAGCAAATAAACAACGCAGTGGGTCAATATTTCGATGAGTCGCAAATTTATCGCATCGACCATTATCTCGGTAAAGAAACGGTTCTGAATCTGTTAGCGTTGCGATTTGCCAATTCATTATTTTCGTCAAACTGGAATAATACCGCCATCGATCACGTCCAGATTACTGCTGCAGAACAAGTGGGAGTTGAAGGTCGCTGGGGTTATTACGACGACGCCGGTCAGTTGCGCGACATGGTGCAAAACCATCTGTTGCAGGTGTTGTCGTTAATCGCAATGGAGCCGCCCACACGCTTAGACGCGGACAGCATCCGTGAAGAAAAGCTGAAAGTGTTAAAAGCGCTAAGGCCCATCGATGACAGCAACTTTCACAGCGAAACCGTGCGTGGACAGTACAGTTCGGGCTTTATCGCCGATCAACAGGTGCCGGGCTATATAGAAGAGCAGGGTGCTAAAGAAAACAGCAGCACCGAAACCTTTGTGGCCTTAAAAGCGCGCATTGATAATTGGCGCTGGTCCGGCGTGCCGTTTTATTTGCGCACCGGTAAACGCATGCCCGAGAAGCTCAGTGAGGTTGTTATTACCTTTAAACAGCAGCCGCACAATATATTTCGCGACACCATTAAAGATTTGCCAGCCAATAAGTTGGTGATTCGTTTGCAACCCGACGAAGGCGTCGAAGTTGAAATGCTGAATAAAATTCCGGGGCTGGGTAAGCGGATGCAGCTTAAAGCGACCAAGCTCGATCTGAGTTTTGACGAAACCTTTGAAAAAAAACGCATTGCCGAAGCCTACGAGCGACTGTTTTTAGAGGCCATGCACGGAAATCAATACCTGTTTGTGCATCGCGACGAAGTTGAGCATGCCTGGCGTTGGATAGACGGCATCATAGCCGCCTGGGAAAACACAGAGGACAAACCCAAAAGTTACCCGGCAGGAACCTGGGGTCCTGTCTCTGCTGTTTCGTTGCTGGCGCAAGACGGCAGGCATTGGGATGAATAATCATTCAGCAAAATCAATTGATCTAACGGAAGGACCTATTTTGGAAACTTTTGCAAATAACCAACAGCTAACCGACCGCTTAACTGAGGCGTTGGCTGGGATTTTATCGGACGCTATTAAACAGCGCGGTCATGCGTACTTGGTCGTATCCGGGGGCAACACGCCGCGGCCTTTATTTAACAAACTGTCGCACCAGGATATCGACTGGCAAAAGGTCACCATAACCCTGGCTGACGAGCGCTGGGTACTGCCCGATTCAGATGACAGTAACGACAAATTAGTAAAAACCGTGTTGTTAAAAAATAAAGCCGCGAAAGCCCAATTCATCAGTTTGTTTGGCGATTTTCAGCAGGCAGGCAGGGCGGCCACCGAGGTTGCAGATAAACTAGCTCAGTTGCCGCCATTTGATGCCGTGATTTTGGGGATGGGAGAAGATGGCCATACCGCCTCGTTATTCCCCGATTGTGAGCAGCTAGCTGAGGGTTTAGAAAGTACAAAAGCAGCGTTGGCGGTTGAACCTCAGTCGGCGCCATACCAGCGTCTCAGTCTGAGCCGCAGTCGACTGTTAAACAGTCATCATCTATTCTTTCACATCACCGGCAATAAAAAACGCCCGGTGCTGGAAGCTGCGCAGGCAAAGCACCAGCCGCAGATATTGCCGATAAGTGACTTTTTTCACCAAACACAAGTGCCGACCCGCATTTTTTATGCGCCGGCGTGAGAGGTTTTTATGAACTCAGTGATTCAACGCGTAACCGATCGCATTGAAAGCCGCAGCCAGCAAAGCCGTCAGGCTTATTTAGCAAAGATAGAGCAGGCGCGATTGCAGGGGCCTCACCGGGGCGCTTTATCGTGTGGCAACCTGGCGCATGGGTTTGCTGCGTGTGACAGCTCGGATAAAGGCGAATTACGCAGCCTGACTAAGGCCAACATCGGTATTGTTACGGCCTATAACGACATGCTTTCGGCGCATCAGCCGTATCACGATTACCCGGATAAATTAAAACAGGCAATCCACGAAGTCGGCAGTGTAGCCCAGGTTGCCGGTGGCGTGCCGGCCATGTGTGATGGCGTAACTCAGGGCCAGCCAGGAATGGAACTGAGCCTGTTCAGCCGTGACGTGATTGCGATGGCTACAGCCATTAGCTTATCTCACAACATGTTTGATGGCGGCTTAATGCTGGGGATCTGTGACAAGATTGTACCCGGTTTATTGATTGCCGCTTTAAGCTTTGGCCATTTACCTTTTGTTTTTGTGCCGGCAGGGCCGATGCCGTCCGGGATTTCCAACAAAGAAAAAGCGCGCATTCGCGAACTTTATGCCGAAGGCAAAGTGGGTAAAGAACAGTTGCTGGATGCCGAAGCCGCGTCTTATCATTCAGCCGGAACCTGCACCTTTTACGGCACGGCCAACTCGAACCAACTCGTAGTTGAGATAATGGGTTTGCATTTACCCGGTGCTTCGTTTGTCAACCCAGGCAGCGAATTACGCGAGCAACTGACTCGTGTTGCTGCACAACAGGCCACCCGTATCACTGATCTCGGCACGGATTACCGGCCAATCGGTAATATCGTAACCGCTAAGAGTATCGTTAACGGCATTGTCGGACTGTTGGCAACAGGCGGCTCAACCAATCACACCATGCATCTGATTGCTGTGGCAAAAGCCGCCGGTTATCAGGTCGACTGGAACGATTTTGCTGAGCTGTCCAGCGTGACCCCTCTGTTGACCCGAATTTACCCCAACGGAGAGGCTGATATTAATCACTTTCACCGGGCCGGTGGAATGGCCTTTTTAATTCGCGAACTGCTGCAGGCGGGCTTATTACACGAAGATGTAGAAACCGTTGCCGGCAAGGGCCTAAATCGATATACCCGTCGACCTACTCTGAATGAGGAAGGTAAGCTGGAGTGGGTTGATATCGCAGAGGAATCCCTTGATACAGAGGTGCTGCGAAGTGCCAACAATCCGTTCAGCGACCATGGCGGACTGGAAGTCTTGACCGGCAATCTGGGTCGCGCGGTGATTAAAACCTCTTCCCTACCCGAAGGCTCGCAAGCGGTTAAAGCTCCGGCTGTGGTGTTCACCAGTCAGCATCAATTAGAAGCTTCCTTTAAGGCGGGAGCGCTGGATAAAGACTGTGTTGTCGTGGTGCGTTTTCAGGGACCGAAGGCAATAGGCATGCCGGAACTGCACAAACTGACACCGCCACTCAGCGTATTACAGCAACGCGGGTACAATGTTGCTCTGGTCACTGACGGGCGGATGTCCGGTGCTTCAGGGCGTGTGCCGGCGGCTATTCACGTTACACCAGAAGCGGTTAATGGTGGCCTGATCGCAAAAGTTAAAGACGGCGATATGGTGTCGGTAGATTTCACTAACGGTAAGCTGGAACTGCTGGTTGATGAGGCTGAACTGGCGCAACGAGAGTCTGCTAAAACAGACTTGACCGACAGTCACTTGGGTATGGGCCGCGAGCTGTTTTCGGCCTTGCGTAATAATTCAAGCGGGGCAGAGGCCGGTGCTTGTGTGCTATTTGAGGATGATGTGTCCGATGGTTACTGATACAACCTTGTCAACCGATGCACAGTACGCGGTAGTTGCCGATATTGGTGGCACCAATGCGCGTTTTGGGCGGATTAATCTCAACACCTTCGCCCTTGATCGTATTCAGGTATTCCCCTGTGCAGACTATCTGAATCTGACCGATGCGATGATTGCCTATCGTGAGCAGCAACAGGTGGAATTAGTGCATGTTGCGATTGCGATTGCTTGTCCAGCCGAAAATGACGCCATTCAGATGACGAATCACCACTGGCAATTTTCTGTGCGGGGCACACGCGATGCCTTAAAACTGCAGACATTTATTGTACTGAACGACTTTGCTGCCTCCGCCATGAGCTTGGTTACCTTGCAAGACAAGGAGCTTACCCGGGTCGGTGGCGGGCCGGTTATTGAGAGCGCACCACGTGTGGTACTGGGCGCCGGCACCGGGCTTGGTGTTGGCCATTTAGTTCAGTTACCAAACGGTGATGTGATGCCACTGCCCGGCGAAGGCGGGCACGCAGACTGGGCACCGATTAATGACGTTGAGTGGGCCATTCATGAATCGCTGGCGCGACGTTTTGATGGTCGGGTATCGGCTGAACGGGTGTTGTCCGGCCCGGGTCTGGAAAATTTGTATCAGGCCATTGCCGAGTACCATGACTGCCCGGCGTTGCCATTGCGTGCAGCAACTATCGGAGCCCGCGCCTTGAGCGGGTGCGACGCCATTGCCACCCAGGCTGTTCATCAGTTTTTTGCCAGTCTTGGTAGTTTTGCCGGTAATCTGGCATTAAACCTGAATACGCGCGGCGGTGTTTACATTGCCGGGGGCGTGGTACCCAAGCTGTTGCCGCTTATGGCCGCTTCTGAGTTTCGCTCACGGTTCGAGCATAAGGGCCGTTTTTGTAACCTGGCGGAAACCATTCCGTGTTTTGTCATTACGGCTGACCACGCCGGAATGCGTGGCGTAGCTCAATATTTAAAACAAACACTTAAAAAGGATTAAGCTGATGGTGTTAACGGCAGAAGATATTTTTAATTCGGCAACGGTGATTCCGGTCATCGTTATAGACGAACTGGAGCAGGCCTTGCCGCTGGCCAAAGCGCTTTATAGCGAGGGTATGCGGGTATTGGAAATCACCCTGCGAACCCCAGTTGGGCTGCAGGCCATCAGCGAACTGCGCGAGCACATGCCAGAAGACGCTATCATCGGTGCCGGAACTGTGACCAACAGTCAGCAGTTGCAGCAGGTGATTGATGCTGGCGCGCAATTTGCTATCAGCCCGGGGGCTACACCAGCTCTGTTGCAGGCAGCGCAAGACGCGCCCATCGCTCTTATTCCTGGTGTTGCTACGGTATCGGAGGTAATGCAGGGGATCGATTATGGCTTACGTCATTTTAAACTGTTTCCTGCCGCCGCAATTGGCGGTACAGCGTTACTGAAATCGATTGCCGGCCCCTTCCCGGATGTTCGCTTTTGTCCCACCGGTGGTATTAACAAAAGCAATTACCAAGACTACCTGGCGCTGGATAATGTCGCCTGCGTTGGAGGTTCCTGGGTGCTTCCGGGTTAATCGGCTATAGCTTTATAATGTGAAATGATCAAACGCTTTCGTGAATAATGGCTTAATAAATGGCGTAACTTGCAAAGTTTTCAGGTTACAACTAGCTTTACTCAGTGTGTGTGAGTTAACAGGGCCACTAGAGTAATCAGGCGCTCTGTTTTTAGCTAGAGTTGACCTATGGAGGTGCCAATATGCAAGTGAAAAACGTTATGACCACCCAACCGCAGTACTTAAAAGACAATGTTACTATCCGCGAAGCGGCTATCACAATGCGCAACAATGAGACGGGGTTTGAGCCGCTCACCAACGGCGATAAAGTGACCGGTGTCATTACAGATCGTGATATCGCCGTTCGAGCCGTTGCCGAGGATAAAAACCTGGATGATAGCGCCAGCAGCATAGCTACCGAACGAGTACTTTATACCTACCAAGACGAGGATATCGAGTCTGTCGTGCAAAACATGGTAGAACAGAAGGTCCAGCGATTATTGGTACTCAACAATCGCGACAATAAAGATCTTGTCGGTGTTGTTACTTTAGGCGATATTGCCAATCATTGTGAGAACTCTGAGTTAGCGAAAAAAATTGTTAACGCAGCTCGTACTTATTAAGACGCATGAGCCTGAGTTGTAA
>JBNJEJ010000056.1:0-7895 GCA_051745735.1 Pseudomonadota bacterium
ATGGGATTTTCAAGAGATGGTGGGTTGTGCAGGATTCGAACCTGCGACCAATTGATTAAAAGTCAACTGCTCTACCAACTGAGCTAACAACCCGTTTATTTGGTGGTGGCATTTGAAGATGGTGGGTTGTGCAGGATTCGAACCTGCGACCAATTGATTAAAAGTCAACTGCTCTACCAACTGAGCTAACAACCCACTAAAAATGCGCCGTTGCCTGGTGCAATTGTCCTAAGCAACGGCGGCATAGTCTACTTAATTAACGCTGTGATGCAACTGATAATTGCAGTTTTTTGTGCGACTGCCTAATTAACGAGCACTTGTTATGGCACTGTTAGAAACGGTAGCCGATTTGTAACTAATCATTCAGCCGTTGTTGGGCCAAATTGGCTTCGGTGCTGTCGGGGTATTCTTCGATCACTTGCTCGAAAAACGCCCGGGCATCGGCACCTTTATCCTGCTCGGCGGCGATAACACCCAGCTTAAGCAGCGAGTCGGCCCGTTTGTTGCTGTCACTATACTGCTCGACTACGGTGCGGAAATGCTGCCGTGACTTGCCATAGGCCTGTTCGGCAAATTGCAGCTGACCCAGCCAGTAATGGGCGTTGGGCAGATAGCTGGAATTTGGGAACTGTTCGATAAATTGCTCAAACGCAGGAATGGCGGCGTCGTAGCGTTTATCTTCCAGCACCAGGGCGATGGCCCGGTCGTAGGCATCGTTTTCGCTCAGATTGGTCGAGTACTGACTGTCAGACGACTGACTGCCAGACGCCTCGCTGTCAGAAGAGCCGCCCGACGAGGAACCATCAGTCGGTACAGTCGAACCCATTGCCGAGCGCGTGGACGGCGTGGGTTTATCACTCAGCTGACTGAAACGCCGGTCGATTTCCTGATACAGCTCGCGCTGGCGTTGCAGCAACTGTTCCAGCCGATATTCGTGCTCTTCGGTGATACCGCGCAACTCTGACACATCCTGTTGCAGGGCGTTAAGTTGTTGCAGCATGTCCAGCTGAGCACCCTGACGGGCTTGCATCATGCGTTCGATGGTGGCCAGCCGCTGCTCGAGCGAGCCGGCTGACTGCGAAAGATTTGATACCGGTGCCTGTGCCCAGCTGGCCACAGGCACCGCTAACATAATCGCGAGTAGCGTGGTTCTCATGATACTGTCTTAGTAGACAAGAACGGCGCGACGGTTTTTCGCATAAGCACGTTCGTTAGACGCGTTAACCAGCGGTTTCTCTTCGCCGTAGGACACGGTCGAGATTTGCGAGCCACGAACACCCAGGTTTTCCATATAACCCTGTACCGCTTTGGCACGACGTTCGCCCAGTGCGATGTTGTATTCCGGCGTACCGCGCTCGTCGGCATGACCTTCGATAACGATGCTAACGTTTGGATTTTTCACCAAAAAGTCTGCGTGTGCGGCTAACAGCTCTGCGTACTCAGACTGAATGTTTGATTTGTCGAAGGCAAAGTAAATGATGTGCTCTTTACGCAGGGCTTCCATTTGCTCTTCGCGAATTTCTTCCGGTGATTTGGCACGATCGGCGGCACCAACCTGAACACCTGAGTCCGATTCCTGAGACTCCGCACCGGTGGTTTGCTGGCCTGCGCCTGCGCCGGTTTCGGTTGTCTGGTTCGAGCTACAAGCGGCCAACGTCGCCATTGGTACAGCAATTGCCAGCGCTTTTAATAATTTGTTCAGCTGCATCCTATTGATCCTTATTGTCTAAAATAACGGTTTTTGATTTAACTGTTTTACATAAACGGTGACCACGACGGTGATTTAACTTCACCACTTGCCGCCGGTAAACGAGCCTTAAAACGACCATCCATTGAAACCAGCGCCAGCACCTGTTTGTTATTATGCGTTGTGCTGTAAATCACCATGCTGCCATTGGGCGCAATACTCGGCGACTCGTCCAGCTGAGTTTTTGTCAGCACTTGCATGGTACCCCGCGGGAACTCTTGCCGGGCAATGTGGTAGTTACCCCGTGTCCGGTTGACCAAGACCATGGAATCACCGGACGGTGCAACGGTTCCACCGAGATTCTGCTCTCCCTCAAAGGTTAACCGACGTACCTGACCTGATTGTAAATCTACGCTATAAAGTTGTGCTCTACCACCCCTTTCTGACGTAAATACTAAGGATTCACTGTCAGGCGTCCAACTAGGCTCTGTATCAATCGTACGATTACGCGTCACCCGTTGCAAGTTTTTGCTTTGTAAGTCCATCACATAAAGTTCCGGATTGCCGTCTTTAGACAGCACCATGGCCATTTTTTCGCCGTCGGGCGACCACACCGGGCTGCCGTTAATGCCGGGGAACGAGGACAGGGTTTCGCGCCGGGTGGTGTAAATGTCCTGCACAAAAATTTCTGCGGTGGCGTTTTCAAAGCTGACATAAGCCAGTTTATTGCCATCCGGTGACCAGGACGGCGACATCAGCGGTTCCGGGCTGCGCAACAGCACTTTTTCGTTGGCGCCGTCGTAATCCGCTACCATCAGTTTGTAGGGATATTCGTCGTCGTAATTAACGGTCACGTAAGCGATGCGGGTCATAAAGGCGCCGCGTTCGCCGGTTAATGCCTCATAAGTTACGTCCGAAATGCGGTGCGCGTATTGGCGAAACTGGTCGCCGTCTATAACCGAACTGCGCGAGTCCAGCACATGGTCGCGGCTTTGCACCAGTTCGCCGTCGCGCAACATTTGCGCGCTGCCGCCGGTGATTTGACCGCGCAATACGTCGACCAGCTGAAATTTAATCATGTAACGGTCGACCGAATAGGGCTCGATGGTGCCCATTAATACCGCTTCGACACCCAGCTTAGCCCAGGCGGCATAATCCAGATCGCCGTCATTTTGCGGTAGTTGCGGCATGGCTGTGGTAGGGATTGGATTAAACTTACCACTGCGGGTTAAGTCCGCGGCAATAACCTCGGTCAGCTCACCCGGAGCCGGGCCTTCACCCAGCCACTTAAAGGGTACGACCGCTATCGGGCGAGCGGTGTCCATTCCTTCGGTGATGACAATTTCCAGTACACCCGCCCGGGCCACTGAGGTCAGCACAACGAAAAACAACAACGTGTTCAAAAACAGCTTTTTCATGGTTCACCTTGGTTATAACTGCGGTTTAACAGTAAGCTTAATGGTACTCATTTGTTCATAAATTTCCGGGTCTTCCGAGACCGGTAGCGTGGTCGCTTTAAGGACCGCGTTTTCCGCCGAGCGGCATACTGCCGGATCGCCGTTACCGGTGCTGACTGACTTAACAAAGCCACTGGGGGCGACACTGATGGTCAACTCACAGGATTTTCCGCTCATGCTGTCGTCTACGTTCCAGTGGCGCTGAATGGTTTGTTGGATCAGCGCCTGATACTTTTGAATTTCACTGGTCATCTGCTGCCGGCGCGAGGCTGCCCGGCGCTGCCGCTCGGCTTCCATTTCTTGCTGCAGCTGCGCTTCGCGTTCGGCCGCTTTGCGACGCTCTTCTTCTAAGCGCTTACGTTCTTCTTCGCGGCGTTTGCGCTCGGCTTCGGCTTTGCGCTCGGCCTCTTCTGCTTCTTTACGGCGTTGTTCTGCCTTTTTGGCGGCCTGTTCGGCCTGGCGCCGCTGCTCGGCTAATTTTTCGGCTTCGCGACGGGCCTGTTCAGCCGCTTGTCGCGCTTCAGCGGCCTGTTGTTGCTGCTGTTGCTGTTGCCGTTCGATTTCGGCACTGCGCTGTTCTTCTCGCTCACGCGCTTTGCGGGCGTTAGCAGCTTTGCGCTCCAGCTCGGCAATGCGCTGCTGCTCTGCCCGGCGGGCCGCCTCTTTTTCTTCCTGAATGCGTTGCACCTGCTGTTGCACGGCGGCTTTATCAACCGAGACCGCGCGCACGATTTCGTCGCTCTGCGGATCAAACTCCGATTCATTAAGGCTGACTTCCATCGGTGTCGGCTCGCTTGGCGTAAACTCAAAGCTGACCAGTAACACCGCCGCAATACCTAAGTGTACCGCCAGCGAATAAACCAGCGGCAGGGTTAAGCTTTCATTGGCTGATGCGTGTTTTGCCACGGTTAGGTTTCCGAAGAGTCTGTCATTAAGCCCACCGAGGGTACTCCTGCACGCTGCAGCAATACCATCAGCTGAACTATCTGGTTATAGGATACTGCCCCGTCGCCGTTAACCATAACCGGTGTTTCGGGCTCTACCTGCAGTTGCGCTGCCACCAGAGTGGCTAGATCCTGTGCGCTGACGGGTTCATCCGGATCGGTGTTTTGATTCAGATAGTAATTACCCTCGGCATCCACCGAAGCGACCAGAGGTGGTTTCGAGTCTTCCGCCAGTGTTTCAGCGCTGGCCTTCGGCAGGTCGACCTTGACGCCTTGGGTTATCAGCGGCGCGGTCACCATAAAAATGATCAACAGCACCAGCATCACGTCGATGTAGGGCACCACATTGATTTCCGCGACCGGCTTGCGGCGCTTGCGCGGCATCACCATCATAGCGCATTGCCCTCCGGCTTAGCGCTGTCTGACTGGGTCATTGCCTGGCGCTGCAAAATGGCCGTAAATTCGTCAATAAAGTTCATGTACTGGTTGTCGACTTTTTCTACCCGGGTAGTAAAGCGGTTGTAGGCAATCACCGCCGGAATGGCCGCAAACAGACCCATGGCGGTGGCGATCAACGCCTCGGCGATACCCGGCGCGACCATGGCCAGAGTTGCTTGTTGCACGGCCCCTAGGGCAATAAAGGCATTCATGATGCCCCAAACGGTGCCGAACAGACCAATGTAGGGGCTGATGGAGCCGATGGTGGCCAGAATACCCAGCTGATTGTCCAGTTTTTCCAGTTCACGTGCGTGGGCAACCCGCATGGCCCGGAACGCGCCTTCAACGGTGGTCTGGGTACTGCCGCCGGGGTGGTTGCGCAGCCGGGCAAATTCTTTAAAACCGGCGTGAAACAACAGTTCCATGCCGCGTGCTTTTTTTGAACGGGCGGTGATTTCCTGATACAGGCGCGCTAAATCAACACCGGACCAGAACCGCTGTTCAAATTTGTTGGCGTCCTGAGTGGCGGTTTTTAATACCGATTTACGCTGAAATATGATGACCCAGCCCCCTACTGACATGGCCAATAAGATGATCATGACCAACTTAACCAACAGGCTGGCCTGCCAGAACAAATCAATAAAGGACAATTCTGTTTCCACGCTTACTACCTCTGTTTTTATAATGCCTGTTGCATGGCGGTTAATATGGGTTCGGGTATTGCCACAGCCCGTAACGCCTGAAGGTCGACACAAGCGGCTTTGACCACCGCCTGGCAATGTAAGGTTCCGTCCTTACCCAATACCTGCTGGCGACACACCAATGATGCGCGTTTCAGTTGTTCGACCCTAACCGTGACGGTCAGTTCAGCATTAAATTGCGCTGCGGCTTTTAAATCCAGATCGACGTGGCGAACCACGAAGCCCCTATTGTGGGCTAACCAGCTGTCCTGTTCAATCCCTAGTGACCTTAACCATTCGGTGCGGGCGCGTTCAAGAAATTTGAGATAATTGGCATAATAAACGATACCACCGGCATCGGTGTCTTCGTAGTAAACCCGCACGGGCCAGGCGAAATGTTCCTGTGGCATTTATAAAACCCCTAAAAATGACAGTTTTGTCATAATTCGTAGCCGAGCCGGCAAAAGTGACATTGGTGAATTTCTCATCAGACTTTTATTTATGACAGAACTGAAACAATTAAAAATTACTTTATTGTTTTTACACAGCTTTTTATTTATGTTGAATAAATGTTGCGGTTTTTTTAATCAACAATTAACATCTTGCCATTAGTTTTTTTAATCTGACTGTGTAATTTTTCTTGTTTGATAAGAATCCGTTTAACCGTATAATAATCATCAAATCAAGGACGCAGAGTTTGGTTGTCACTACTTCTGATTTTTTGATTGTTCCCTGGATTTTTTTTACTTCCTTCTTGTTGTTCTATTTGCCCGTACCTTTGTGCGGGCTTTTTTTTGTCTATTTTTTAATGCTTATTTTTGCTGTGGCTGCAGGCCAAAGTGCTGATAGGCTCTCGGCGAGGCGATACGGCCGCGTGGCGTGCGCTGCAAAAAGCCCTGCTGAATTAAAAAGGGTTCCAGCACATCCTCGATGGTGTCTTTTTCTTCACCGATGGCGGCCGCCAGGTTATCCAGCCCCACCGGTCCACCAAGAAATTTTTCCATGATCGCCAGCAGTAACTTGCGGTCCATATAATCAAAGCCGGCCTGATCGACATCCACCAGGGTTAACGCGGCGTTGGCAATGGTTTCGTCGACTTTACCATCGGCTTTTACCTCGGCAAAATCACGCACCCGCCGCAACAGCCGGTTGGCAATGCGCGGTGTGCCCCGCGAGCGACGCGCAATTTCACGGGCGCCGCCGGCTTTCATGGCCACTTTCATGTAATGCGCCGAGCGCGATATAATATCGGTTAGCTCGTCAACCTGATAAAACTCCAGCCGCTGCACAATACCAAAGCGATCACGCAACGGTGAGGTCAGCGCACCGGCGCGGGTGGTGGCACCAATTAGGGTAAAGGGCGGCAAATCCAGTTTGATGGAGCGGGCCGCCGGGCCCTCGCCAATCATGATATCCAGCTGGTAGTCTTCCATCGCCGGATACAGTATCTCTTCGACCACCGGACTGAGGCGGTGAATTTCGTCAATAAAAAGCACGTCGTGTGCGTCGAGGTTGGTCAGCAGCGCGGCCAGATCGCCGGCTTTTTCCAGCACCGGCCCCGAGGTAGTCTTAATATTGACCTGTAATTCGTTGGCGACAATGTTAGCCAGGGTGGTTTTACCCAGCCCGGGCGGGCCAAAGATCAGCAGATGGTCGAGCGCTTCTTTGCGCTTACGGGCCGCTTCGATAAAGATTTCCATTTGCTCGACCACGTGTTTTTGACCGGTGTAATCGGCCAGTACTTTGGGCCGGATGGCACGATCTACGGCTTCGTCATCACCCTGCACGTCGGCTTCGACCAGGCGGTCACTGGGTATTTGGTCTGCTTCTATCATGCTGTTCTCTTTATCATCGTTATCATTGTTATCATTGTACGTTGTACTGATTACTGGCCGCCAGCCTGCACCGGGGCCATTAAGCCAGCTGCTTAAGCGCCGCTTTGATCAGCTCTTCGCTGCTCAGTTCGCTCTGGTAAACGACTTTCAGCGCCCGATCCGCCTGGTTCTGCTTGTAGCCCAGCGACAGTAAGGCACTGATGGCATCGGCGCGGGCATCGGCCGGATGCACAAAAGTCGAATCCGAGGTAACCGCGTTAACGGCAACCGCGTCTGTTGCCGGGGTACTCATGCCCTGCCAGTCTTTCAGCCGGTCACGCATTTCGATAACCAGCCGCTCGGCGGTCTTTTTACCAACGCCGGGTAATTTAACCAGCCGGCTGACGTCGTTTTGATTGACCGCCCAGACAAATTCATCGGCGTTCATGCCACTCAGGATAGCCAGCGCCAGCTTAGGCCCAACCCCCTGGGTTTTAATCAACAGCCGAAACAGGCTGCGCTCGGCCTGGTTATTAAAGCCGTACAGTAACTGAGCGTCCTCGCGCACGACAAAATGCGTTACCAGGACCACCGCCTCGCCCAGCGGCGGCAGGGCGTAAAAGCAGGTCATCGGCAGTTGCAGCTCGTAACCCACACCGTGCACGTCCACCAATACCTCAGGCGGCTGCTTAGCGATTAATGTCCCTGAAATCTGTCCTATCATTGTTTATTTTATCCCGCAAAATACGTTAGAACCAAGTTTAATGTTACCACGGAGGACACGGAGAGCACGGAGAAAACATTCATTATGGAAAACCTAATTAGATAGTGTTGGTTTGCCACTGTAAATCTTTTGTCTTTTCTCCGTGTCCTCC
>JBNJEJ010000057.1:0-7617 GCA_051745735.1 Pseudomonadota bacterium
CGCATGGAAAGCCTGGGCGAGGATACCTCCGAGACAGGAATTGTTCTGGGTGCCAGAGTCTGGTTTTAATTGTTGACGCATAAAAACCGATTGACAGTCGGTTTTTATGATTTTAAGCTGCGCCGCCTATTGGACAGATTTTGGGTCGACGAATGAAGCTTGGTGAATTAGAGACTTTGGTTCTTAAATTAATTTGGGAATTTGGCGAGGGGTCAGTTAAGGACGTTTATCAACGCGTACAGGAGAAGCGCTCGGTGACCCAGAACACGGTTCAGTCAACAATGGAACGATTGTACCGCAAAGACTTATTAACACGCCAAAAACAGGCGCATGCCTACATTTATGACAGTCGACTGACCAAAGAGCAGTTAACCGCCCAGCTGTTAGGGCAATTGATGTCGGATTTTGACAGTGATCCTTCCATGACTATTGCAGCTTTTGTTGAGCAGCACGGTGTTGTAAGCGATGCAAAAATGCAGCGCCTAAGAGAATGGGTCGATACGATAAAAAAGCAGGAATCCGACGATGCTTGAATTATTGATTTCTGTAGCAACTTTACTGGCACTGTCTGTCTTTGCGAGTGTTGTTGCGGTGCAAGTTGCCATTCACCTCTGGCTTCGTTATCGACCTAAGGTTCAACTCTCTGGCGCTGCTCTGATGTTGTTCACTTTTTTACCGCTGTACTCGGTGCTGGTATTTTTCCTGGCCTTAGGCTTTTCATTCGTTGGCAAGGCTTCTGGCTTAATCAAGGATCATTGTCTTGAGCATGGGTTGGGTCACTTACACCTCTGTTTTGAGCACTTATCAGCCCAGCAAAGCAGTAGCTTAACAATCGCATTGCTGTGTTTAATGCTGGGTGTTGCAGGACTTAAAGGTTTCCGGGTTTTGCAGCGTCTGGCTTTACATTTACGAGTTAATCGCCGGCTGACCGGTATTCAGTCTTACCCTGTAAACTGGGTAGATAGTCCGGACGAGATGGCATTTGTCAGTGGTGTTCTGAAGCCTCGAATCTATCTTTCATATCGTTTACGCGAGCGCTTACACTCAAAAACGTTACGCATGATCGTTGCTCACGAAATACAGCATGTTCGCAATCGCGATCTGCCCAAAATGTGGGGCATCGAGATGGTGTTAGCCTTATACCGTCAATCGACTCGCAATGTTCTTCGCGCCGCCTGGGTTCAACGCCGTGAACAACGCGTTGATCAACAATTGGCGCAGCGGTTTGGACGTGCTGCTGTGGCAGAGTCTTTATTAGCGATGGTCCGGGTCGATCCCCGTGAGTCAGCCCTCAACAGTAACGGCGGCGAAATTGAACAGCGCCTGCACGCGTTGCTGGTCAATAAAGCTAACGGCCTGACTGAATTACCTTATCTCTCTTTCTTCGCCGTGATAACAACTTTAGCAGCACTTATTGCTACGCAACATCATGCACTCGAAACGTTCATTGGATGGATTAATTAATAATGTACAAAAATCTCGTCATAAGCTTCGTACTATTGAGTGCGGCAGCGCTTCCAGCTATTGCCCGGGACGACGTTTCCAATGCGTTTTCAGGTGTTACAGAACAACAGGCTGTCAAAGCGTTTATTCGGCAACAGCGGGTTGAGCAATGGCTTAAATGGCAAAAAAAAGCGATTGACGCGCAACGTGATGGCGCTGCGCTATTGGCTAACCCAGAGTTTGAGCTGAGTTATGAGCCAATGACTTATGATGACGGTAGTGAAGAGAACGAAACTGCTGTCTGGCTAACCCAGCGCTTTGAAAGCTGGGGAGCCCGGGAATATCGTCAGCAGGCTGCTGATCAAAAGGCAGAGCTTGAATCTTTTCGTTTACAAATTCAGATTCGCGATCAGATCGCCACGCTGCGCTCGGACTTTTATCGTTTAGTGCTACTACAGGCTTTATATCATAAGCAGCAACGTTGGGTTGACGAGCTGAGTCGTTTGGTCAATTTAAGTCAGCAACAAGTGACGGCTGAGGAGCAGTCACAGCTGGACCATTTTCGTTTGCAGCAGGAACTATCGGCTACTCAGCTCAAGTTGTCTCAAGTTGAGCAGCAGGTGTTGTCGAAAAGTGCTGAACTTGAGCAGTTAACGGGGCTGACCATGAATGACGTTGATGCACCGTTATTACCCCAACAGGTCGATATTGAACAACTGAATTCGTTGTTGCCGCCAACACAGACACCTGAATTTAGCTTGCTGTCTGCCTACCAGAACAACCTACAAGCACAAAAATTAGCCGCAGAAGCAAAGGCACGTCCGGAGTTATCTGTCGGTGTTGGTTTACGGCAAATTGATGATACGCGCGGGAGCTATTCAGAACCCGCCGTACAGCTTGGTATTGAGCTGCCTCTATTTGAACGAGGCCAATATCAATCAGCGCGTTATGACCAGCTAGAGTCTGCCGTGTCCATTGAGAAGGAGCGCAGCCGAAGAGCGCTTTTACAGCAGTTTGGCACCTTGAAGTCGCAGCTCAAAACGACGCTGACCGGACTTAATAACGCGCAGCTAACAAACACCAGTAAAATGTTGCAGTCGGCCACTGAAGCCTATTGGCTAGGTGAGATTTCTGTAACTGAATTAATCGATATACAACGCACACAAATTGAATTATCAGAGCAGCAACTGAAGCAACAATTTGCGGCGCGTAAGTACTGGATAACACTTCAAAAATTACTTCAACAACCTAAGGAAAATTTACTATGAAAACGTTTTGGCAGTTATTAGCCGCTTTAACATTAATCACTTCTGTTGCCGCCTGCTCAGGTGGTGAAGAGCACCACCCGCACAATGATGACGGTGGCCATATGACCGAACAAACTGAAGCGGGTCATGCGCACGGTGAGGATACTCATTTACATGAAGAGCAACACCCCGAAACCGAGGCCTATTACGGTGCTGAAAAACAAAATAATGAGCCGCATCAGGACGCAAAAGACGAAGATTCGCACACACATGATGATGGCGAAGAACACAATCATCATTAAGTTTTAAGCTAGGACATGAACATGCGACTTACTCAAATTTTAATCAGTAGTTTTATTGCCTTATTGCTGTCGGGCTGTGGTCAGACAGAGGAAGCATCGCATGGTCATGCCGATGATGATTTACCTGCTTTGGTGTACACCGATTACACGAAAAATACCGAATTGTTTGTTGAATTCCCGGCACTGCAAGTCGGACAGAGCTCACGCTTTTTGGCTCACTTGACTTATCTGAGAGATTTTACGCCGGTTGAAGAAGGCGTGGTTGACGTAGAACTGCACCAAAACAACCAACTTAAAGCGCGTTTTCGTGTCAACTCACCAACCCGGTCAGGCTTATTCACACCCGTGATAAGCCCCAGAGAACCCGGTCGTTATCAGTTGGTGCTGAGGATTAAAAATGACCGGGTTGATAGCCGTCATGATTTAGGAACGATAGAAGTATTTGCCGCAACTGACCACGCAAAAGTTAATCAAGCGGCAGCCACCGGCGACATTACTTATTTAAAAGAACAACAATGGCAGCAACCGTTTGCCACCCAAATTGCAACAGAAAAAGCATTAAGGCTTTCTGTTCCGGCATTTGCGACGGTAAAAGCGCCGGCGGATCAGCAAGCCACCATTCGGGCGCCACAGTCTGGCTATTTTTTCCCTGAACCCTCGGTAATGTCAGGCAGTACCGTCACGCGTGGGCAAAAGCTCGGTTTATTGGTACCTCGGGCAGAATCCGACCAGGATCTCATCAGCTTGCAGCTTGAGCTGGCCGACTATAAAGCGCAGCTGGCGCTTAGCGAACAACAAGTTGACCGTTTAACTCGGCTGGTTAATAACGGCGCTATTCCTGAATCGCGTTTGCAAAAAGCGCAATCGGAGAAGACGCGTTTAGCAAGCCAGGTCGACGCAACGCAAGCGCGCATCGAGCAACGGGAAATGGGTAAAAGTGGCGGCGGTATTGCGCTGGTAAGCCCAATTGATGGAAAAATTCTGATTAATAATGGCGTCAGTGGCATGTATCTCGATCAGCGGCAGGTTGTGTATGACATAGCAGCACAGTCGGAGCGCTGGCTTGAACTGTCTGTACCCGAGCGATTCAGCGATTCCGTGAATGCAATATCCGGCTCGTGGTTAGATGGCCAAAATGGAACGGTCCGGCTTGATTCAGATAATGCTAAGGTGATTTCGCGCCGTCTCAGTATCGATAAAAAAACGAGAACGTTCAGCGTTACACTCGCGTTTGATGACAAGGTCTGGAAGCCAATGATCGGCTCAACTTTTGCTGCGCATGCTTTAACGGACGCAAAACACAATGCCACCGCTATCCCTGTCTCAGCCGTGATACGCCAGGAAGGCAAGGACGTTGTGTTTATTCACAGCGGCGGTGAAACCTTCGAACGTCGTGAAGTGACACTGGGCATTCGGGACGGTAATTGGGTAGAAGTTACAAACGGCATTAAAGCCGGTGAACGCGTGGTTACCCAAGGTGCTTACGATGTTCGTCTGGCAGCATTAGGTGGCGAAGAAATCGGTCACGGTCACGCACACTAAGGATTGTTATGATTGAACGCATTATCCATTGGTCGCTGCATAACCGACTGATCATTATCGCCATGGCATTGGTACTGCTGGTTTGGGGAGGGTATTCAACCGTCAAGGCGCCGGTTGACGTATTCCCGGACCTAACGGCCCCCTCGGTTACGGTAGTGACCGAAGCGCATGGTATGCCACCGGAAGATGTCGAAAAACTGATTACGTTTCCAATTGAATCGGCTATGAATGGCGCGTCTGGCGTGCGTCGAGTCAGGTCAAATAGTGGTATCGGGATCAGCGTGGTTACGGTTGAGTTTGATTGGGAAACAGACGTCTATCTGGCTCGTCAAATGGTCTCCGAGCGCCTGCAAACCTTGCAAAATGAGTTGCCACAAGACGTCGGTGCGCCGCAAATGGCGCCGGTTTCATCCATTATGGGTGAGATCATGTTTCTGGCACTTACCTCGGACAAGCATTCCGAAATCGAATTAAAGACAACAGCGGATTATACGATTCGTCGCCGTATCTTAGCGGTACCGGGTGTTGCCGAAGTGATCTCAACGGGTGGACAGGTTAAGCAATATCAAGTGATTGTTAGGCCTGAGGCTCTGATTGCCCATGATCTCTCTCTCACTAAGGTAACCGAGTCATTACGCGAGTCGAATATGACCTCGTCAGCTGGATTTGTCTCACAAAACGAACAAGAGTTCCTGATACAGGGGCTTGGTCGCATCAACTCAAAGGATGACATTGAACAGACTGTCATCAATTATGATGGCACATCACCGATCTTGGTTCGCGATATCGCTGATGTTCAGATTGGTGCTGCATTGCGGCGGGGTACTGCATCGTTTAATGGGGAGTCGGCGGTTGTTTTGGGAATTCAGAAACAACCGAACACCAACACCCTGGTACTTACCGAAGAGCTCAACCGTGTCATTGGCGATATCAATAAAGGCCTACCGGCGGGCATGACGCTGCAAACGGATACGTTCCGTCAGTCTGACTTTATCTCCACGTCAATTGGTAACCTAAATAGCGCACTTCGTGATGGCGCTATTTTAGTGATTGCGATTATGTTCATCTTTTTATTCAGCGCAAGAGCGACGGGTATCGCCTTAGTTGCTATTCCGTTATCGTTATTGGTGGCGGTTTTGACAATCCGCCACTTCGGCGGCTCATTGAATACAATGACACTGGGCGGCATGACCATTGCGCTGGGCGCTCTGGTCGATGACGCAATTATTGTGGTTGAGAACGTTGTAAAGCGCTTACGCGAAAATATGGCGTTGCCAGAATCTGAAAGAGGCTCCAGGCTCAGCGTCATTGGCAAAGCAACCAGAGAAATTGAACGTTCTATTGTCTTTGCAACGTTAATTATTGTACTGGTTTTTCTACCTTTATTCTTTTTGACCGGCGTTGAAGGGCGACTGCTACAACCATTGGGTGTTGCTTATATTGTATCGATATTAGCTTCGCTGGCGGTTGCGGTAACGGTCACTCCAGTTCTAAGTTATTACGGGCTCAGTGCAAGTAAAAGCATAAAGGGGTCTCATGACACTCGCTTCATTACGGCGTTAAAACGAAGTTATCGACCGTTTTTGAACTGGTCATTGGCACACCCCAAAGCCTTATTATCCAGTGCTTTGGTGATATTTATTATCGCCCTTATCGGAGCTTTTCAGTTTGGTCGTGGTTTTTTACCCGAATTTAATGAAGGAAGCCTCACGGTTAGCGCGGTTACCGTGCCGGGAACATCACTGGCCAAATCGGATGCGATTGGCGAGCGCGTAGAAAAGCTATTACTGAGCGCGCCAGAGGTTGTGGCAACGACACGGCGAACCGGGCGAGCGGAACGGGACCCGCATGCACAACAGGTATTTGCCTCGGAAATTGACGTTAAACTGCAGATGCAAGATCGTTCTAAAGAGGAATTTTTGGATAGTTTACGAAATAAATTCTTCTTTTTGAGCGGAACTAACGTGATTATCGGGCAGCCAATTTCACACCGAATTGACCATATGTTATCAGGTACACGAGCCAACATTGCGATAAAACTGTTTGGCAGTGAACTCTATAAGCTGCGGGAAATAGGTGGTCAAATCGAAGGCCTGGTAAAAGACGTGCCGGGTGCTGTGGATGTCTCTATGGATCAGCAGGCCGAGATCCCGTTTGTAACATTCGACTTTAATCGGGCTAAGTTGGCCCAGTATGGCCTCACAATAGAGCAGGCATCACATGCTCTCGAAACGGCGTTCGCAGGCACTACCGTTAATCGTATTCTTGAGAATGAGGCTTCATTCGACATGGTCGTTCGCTACCCTTACTCTTATCGAAAGGATATCAATGCACTAAGAGATACGTTAATTAAGCTTGAAAGTGGTGCTGTGATTCCATTTTCTGAGATTGCAGCAATAGAAAAAAACCGAGGGCCCAATACCATCACCCGAGAAAATGTGCAGCGTAATATTGTTGTGATGGCGAACGTAAGCGGGCGAGATCTCATTGGCGTAGTCGAAGACATTAAAACGCAACTGAGTAAAAGCCTTGAACTTCCGACCGGTTATTACATTGAGTACGGTGGTCAGTTTGAAAACGCTGAAAGCGCCAATACCCGACTTTTATTACTGGGTTCGGGTGTCATTGTTGGCATTTACTTATTGCTATTAACGGCCTTTAATTCAGCCAAAGATGCCTTTTTGGTGATGCTTAATCTACCTCTGGCACTCATTGGTGGAATTGCCGGGATCTATTTTGCCGGTGGCGTCATTAATATTGCCGTTATCATTGGCTTTATTACTTTATTTGGCATAGCAACCCGAAACGGCGTTATCCTCGTTGATTATTTTAGGCAACTCACGCAGCAAGGTGTTTCGTTACGTGAAGCCATAGTACAGGCGTCGGAAGAAAGGTTGGTGCCAATCCTGATGACCGCATTAGCCACCGCGCTGGCATTGGTTCCTTTATCATTCGGGCTCGGTGAGCCGGGCAGTGAGATTCAGGCACCAATGGCAATTGTCATTCTCTGGGGGCTTATTTCGTCAACCATCCTGAATATGATGATCGTGCCTGCGGGCTATTGGTTGATGCGCAAAGATAAT
>JBNJEJ010000058.1:0-6505 GCA_051745735.1 Pseudomonadota bacterium
TTTATGCATCAACAATTGGCTGAGATTGATCCGGTCAGTGCCAGTAGAATTCATGCCCATGATTCACAGCGTATTTTGCGCGCGTTAGAAGTTTATCGCATTGCCGGGCAAACCTTAACGCAGCTGACTCAGCAACGTCATGGGCAGTTAGCCTACCCGCTTTATCAGTTAGCGGTGGCGCCGGCCCAACGTTCGGTTTTACATCAACGCATTGAACAGCGCTTTGACTGGATGTTACAGGAGCCGTTTCAGGAAGAGGTTGAAGCCTTGTTTCGTCGTGGTGATTTGCATGCGGATTTGCCGTCGATACGAAGTGTCGGTTATCGACAGATGTGGGCCTATTTAAAGGGTGATTACGATATGCCGACCATGCGCGAGCGTGGCATTATTGCCACCCGGCAACTTGCCAAGCGTCAGCTAACCTGGTTACGGAGCTGGCCTGACGTGCACTGGTTAACGACAGGCGATGAGCAACTGGCAGAAAAAGTCAGCCAGATTTTGCTTGCTCCAGCGAAAAAATATAGCGCAAAGGATTGAATTTTTAGCTAATGCCCACAGATCAAAAAGCCTTACAGCAACGTAAAACCATCAGCAAATAAGCTGCATTTTAGGTTGCAAAAAATATCGGCTGGGCTAGGGTAGTTTATAGATGCGTTGGTTTGACATAAATTTGCGACCAGTTTTGGAAATTAATCAATAACAATAAAGGAATCCAACATGGCTAAGGGGCAAACATTGCAAGACCCATTTTTAAATGCGTTACGGCGCGAACGTATTCCAGTGTCAATTTATCTGGTTAACGGGATTAAATTGCAGGGCCAAATCGAATCATTTGATCAGTTCGTGATACTGTTAAAAAATACCGTTAGCCAAATGGTTTATAAACACGCAATTTCGACGGTCGTGCCGGCCCGCATACCGCAAAATTATCTGCCTCAGCAAGCCGAGGAAGAGTTGGCCGAAGCGCCCGAATAATTAACGCCAGGAGGCAAAAAAAACTTGTTCGACAGATTTGAAGGTGGCGATTACGCTGTTCTGGTACATATGGACTTACCCGCCGAAGTTGACCGTGAAGACCTCTCGGAATTGCAACTGTTGGCTGATTCTGCCGGTGTAAAAACCCTAGGCATCATTAAAGCTGCGCGCAATGCGCCCAACCCGAAATTTTTTGTTGGCAGCGGTAAAGCAGAAGAAATTGCTGACATGGTTAAAGAAAGAGAAGCCAGTATTGTCATCTTTAACCATGCGCTGTCGCCGACCCAAGAGCGTAACCTCGAAAAAATCTGTCAGTGTCGGGTGCTGGATCGCACCGGTTTGATACTTGATATTTTTGCTCAGCGAGCGCGTACCCACGAGGGTAAGTTACAGGTCGAGTTGGCGCAATTACGCCACTTGTCTACGCGGTTGGTTCGTGGCTGGACGCACCTTGAGCGGCAGAAAGGCGGAATTGGCTTGCGCGGTCCTGGCGAAACTCAACTTGAGACTGATCGCCGTTTAATACGCGGTCGTATTAAAAGTATTCTTAAACGCTTGGATAAGGTGCAAAAGCAACGTGAACAGGGGCGCAGGGCCCGCAAACGGGCAGAAATTCCAACCGTCAGTTTAGTGGGTTACACCAATGCTGGTAAATCAACATTGTTTAACCAGCTATGCAGTTCGGATGTTTATGCGGCAGACCAATTATTTGCCACCCTTGACCCGACTCTGCGGCGCATTGAGGTTGAGGAAGTTGGCAAAGTGATTCTGGCTGATACCGTCGGTTTTATCCGCCATTTACCGCACGATCTGGTTGCAGCGTTTAAAGCCACTTTGCAGGAAACCCAGGACGCGACTCTATTATTGCATGTGGTCGATGTTGCCGATGAGCAACAGCAGGATAATATCGAGCAGGTGACCGAAGTTCTCGAAGAAATTGACGCCGGTGATGTGCCGCAGTTAATGATCTGCAATAAAATTGATAAAATAGATGATGCGCGGCCGCGCATTGATTACGACGAACAGGGAAAGCCACAGAGAGTTTGGGTTTCAGCTCAGGAAAATCAGGGGCTTGAACTGATAATGACCGCGTTGCAGGAACGGCTTGGTAAGCAAATGGTAAATTTGCATTTAAAATTACCGCCGTCAATGGGTAAACTTCGTGGTACATTGTACGGCTTAAACAGTGTGACGGAAGAACAAGTAGAAGCCAGTGGCGAATTAAACCTGGCAGTAAAAATGTCGCTGGTTGACTGGCATAAATTACAGAAGCAATATGACAACGAGCTAAATCGTTACGTGCAAACGACGCATTAATAGCAAGTTCCTAATTTGAAACTAAAGTGGAGTAGTCCATGGCTTGGAACCAACCGGGTAATGGCGGCAACAACGACCGCGACCCATGGAAAAACCAGGGTAACAAAGATCAAGGGCCCCCTGATCTTGATGAAGCAATACGTAAGCTAATGGCCAAGTTTGGCTTTGGCGGAAATAAACGGGGTGGTTCAGGCGGCAGCTCGGGTCTGCCGGCTAAAGGTGTTGGCTTAATCGCTATCATCGCGCTAATCGTTTGGTTTATTGCGGGTTTTTATACGGTGAAAGAAGCCGACCGTGGGGTTATCCTGCGATTTGGTAATTTCCATTCGCTGGTCGAATCGGGTTTGCATTGGCGGCCTGTGTTTATCGACTCCGTTGAGCATGTCGACGTTAATAACATTCGTTCGGATAGTACCGAAGGGTATATGTTAACCCAGGACGAAAACGTGGTGGTGGTGCAACTCGAGGTGCAGTACCGCATCGTCGATCCGCGTTCGTACTTGTTTAATGTGGTCAACGCGGATTCTGTTTTGTCTAAAGCCACCGACAGCGCATTGCGTTACGTGGTAGGTCACACCACCATGGATGAGGTGCTGACGCGCGGTCGTGAAGAAGTTCGCGCAAGCACGTTAGAACTTTTGGAGGACATCAACGCTCCTTACACCATGGGTTTACAGATTGTCGACATGAACTTATTGCCGGCGCGTCCGCCCGAAGCGGTTAAAGACGCTTTTGATGATGCGATTTCCGCGCAAGAGGATCAGGAACGATTTATACGTGAAGCTGAAGCTTACGCAAGAGAAGTCGAACCTTTAGCTCGTGGTCAGGTTCGTCGTTTGCTGCAGGAAGCGCAAGCTTATAAAGAGCAAATAACACTTGAAGCCCAAGGTGAAGTGGCTCGCTTTGAAGAGTTACTACCTGAGTATCAGCAAGCGCCAGAGGTTACTCGCGAGCGGATTTATCTGGATACACTTCAAGAGTTATATCGCAAAACACCTAAAGTGTTGATCGATGTCGAGGGCAGCAACAACATGATGTATTTGCCATTGGACAAGATCCTTGAAAAGCAAGGCCGTAATGTTACCTCGTTTTCACCGTCGAGAGTCCCAATGGACAGCTCAGGCAGCAATAACTCCGGCAGCTCGAACAACAGTGGCACAGTTCGTAGCAACAGCCGCAGTGGAGGTAGAGGCTAATGAAAAATCTAATAGCAATTATCGTAGTCGTATTAGTCGCTCTCGGCCTCTCGTCTCTCTACGTGGTTAGCGAAGGCGAACGAGCCATCTTGATACAATTTGGTAAAGTCGAGCGCAACGCGGAAACGGGTGAAGCGCGGGTATTTGAACCGGGCTTACATTTTAAGATTCCGTTTATTGAAAGCGTAAAACGCTTAGATGCACGCTTGCGGACCCTGGACGGCGATCCCGACCGTTTTATTACCAGCGAGAAAAAAGATCTAATTGTTGACACCTACGTGATGTGGCGTATCAACGATTTCTCGACGTTTTACCTGAGCACCAACGGTGGTAACGTACTGCAGGCCGAGGCATTGCTGACGCGACGCATCAACAGTGGTTTGCGCAGTGAATTCGGTAGTCGTACCATTTCTGACATCGTTTCGGGTGAACGTGATGAGCTGATGCGGGAAGCACTGATTAAAGGTGCCCAAAGTGCCAGCGACTTAGGGGTCGAGGTACTTGACGTGCGGGTTATGCAAATTAACTTGCCGGATGAAGTCAGTCAGTCGATTTATCAACGGATGCGCGCCGAGCGGAATGCTGTTGCTACTGAGCATCGGTCTGAAGGTCGTGAGCAGGCAGAATTTATTCGTGCTGACGTCGATGCCCGGGTAACGGTTATGTTAGCAGATGCCAAACGTCAGTCCCGCCAGCTGCGCGGTCAGGGGGATGCTGAAGCGGCAGGTATATACGCCAATGCCTATTCAAAAGACGCCGAGTTCTTTGCGTTTATTCGCAGTATGCAAGCTTACAGTGCGTCATTTGAGTCCGGTAACGATATTTTAGTACTGGATGGCAGCAGTGACTTCTTTAAGTATCTGGAAGACATGAACGGCGTTACGCAAGACTAAATTGCAAGCGCTTAGTAAAGCCCCTGTTCAACGCTAAAAGGTTGCACAGGGGCTTTTTTATGCGCGTGTACAAAAGCTGCAATTAAGGATAGAATTGCAGCGCTTTTTTTCAATGCGGGGCAATCATGAGTCAAAACGTAGTCATTCTCGGCACCCAATGGGGTGATGAAGGTAAAGGTAAAATCGTCGACCTGTTAACAGATAAAGCAACTCTGGTTGTGCGTTATCAAGGTGGGCACAACGCCGGTCACACTTTGGTTATTGACGGAGAGAAGACTGTTTTGCATTTAATTCCGTCCGGCATATTGCACGATAATGTGCAATGCATGATCGGCAACGGCGTGGTGTTATCACCGGAAGCGCTGATAGAAGAAATGGACATGTTGCAACAGCGCGGCGTGCCGGTGCAGGAACGATTACACATCAGTGAAGCCTGCCCACTTATTTTACCCTTTCATATCGCTCTCGATAAGGCTCGCGAAAAGGCCCGCGGTAAAGAGGCCATTGGTACTACGGGTCGCGGCATTGGCCCAGCTTATGAAGACAAAGTGGCACGCCGAGGTTTACGCGTTGGTGACCTGTTCAATGAACAACGGCTGGCCGAAAAACTTGAAGAAGTCATGGCCTATCATAATTTTGCTTTGACTGAATATTATAAGACGGACGCCGTCAGCTATACGGATGTTCTGGCACAATGCCGTATTTACGCTGAAGTCCTCAAGCCCATGTTGGCTGACATTCCGGCCCGTTTAGATAAAGCGCGCAAAAATGGTGATAAAATCATGTTTGAAGGTGCCCAGGGTACCTTATTAGACATTGATCACGGTACTTATCCTTATGTGACCTCCTCCAATACCACTGCTGGCGGTGTTGCGACCGGGGCAGGCTTTGGCCCTCGCTACATTGATTATGTGCTGGGCATTGTAAAAGCTTATACCACACGCGTTGGCAGTGGCCCGTTTCCGACTGAGCTGGACTGCGATGTCGGTCAGCATCTGGGTGTAAAGGGTCATGAGTTTGGTGCTACCACAGGTCGTAAACGGCGTACCGGTTGGTTAGATGCCGTTGCGATGCGACGTGCGGTACAGATTAATTCTATCAGCGGCTTTTGTTTGACCAAGCTGGACGTGCTCGATGGGCTGGACGAATTAAAAATCTGTATCGGCTACAAACTCGCTGACGGCACCATCAGTGAAGATCCGCCATTAGCAGCCGAAGACTATGAATTAGTACAGCCAGTGTATGAGACGCTGGAGGGCTGGCAACAAAGTACGGTAGGGATTACTCAGCATAATCAGTTACCGCCGCAGGCATTGGCTTATATCGCCCGAATCGAAGCGATTACCGGAGTACCTGTCGATATTATCTCAACCGGTCCTGACCGTGCGGAAACTATCGTACTGCGCCATCCGTTTGCTTAACGCCTAAGGCGTTGGCGACTAAGAAAGGTTGGTTTTTTGCACGAACAAGCTAAAAACTGACCACTTAATCAGGATTTTTTAACTTTTTTACGCGAAACTATTGCACTATCAAATTTAGTGCCATATCATGCGCTCCACCTAACCGGGGTGCCGGCATAGCTCAGCTGGTAGAGCAACTGACTTGTAATCAGTAGGTCGGGAGTTCGACTCTCTCTGCCGGCACCAATTCAAATTGCATTAGGGAGGGGTTCCCGAGTGGCCAAAGGGATCAGACTGTAAATCTGACGGCTCCGCCTTCGCAGGTTCGAATCCTGCTCCCTCCACCACGCAATTTCCTAGGTTTTGAGGTGGCCCATAATTGTAAGCGGGTGTCGTATAGTGGCTATTACCTCAGCCTTCCAAGCTGATGACGCGGGTTCGATTCCCGCCACCCGCTCCAATTTACAATCCGTGCTGATATAGCTCAGTTGGTAGAGCGCACCCTTGGTAAGGGTGAGGTCGGCGGTTCAAATCCGCCTATCAGCACCATTTCTTTGTAGGCCCACTAGCAAAACCCGCCCGGTGTTAAGGTAATCACCGCAAGAATTTTGTTAGAGAGGCTGCAATGTCTAAAGAAAAATTTGAACGTTCGAAGCCGCACTTAAACGTCGGCACCATTGGTCACGTTGACCACGGTAAAACAACCCTGACTGCTGCTATTACG
>JBNJEJ010000059.1:0-6286 GCA_051745735.1 Pseudomonadota bacterium
GCTGATCATGTTAATGATGATCGTTAGGTAGCGATAGGATGTGTGTGAGTTAGTGCGCGAGCCGCAGTTTTCTTTGATGTGGTGTTCTATGTGTGCGATTTACTTCTAAAACTTTGTATACAAGTACCATATCAAAGTTAGAGGCAATCAATCTTGCATAAGAAGTATCATAGAAAACTTTAATAGACTTGCAGCATCATCAAGGCATGGGTGCGTTAGCGTCAAGAAACTTGCATAGAGATAGCTATATGCAAGCTTTGTAAGTTAAAAGTTGCATATGGGTTTCTTAGGGTCCCCCAAGTCCGCGGAAGACTCCGCTTGTCTTTTGGCTTTTCAAAACGAAAGTAGTCTAAAACTTCTGGCTCTGTGGGTGCTGTATGACTCTGATTCAGTTCAGCCGGCTTATCAGCATACTGCTCGGTTTTGGCGGTGCCGGGATACGATGCGCAGCAGTGGTGAACATACTGGTGGTCCGCCACCACTGCATCAGCGCGATCGTATGCAGTTTGCCAACGAGTTAGATAAGATCTTGGCTCGGGCTTAACTGCGGGAAAGCGTTTTAATTAAGTGCCAGCCGAATGCCGTTTTAACCGGACCATGCACTTCCAGTGTCGGCTTGCCGAATACAACGTTATCGAACGCCGGTACCATTTCACCCCGGCGGAACTCACCCAGATCGCCGCCGCTTTTGCCGGACGGACACAGTGAGTGCTTACGGGCTAAGTCTGCGAATTTAGCGCCGCCTGCCAATTTCTTCTTCAAATCTTCTGCTTCTTCTTTGGTTTTTACTAAAATGTGTACTGCGTGCGCTCGTGCCATGTCGGACTCCTCTATTTGTTGACTGCATTTTACCTAAATTTGCATCATGAGCCGAATAGAATTACTATTCGGCTCATACTGTGAGCCGAATGTGTTGTTTAATCGGCTCTCGTAGCAACAAAGTAAGGTAACGGTAGCGATGGCAAAGTGGCTTTGGCAACATAAGGATTGGCCTAATTTAGTATGGCGGCAATGCGAGCTAACGGCATTGCTGCGTGACGCCTCCGATCGTTTAGGTCAATTAAAAGGGAAGTCGACGCTTGTTGAAGATAATGAGGAGTTTAACCTCGACGCATTAGTGACTAACATCGTTGCATCCTCAGCGATAGAGAGCGAAAAGGTCGATGTGTATGCGGTGCGATCATCGTTAGCACGACAATTAGGCATTGACGATCACTCACCTGTAAAAGCAGATGGCTCTTCAGAGGGACTCGCCAGCTTGATGCGCGCCGCCGTTACTGAACTGGAAAAACCACTAGAGTTTGAAGCACTGCTGAAGTGGCATGGTTGGTTATTTGAGCATCATGATTCGCTAATGCAGAGAATCGAGCCGGGTGTGTTGCGGGGTGATGCCCCTATGCAAATAGTATCCGGCCCTATCACGCGGGCAAACATCCATTTTGAGGCCCCACCCAGAGATACGATAAAGTTTGAACTCGCCGAATTTATCGCCTGGTTTAACAAAACGCAGCACGACACAGCTTACGACCCGCTCATACGAGCAGGTATTGCCCATCTATGGTTTGTCACCATTCATCCATTTGAAGATGGTAACGGTCGAATCACCCGTGCACTGACCGACAGAGCCTTGGCCCAAGCCGATAAGCAAAGTATTCGTTTGTTTGCTATGTCAGAAGCTATTTTGGCCAAACGCTCGGGTTATTACGACATACTCGAGTACACGCAAAAGCATGACAATGATATAACGGCTTGGCTGGTTTGGTTTGTAAGCACGTTGATTGAAGCTATAGATGGTGCACTGGCAAGAATTGATCGTATTGTGAACAAAACCAAGTTCTGGGCACGTCATTCGAATAAAGATTTACATGCTAACCAGCAGAAAGTGTTAAATCGTCTATTGAACGGTGACTTTGCTGAGGGAATCAATGCTTCTCAGTATAAAGCGGTAGCCAAAGTTAGCAAAGCGACTGCTACCCGACACTTAACTGATCTAGTTGCACAGGGTCTCTTGTATAAAACAGGCAGTGGCGGACGAAGTACGCGTTACAAAGTGGTTGGAGTAAACCAAGATGACTGACATGATCGATTTTTCGGTGTTTTTCAACCGAGTTGTCCAAAAAACCTGTTTTAAGCAACCGCATTATTGCGCTTAATTTCCTCGACGTTGGAGGGATTAAGCGCAACGTCACCGACAGGCGCCCAGTGCCTGACCAGCACTCTGAAATTTCATCCACGCCTTACAAGGCGTCAGGGTAATGCTGCTTCAGTAACTCATCGACAACGGCAAGGTTTTGCCCAAGCTTCTTTAGCCCAAGAAGGCGCGTTCTGCTGAACTTGGCATCTTTGGGTACAAGCCGCATGATATAGGCCGAGCGTTTGCCCTGATGCACGTCCTCTGACTTGTGGAAAAAGGCGTTGCAGAAAAGAAGCGCATCGCCAGCGTCAAGTGAAGGGGTAACCTTGGTCCCTTCTAAGTAGTTATACTCTTGCTGGGTTATTTGAAACGGTAAGTGTTCGGGCACTGACGAATCGACGACCCGCACGAGAGAGTGCAATTGGTTAGCTTCCCGGATGAGCGATAAGCGAACCGCTCCCTCCTCCATGACAATGGAAAGCTGTCCCGAGCCCGCCTCTTTGACAGGCGTCAACGGAATCCAAACCGTCAGCATATCTTCCGGGTGTTCCATAAAGCCGATAGAGTCAAAGTCGGTGTGGAACGGGAATCCTTGGTCATCTGGCGTCTTCTCCAGGTAGAGATCGGCCAAAATACGGTAATTGGGTAACAGCTTTTCGATGGTCTCGATGATGTCTAACTCTTTGTCGCGGAAAACCATCGGCCCATAGATAGCCTTTTGATAAATATCTGCGTACCAGGTCTGCCCGTTCGGCATCACGTCGAGTTTGGCGGCCAATGCTTCACGCGTTTCTTTGCTTAGCACGTTGTGTAATACCTCACCATGATGCGGAGAAATGTTCTTCAGGTAATCGGGACGATCGTGCATATGACCTCCTTACTGGATGAGTGGGGGAATACAACATCTACTATCATTCCCGTAAAATTTGATTCTTAATGAGTCAATGCGAAGTCACAGTTAACACCAGTTGCCGTGCGCTGCCATGGTCGCGGTGCTCGCACAAATAAATTCCCTGCCAGGTACCCATATTGAGCTGCCCATCGGTAATGGGTATGGAAACACTGCTGCCGAGCAGGCTGGCCTTAAGGTGCGCGGGCATGTCGTCAGGGCCTTCCTGGGTATGCTGATAATAAGGCGCATTTTGCGGCACCATCTCATTAAAGTGACTCTCAAAATCATTACGCACGGTGGGATCTGCGTCTTCGTTGATGGTTAAAGAAGCCGAGGTGTGCTTAATGAATACATGCAACAACCCGGCTTCTATCTTGCCAAGGCCAGGCAGGGCTCTCGCCACTTCATCGGTAATCAGATGAAAGCCGCGCTGGCGGCCGCGCAGTGTGATTTCGCATTGCTTAACCGTCATCGTTGACCTGTTGGGTTGTAAAGCTTTGATTGCTAATTATAACGCATAAGCGACGGGTAGTAATCCATAGGAAAAGTAAAACCGATGCGTCTCAAAATATATAGTATTGCGAATCATTGCTTGCCATTAGCGGCGCTTATATGTGGTGGAACCGGCGTAAAAAAAGCGGAGTAAGTGGCGCGAATAGTCTGGCAAGCTGCAGAAAAAATTAAATCTGACTCAGCAGCAGCCACACCCCACCAACATAAAGCACTGTGATGACGACACTTTCCAGGCCGATCCGGCCGGGGCCTTCGCGCTCACGCCGAATCAGTCCCATCATCAAAACGGCTGACATTAATAATGTCAGGCAAACCCAGAACAGGGTGGCATCGGTCATGGTGTGATAAATTGAACCTTCGCGGTAGGCAATATCAGCTGCGGCGGTAAATAAGGTATCAAAGGCATTGCCACCGATAATACCGCCAACCGCCAAGGTTAAAGCCCCGCGCCGGACCGCTGCGACGGATGTGACCAGTTCGGGAATTGATGTGCTAATGGCGGTCAGCATGACGCCAACAATGGTTTGCGTCAGTCCGGTTTCGGTCGCAATGACGGTGGCTGAAGGCTCCAGCATATAACCGGCAACACCGAGCACAATAAATAGCACGAAAAACTCACTTACCAGCCGCTTCAACGGGGGCATGTGACGAATGTCGCCGGGTTTGTCTTGCCGTGTTTCGGGAGTTTGAATCGGCGACCACATGGGTTGGTCATGCGCTCGGTACACAAGATGAATACCGTACAGGTAAATGATAAACAGCAGCGGTGTAACTGGGTGTAAGCCCCATAGCGTTACATTGGGTAAAAGCGGCGTGGTCAGAATAAGCGAAATAAGAAAAATCAGTAGCGCGTTCTGCATCATGTTGGAAACAGACGCTGCAGCATGCTCAAGATTAGCGCGTCGGTAGACCATATCGGCCACTGCGAGGAAAAAAGTTTGTACTGCAATGCCACCCAGCGAATTGCTAACGGCCAAATCGGCATTGCCGTTCCAGGCTGCGGTAACTGACATCACGGAGCCCCCAAGCGAGGTCGAGGCCCCCAGCAGCACTGCGCCTACGGTCGCTTCACCTATTCCGGTGCGATCGGCAAGCTGATCGGCAATACCCGTAATGCGGGTTCCGGCAATAGCAATAACAAGCGCGCAAAGCGCAAATACCGCCAGCCCCTGAAATAACGTCCAGTTATCGGGGTTTAACAAGCTACCCATGACTCCTTAAATAATGTCATGGGATGAGTATAGCAGGCAGAGAAATCCGGTCAAAAAATAATCATCCAGCCATTGACAAGCGGATAAAGTGTCCTATTCTTTTTTTCATAGGTTGTGGTAATGAAGTAACTGAGTCTTGTAAATACAAGGAGTAAAGTTATGGTGCCGACAGCGAGCAAACAAACCCGCTTATCCACAGGGGTAAAGGCACTCGATGACGTCATGCAAGGGGGGCTACCGGAAGGTGGTGCTTATTTTGTTATGGGCGGCCCCGGGTCCGGCAAAACCACCCTGTGTCTGCAGTTTCTTGCTGCTGGTGAGAAATCCAACCTGCTGATCAGCTTTGGCGAACAGGAAAGTCAGATTCGTAACAACGCGCCTGAAGACATGGACGTTTCTGCCATTCAAATTTTGGATTTATCACCGTCTGCCTCGTCCTTTAGTCCCGAGGAGAACTATGACGTGGTTGAGGTGGCCGAAATGGAAGGCAAACCCATTATGGAAACCATACGCAAAAGGGTTGAATCAGACGCTCCAAGTCGCGTGGTTATCGACTCCATGAGTCACCTGCAGTATCTTGCTCAGGACCAGTACCACTTTCGCCACCTTGCGCTGGGGCTGCTGCACTTCCTCAAGGGCCAGGGTGCGACTGTGGTGTTCACTTCCGAGGCCGAGGCCAGCAGCGAGAACGGTAATTTGGCGTTTCTCAGCGACGGTATCATAGAGCTGGATTCATGGTATGAGTCTCGTCAGATTAGCCTGCCAAAGCTGCGTGGTAGCGATGTAGCACCTGGTCCTCATACGTATCGGCTTACCGGCCATGGCTTAAAAGTGGCGCCTCGGCTGCAGGCCCGGGACCATACTCGCAGCTTTTCCGCCAAGATGCTGGGATCAGGTATCAGCGCCTTAGATGAACTCGCGGGCGGAGGCATACACAAAGGTTCCACCAACCTGATCTCCGGTCCGTCCGGCGTAGGAAAGTCCAGCATGGGTATGGTTTACCTGAAGGAGCAGGCGGCCCAGGGCGTGCGTTCAGCGGTCATCAACATGGAGGAGTCGAGGGACTTGATCCTCCAGCGCTGCCGGAGCACTGGTATCGCAGTGGACGATCTGATCGACGATGACCTGCTCACCATCCATTCCATCGAAGCTTTAACCTACAGCGCCGATGAACTGGCGGCCCTTATTCGGGACGAGGTCGAACGGCGTGATGTCCGCGTGCTACTGATCGACAGTATCGGTAGCCTTCGGCTTTCTATCAAGGCGGGCGAAGAACTGGTCCAGCGGCTGCACGAGATCTGCCGTTATCTGGCTAACATGGGAGTGACCACCTTTCTGATCGAAGAAACAAAGAAAATCAGCGGCCAGACTCAGAGTACCGCCGAGCAGATTGGCTATCTAACGGACAATATCATACTGTTGCGCTACATTGATCACGACGGTGGGCTTGGCCGCGCCCTCGGATTTTTGAAAAAACGCACCGGTAACTTTTCCCCGTATCCACGACGTTTCAGCATTTCTTCTGAGGGGGTGCAG
>JBNJEJ010000060.1:0-5545 GCA_051745735.1 Pseudomonadota bacterium
AATATCGCTCATGTGTACGTCAATGGCGTCAAAACCGGCGCGATCCCAGGCGGCGGCCATTTCATAATGGGAGTTGACCCCCTGCTCGCGCAAAATCGCTACTTTGGGCGCGACGCCTTTGCTGATGTACGGCGCGGCAACATCCTCATGTACGTCAAAGCTCAGATTGGCCTGCAAGCCCGGGTTATCGGCGCGCTGCTTTAATTGAAACTCTTCGTCCGCACAAACCGGATTATCACGCAGCCGCTGCATTTGGTGGGTGGTTTCGGCCCACAAGGTACGGAAATGGGTGCGCGAACCAGTGAGTACTTGCTCACCGTTCAGGCTAAATACCAGCTCGTCTTTTTCGGTCGGCTGACCCATGTTGTGAACGATATCACCCAGGCCTGCCTGCTGATAAGCGTTCAGTACGTGCTCCAACTGCTCATCGGTTACCTGCAACACGGCGCCGAGTTCTTCGTTGAACAGTTCGGCGAGGACTGAGCCCTGTGCGTTTTTACCAGTACTCGTTAGGTTGATTTCGGCGCCGCAGTGGCCGGCAAAGGCCATCTCCGCCACGGTGGTGAACAGGCCACCGTCCGAGCGGTCGTGGTAAGCCAGCAGGCGACCCTCGGCGACCAGCTGTTGAGTGGTCTCGAAAAAGGCTTTAAATTGTGCGGCATCGTCCAGGTCCGGCGTTTCCGTACCAAACTGCTGGAATACCTGCGCCAGCGCTGAGGCGCCCAGGCGGTTTTTACCCTGCCCCAGATCGGCTAAGAGTAAGTGCGTACTTCCCTTATCCAGCTTCAGCTGCGGGGTTAGGGTATTGCGAATGTCATTAACCCGGGCAAAGGCGGTGATCACCAACGACATGGGTGCGGTCACTGATTTTGTTTCGCCGGCTGCGTCGTCATCCTGCCATTGGGTCTTCATTGACATGGAGTCTTTACCCACCGGAATGGTGATCCCCAGCGCCGGGCACAACTCTTCGCCGACTGCTTTAACGGCTTCGTACAGGCCGGCGTCTTCGCCAGGGTGACCGGCGGCGGCCATCCAGTTGGCGGACATTTTTATGCGCTTAAGCTCTCCGACATCGGCTGCGGCCAGGTTAGTCAGCGCCTCACCAACCGCCATGCGCGCGGATGCCGCGTAGTTAAGCAGGGCCAGCGGCGTGCGCTCTCCCATGGCCATGGCTTCGCCGTGGTAGGTGTCATAACTTTGTGCGGTAACCGCCACGTCAGCGACCGGGATCTGCCAAGGACCGACCATCTGATCGCGATTCACCAGACCGGTGACGCTGCGGTCGCCGATGGTGATCAGAAAGGTTTTTTCGGCAATGCTGGGCAGCCGCATGAGTCGCTCGGCTGCCTCTTCCGGTAAGATGCCGGCAAAATTAATGAAATCGCCTTTCGCTTGTTTAGCGGTAACATCGCGGTGCATTTTCGGTGGTTTACCGAGCAGCACCTCGAGCGGCATATCAATTGGCTGATTACTGAACTTAGCGTCGTTTAACAAGATAGTCAGCTCTTCGGTCGCCTCACCAATCACTGCGTATTCGGCCCGCTCGCGGCCACAAATTTGTTCAAACGTTGGCAAATTTTCCGGCGCTATGGCCATCACGTAACGTTCTTGTGATTCGTTACACCAGACTTCCAGCGGTGTCATGCCGGGCTCGTCGTTAGGAATATCGCGCAATTCAAAGCGACCACCACGGCCACCGTCACCGACCAGTTCCGGCATGGCATTAGACAGGCCACCGGCGCCGACATCATGAATAAAGGCAATCGGATTATCGGCACCCAGCTGCCAGCAGCGGTCGATGACTTCCTGACAGCGACGTTCCATTTCCGGGTTTTCGCGCTGTACCGAGGCAAAATCCAAATCTTCGTTAGACTCACCGCTGGCCATCGACGAGGCGGCACTGCCACCTAAACCGATGTTCATTGCCGGACCACCGAGCACCACCAGCTTAGCTCCAACGGGAATATCGCTTTTTTGTACATGGGCCTCGCGGATATTGCCCAGCCCGCCAGCAATCATAATCGGCTTATGATAGCCACGCATTTCGCGGCCGTTGTGGCTGTTAACGGTCTGCTCAAAGGTACGAAAATAGCCGGTCAGCGCGGGACGGCCAAATTCGTTGTTAAAGGCAGCGCCTCCTAAGGGGCCTTCCAACATGATGTCCAGCGCCGTGACAATGCGTGATGGCTTACCGTAGTTTTCTTCCCACGGCTGTTTAAAGCCGGGAATATTCAGGTTGGACACACTAAAGCCCACCAATCCGGCTTTTGGTTTGGAACCGACACCCGTAGCGCCCTCGTCACGGATTTCACCACCGGATCCGGTTGCTGCGCCAGGGTAAGGCGAGATGGCCGTTGGGTGATTGTGGGTTTCCACTTTCATCAGTATGTGGATGGGTTCGTGGTTGTATCCGTAGGTATAGCTGGCTCCTTCGTCGCCAGGGTTTTGGCTTGCGCGGTTTGGTTCGGGGTAAAAACGCCCGGCATCAAAGCCCTCCATTACAGAAGCATTGTCTTTATAGGCCGACAAAACGTAGTCCGGCACCACTTCGTAGGTGTTTTTGATCATTTTAAACAGCGACTTGGGCTGTTTGACGCCGTCTATGGTCCAGTCGGCGTTAAATATTTTATGACGGCAATGCTCGGAGTTCGCCTGAGCAAACATGTACAGTTCGACATCATTGGGGTTGCGATCAAGCTTTTTGAAGTTTTCCACCAGATAATCAATTTCATCATCAGCCAGCGCCAGACCTAAGGACGTATTAGCGTCAACTAATGCGGCGCGCCCATGGGCAAGGATATCAACGCTGGACAGTGGCTTTGGATCCTGCTGTTGAAACAGCTTGTCCGCGTCCTGCTGGTGGTACAACACCGATTCGGTCATGCGGTCGTGCAACAGCGCCGCAGCTTGCTTCAGTTCTTCGTTGGACAAGTCGCCCTCGAGGAAGTACGCCACGCCACGCTCGATGCGGTGCACGTTATGTAAATCACAATTGTGCGCAATATCAGTGGCTTTCGATGCCCAGGGGCTGATGGTGCCTAGCCGAGGCGTAACCAGGAGGTAATATATCGCCTCATCTTGGTCACCGCTGGTTGTATCAGAGGCGCGATCAGCTTCCGGTCCGTAAGTCAGTAGTTTTGCCAGCGTGTCATGCTGGGAGTCAGAAAGTGGCGCATGCAAATTAACGAAATGCCGGTATTCGGCAGATAAACCGCGAACGGGGATCCCCGCTTGCTTCAACTGGGCGAGTTTCTTGGTGATTTTAAAAGCCGAAAGGGCTGCCGCGCCGTAAAATATTTCCACGTTTCTGTCTCCAAACACTCGGGCAATTTTGCGCGAAGAGTATACAGCAAGTGGCGGTGAATGGGTAGCGTGCTACAGGGCAAGGTCCTGATAACTGAAATTAGCGGTGACTTGTTTTTGCATCCACTCGAGCATGACAAAGCAACGCGATTCTCCATCAAGTTTTACGATCTTTGCCATAAAGCCTTTAAAGGGCCCGGTTTTGATCTCAACGGCGTCGCCAGGTGCAGGAGCCTGTTCCTCTTCGCGATTATCCAGTTGCTTAAGTTGCTCAATAAAGCCTTCAGAGATCTGCGGGATGTTATCGCCAAAACGCAGCACTGACGCAACACCATAGGTGCTGCGCAACTTATAAAATTGTTCAACCAGACTATCAGGGTGCACAAACACGTAACTGGGGAACATGGGTTCAACCACTTTTTTACGTGTTCCACGCCGAATTTTTTCCACCGTGAGTTTCGGGCAGTAAGCTTCAAAGCCTTGGTTTTCGAGGTTTTGAACGGCCCTGACTTCCTGTTTCGGTTTGGTTTTTAATACGTACCAAGCATCGCTGTCCATGTCGTGCTCCTAGTTTGATGTCTATGCCGTAGCGTGCGTCCTGACGCGAGCTACTGGCACTTGGCCTTGCCATCCTTTTGCACAATGCGGAACCATTTTTCGCGGCGTTCGATAATGCGTTTTCTGCGTTTGTGAATAACAGACCGACGACGGGCGTCATTGGCGGTTTTGCGGATGCGGCGCATGGGCAGCTCCTGATTAACGAGTGTATGATTATTGTGCCTTATCGGGTGGCAAAAGCGCAAGCCGCCCGGCAGCGTTTAAAGCCGCCCTTGCTCGTCCAGCCACTTTAGCGTGTCGTAAAAGCGGCGAATGTTACCGACGTAGGTCACCGGTTCGTTACCACGGGCAAAACCATAGCGCGTTTGTCGGTAAAATTGTTTTTGCCGCAGCAACGGTAACCGCTGCTTTACATCCAGCCAGCGATCCGGATTACCGCCCTGCCGTTCCGTTAAAACACGCGCGTCCTCTAAATGGCCAAAACCGATGTTGTAAGCCGCCAGGGCAAACCAGGTGCGGTCGGGGTTGGGAATACGCGCCGGGATCTTACGCAGCATTCGCTCCAGGTAACGGGCACCGCCGCGGATTGACTGTTCGGGAGCCAGACGACTTTTTACCCCCATGGCTTTTGCCGTTGGCAAGGTCAGCATCATCATACCGCGCACCCCAGTAGGCGACCGGGCGCGCGGGTTCCACAAGGATTCCTGGTAGGAAATCGCGGCCAATAGGCGCCAATCCAGTGTCCCGGCGTGTTCTTTAAACCAGTCCAGATAGCGGGGCAGTTGGTTTTCGACGGCCTGAATGAATAAACTGGTGGTCACGTAATTAAATTGTTTAACGTGACCAAAGTGCTGCTCTTTAATGTAAGCCAGCTGCCCGTTTGTCCTCATATCACCAAAAAATTCAACCACCGCACTGTACAGTGAATCATCCTGACTTTGCTGCAATGCCCAGCCTACCCGCTGCTCATGCTTTACGGTAAAGGCCACACTCAAATCTGGGTAGGCACGACGCTGCACTTCCAGCTGATTGCTGTCAGCAATGGTGTAGTCGATTTCTTCATTAACCACCATACGCATCAGCTCAACCGCATCGTGATCGCGCGTGGCGCGCCAGTTTAAGGTCGGAATGCTTTCTCCCAGGCTTTGTAAGTACTGATGGTGAGAGCTGCCCTCCACCACCACAATTTCGCCGTCGGTAACCTGCTGCAGGTCACGGGGCCGAGACCGTGATCCCTGTTTAAATACCAGTTTCTGGCTGATCACGTCATAAGCGGGACCAAAACGATAAAGCGCATCGCGGGTTGCTGTCCGATCCAGGCCGGCCGCTATCACGTCGATATCGCCCCGCCGCAACAGCGTAAACAAATCGTTTACGTCAAAGCGCGGCACCATCTCCAGCCGAACATCCAGACGCTGAGCAAACTCACTGGCCAGGTCAAATTCGAAACCTTCTTCCTGATCATGGTCAAAATAATAACTGGTGGGATTCATCAGTGTACCAACCCGCAAAACCTGGCGCTCCTGAACCACGCTCAGCTGGTCCGGCCGTTGCTGCGGACTGCAGCCAACTAACAGGAATACAGCGATAATAAGGAAGGCAAAGCGCACAGGCAGGTTTGGCATACCGCTCTCTTGGTTGATTCGATGGGGTCATTCTACGTTGGCAATTTTTGAAAGCCAAG
>JBNJEJ010000061.1:0-5135 GCA_051745735.1 Pseudomonadota bacterium
TAAGCAACTACCTTGCTGACATTTTCACAATGCCGCTCGATGCGTAAATTCAGAGTTTCCAAACCTTGTAACAACAAAAAAGCATTAAAAGGCGACAACGCCGCACCCGTATTACGCAGCGCCACGGTGCGCGCGCGGGCAATAAAAGCAGCCGCCTCAAAGGTCTCGGTGTAAATGATCCCGTGATAAGCCGGTTCCGGATTGCTGAACTGCGGAAAGCGCTGGCTTTGCTGGCGCCAGTCAAAGTTACCTGAGTCAACAATCAGCCCGCCCACCGAGTTACCGTGGCCACCAATGTATTTGGTCAGTGAGTGCACGACGATATCGGCGCCAAAATCAATCGGTTTGCACAGCGCCGGGCTGGCCACCGTGTTATCCGCTACCAGGGGCACGCCGGCCGCATGGGCCACCGCTGCCAGGCCTTCTAAATCAGCAATGTTGCCGGCCGGGTTACCAATCGTTTCGCAATAAACAGCTTTGGTCCGCTCGTCAATCAGCGCCGCAATGGCCTCGGGACTGTCGTCTTCGGCAAAGCGTACGTCAATGCCAAAACCCGGTAGCATGTGACGAAATAAGGTGTAAGTACCGCCGTACAATTGCGGGGTAGTAACAATGTTATCACCGTTTGTCGCCAGGGTGATGATGGCGTACTCAATGGCCGCCATACCCGAAGCCACCGCCAACCCGGCAATGCCATGCTCAAGTTCAGCTACGCGCTGTTCCAGCACATCGTTGGTGGGGTTCATGATGCGGGTGTAAATGTTACCGGGTACGGTTAAATCAAACAGGTCAGCGCCGTGCTGAGCGTCATCGAATTCGTAGGCCACCGACTGGTAAATAGGGGTAGTGACCGACTTAGTTGTGGGGTCGGTTTGATAGCCGTGATGAATGGCCAGAGTTTCATCTTTCATAAAACATGCTCCGCGTAATGATCTTCGGTCGTCGTAAGTTGGGTAAAAAACTGACTGAGTGAAGGCTGGTAATCCGCCACATTCTTAATAAAACCGTCATGCCCGTAATGGGTCTTAATCGACAATAAGCGGCGGCAGTCCGGTAATTGCTGGCTAAGCTCATGGATCAATGACGGGGGTGCTATGCTATCGCCGCTAAAGCTGACCAGCTGCACCGGGCAGTTAACATCGGCGACCGGTACCTGATAATCGTTTAAAGCCGGTGTCAGCTGAGTAAATATCTGACTGGCCTGTCGACCATGCCGTTGCAGTAAGCGCTCACCTTGTGCAAGCACGTATTGCAGGGCCTCATCGCCGGTGGTAAAGCGTTGCTCAAATTCATCGGCACTGCGGTACGTCACCATGGCAAGCGCGCGGGCCAGTACGATCGCCTGTTGTTCGTTATCAGCATTTTGCAGCAGTAACTGCTGAAAGGCTCTTAACAGCGTAGACTGGATAGCCGGTTTGTGGGCGGCACCTAACACCGCTAACCGCTCGATCACGGGCCCCTGGCGCAAAGCCGCGGCCTGTAGACCCAGTATGCCGCCAAACGAGCCGCCCAGCCAACCGCGCAATTGCTGAATACCCAGTTGTGACAGGGCCTGCTGGTAGGCCTGAGCATGCTCGGCTACCGTTAAACACTGCTGCGGCAGATCCGAACCGCCCAGCCCGCCCAGGTAGTCAAAACTCAATACCTGAATCCGGTCGTTGTCTGCAAACAATGGATACAACGTTTGCCACCAGCCGCTGCCGTCCAGCTTCCACAGCTCGCCGGTAGCGCTAATACCCCCTTGCACCACCATCGCCGGCGCGTCAGCATTGCCATAGCGATAACCCTTAACACGGCCCCGGTCGGTATTGACATAAAACGACCGGGCAATTGGCGAAACCATAACGCCCCCTTACATGGTTTAAGCTCAGTAGAGAGCAACAATTACAAATAGCGCTCTAGCTGTCAAGAAGTTTAGACGTCTAAACTGTGTGGTATATAAAGTCGCCTGCATCCGTTTATGCCGACAATTCCGCTTGCAGAAAATGCTGAGGCTATGTATAATCCACGCGCAACATGAATCCCGTTACGGAGTGTTGCAATGCTGCGAATTGCCCAAGAAGCCCTGACTTTTGACGACGTCTTATTAGTTCCCGGACACTCTTCTGTCCTACCCCATCAAGCTGATTTAAAAACCCAATTGACCAAAACCATTAGTCTTAATATACCGCTGTTGTCGGCGGCTATGGACACGGTCACCGAAGCGGCCCTGGCAATTGCGCTGGCGCAAGAGGGGGGAATTGGCTTTATCCACAAAAATATGTCTGCAGAGCAGCAGGCGGCGCACGTCCGTAAAGTCAAAAAATTCGAAAGCGGTATTGTTGCCGATCCGGTTACCATAAATCCCGACACCACCATAGGTGAAATCAAAGCATTGACCGCCGAACACGGTTTTCAGGGTTTCCCTGTGATCGAAAAAAACGGCGATTTGGTGGGCATTGTCACCGGCCGTGATACGCGCTTCGAAGACGATGATGCAAAAACCGTAAAACACATCATGACCGGCAAAGATCGGCTGGTCACTGTGCACCAGAGCGCAGAAAGTAAAGAAATCCTGCAGCTGATGCACCAACACCGTATCGAAAAAATTCTGGTCGTTGATGATGCTTATAAATTAAAAGGCATGATCACACTGAAAGATTTTGAAAAAGCCGAAAATAAACCTCAGTCCTGCAAAGATGAGCTTGGCTCGCTGCGCGTTGGCGCGGCTGTTGGTGTCGGTGCCGGTACCGAAGAACGCATCCGTCTGTTAGTCGAAGCTGGCGTCGATGTGTTATTGATCGATACCTCTCACGGGCATTCGCAAGGCGTTATTGATCGGGTGATACAAACCCGCAAAGATTACCCCAACTTGCAAATCATTGCTGGCAACGTTGCCACAGCCGGTGGTGCAAAATCCTTGGCTGAAGCCGGTGTTGACGCGGTAAAAGTGGGTATCGGTCCTGGTTCAATTTGTACCACCCGCGTTGTGACCGGTTGTGGTGTACCGCAAATAACCGCCATCAGTGATGCGGTTGATGCACTGGCCGGCACCGGCATTCCGGTGATTGCCGATGGCGGTATCCGTTTTTCCGGCGACATTGCCAAAGCCCTGGCGGCTGGCGCAAGCTGCGTAATGGTCGGCAGCATGCTGGCAGGCACCGAAGAGTCACCCGGCGAAGTCGAACTGTATCAAGGGCGTTACTATAAGTCCTACCGGGGCATGGGCAGTTTGGCAGCAATGAATCAGAACAATGGCTCATCGGATCGCTACTTCCAGAAATCCAATGATGCCGACAAACTGGTGCCTGAAGGCATCGAAGGGCGTATTTCCTATAAAGGGCCTATCGGCGCTATTATTCACCAGCAAATGGGCGGTATCCGCTCGGCCATGGGTCTTACCGGTTGTGCCAATATAGAAGAAATGCGCACCAAACCACAGTTTGTCAAAGTGACAGCCGCTGGTATGGGCGAATCGCATGTTCACGATGTGCAAATCACCAAAGAAGCGCCTAACTATCGCAGCTCGTAAAACAGCCTTATAGCCTTTAAACAGAATGACGGAATTTTAAATGAGCAGAGATATTCATGACCACCGAATACTGATTTTAGATTTCGGTTCGCAGTACACCCAGCTGATCGCCCGGCGCATTCGGGAAATTGGCGTGTATTGTGAGTTATGGGCCTGGGACGTGGACGAGCAGGACATAAAAGACTTCGATCCCAAAGGCATCATTCTTTCCGGTGGTCCGGAAAGTGTAACCCAGCCAAACTCGCCGCGTGCCCCCCAATACGTGTTTGACGCCGGGGTACCGGTTTTTGGTGTCTGCTACGGTATGCAGACCATGGCGCATCAGCTGGGCGGCTCGGTACAGGGCTCGCTGGAGCGCGAGTTTGGTTACGCGCAAATCGAAATGGTGACTGACAGCCCCCTGTTCGAAGCCATTGAAGATGCCGTCAGCGAATCCGGGGCACCGTTGCTGGATGTATGGATGAGCCATGGTGACAAGGTCGATACCATTCCGGCAGGCTTTCATACAGTGGCGAAGACCTCCTATTGCCCATACGCCGTTATTGCCGATGAGCAACGTCATTTTTACGGCGTGCAATTTCACCCGGAAGTTACTCACACCCGACAGGGTATGCGCATGCTGGAACATTTTGTCAGCATTATTTGCGGCTGCGAAAAACAATGGACACCGGCAAAAATTATCGACGATGCCGTCGAACGAATTCGTCAGCAGGTGGGTAGTGATAAAGTCATTTTAGGTTTGTCCGGCGGGGTTGATTCGTCCGTTACGGCGATGTTGCTGCACCGCGCCATCGGTAAACAGCTGACCTGTATTTTTGTCGATAACGGCTTGTTGCGATTAAACGAAGCTGAACAAGTGATGGAAATGTTCGGTGACCATTACGGCCTTAACATTTTACCGGTCAGAGCCGAGGCTCGCTTTTTAGATGCTCTGCAGGGTGAAAACGACCCCGAGAAAAAACGCAAACTGATCGGTAACACCTTCATCGAGATTTTTGATGAGCAGGCGACACAACTGACCGAAGTCGACTGGCTGGCACAGGGCACCATCTACCCCGATGTGATTGAATCCGCTGGTTCAAAAACCGGCAAAGCCCATGTCATCAAATCCCATCATAACGTCGGCGGTTTGCCCGACGACATGAAACTGGGGCTGGTCGAACCGCTGCGTGAATTATTTAAAGACGAAGTGCGCAAAATCGGGCTTGAACTGGGCTTGCCCTACAACATGCTGTACCGTCACCCGTTTCCGGGACCCGGTCTGGGCGTGCGTGTACTGGGTGAAATCAAAAAAGAATACTGCGACTTACTGCGTCGCGCCGATGCCATCTTCATTGAGGAGCTGCACAACGCCGACTGGTATCACAAAGTCAGCCAGGCATTTGCTGTGTTCCTGCCGGTGCGTTCGGTCGGTGTTATGGGCGACCAGCGCAAATACGACTGGGTAATCTCCCTGCGGGCCGTAGAAACCATCGACTTTATGACCGCGCGCTGGGCCCACTTGCCCTACGAACTACTGGAAAAAGTATCCAACCGCATCATCAACGAAGTGGATGGCATCTCGCGAGTCACCTATGACATCTCCGGCAAACCGCCCGCGACGATTGAGTGGGAGTAGTCCGGC
>JBNJEJ010000062.1:0-3975 GCA_051745735.1 Pseudomonadota bacterium
AACTCAGGCCACAACTCAGACCATAACCTAGACAACTCTGCTGGTTAGCCGATGTCTGCGCCCGGGAAACTTTGTTCAGTCGATGTATTTTATGGTCATCGGGCCGCTGGCAACCGACATCACATCGCCTTTCGCACGGGGCCCGGGTGGCGCGAACTGCCCGTGGAGTTCCAACAAACCGCTAACTTAATTCTGTTAAATGGTGGTGTGGGTGCTTTTCAGGCGCAGTTTTTTAGCGTTGGCAGACCGGTGCGTCGCTGCGGCTCGGGCAATCTTGCGGTCATTGCTTATCTTCATGAGCAGCTGGGTTGCACCGGAAATGAGCAACGCTTATGCACTCCTGCTGGTGACGTAAGTCTGGGATTTGATCGTCGGTCGGCCTATTATCGGGATAAACCGTTAGCACAGAGGCCGTTACGCAATTTTAAATTTTGGCAAAGGCTTGTGCGGCAACCCATTCTTAATGGTTGTTATTGTGGTGGTGCTAATGATTATGTGTTGCTGGAGCTCGAACAACCGCTGGCACAGCTGAGTTTTAATGCCACTTTGTTATGCCGGTTTAGCCAACGCGCTCTGATCGTTATTTACCGACCACCGTCAGGCGCGCTGCAACTGCGTTATTTTGCCCCGCAATACGGGCCGGCCGAAGACGCAGCAACGGGATCAGCCAGTGTTCAGGCAGCGGGTTACCTCAGACGTGAGTACCCCCGGCAGCTCCAACGACAGCCTATTGAAATCAATCAGTGCTCACCTGCTGGCGGGTACCTTTACCTGGAAAATAAGCAGCAGCAGGTGCTAGTCAGAGGCCGCACGGCAAGCTGGCGTTAGGTCGCCAGCTCAGCTTAAGCAATGGTTGGCTTAATGTTGCTGTATGTAGTCATCGTAAGTGCCGGAAAAGTCGCGCATATCTTTATCGGTTAATTCGATAATACGGGTGGCTAGCGAGGAAACAAACTCGCGGTCATGACTAACAAACAATAAGGTGCCATCATAATTTTCAAGGGCTAGGTTTAAAGCCTCGATCGATTCCATGTCCAAGTGGTTGGTGGGTTCGTCCATAATTAATACATTTGGTCGCTGCATAATGATTTTGCCAAACACCATACGACCTTTTTCGCCACCGGAGAGAGCTGTTACCGGCTTATAAATGTCATCCTGGGAAAATAGCATGCGGCCCAGTACTCCCCGTATGGCTTGTTCATCATGGTGCGGCTGTCGCCATTGACTCATCCAGTCAAAGACGCTGATTTTGTCTTTAAACCAATCGGCGTGATCCTGCGCGTAGTAACCGATGTTGGCGTTTTCTGACCATTTAATCACACCACTATCAACAGTATGTTGGCCGACTAAACTTTTTAATAATGTGGTTTTACCCACACCGTTGGCTCCTAAGATGGCGACTTTCTCACCGACCTCAATCATTGCGCTCAAGTTGTTGAGCACCTGCAAGTCATCAAAGGATTTATTGACTCCGTCCATTTCTAACGCCAGCCGATACAGCTTTTTCTCTTGTTCAAAACGGATATAGGGGCTCACGCGACTGGACGCTTTAACTTCGGATAACTCGATTTTTTCAATTTGTCGGGCCCGTGACGTGGCCTGTTTGGCTTTTGACGCGTTGGCAGAAAAGCGACTAACAAATTGTTGCAGCTCGGCAATTTTTTCTTTCTTTTTGGTGTTGTCATTCAGTAATTGTTCACGTGCCTGAGTTGCCGCAAACATGTATTGATCATAATTACCGGGGTAAACCCGTAATTCGCCGTAATCAATGTCCGCCATGTGCGTACAGACGCTGTTAAGAAAATGACGATCGTGGGAAATGATGATCATGGTGGCCTGGCGGTCATTAAGAATATTTTCTAGCCACTGGATGGTGTGGATATCCAGGTTGTTGGTCGGTTCATCCAACAACATAATATCGGGTTCAGAAAATAGTACCTGTGCTAACAACACCCGCAATTTGACACCCGGAGCAATTTCGCTCATCGGACCGAAGTGGGCCTCCTGAGGGATGCCTAGCCCAAGCAGCAGCTCGCCGGCACGCGATTCAGCGGTGTAGCCGTCAAGTTCAGCAAACTCGACTTCGAGATCGGCCACGCGCATACCATCGTCTTCACTCATGTCAGGTAAGCTATAAATGCGGTCCCGCTCTGCTTTTACTTGCCAGAGTTGTTCATGGCCCATGATAACGGTATCAATCACGCTGAATTGTTCGTAAGCAAACTGATCCTGGCGTAATTGGCCAACACGCATGTTGGGCTCGATGGAAACATTACCCGTTGAAGGTTCTAGTTCACCGCTTAGAATGCGCATGAAAGTGGATTTCCCGCAGCCATTTGCACCGATCAGGCCATATTTATTGCCTTCGCCGAATTTAACAGAGATATTTTCAAAAAGAGGTTTTGCACCAAATTGCATGGTGACGTTTGCAGCAGAAATCACGATTTAACACCTGAACAAAAAATAGGCGCGTAATCTACGTGTTTTAGCGCCAGATTACAAAAGAAGTTTACATTTTAAAGGATTTTAACGCAGATTAAGTATCGTGATGACAGTAATCGCTGGATGTTCGAATAGTCAAACAAGTGTTCACAAGTTACACTATCAGCCTGAAATGAAAGAACATACAAGTCAGGCAAAGTTTTTGGAGGCATATGTGGACCCCACTTCCAGCTCATCAGAACAATTCAGTGTTCAGGCTCAGCTAAATCTCTTTCAAGGGCTGGTTAGCAAATTACCCACCATATTCTATCGATGCAGCTTAGACGGCCTCAGTGTTGATTATATATCGCCGAACATAGAAGCCGTGCTGGGCTATCCGGCGAATTCGATTAACAATCTTGATTCGTGGTGGCGGGATAAAGTCCATTCGGATGATTTACCTCACGCACTCAAGGCATTTAACGATTGGGTCGAGTCTTCATCAGAGGAGCCGCTGAGAAGGCAATACCGTCTGAGCAACAGCCAGGACAGATACGTCTGGATCGAAGACATCATGGCTGAGCATTCATTAGCAGCAGAAAAAGGGTTAGAAATTTCCGGTACCCTGCGCGCTATTGATGACTGGGTTTCGGCCTACCGAAGCCTTGAAACACTCAGTCATCTGGTACCTGCAATGCTGTATCAGTATGAAAAAGAAGCTCATGGAAAAGTCAGTTTTCCTTACGTTAACGGTCGTGTGAAAGAGTTATTTAATGTTTCTGAGGAACAGGCAAAAAAGGATGCCAGTATGGTTCTTGATGCAATCGCCGATGAAGATATCGAAGGCTTTCATCGAACCATTGAGCAGTCTGAGAAGAGCTTATCACCGTGGGAATATGAATTCAGAGCGGGGTCAGGCGATAAAATGCGTTGGTTAACCGGCATGTCAGTACCCGAGCGGATTAATGAAACCACGACACGATGGCATGGCGTTATTATCGACATTACGCAACAGAAATTACTTGAACAGGAGTTGAAACGTCGTTCATCGACCGATGCAATGACCGGGATCTATAATCGAGGTCATTTTATCGATGCCGTCGAAAAGGAGATCAGCCGTTCAGAAAGAAATGGGACCACGCTCGCACTGCTGATGGTTGATATTGATTTCTTTAAAAAAGTTAACGACACCTACGGACACCCTGAAGGTGACAAAGTGATTAAGAAACTTGCCGAGCTGATGATGTTAAACCTGCGGGACTCTGACTATTGTGGAAGAATTGGCGGTGAGGAGTTCGCGGTCTTGTTGCCCGAAACAGATGTCGAAAGTGCTCAGCAAATTGCGGAACGACTGAGGCAAACAGTGAGCAAGACAAGGTTCAATCTGGAGTCTCTGACCTTTTCGGTAACTATTACTATCGGAGTTGCAACTTTATTAGGTGGTGACAGTTGGGCCAGCTTATTTAAACGGGCTGATCAGGCGTTATATAAAGGTAAAGAGCAAGGCAGAGATCAAGTGAGTGTCGCTAGTGCCAGCCCCACATCGGAATAGAG
>JBNJEJ010000063.1:0-3859 GCA_051745735.1 Pseudomonadota bacterium
AACAATCTCGATCAGGCGTTTACCCAGGTCGGTGTTATCCATGTAACCGCGGAATTGCTCGCTGTTCGGGCCGGTGGCGTAAACGGGCACATCAACGGCGGTGTGACCTGAACCTGTCCAGCCGGTGCCGGTGATGTCACCGGTAATATAAGCCAGTGCCTGGTGCAGCGCGTCTTCACGACCTTCCCCCTCAAGCTGAGCTGCTGATGCCAAACGTTCAATGTAGTCCGCGTTCAGCTCATAATTAACCGCATCGGCGACATAACGTGGCCATAAGTCAGCGTCCATTGCCAACAGCTTTTTGCGCATGTACGCAATCGAGTGCTCGATATCCATTACTCGATCGGAGTACCAAGCATATTCGCCGTCACGGCCCAACGTTAAGCCGCCAGTGGAATGATCAGCCGTCATCACAAACAACGTATTCGGGTTATTCTCGATGTACTCATCAACCACTTGCAGAGTTTTGTTTAACGAGTCCATCTCGTGTACCGCACAGGCGATATCATTGGCGTGACCGCACCAGTCAATTTGGCTGCCCTCAATCATTAACGCGAAAGGTTTGTCTTCGTTGTCCAGCAAGCGCAGCGCGGTAGAGGTCATGCGAGCCAGTGAATCTTTGCCTTCATCGATAGCATGAGGCAGCCCTTTAGGCGCAAATAAACCCATAACCGGCGCCTGCTGAACGTGTTCCAGCTGCTGCATGTCCATGATGACCTGCATGCCCTGCTGCTCGATCAGCTCTGGCCAGTTTTTGTCTTCACGGACAAAATACTGCTGGCCACCACCTAAAATCACATCAAATGCTGAATCGCCATCCAGGATCTGCTGACCCATCAGGTCGGCAATCTTGTTGTACTCGTAACGCGACGGGTGGTGCGCAAAAAACGACGCCGGTGTGGCATGGTTAATTTGCGAGGTCGACACCGAACCGGTCATATAACCACTGTCTTTAGCGTATTCCATCACCGTTTTCAGCGACGTTTTGTCGTTATCCATGCCAATGGCACCGTTATAGGACTTTTCGCCCGTTGCCAGAGCAGTCGCACTGGCGGCTGAATCGGTGACCCAGGTATCATCTTCTGGGTAAGTCATGGCCGCGCCAGTCAGGTATTCGTCAAACTGCGTTTCGGCCATGTCTTTGGTTTCTAAATCGGACATGGCGTAACGGTAGGCGCTGATAAACTCAAAGCCCATACCGTCACCAATCACATAAATAATGTTGGGCTGCTCGTGACCGTCGGCAACTGCCGAGCCAGCAAATAATGCGACACTGGCCGCTAAAAGGGTTCGTTTCATAACAACTTCTCCAATCTGTCTGCGCTTTAATACGCCAACTTTGTAACACCAGTTTACCACAAATTGAATGACAGTTTTATTGCGGCGATCGGGCAGGCAAGTGAAATAAAAAAGACCGTTCCTTGCGAAACGGCCTTTTTACTAACTGCAATGATCTTGCTAACCAATTTACCGAATGATGTCCGGCTCACGCAAGTCTTCAACGATTTCTACATCAACGTTGCTGACCCCTGTGTAATCCATCATGTCACGGCGTAATTGCAGCATATCGGTGCCCTCAGGAGCACGCAGTAAGGTTAAATTCAAACGTCCATAAACACGTTCGACTGTCAGGCCAAATTGCTGTGCCAGTTCGTCGGCTTCAGCGCCTTCGGTCAGCACAGAAACCACGCCAGAAACATAGGCTTGCTTGCCAGACAGGGTGTTCACCATCTCTGTCCCTGCTAACAGGCGTTCGTCAGAACGGTCGGCCAGGTTATTACCGGTCGCCGGCTCAGGCTCCTGAACAAACTGATACATTTTATAGTCGCGCTCGCCATCCACAAAGGTTGACGCTTGTTGGTCTTCCTGTGGTTGCGGAACGGGCAACTGCTGTGCACAGGCGCTGGCCACCATAAGGCTAGAAACGGCCAGTGTTACGATACTTACTGATTTCATATTATTTCTCCGGCTGTTCTTATTGGTGACCAAAAGCACGAACGGCAATACTTTCCAGTCGCGTCGGTGTGCTGTTATTAGCAAAAGTTGCTTCTTCAGCACCGCCCAGTGCCCGACCATCAGCCACTAAGTCGCTGCCATTGGTGTCGACCAGGCGGACAGTCCATTCGCCACCTGAGGGCTCACCATAAAACGCGTTCGCTAAAAACACAGTGTCTTCCAGGATGTATTCACTACAGAACCCGTCCGCACCCACGTTAATCGCCTGACGTCCGGTCAGCAATTGAGTTTTCGTACCGGCTGGTGAGGTCACTTCAACCGCCAAATCGTTACCGGCAGTACTCAGCTGACATCCCGCGAAGTCATCGTTTGCCACGGTTAAGCGGAATTGTAAGCCTTCCAGCGTTAGGCCAGCAGGCGCTTCAAAACTATAGCTGGCACCTTCGGCATTGTTATCCGGTACATCAATCGCCGCTTCGGGCGAAACGTCCAGCCAACCGGTCGAGGCCAACTGACCCATGCTACCGGGTGACATTGATTTAGCCATACGAACCGCTTCACCGGCATCAACCCGGCCAAAGCCGTATTTCAGGTTAAAGTTATAACCTGCGGCGTTGGTCACCCAGCCCGAATCGGCAACAAACTCGCCCTCACCGACCGTCAGTACAGCACCCTCGTCATCAGCGTCCACCTGGGTTGACGTGTTGGCCAGAATGTGACGAATGTCGCGAGCACTTAAGTCTGGGTTGGCTGAGCCAATCAACGCAACCACACCCGAGGTGTTTGGTGCGGCAGACGACGTACCGTTAAACGTTGAGGTGTTATTACAACTCGGGTTTTCCGGATGCCCTGGGGCATTAAACGGATATAGTCCGGCGAAGTAGCCCGGAATTCCGGTTGCACCGTCGGTAGCATCCTGACTTGGGAAACTTGAATAGCCCTGCAGACAAGTTGATTGATCAGTTGTCACCATAGCCGGCGCTGCATAGCCGTATTCACCTGCAGGCGCAGAAACAAATACGTTCGAGCCAGCCGTCGAATAACTGGTGTGATTACCGTCAGAGTTAACTGCCGCGACAGACACCGTGAAGAAGCTTGCATTCGACGGGTCCAGGTTACCGTTAAGACAACTCAAATTGGCTTCGGTTGCACCGCTGGCATCACAAATACCACTAAAGTAACCAGAGTTACCGGTGCCCGTAAACGAGTTACCTGCTGATTTAACGTTGAGCGCACCTTTACCATCTCGTAAGGCCAGCATCACGTACTGTTCAAAGGATTCGTCTGTCGCTGAAGAATACAGTGCAAACGGCAGCGAAATACCGTAACTGCGGTTGTAAGCAATAACCTCGTCAGACTGGGTAATACCACTGCCCGGCAAACCGTGGCTGAGTGCGGCATTGAGAATCGTTTGTGCACCCTCACCGCCCAGATAATTGACCCCGAAAACTTTGGTCATTGGGGCAACACCACGACCGCCTTCCTCGTTACCGGCAACCGCCGCGATCAACCCGGCAACCGAGGTACCGTGGTCGCCGCTTAGCGAGGTACTGGTTGGGTCGGACTTATTGATGGCATCCGGAACCACGTTTAATGATTTATTCGCTGCGATATTAGCCTGTAAATCCGGGTGATTAATTTCTAAACCGGAATCGACCACACCGACTATCATGCCCTGGCCGAAGGCGCCCTGAGCATGAGCCTCGACAATATTCATGTCTTCGCCGGCCTGGTAAATTGTCTCATCAAAGAAAATTTCGCGGGCCGTTTCTTCGGGATAACCCAAAACATTCACCAGAAAATCCAAAAACTCATCGCTTTGCGAATACGATTTTTGGCCGGTGTTGCGTAAGTGCCACTGTTGATAAGTCAGCGGATCGCCGGCAATACCGGAGACCTGTAC
>JBNJEJ010000064.1:0-3721 GCA_051745735.1 Pseudomonadota bacterium
TAATAACCCATTATGGCAAAACCTAAACAACGAACTTATTCACAGTACACCAAACACGCGTTAACGCTTTTGGCTCGGCTCATTAAATCAGCGCGTCTTGAGCAGCGGCTTAGCATGCAGGAGGTGTCTGAACGCGCGGGGATTTCCAGAAGCTTGCTGCAGCGTATCGAAAAGGCTGATGCTCGCTGTGAAATTGGCGCTACATTCGAAGTAGCAACCTTGTTGGGTGTAAATTTATTTAATGCTGATCCTGCTTCATCTCAGCTTGCAGCGCATATCAAACATAGCGAACAGAGGCTTGCGCTGCTGCCAAAAAAAGCGCGCAAATCGCCGAAAGAGATAGATGATGACTTCTAATCAATCGCCGAAAGAAGCTTATGTCTGGATTTGGTTACCCAATCAGGTTGATCCGATCATTGCCGGCCGATTAAAGAGAGACGGTAACAAATTTTCATTTAATTACGGCCAGAGTTACCTGCAGCGGATTAACGACGCCCCTCCTGCGATACCCATTTGCGAGCCCGAGCTACCACTTAAAAGAGGGATACTAGCCAACTTGCCGGGTCTGGTTATGCCTGGCTGTCTTCGAGACGCGGCGCCCGATGCCTGGGGCCGACGCGTCATTATCAACAAGCTTCACGGTCGGGCAGCGCAAACAATGGACACGGACACCGTTGACGAACTGACGTATTTGCTGGAATCAGGATCGGACCGAATTGGAGCGCTGGATTTTCAACAGTCACCGACGGAGTACATTCCCCGCTCACCTAAGAACGCCAGCTTAGACGAGCTGATGCAGTCAGCCCAACGGGTAGAAAAAGGATTACCGCTAAGCCCCGAGCTTGATCAGGCTTTGTACCATGGCAGCTCTATCGGCGGTGCACGGCCCAAAGCGCTAATCGAAGACAACAACATTAAGTACATCGCTAAGTTTTCCGCATCAAACGATATTTACAGTGTGGTTAAAGCTGAATTCATTGCTATGCGGCTGGCTGAACTTGTCGGACTCAATGTCGCGCCGGTTCAGCTGACTCACTCACTCGGCAAGGACGTATTGCTTATTCAGCGGTTTGACCGCTGCCGTCAGGCAACTGGCTGGAGCCGCAAACTCATGGTATCGGCACTGACCTTGTTTGGCTTAGACGATATGATGGCGCGTTATGCCAGTTACGAAACTCTGACCGAAATCATTCGCCATCGTTTTGCTCAGCCTAAGGCAACCTTAAAAGAGCTTTTTTCGCGTCTGGTGTTTAATATCCTCTGCGGCAATACCGACGACCACGCCCGAAATCACGCCGCATTTTGGGATGGCAATCGATTAACCCTGACCCCCGCCTACGACATTTGCCCACAGGCACGCACGGGAAATGAACAAGGCCAGGCTATGCTCATCATCGGCAACAATAACTCGAGCCAACTAGCAACGTGTTTAGAGGCCGCACCCAACTTTTTACTTACCGCACCAGAGGCCACAGAAATATTCGAATTTCAGCAAACCACGATTCAGAACAACTGGCATGCCGTCTGTGATCAAGCGAAATTAAGCACCGTCGACAGAAATTTTTTTTGGCGGCGCCAATTTTTGAACCCCTCGGTGTGAGCCGATGGGGCGGGATTCATCATTTTCCGGCGATATGCCGGGGGCGCATGCCGGTGATGAGCAGGGTGCCAAGGTAGGCGATGCCGCCGAGGCCGATGACCTGGGCGAGTAGCCAGGGCCGTTCGATGATTGAGGTGGTTCGCCAGGCTTCGGTGGCGGGGCTGTACCATAAAATCGCGGCAATCATGGCGGCGGTTGCTAGCAGTACTTGCGTGATAAAGCGCCAGGTGCCGGGCTGGGCTTGCAGTACCTTTTCTCGATACAGCGTAAAGCCCAATAAGCCGGCATTGATGGCGGCCGAGGCCGCGGTCGCCATAGCCAGGCCGACATAACTGAACGGAATGGCCAGGGCAATATTAAAGACCATGTTAGCCGCCATAGCGATAACACCGAATTTTACCGGGCGTTTGGTGTCCTGGCGCGAATAAAATCCGGTGGCGAGCACTTTTACCAGCATAAAACTCAGCAGGCCGGCGGAATACGCCATCAGGCTGTAAGACGCCATACGCGCATCGTCCGGCGTAAAGGCGCCGTGCATAAACAGCACCATCAGCATGGGTTCGGCCAGAAAGAACAAACCCGCCATAGCCGGCACACCGAGTATCAGCACCATGCGGATACCCCAGTCCAGAGTTTTGGTGAAATCCTCCGGTGACTTATCCACATGGCGCGAGGACAGCGCCGGTAATATTACCGTGGCAATCGCAATACCGAACAGCCCCAGCGGGAACTCCAGCAGCCGATCCGAGTAATAAAGCCAACTGATGGAGCCAGTCATTAAAAAGCTGGCAATCAGCGTATCCAGCAGCAAATTAATTTGACTGACCGAAACCCCAAAAATGGCTGGTAGCATCAGTTTGCGGATTTTAGTGACACCCGGATCGGCCCAGCCCCATTTCGGCTTTACCAGTAACCCGGCTTTTTTCAAAAACGGCAGCTGAAACAGCATTTGAATCAGGCCACCGAAAAACACACCCCAGGCCAAACCGTATTCCGGCTGTTCCATGTTGGGTGCCAGCCAGATGGCCGCCGAAATGATCGCGATATTTAAAAACACCGGGGTAAACGCCGCCACCGCGAATTTCCCTAGGGTATTAAGAATTGCCCCGGCCATGGCGGTGAACGTGATAAACCACAAATAAGGAAAGGTAATACGCAATAAGTCGCTGGCCAGCACAAACTTATGCCCCTGCGGGCCGTCGTTCCACCAGTCCAGGAACCAGCCCATACCAAACAACGCCGTCACCACCGGCGAAGCGACCACACCAAAGATGGTCACCACGGTAATAATGGTTCCCAGGGTTCCGGAGACGCGGGCGATTAACAGCTGCTGGTCGGGCAGCTCCCTACCCTGTTTATACTCGGTAAGCACCGGCACAAAAGCCTGAGCAAAAGCGCCCTCGGCGAACAGCCGCCGTAAAAAATTCGGGATTTTATTGGCAAAGAAAAACACATCTGCCGCAGCACCGGCACCCATCAGGTTGGCAATCACCACATCGCGCACCAACCCAAGCACCCGGGAGATAAGGGTCATAAAGCTGACGATGAAACCGGATTTTAAAAGGGCTCTAGACACAGGGCTTCCTTTTACCTGTAGGTCGCGTCTCTGACGCGACATCTTGTCATTTAACGATCAAGTGACTTTAACGCCGACTTCACTTGCGAGTGCATTTCGGGTAAGTCTCGCTCTATGGTACGCCATACCAATTCGTCATATTAAACGAGCTTCCCGTTCAACCTGTTTTTTGAAGCTTAACGGTAAACTGTTCGACGTTAGCACATCAACGTCGACGCCTAACAACTCACTGAGTTCAAACTTGATTGCACCAATATCAAACAGTGTCGTTTCCGGCGTTGTTTCTATTAACAGGTCGATATCACTGCCTTGAACGTCCGTTTTTGACGCAACGGAGCCAAACACCTTCACATTTTTCGCGTGGTGCTTCGCAACAATTTGCTGAATATCTTCGCGATGCTTTGATAATAGCTCGGCCATATGCGCCATAAAACCTCCTGGATTATTTCCTGAAATATAACCGATCGGTTGCACTTATGCCATTCTGGCGGTTGGGATTTGTCGCTTCGCGACGGCTGTTTGCGCTGAGAGCGCGACAATCCGCA